>REEC01000217.1 GCA_007695285.1 Spirochaetaceae bacterium | reverse complement strand
TTGATATGCTCGCTCGGCGCGTACGGCGGGCCTGAATCGCACATGAGTGTCTTCATCGACCAGATGGTCGTGAAACGCCGTTACCTGAGCGAACAGGAACTGGTCGAGCTGATCGCGCTTTGCAGCATATTGCCGGGTCCGACGAGTACGCAGACGATCGTCTCGATCGGGTACAAGATGGGCGGGCCGCTGCTGGCGTTCCTGACGATGCTCGTCTGGGCGCTGCCGGTTCTGATCGTGATGTCGGCGCTTTCGTTCCTGTACGCGTTCCTGGTTAGTGTCGATATCTCGATCGACGTACTGCGGTACATCGGCCCGATGGCGGTCGGCTTCATCATAGTTGCGGCCGTACGCATCGGCCGAAAAGTCGTGACCGACGTTACGACCGCGTGTCTCGCGGTCGCCTCCGCGGTGACCACGTTTTATTTTCGGACGCCGTGGATCTTCCCGGTCGTTCTCGTCGCGGGTGGCGCGGTTGCGATGATCGTGTACCGCGAAGGCGAGATGTGGAATCCGGTCCGCGTCGCACCGCCGTGGCGATACATCGTGTTGTTTGCGGTTTTCGCTGTCGGGGGAATCGCGGCGGCGGCGGTTTTCGAGGCGCGTCTCGTACAGATGTTCGAGAGTTTTTACCGCTACGGGTACCTCGTGTTCGGCGGCGGACAGGTCGTCGTTCCGATCATGCACACCGAACTCGTCGAAGTTCGGCGGTACATGACGAACCAGGAATTTCTGACCGGGTATGGGCTGATTCAAGGGTTACCGGGGCCGATGTTCAGCTTCGCCGCGTACGCGGGTGGGATGGCGTCGCGTGGGTTCGGGACGATCGTCCAGGTCGTCGGCGCGGCGATCGGCGGTGTCGGAATATTTCTTCCGGGTTTGCTGCTGATCTACTTCGTGTATCCGATCTGGGAGGATCTCAAGAAAATCCGCGCGTTCAAGATCTCGTTGCGCGGTGTGAACGCAGTCGCGGGTGGGCTGATTTCGATCGCGGCGGTGATCCTGTTCCAGGCGACCGGATTCCACGTCGACACGATCATCGTGACCGCGTTAACGGCCGCGTTGCTCGGCTTTACGCGTATCCCCGCGCCGCTGATCGTCGCGGCATCGATCGCAGCCGGGTTTGTTATTTAGCGATCGTGCAAAAAATTTGGCTCGGTTCCCGCACCACCGGCAAACTCACCGCGCGTCGTGAGGCCTGTCTAATCGAACCTCGAGCCGTTTCACGTGGAGTTCGTCGCGTTCGGTCACGATAAACGTAGCGCCGGCGTGAACGAGAGTATCACCGACTTCGGGAATACATCCGAGTCGTGTCTGCACGAACCCGCCGATCGTGTCGTACGGGCCACGCGGGACCGAGATCCCGGTCTCGTTCCGAAAGTCTTCGATATCGGCGACGCCGACTACCGCGTACGCGCCTGACTCGAGTCGCTCAATGTCGCGACCGTGTCCGTGACGCGTGACCGCGAAGCGCCCGATCACCTCGCCGACGATCTCGTCGGGGGTGACGACGCCCGAGATCCTGCCGTACTCGTTCGCGAGAAATGCGACCGGCAATGTCTTCCGATTCATATCGAGCAGCAGTTCCGGAATCCGTTTGGTATCGGGGTAGAATGTCGGCCGGTGCATTAATGCATCGAGCGTAAGCCGGTCTCCCGTGGCGGCTTCTTCGACGTCGATGTACCCGACGATATTATCGAGCCGGGTCTCATAGATCGGCACGAACCGAACGTCGACCGAGAGCGCGCGCCGAATGATCTCGTCGAGTTGCATAGTCCGCGGGCACGCGAGCGTCCGATGGATCTGAACCATGACTTCGCGGACAATCGTGTCCTGAAAGTCGAAGATGTCGTCGATTATCCTCTGATCGGCGAGCGAGAGACCCGCTTCACGGCTTCCAAGCCGAACAAGCAGTCGCAGCGACTGCTTGGAACTCACGCCTTCCTTCGTCGAGCCGAGTTGCCCGGTTAGAAAAAGGACGAGCTTCACGACGAGGGTGAGCAAGGTCGCGACCGGGAAGAATAAAAAGTAGAATACGACGAGAACCGGGGCAAGCTTGACCGCGACCGTGTCCGCGTGCTGGCGAAAAAATGACTTCGGGATGATCTCCGAAACCAGGAGCCACGCGATGACAAGAAGCGCGCTTCCGAGGATCGGCGCCCAGATCACACCGGTCCTTCGAAGCATGTTGCTGAGGAACACGGTCGCGGTGACAACCGATATGTTGGTGCCGATTAGCGTCGTTGAGAGAAGCCGTTCGGGTTTCAGGAGCAGGAAGTCCGCGGCGCGCGCGTACAGAACCCCGCGTGCGCGGGCCGAGTAGAGCGCAAACTGGTTTGCCGAGATCAACCCGGTTTCAAGCCCCGCGAAAAACGCCGCGAACATCATGCAGAGCCCGACTACGAGCGCAACGCTGATCATCGGATCATCCCGGTCATTTGCCGACCATCCGCGTCGCGAGGACCCATATAATCCGACGGCCGGAAACACGCTCGACGGTGAATCGGTACCCGCCGGCCTCGACCGTCGCTCCGTCGCTCGGAAGATCATCGATGAGGTCGATCACAAATCCCCCGAGAGTCCGGCTGTCCCCCGGGAGCTCGGTCTGTAAAACCGACTCAGCCTCGCGAAGATCGACGTAACCGGCAATACGGTAAGACGTATCGTCGAGCGCGTGTATCGGCTGATCCTGCACCGCGGCAAAGTCGCCAAAAAGATACGACATCACCGCCTCGAAGCTCACGAGCCCCTCGGTTCCGCCGTACTCATCGACTACAACCGCCATCTCGGCCTGTAGCTCCGCCATCTCCTCGAGTAGCTCGCGAAGGTCCTTTCCGTTGGGAACCGCGTGAATCGGCCGTTTCAGCTCGGAAAGTGGCCGGTCGGAATCTCCGCCGAGTCTGAACGGAATGAGATCCGAAAGGCGCACGTATCCTGTTATGTGATCGATGTCGTCGCGGTAAAGCGGGATCAGCCGCGAAAACGTGTCGGGCTCGTTCGCCGACACAGCGGCGAGAAACTCTCTGACCGTCGTCGAGGCGCCCACAGGTCGACAGTCCACGCGCGGGATCATGACATCGGCGGCGGTCTTGTCGCGAAAGCGGAAGAACCGCTCGAGAAGCTTCAGCTCCGACTCGTCGATCGTCTTGCTCTCGTAGCCCATTCGGATCGCCGAGAGAACCGCGTCACCGCGACTTTCATCGAGTTCCAGACGCCCGGGGAAAGTCGAGATCACCGCGTGCCGAATGCGCCCAAGAGGCCGTGTCAAAGGCCGAAGGACGACGTGAACATGACGCAGGATACCTGCCGCAAAGATCGAAAAGCGCAGCGAGTGCCGTACCGCGATGTTCTTTGGCGTCATCTCACCAATAACAAGGAGAATTATCGTCATGGATACGATCGAGAAGAACTCCGCGCCACGGGTAAATACAGCCGAACCGATCGCTTCGGAGATCGACGAGGCAAAGATGTTCACAAACATATTGCCGGTGAGAATCGTAACAAGAACCTCATCGGGCTCTGAAAACAACAGCCGAACAAACCGTCCGGTTCCGGCCTTGGTTCGACGCCGAAGAGATTCCTTCTCGAGACTGTTGAGCGAGAAAAACGCCGTCTCGGATCCGGATAACACCGCGGAACAGACGAGCAAGACACCCATGGTTATGCCGAGGACGACAAGGTTACTGCCGGGCACGACGCGCTCGGGTCATCGGATGAGTTGATAAATCGGGAGGGTCAGGATCCTCGCCCTGACCGTCGGGGCAGATCATCAATGAAGGGATACCAGCTTGCGCACAGCGTGTCAACAAGTGGCATAGCGGCCTATCGACAGCAGCTTATCGGCTGTTGCCATCCTGTTCGTGATTGGCTACGCTGGAGTGATCATGAAAAAGCTTGTTTTCGGAATCGCTGTGTTTGCGGCGTGGGCGGCGTTTACGGTAAACCGCACGGTTCCGGCGTTGGCAATCGGTCTGGGCTTAAGCGCGATCGGGGTCTTGGTCTTTGGCTCGCTGCTCGACGGGAGAACGTGGATCGGACGCAGCGACGCGATCACGGCCGCCGGTCCTCAACGACGCGGCCGATTGCTTGTGCGCATGATGTGGCTGGTCGTGTTCATCCCGGTCTTCATCGGCAAAGTGATCTGGTCCGGCGTCACTCTTGCGTTTCTTGCGCTCAAGCCGAACATGGACTTCTGGCCCGGGATCGTGCGCGTCGACGGCGGCCTCACGAGTATCACCGCAACGACGGTGTTCGCAGGCTTGATTACGCTCACCCCCGGCACACTCACGATGGACTACGATGAGGAGAACGACAACCTCTACGTTCACTGGATCGACGTGACCGGATACGGCGACGTCGCGTTTGACGACCGTGTCACGGGCGGGCTCAGGCAGTGGGTCCGGAGGATCAGCGAGTGAACCACACGGCGATCATCCTTTTGATTTTTTTCTCTGGTCTCTGCACGATCCGGCTGATTCGTGGCCCGTCTCTTCTCGACCGTGTCGCGGCGGCCGACGCAATCGGCGTGATGATGACCGCGGTACTGGTGCTTCTCGGCATCGTGTTCGAACGGATCATTTTTCTGGATATCGCAATTGTGTACGCGATGTTGCTGTTCGCGGACACGATCATAATCGTGAAATTCATCGAGCACCGGGACGTCGCGTGAACGTGCTCGGTGTGGTCGGTGCAGTACTGATAGGTTTGGGACTCTTCTTTTCGTTTGCAATGACCGTCGGGATGCTTCGCTTCCCCGACGCGTACACGCGATTGCACGCGGGCACCAAAGGCCTCACGGTCGGTGTCGGTCTCGTGTTGGCGGGAATCGCGTTCAGATCTCCTTCGGCGGTGTACGCGATTCGCATCGCGTTCATCGCGGTTTTTCTGTTTGTCACGAATCCGATCGCGATTCACGCCGCCGCACGCGCGAACTATCGAGCAGAGCACGCGCGGCGACGATTGATCGTCGATGAGTACGCGGAGTACCTCGAGGAAAAAGAAGATGTTTGAGTTTGCTTTTGTGATTCTCCTGATCGTTCTGGTCGTGTCGGCGCTCGGTGCGGTGATAGTTCGCGGTTACATCACATCGATAATAGTACTTTCGGTCTTCAGCGTCGTGCTCACGGTCGTGTTCGCGTTTCTTCACGCGGTCGACGTCGCGATGGCCGAAGCGGTCATCGGTGCGGGCCTTCTGACCGCAATCTTCGTTACAGCGGTGAGCAAGATGCAGAGGCGCTCATGAAAGCGCGATCAGTATACGGGCTGTTCGTCTCGGTCGCGAGCATGGGCATGCTGGCGGCCGTTTTTCTTCTTCACGCGCTCACGACCGAACAGCCGGTGTCGCTGTCGACGTACTACATCGCGCACGCGATCCGCGACACCGCCGCGATCAACGTCGTCTCGAGTGTGCTTCTCGACTACCGTGCGTTCGATACGCTCGGCGAGGCGGTCGTGATTTTCACCGCCGTCACGGCCGTGTCTGCATTGTTCGCGGGCTCGCGTCTGAGCCGCTCGGATCGCGGCTCGGGGATTCTCGTGCGCCGGTCGATCTCGTACCTCTCGGTGTTTTTCTGGATGCTCCCGATGTACATTGTTGTTTTTGGACACCTTTCCCCCGGCGGCGGGTTTCAGGGCGGCGTTTCGCTCGCGGTGCTCATTATTCTCTTGAACGTTGTTTTCGGAACGAACCGAGGATCCGCGTGGCTCACGCCTGCACGGCTGCACGCGGCCGAGAGTTACGGCGCGATCGCGTTCGTCGCAATCGGATTCGTCGGAATCGCGAGCGGAAGCGCGTTCCTCACGAATCTCGCGATCGGTTTCCCGCGCGGTGATCCGGGGAACCTCCTGAGCGCCGGTGCGATTCCGCTTTTGAATCTCGCGATCGGTGTGAAAGTCGCCTCGGGCCTGGGAAGCATTTTTTTCGAGTTTCTCTCGACCGAAGAGGCTACACGATGATCCAGGCGGCGGCGTACACCGCGGCGGCCGCGGTGTTTGGGATCGGTCTCTATTGCGTTCTCACGAATCGTGACATGATCAAGATCTGCGTCGGTATGAGCATCATGGAGTCGGCCCTCGTGTTGGTTCTCGTCGCTCTCGCGTACCGTCCCGACGCGACCGCGCCTGTTCTCACGGCCGATCACCTCGCGTACGTTGATCCGTTACCTCACGCGCTATCGCTGACCGCGATCGTGATCGGAGCGGGCGTCATCTCGGTCGCGCTCGCGCTCACGGTCATAACGTATCGTCGGTACCGAACGACCGACATTCGTAGAGTACTCGGGAGAAAACCGTGAACCATCTACCGGTCCTCGTAGTTCTCACCCCACTCGCGACGGCGCTCATCGCATCAGTTTTCTCGATACACCAGGCACGGTTCGTCCGACTCGTGGTTCTGATCGGAGCGGTTGCGCACGTCGTAGTTCTTTTGCTCACATCGTACACGGCTCTCACGACGAGCGGCCTCGCGTACGCGGTCGGAGGGTGGGCAGCACCCGTCGGAATCGTATTGGTCGTCGATGCCTTTTCCGCGTTCTTTCTCGTGATTCTTGCGATCGGGCACGGCGTCGTCACGGTGTACGCCGTGTGCGAGTATCAGCTCGACCGCACGAGTTTTGCCATTCTCTTGCCGCTTCTGGCAACCGCCATCGCGGGCATAATCGTCGCGGGAGACCTTTTTAACCTGTTTGTCTTCCTCGAGCTTGCAGCGATCTCGTCGACCGGATTGATCTCGCTAAAGCGACGCGGTGCCGGCGCTGTGTTCGGTTTTGTGTACCTTGTGTACGCATCGCTCTCGGGACTCCTGTTTCTGGTCGGAGTCGTCGTGCTGTACGCGGGAACGGGCGTACTCACGTTGGCCGAAATTGCGGCAGCGAGCTCCGAGCTGGACGCAACCACGATCGTGATAGCATTCGTTTGTTTCCTCGTATCGTTCGGGATCAAGTTCGGTTTGGTCCCTCTTCACTTCTGGCAGGCTCCCGTGTACGATGCGGCCGGGAGCACCGCCGCGGCGTTCCTATCGGGAACCGCGATGAAGGCCTACCTCTACGCGGTGATCCGTATCACGTGGCACGTACTTCGGATCCCGACGGCGGCACCGCAGGCATTTGTCGCACTCCTTATTTTCGGGATGATAAACATCGTTATCGGACACCTCGCCGGGCTCGCCGAGCGCGACGTCAAGAGACTGCTCGCGTACTCCGGTGTCGCGCACGTCGGGTACATTTTGGTGGGTCTTGCGGTCGCGGGGGCAACGGCAGAGTACGCAGGGGCAGCGGGTGCGGCACTCGCGGCGGCTTTGCTTCACGTTCTCATGCACACGCTCACAAAGACGACGCTCTTCTTCTCGGCGCGCCGGTTGATCGCGCACGCGCGTACATCGGCTATTGACGGGCTCGGCGGCGCCGCGCGGGCCGAACCGGTCGCATTCTCGGCGTTCTTCGTCGCCGCGCTCGCAATCGTCGGCATCCCACCGACGATCGGATTCGCGAGCAAGTGGTACATCTCGCTCGCCGCGCTCGAGCGGTTCGGGATCGTGCCGGTCATCGTGATCTCGCTTGGGACCGTGATCTCGATGGTGTACTACACGCGTATCGCGGTCCTGGCGCTCGGACCGGACACTCGCTTCGGGGCAGACGACCGGCGGTGTTCCGGCGTCGTTCCGAGCGCGCACCCTATCGGACGCGCGTTCGGATCGGCAACGATGGTATTGCTTGCGGCGGCGACCGTCGCGTTGGGGCCGGCTTCGTCGGTGCTTCGCTCCTTCCTCATGCGCGCCGCGCCCGCATTGACGAACTTCGAAGCGTACCTCGCTCTGGTTCGAGGGCCGTTATAGATGCCGGCGTTCGTGCTCTCGTGGCCGATAGGAATCGAACGAATTCTTCTCGGTGTATTCGCGCTGCTCGCGGTTCTCGGCCCGCTGTGCGTCTCAGGAGAGAGGAACCCGGGTCGGACGGTTGCCGCGGCAACGCACTCGGCGGCCGGGCTGCTCGCCGTGTTCGCCGCGGACGTAATCACGCTGCTTGTAGCGTGGGAGATCCTCACTTTCGCGGCGTTCTTCTTGATCCGCTCGGCCAAGACACGAGCCGTCGCCGCCGGCAGCAACTCGAGCCGAGACGATACTCCCGCGGCCGCGGCGTACTGGTACGTCGCCGCGCAGATCGTCGGAGCGGCTCTGTTTTTTGTCGCGGCCGTCGTCCATTTCTCACGAACGGGTTCACTCGCGGTCGCGAGGCTGCACGTCGACGCTCAGCCGTTTATCGTATTAGCGGTTTTGATCAAGACCGCGATGATGCCGCTGCACGGGTGGCTGGTCTCGTCGTACACGGCCGCGAGCCCTGCGAGCGGAATCGTGTTGTCGGTCTTCACGACAAAGGTCGGAGTGCTCACCGCGGCCCGGCTGGTCGATTTCTCGATTCTCGGCTTACCGGTTCTCACGTATATCGGGGCGATCGTCGCGGTGGTCGCGGTCGTCTTCGCGCTCACTCAGTCGTCGGCGCGTCGGCTGCTCTCGTTTCACATCGTGAGCCAGGTCGGCTACATGCTTGTCGGGGTCGGACTCGTGGCGGGAGGTGACTCCCTGGGAGTGACGGCGGGGCTGTTCCACGCCGGCAACCACATCGTGTACAAGGCATTACTGTTCACGGTTATCGCGATCGTCTCGACGCGGCTCGGACACGATGACCTCAGGCGAATGGGCGGCCTCGCCCGGTCGATGCCGATTGTGTTCGTGTGCTGCGTGATCGGCGCCGGTGCGATCGCCGGGGTTCCGTTCCTGAGCGGCTACGCGAGCAAAGAGCTTCTGAAACTCGCGGCGGGTTACACTCTGCCAAGCCGTCTCCTGACGATCGCGACCGTCGGAACCGGACTGTCGTTCATCAAGTTCACGTACCTGATCTTCCTCGCCCCACCCGCGCACGAGGGTCTCGAATCCCGGGACCCGGCCGACGCGGGCCGTGTTCACTACGCTCTGACCACGACCGCGGTCGTTCTCGCCGCGCTTTCGGTCGTGTTCGGCGTGATCCCCGGCACGATCTCGGGCATCACCGATCACCGTTTCTTTGCGCCCGCGGCGCTCGGCGCGGGGCTGTGGCCGCTCGGTACCTCGGTGATTCTCTGGGTGATCCTCAGAAGACCTCTCGTCGGTGGCCTCGCGCAGCACCGATCGTACGAACGGCCGGTCCGGAGACTCTTGACGCGAGTAGGACCTCCGTTCCTCCGTGGTCTCGCGAGAGTCCACGAGGGCCAGCCACAAACCTACTTCGGGTTTGTCGTCTTGTTTGCGGTGTTGTTGTTCGGTGCATTGTTTGTCGCGCGGTGATTCGCCGCGCCGTCTCAACTTGCCG
>REEC01000215.1 GCA_007695285.1 Spirochaetaceae bacterium | reverse complement strand
TCATCGGCGTGCCCCACTCGGGGTTGATCGACGGCAGAGGAAAGACGCCGACTTCCTCGTCGAGGTTCTGCTGAATGCGATCGGGGAAGAACCCGGTCACGAAGTTACCTTGTCGGTGCATCCACGCGCGCGGCGGGTCCTGGAACATCGGAAGCGGCGCGTCGGGGATAGAAGTCGTCAAGAGCGACTGCGTTCCGCCGTACACATAGTCAGGGTTCAACCAGATCTCGCCGAGGATCTCAAACGCCTCGCGAATGCGCGAGTCGGTAAACGGGACTTCATTCTCGACCCACCGGTCGTACACGTCAGGGCCCGCCGTTCGCAGAACGATGTCCTCGATCCAGTCGGTACCGTACCAACCGGTCGCACCGCCCGACTCCATGCCCGCGGCCCAAGGGGGTGTGCCCGTTTGCGACCATTCGGTCCATGAGGTCGAACATCTCGTCCCACGTCTCCGGCGGTTCGTACCCTTGCGCTTCCCACGCTTTGCGCGGATACCACACGAGACTTTTTGCGTTCACGCGGTGGAAGATTCCGTACGGGGTCCCTTGATACGAGCCGAGTTCCTTCCAGACCGGAGCGTAGTTCCGGTCGATCTCGGCGAGCGCTTCCGACCAGAGCGGCGTGAGGTGGCCACCACCGGCGAGATTTTTCATGAGTCCCGGCTGCGGCAGCGCGGTGATGTCGGGAGGATTTCCGCCCTCGGCGCGCACGAAGATCAACGTCTCGAAATCGGGCGAACCCTGGTACTGTATCTCGATCCCGGTCCGGTCGATGAACGGTTGAATCGCCTCCTCGAACCGGCGCGCCTCCTCGTCGACAAAAGCGCCGAACACCTCGACGACTCTGCTCGGCTCGGCTTCTTTTTTTCCGCCGGCGAGTATCATCGGCGCGACGAACGCCAGAAAGAAAATCACTGCGATCGCTGAAACGATACGCTTGCCATGAATCTGTTTCACTTTTTCCCCCTTTTAAGAGTTAAGTGATTTTCGACTGGTCTCCGCCGACAGCGACGAAGACATCCTGCGGTTGATTCGCTTTTCTCTGCAGCTCACCTCCTCGGTCTTGTTGTGTTCCGCTCTATCAGCGCCACCGGCAACTGAATGCTCCGTATCGGTCTGCCGGGTTCGGCAAGACCCGCGAGCAGGAGCTCGACCGCGACGCGGCCCGACTCCTCGAGCGACTGGTGTATCGTCGTGATCTCCATGTACGACGCGACGTCGATGTCATCGAATCCTACGATCGCTAACTGCTCCGGAACCGCGACGCCCGCGGCGGCGGCCGCCTTGAGCGCGCCGATCGCGTGCAGGTCGGAGCCTGCGAAAAGCGATCGTGGTGCCGTGCTGTTCTGTAGCAACTCGGCGGTCATACGGTATCCCTCTTCCATGCTGTACGCGCCGGTGGACACGTGTTCATCGGCGAGCGCGAAGCCCTGTACTTCGAGTTCACTGCGGTACCCCGCCATTCGCCGAAGAAACGGCCAGTCGGAAACTCCGGCGGGTGGTGTCTCACCGATGTACGCAAACGGGCCGTCGGATGTCGCGACCAAGTGCCGTGCGGCGAGCCGGCCGCCTTCGACCGTGTCGACCGTGACCGCCGGGAAGCCGCGGTTCTCAAACTCGACGCACACGACCTCGAGGCTGCGTCGGTGCAAACTTTCGATCTGACGATCCGAGAGATGCAGCGACATGAGGATCAACCCGTCGACCCGGCCGGTTGCGGGCAGGACCGAGATGTAGTGCTCGAGATTCTCGGGGGTGTCGACGGTGTAGATGATCAGCTCGTGAGGACTCCCCTCGAGCGCTTTCGCGACGCCTTTCACCCTCTGGACGAACGACGGCGCGGGGAAGTGCGGCGTCACGACGCCGATGCGCGCGAAACCCTTGCGAGCGCGTTCGCGTGCGTACGCATCGGGCGTGAACTGAAGCTCCTCCATCGCGGCACGAATGCGCTCGCGCGTCTCGGGCTTCACTTTGTCGGGAGTATTGAGATACCGCGACACCGTCGCGGCACTCACATCGGCCGCCGAAGCGACGTCGTAAATCGTCGCCTTACCCAAAGACGCCATCGAAACCCGTCCCTTTCTCCGTTCAATCAAAGGTTCATGAAACTGCTTTCATGAAACTAAAACCACGATACCACGGCTTGGAGGATTTGTCAAATGGATTTCCGAGTTTCCCTTTTTGTCCCGGAAACCGCGTATCGGCGAATTGCGTGCGACCCGGAACGTCGGTACACTCTCGATGAGGAGCAAAAAATGGCGTTACTCTCGTGCAACTTTTTCTCGGACGTTCTTGGTCTGTCGTGCTCGATGAACGTGATCCTGCCGCAGGAGACGAAGAAACAGATCGGACTGGAGGGCACCGCGACGCGGAGCACAGTTGGGTTTCCGACGCTATACCTGCTGCACGGACTTTCCGACGACCACACGATCTGGGTCCGGCGCACGTCGATCGAGCGGTACGCCGCGCAGTACGGCATCGCGGTGGTCATGCCGGCCGCGGACAGGAGCTTCTACACCGACACCGCGTACGGTGCGCAGTACTGGACGTTCGTGTCGGAGGAACTCCCAAAAATCGTCGGCTCGTTCTTTCGCGTCTCGCAGCGCCGCGAAGACACGTACGTCGCGGGGCTTTCGATGGGCGGGTACGGGGCGTTTAAGCTCGCGCTCGCGCATCCGGATAGATTCGCCGCGGCGGCGAGCCTCTCGGGCGCGCTCGACATGGCGCACACGGTCACCGCGTCCGACCGGCACGACGAGGCGTTCTGGGAGATGATTTTCGGTGATTTATCGCGTCTTGCCGGCAGCGCAAACGACCTCATGAGCCTCGCATCGGACGCGGCGGCCACCGGCGCCGCGCCGCGGCTGTTTCAATACTGCGGGACAAACGATTTTCTGTACGACGAGAATCAGGCGTTTCTCGCGCACGCGAGGAAACTCGCGTTGCCGCTCGAGTTTCACGAAGACGACGGCGACCACTCGTGGACGGTATGGGACCGGTGGATTCAGTCGGTCTTGAGCTGGATGTTCCCAAAGGCCGAGTGAGCCGAGGGAGTGAAGTCCTTCGTGATTTTTGGTAAGCTGCTCGTATGAACGTGATGGAATCGGTACTCAACGAGAAGATCGACCCGTTTATCACCGAAGAGTCGATCAAGAAAGTCGTCGCGCGCGCTCTCGAACACGATGTAACGATCACGGGATTCGAGACGCTGACGGGCGGCTGCTGGAACCGCGTGATCGGGGTCGCAGTCGATGGTGGCCCGGATATCGTTCTCAAGATCAACCCCGAGCGGAACAATCCCGGTATCGAGCGCGAGTTCCACGTCCTCTCGGCGTTCGCGGAAAAGACCCGGATGCCGGTTCCCACGCCGTACGCCGTCGACACGTCGGAAGATCCGATACCGGGGACGGTTCTCGTGATGAAGCGAGTCGAGGGTGTCGTGCTGCATCACGCGTTCGGCCGAATGTCCGGGCGCGGACGACGCGACGTCCTCGACCAGATCATCGGTCACGTTATTGATCTGCACAGGCTGAAAGGATCGACGTTCGGCGGCGTCGAGGCGCCGGAAACCGACGACTGGGCTTCGTTCTGGCTCGCTCGGTTCGATCGGGCGATGTCCGAGGTCGAAAAATCGGGGCATGTCGGAAAGTCGCTTCTGAAATCGGTCTACGAACTGCGCGACCGGCTTCCTGAGCTTCTCAAGACCGTCGAGGTATCGACGCTCACGCATTACGATATATGGTCTGGAAACGTGATGGTTTTGCCCAAAAACGGTTCCGCGGAGGTAACCGGATACATCGATATTCCCGGGTACTGGGCCGACTACGCGCGCGAGTTGTCGTTCATGGCGATGTTCGGGCTGCTCGACGCCGAAGCCCTTGCACGGTACGCGTCGGTTCATCCGCTCGACGAAGGTTTTGAGCTTCGGTTGAACGTGTACAACCTCAAGATGCACCTGAAACACATCGTGATGTACCCCTACGAGGCGTACTACCGCGAAGGTGCGGAGAGCTGCGCGGCGTTCATACGGCGCGCGCTCGTTTGATTCGCTGCGGACGCGGGCGCGTCAGGGCGGGCCGGTAGTAGCGAAACTTCTTCACGTACCGAGCGCGACTCGACAGCACAAAAAGCGCTCCCAAGACCAGAGCGGCCGCGTGCGCGACAAAACCGACACTCGAGACACCCCCCGACGGAATGCCGAGAGTCAACTGCACGGTCTGGACGACTGCCCAGATCCCCAAAAACACGAACGCGGGAGAACGGATCGGCATCAGAAAAAAAGAGATCGGCACGAACGTCACCGCTTTTTGGAGCGGATACAGAACCATGTACGCGGCAATCACCGCCGAGACGGCGCCCGATGAACCGCTGATCGGGACCCCGACGACCGCGGCGAAAAACGCGCTCGCGAAGTTGACAAAGACGCCGGCGACGAGGAAAAACACGAGATATTTCACATGTCCCAGCGCGTCTTCGACGTTATCGCCGACGATCAGCAGAAACAACGTGTTCGCGAGGAATGGAAACCAGCCGGTGTGGAGAAAAAGCGCGGTAACCGGCGTGAACCAACTCCGCGCGAACTCGAGAAAGAACAATTCGGAGGTAAACGAGTACTGAAATTCGGCGTATCCGGCTCCGGCGGTGTCGAGACCGAACCGTATATACAGGAAAACGATCAAATTCACCACCACGAGGCCGATATTTACCCAAGGGAAGCTTTTTGACGTGCGATACTCGCGGGAGGGAATCATATCGACAAATATACACGCAACGCGGCCCGGTCCACGATCGCCGCGGGCGATTCCTGAGCGATTCATGGACGATTATCGGAAGATACCGCATTGACTTATACAATCACGAACGGAGTATACTCACCGGCATATTCCGACAGTGGAGGTTCACAAATGGCAGTAGCTCTCAAAAAGGCGGCGGGCACACGCCTACGCGCAACGATCCTCGCGGTCGAATGCGCAGAAATGGACGAAACCTTCTACCCGGATGACTCGACGAGGCAGTATTGGCACTGCGATTGAACTCAGAACGTAGCAGCGACGCGACGCGCACGAAAATTCTTAAAGGTGTCTCGTCGGCGGTTTCCGTCGCTGGGATGGTTTTTTTCTTCGTGAACGTTGTCGATGCGCTGGTGATCCGTGGCCGCGAGCCGCTTGCGATTCTCACTCACCCGAGTATCTTCGTCGTACTGCTCTCAACCGCATTGTTCTTCTCGACTCGGTTTTTGCGTTACCAGATCGGTGGAGCGATTCAGGTTGCGGTCATTTTCCTCAACGGAGTCTTTATTCTTTCTCGCACTCGCCCCGGAGACCTTTCCGGGGCGGTCATGATCGTCTACGCGATGATTCTCGCGCTCCGGTACGGTTTTTTCGAGCAGAAAAGGGGGCTTGTGTCGGCATCGTTGATTGTAGCGCTGTTCGTTCCGGCCGCCTCCTTCGCGAGCGTACAGTCGTTCGGAACGCCGTTCAACGCGATCAATACGATCGCGATGACCGCGCTCATGCTCTACCTCTTCTGGATCCCGTTTGCCGAGGAGATCCGGGAGTACCGGGTTGCCAACAAGACTCTCACGTCGATGGTCGCCGAGCGGACGGCTGACCTGAAGAAGGCGAACGAGGTGCTCGCGGAGGAGGTTAGACAACAGAAGCGGACGCAGGAGGAGCTCAAGGGTTTGGTCGCGGAGAAGGAGGTTTTGGTACGCGAGGTGCATCATCGCGTCAAGAACAACCTCACCGTGATCAACGGGTTGTTGAACCTGCAGATGGCAAAGGCGACCGACCCGGCGTTGCGGAGCGAGTTGCTCGCGACACGCTCACGCATCTTCGCGATGGCGTTCGTGCACGACAGCCTGTACGCGAACGATAACGTCGCACGCGTCCCCATGAGCCGCTACGTCGGCGAGCTCATGCACCATATCCGCGAGATGCACGAATCACAGGTCGCGATCGACGTCATGTTCGATGAGTTTGATCTCGGCATCGACCGGGCGATTCCGTGCAGCATCGTAATCACCGAGTGCGTCACGAACGCGCTCAAACACGCGTTCGATCCCCGAGACACGGGGCGAATTATCATCACCGGTCGCCACATTGGCGATGCGCTCGAGATAACGGTCTCGGACAACGGCCGCGGAATGGACGCGGAGGCCGTCGAGTCGCGCGACGATAACCTCGGCGTGGTGTTGATCCGCTCGCTCGCCGAGCAGCAACTGCGGGCAACTGTCGAACTCGAGACGAGCGAAGGCGTTACGTGGCGGTTTGTCGTGCCTGAAACCCCTTCACTCTCGTAGTCCTTTCGACTGTTACGAACCTTGTAAAAAACGAATAGGCCCCAAACCGACTCCCGGTCTCCACTCAAACACGTCGAACGAAAAAATTCCGTCACCGTCCTCGAGTAGTTTGACAACCGCGTCGGTCTCGCGTCGGCACCGATCGACGAGCGATTCGGGATACGCGAACGCTTCGCTGTGCCGCGCGAACTCGTCGAGATCGTCAAGCTCTATACTCGAGGGCTTACCCGACCCCGGCGCAAATCGGTATACGTCGATGTCGAGGTCCACGGCCGTGATCACGTGAGAATTCCACGTGGCCGGCGTCGCGATGTTCACGTAATGCATTCTCGGCGTCCAGTCGGCTTCCCACATCACCGCGACGTTGTGATACCGGTCGGGGAAAAAAACCATCAGAACGTGTTGTTGCGACGTGATCACGCCGCGGTAGCTCTCCATCACGACGTCGGGTCCCCGATACGCCATCAGGGCCGACTCGTCGTTATACATTATCTCGAGCGGAAACCGGTAATGAAGGCTTCCGTCGTACTTTGTCGTGTGCTGAAGGATCGTCGTTTTATCGAACACCCGCACGTTATAGCCGGTTTTCCATCAAGCCGCAACCGGGGTATTATGTCGGCGGTTTTCGACACGCGCGTTCCAGGGGAGGCTGATGCGGCGGGAAATTCACAAGAAGTTGATCGAGGGCGCTCCGTTCGCGTACGCGTATCAACGAGTTATCGCCGACGACAGCGGACGAATCGTCGATTATTTGTTCCTCGAGATCAACTCGGCGTTCGAGACGATGTTCGGGGTGAAAAGGCACGAGGTTGAGAACCGGCGTGTCACCGAAGTCATTCCGGAGATCCGCACCGTCGACTTCGACTGGATCGGATACTTTGGATCGATCGCACTCGACGGCGGTGAGCGCGATTTCGAGGTATTTGTGCCACATCTCGAAAAATGGCTCAGAGTCTGCGCGTACTCAGCCGAGGAAGGCACATTTGCCGCTTTCGTTTTCGATGTAACGGCGGAGAAGTCGAACGCGACCGAGATCGAAAGGTTTTTTGAAGTGAACCTCGATCTCATGTGCATCACCGACCTGCACGGGCGATTCGTCAAGACAAATCGGGCATGGTCGACGTACTTCGGGTACGAGCCGGACGAGATCATCGGACGCGATTATTTTTCGTTTGTTCACCCTGACGATGTTCCATCAACGCAAAAGACCCTTGAACGGCTGACCCAAAAACTCCCGGTCCCGGCCTTTGTAAATCGATACCGAGCCAAAGACGGCGCGTACCGGCACATCGAGTGGAAGCCGCATCGGTACGGCGAGTTCGTGTACGCCTCAGGACGCGATATCACCGATAGAATCGCGGCCGAGAACGAGCTGCGCGAGAGCAGGCGACAACTGACCTCGTTATTCGCGAGCCTTCCCGGGATGTCGTATCGATGCCGGAACGACGATGACTGGACGATGGAGTTTGTCGGCGAAGGAGGTCTCGAACTCACCGGCTATCGTCCCGTGGACCTCATCGGTAACGCCGTCGTAGCGCTCAACGACCTGATTCACCCCGACGATCGAGACCACGTCCGCAAGGCGTGGCAGCGCGCGATCGCGGACAAGACCGAGTACTCGGGTGAGTACCGGATCGTCTCTCGCGCCGGTGCGATCAAGTGGGTGTGGGAGCGCGGACGCGGCGTGTCCACCTCCGACGACGACGCTGTCTTCGCGGTCGAGGGGTTCATCACCGATATCACCGAACGCAAACTCGCGGAGTTCGCGGTCGCCCGTCAGAACGGATTCCAGAAGTTGATCGCGGAGATCTCGACCGAGTTCGTCGGTGCGACGATCGACACGATCGACGAAAAGATCGATACGATGCTCCGCAAGTGCGGAGAGTTCTTTGACGTCGACCGAAGTTATCTTTTCCGTTTCTCCGCAGACCGAAAGGCTATGTCGAACACGCACGAGTGGTGCGCACCCGGAATCACGTCGCAGAAGCAGTCCCTGCAAAACATGTCGCTGGACCTCTTCCCGTGGTGGGCCGCCCGGATGCGGGACCGGATCCAGAACAAAAAACCCGTTTTGATCCCCGACGTAGACGCTATGCCGCAGGAAGCCGCGGCCGAACGCGAGCTGTTCGCCGAACAAGAGATCAAGTCGCTGTTCTGCGTCCCGATCGAGAGTCACGGGGAGGCGCTCGGTTTCTTCGGATTTGACCGAGTGAAGAAAAAGGGAACGTGGGACAAGCAGCTCGACTCGCTGCTGACGGTAATCGCCAACACGATCGCGGATGCGCTTGAAAAAAATAAACTCGAGCACGAGCTCACGCGTTCGTCGATAACCGATCCACTCACGGGCTTGTTCAACCGAAGGCACTTATACTCACGCCTTGGATCACTGATCGATCAGTTCAAGAGACAGGACGGATCGCTCTGCGTCGCGATGCTCGATATCGATCACTTCAAGAACCTGAACGACTCGTACGGTCACGCGGCAGGTGACATTGTGCTTACGCGTTTCGCCGAGATACTCGGCGAGGGGGTCCGCTCGTTCGACATCGTCGCGCGGTACGGAGGAGAGGAGTTCGTCGTGGTGCTGGTCGGTGCGGTGGCCGGGCTCGCCGCCTCGATCGCCGAACGGGTGATCGAAAACGTCCGTGAGTGTGAGTTCGAGTTTTCCGGCGACGTGGTACGGTTCACGGTGAGCTGCGGAGTCGCGGATATCACGGAGATCCCGCGTAACTCGCTCACCTCCGACTCTCTGATCGACCTGGCAGACCGACGACTGTATGCAGCGAAAATGTCAGGACGAGACAAAATCGTCTCGTCGGAGTTCGGATCGCATCCTGCCCGAACGACGGGGAGTTGATCCGCGCAAGCGGCCTACTGCCCGAGCAGGTACTCGAGTTCCGCGATCGCGGTCGCCAATTCATACTGCGCGAGGTTCATATCGAGAGTAGTCGTGAGCACAAAGACTTCGGCGCGCGAGAGTTCACCGCGCGTCACGAGTTCGTTCTCGAACGAGACTTGCGCGTTTCGAAGCCGCTCTTCGG
>REEC01000097.1 GCA_007695285.1 Spirochaetaceae bacterium | reverse complement strand
ATGTTCGACTCGACTCGCCATCGCCACTCGACGATCGGGTGATCGTACGCGTCGAACTCTGTAGTCTGGACGATTCCGCTCCCTCCGTCGTCCGACTCGATGAAGAGAGCCGAGCCGCTGTGATCGCATGGCCGATCCGCCGTGAAACCGGATTCCGGGCACGCATCGTCGATCTCGATGACCGAGTACTCGGTCACGCGGTCGATGTTCCGGAAAACAAGATCCTCCCAGTCATCGAGAGTCTCGAACCGCTCGTCGATCACGACGTCACGTAACTCTCCGTCCGCCACGACGATACCGAGGCAGAACGTCACCGCTACCAGCAGAGCCTTTATTCTTCGCGTTCCGACCATCGCTGCAGGTCCCCTCTTACCTAACGTTCTGCGCCGAAACATAATCGCCACACTTAACAAGTTCGCGCGATGACAGTCCGGCGTCAAGGTCAGGCTTTCCGCTGTCAGGCTTTCCGCAGTATTCGGCGTCCGAACCGCGTGCACAATCGTGATCAGCCGGGTATGCTGAACGGGACGGAGGGATACCTATGGACTTAGAGCTGAACGGAAAAACGGCCATCGTCACCGGAGGCAGCCGCGGGATCGGGCGCGCGATCGCGCGAGAGCTCGCGCTGTGCGGATGCTCGGTCGTAATTCTCGCGCGGAACGCCGAGACATTGAGAAACACCGCCGACGAGCTGAGCCGGGAAACCGGAGCGTCGGTGACCGGGATCGTGACCGACGTCACCGATACAGCGGCCGTAGAGAAGAGCGTCGCGCTCGCGGCCGAAGCTCTCGGCGGACGGATCGACGTCCTCGTGAACAACGCCGCGGCGCCGGGAGGGCTCGCGTCCGGGGCGATCGCGGAGATCGACGAGAAAGACCTCGCCGCCGACCTCGACACAAAGGTCATCGGGTACGTACGGTTCGCGCGTGCGGTCGCTCCGTACATGAAGAAAAACGGCTGGGGCCGCATCATCAACATCGGAGGCAACTCGTCGCGCGCGCCGGGCGCGAACCTCAGCGCCGGGATGCGAAACGCGGCGCTCGTGCCGATGACAAAGTCGCTCGCCGACGAGTTGGGACCGGTCGGGATTACGGTAAACGTCGTGCATCCCGGCGCGACGTGGACCGAACGCAGCGAGCCTATGTACAAAAAACGCGCCGAAAGCGAAGGCGTGAGCATCGAAGAGATCAAGGCGCGCGCCGCGGAGGGAAACGCGGTCGGAAGAATTATCGACGCGCGCGAAGTCGCGTGGGTCGTCGCGTTCCTCGCGTCCCCTCGCTCGTCCGCGATCGCGGGCGAAGTGATCTCGGCCTCCGGCGGCGCGGGGAAGTCGGTGTACTACTGAGCCCACGCTTCTTCGATGAACGCGAGCATGTTCTCGAGCGGGACGTCTCCCTCGACCGCGTGCGCGGGCGCGAGAATGTAACCGCCGTCGCGGCCGGCGGCGATCAGGCGGCGCGTCTCGTCGCGGACCTCGTCGGCGGTCCCGTACGGCAGGGTTTTTTGCGTCGAAAGGCCGCCGTGGAATGCGAGCCGTCCGCGATACTCGCGCATGAGGCTGAAGACGTCCATGACTTCGGGCTGAAACGGATTGAAGCAGTTCACTCCGATCGAGATCAGGTCGCCGAATAGCTCGTCGACGTCGCCGCATGAATGAATGAAGACGTACTTCCCGGCGTCGTGTACCGCGCGGTACATGCGCGTGATCTCGGGGTAGATGAACTCGTGCCACTTCGCGGGACCCATCTGAAGACCGTGCTGCTGCCCCCAGTCGTCGCCGAAGTACACCGCGTCGATATCGAACTCGACCGCGCGCCGAACCTGCGCGATGTTGTACTCCGCGATCGCTCGGAAAAGCGCGCGCACGAAAGCGGGGTTATCGATGAAGTCGATCATCAGGTTCTCCATCCCGCGCATCGTCCACGCGCGTTCGTACAGAGAGAAACCGATGTTGAAGACACGAAACCGGTCGCCGTACGTCGCGATCTTCTCGGGTATGTCGGCGAAAAAACGCTCGTGCACGGGATCCGGAAAGTGGTACCCCGCCAGGCTCGGCTCATCGAGCACGATCCTCTCGACGACGCCGATATCCTTGTCGATACTCCGATCCCACACCACGCCAAAAACGTCGCGAACGCGGTCGTCTCCGATGTCGTCAAAAAATCCGACTCCGTCGCCGAGCCCCAGCAGATGGTTTCCGAGAACCGGCTCGAGATCGTCACTCCCGAAATGTTTGACGAGTTTCTCGCGCGCCTCGACCGTGAAACCGAACGACCACGGAACGTACGGCGGCGTGCGGCCTTCAAGAACCGCGCGGATCACATCGCGTTTTGTCACTGCTGCGCTCCTTCGGGATAATGGGTACGGCCGTGATTGTACCCGTCACGCGCGGACGCATCCACCGCCACGCGGGTGGGAACGCGCGGTTCGGAGACGCTCCGGCAAATCGCGACGCTCCGGGAGCTAAAATCCAGGATGTACCAATAACCCGTCGATCCCGTCGAAATGCAAGTCGAGCGTGAGCAGGGTCGCGCCGTGTTCGAAACACGAAGCGGCTATCCAAACGTCGTTGATCGGGATCGGGGTGCCTCGTCGGCGGAGCGCGTATTTTATCCGGGCGAACCATTCAGAAGTGACGTCGGTGACCGGCACCACCACTGTGCGAGGACGTTCACGAAAAGTCTGAAGAATGCGACGGTTTTTCGTGTTTTGCTGTCCGTTGAGAAAACCGTCGTACAGCTCTCCGACGACCACCGGCGAGAGCAGGACCGCTTCGCATCCGGCAAGGACATCGGCGATACGGCCGTCGCCGGCCATCAAGGCGGAATAGGCGTTGGTGTCGATGAGAACGCGGCTCATCAATCCCAATCCTGTGGATCGATCGACTCGTTTTCGCGTTGAACTCGCGTGAACTGCTGATGCTCTTCGGCGGTCCAAAGCCCGACGAACTCCCGGTAGTCGTCGGCGTACGTTCCGTCTACCGGCAAGCCCATCTCCTTCGCGAGCAGTTCTTTGATCAACGCGTTCTTGCTCTTGCCTCGGCGCCGGGCCTCGCGGCTCAGCCGTTCGCTTAAAACGTCATCGATGTCGTGAATCGTGATCGCGCTCATGGTTCTACTCCATGGTTCAATATATCTTGGTTTTGGTTCAAAGTCAACGTGATGTCCGTTCCTTTCAGACGATACGACCGACCGGCATACATAACGCGGCTTAGGCGGTAGAATACCGACATGTACAAACTTGTCTTTTTCGTTCCCGAGGACCACGCGGAACGGGTCAAGGACGCGGTGTTCGCGGCAGGAGCCGGTCGCTATCGCGACTACGACTCGTGTTCGTGGCAGACGACCGGGCTCGGGCAGTTCCGGCCGCTCGAAGGTGCTTCACCGTTCATCGGAGAGCGCGACCGCGTGGAGCGCGTACCGGAAGTACGAATCGAGACGATCTGCAAACCCGGCGTCGTGCGCGCCGTGTTGACGGCGTTGATCTCAGCACACCCGTACGAAGAGCCCGCGTACGACGTGACGAGGGTCTATACGGTCGACGACTTACCGGAGTAGCGCGGACGCGGCAAAGAGAAACTGTCGCGCACGTAGCAGTACGACGTTCCGGCGAGCCGCCCGATCGGTCGGAGCGACTCGACGTCGATGTGCAGCCCGTCGTCGATCAGGGCGTTGTCGACCGCCGCGTGCACGATCGTCCCGAGCACGAGCACCGCGCTCCCCGGTCCGTCACCGACCGGAACGGTCTTGAACAATCGACACTCAAACCGGATTCGGCTCTCGGCGAGTCGAGGCGTCCGTATCGTTCTCGACGGAAAGGTCGAGAGGCCGAGTTCGAGACACTCGCTCATTCCTTCGGGAAAGTCGCACGAGCTCTCGTTCATGATCTCTTCGTGTGGCTCGGCGACGACGTTCACGACGAACTCTTTCTCGCGTTCGATGTTCAGGAGCGTATCTTTCTTTCCGTCGCGCCGTCCCGGTCCATGACTCATCGAGACCGAGATCGTCGGCGGCGAGGAGCAGACGCCGTTGAAGAAACTGAACGGCGCGACGTTGACCGACCCGTCGGGGTTCAGCGTCGTGATCCACGCGATCGGCCGCGGTACGATGCACCCGATCAGCAGTTTATGCGCGTCCCCGGGGGATAGCTTATCGATCTGGATCTCCATCGTGTTACCTCTCTTCGGTAGTTGATTCGCGTCTATACACCGGACGCCGGAACCGCGATCACATCACGGCCATAAACGCGATGACGCCGAAAACGCACATCGCGACCGCTCCGACCCCTTCGATCGTGGTGTGAAGAACCTCGCCGACTCGTCCGTCGAGCGCGCCGGTCACTGCGCGCTTCGACACGACCGCGATCACCGACACGCCGACCAGCGTTACCGCCATGCCGAGCGAAAAAGCGAACGTCGCGAGCAGCCCGAGGCCGATGGCGCCGAGCGAGACCGCAAAAAGCAGAATCATCGCGGTACCGGGACACGGAACAACCGCGGATATCACGATCGCGGGCAGCATCCCCGGCGACGGCCGTTCATGACCTCCTGACTGCGCATCGTGTCCGTGGTGAGCGGTCGCTCCGCGTCTCGCGGCGATGACCTCTCGTATCTTGAGCGTCAGCAGAACGGCTCCAGTGCCCGCGATTATCACGGCCGTTATCGCCTGCAAATACACTGTCGCGCGATCGAGCATAAACGAAAGCGATGTCTGAAGCAGGTAGTACACGCCGAGTACGAGAGCCGCGGCGGCGCCGGAGTGCAAAGCAGCGACCGACACCCCGGCGATTACGGCGTGTCGGACGGGAGCCCTGACGGCGACGAAGTACGAGACGAGCAAGACCTTCCGATGACCGGGGAGCGCCGCGTGCACAAGACCGTAGAGAAATGACACGACGACGACCGCGACAACGCCGGTCGCCGAGCGGGGACCGGCGCTCTGCGCGTCGCCGGAGCTCGAGACCGTCCGGATCAGACGCCCGACCCTCTCGTTCAGCGTTCGTTGCTGATCGCGCAGAAACGCGTTGATACGCGGGAAAAACGGCCGTCCGCCGAGCGCTCCGGTTGCAGGGCTCCGTGTCGTCGAGACCGAATCATCGTCGACCGTAGATTCCTTCGGAGCCGATCCATCGTCTCGCTCCTGCCCTCCGGTTCCGAAAAACGGGTTTGTTTGAGCGAACAGCGAGCCACTCATCAAGAATACCACGAACACGAGCGCCACGAACGAGCGCGGCCCGAGGTTGTTGCTGTTCCATCGTGACATCGGAGCAAGAGTACCACGACTGAACGCCGGTAAGGAAGTCCGAGAGACCGGAATCCGCGCCACCGCCGGCGTCCGCGCCTTTTTTTTGGCGCTGCTTGACAGCGTCGGATGGATGCAGTAAAAGTTAGGTATACTAAACTATTGCAGGGAGACAGCCATGCTATCGCTGCTTCGGCAGGTGACGGCGCACATAGGACGGCTCGTATTGTTCCTTCACCATGGTCCATCGCGGCTCGGGGACGAGACGAACCGCGCCAAGCTGCGCATCGCTCGGTGCAGCGGGTGTCCGATAGCGCCGGTATGCACGGCGCCGGCGAGGGGCGCACCGTGCGCCTGATCAAACCGTTCGTCGCGTGGCTCGAGCGCCGATTCGCAAATAGCGCGTGGTTCTTCCGTCTGTACTCGCTCCCGTATCATCGGCTCGTCTCCCGCGAACTGAAGCTCGCCGCCGTATCGCGAATTGACACGGTCCTGAGCGTCGGGTGTGGAGCGCTCCCGTTCACGGCGGTGCTCGCGCACCGGCTCAGCAGGGCGCGCGTGATTGCTGTCGACATCGATCCGGTCGCGGCGGCGCGTGCCGCTGCTTTGATCAGGCGGCTTGGGCTTTCCGAATCCATCACGGTCGTCACCGGCGACGCGGCGACTGCGGTGTTACCCACCGCGACGGTCGCGCTCGTCGCGCTCCAGGCGGCACCGAAGGACGATATTTGGCACAATCTTCGTCGGTCGCTCGATCCGACTCAGGGCCGCGCTGTGTTCCGGCTCCCGCGACGCGGACTGGAAATCGAGTACGGCCGTTTCTCCAACGAGACGGCCGTGGTCGGCCGTGCACGACACCGGATGCCGACCTTCGATGAGTCGGTTCTGTGCGTACCGCACGCGCTCGGAGCGGTCTCATGACGCGCGGCACCGAGACGATCCGCCGTTTTTCGTTGCGCGCCGTCGTCGCGATGGAACGGATCGGCACGCGGAGCGAGTTTTTCGGACGCGCATACGCGTTCCTGTTTTACCGTGAGATGGTCGAACTCGAGATTCGCACCGCGCGACTCACTGCGGACTCGCGGGTTCTCGTCCTCGGGTCCGGACCGCTTCCAATTACCGCGTGCGAGCTCGCGCGGCGTGGATGTCGAGTCACCGCCGTCGATAAGGATCCGGCCGCGGTGTCCGCGTCGCGTCGCCTGTTCGCCCGCCGCCGCGTACGGAGTGCGGTGTCGTACCTCGTCGCCGACGGGCTCGAGCTGTCGTACGCCGGATACGACGCGGTGTTCGTAGCACTGCACGTCGAGCCGAAAACCGCTATACTTCGACGGATTCTCGAGACCGCGAATCCTGGAACGCGGATCGTGTACCGCAATCCCGCTGGTAAACTCCGCAGCGTGTACTCGCGGGTCACTCCGGGCGAAATCGGTCACACGCACGTCGGGGTAATACTACCGAGCTCAGGGAGCAAAGAGCTTGTCATGCTCACGAAGAAGAAAACGGAACCGCCGAAACCCGCAATAGCCGAGACGCCGTGCGCGCTGTGCAGGCTCTGCGACCTCGAACCGGATCAAACCGGCACGATCACTCGTGTTCCGCAGACGCCGACGTTGACAGCGCTCGGCTTTCGTCCGGGGAACCCGTGCAGCGTGATAGCGAGACAGCCGATGGGCGGTCCGCTTATCCTGTGGATCGGCGGGCGCGAAGTAGCGGTCGGAAGGTCGATCGCCTCCGGGATCGAAATTTCGCTGCACCCGGTCGAGTCGTAATGCGGTGTCACCGGCCGCCGAGAGTCCGCGGCACCCGGAAGCGCACGGTGCTCTTGATCGGACCTCCGAACGTCGGTAAGAGCGTTATCTTCAACGCTTTGACCGGACTTGACGCATCGGTCGCGAACTACGCAGGAACGACTGTTGAATTTTCCCACGGGCTGTACCGATTCGACGGCTTCGAGACCGCTGTGATCGACGTCCCGGGCACGTACACGCTCACGGCGACGAACGACGCAGAGCGCATCGCGACGTCGATGCTGTCGGGAGACGTGGATCTCGTCGTCGTCGTCGCGGACGCGGCCAATCTCGAGACGAGCGTCGCTATCGCACTTCAGATCGCCGACCGACGCATCCCGAACATCGTCGCGTTGAACCGCGTGGACATCGCCGCGAGAAAAGGCGCAGAAATCGACGTCGACGCGCTCTCGCGACTCTTGAACACGGCCGTGGTTCCGACGATCGCGATAGACGGCACCGGCCTTCACACGCTCAAACAGACAATCCGGGAAATCCTCACGAGAGGTGAACCGGATCTCACCGAGACGGAGGCCACGACGGAACGGGCCGACGACACCGGACCGGTTGAGGGCAGGAACGACGTCTGGACGCGCGCCGAACTCATCGCGAGCGAGGTAACGCCACCGCCCGCGAACCGCGTCGGAGTACGATACGGCTCGAGAGCACTCGTGACACCGTGGCCGGGGCTCCCGATCGCGGCCGGCGTTCTCGCGGCGGCGTTCGCGGTGATCGTCGGCCTCGGAATGGGGTTACGACGGTTCATCCTGCTTCCGGTCTCGCGCGAATTTCTCTTCCCGTTTCTCCAATCCGGGATAACGCAAGTGATCGGACCCGGGATCGTACGCAACGTTCTGATCGGAGAGTACGGGGTCGTGATCAAAGGCATCGAGTGGCCCTTCACACTCGTGCTGCCGTACGTACTCTCGTTCTACCTCGCGATGAGCTTACTCGAGGACTCGGGGTACCTCCCTCGGCTCGCGGTGTTGCTCGACGCGACGTTCGCACGGATCGGGCTCCGGGGTTCGCACAGCATATCACTCCTGCTGGGATACGGGTGCGCGATACCCGGGATTCTCTCGAGCCGAGCGATGGGGACACGCCGCGAAAGATTGATCGTCGCGACGTTGATTTCGCTCGCGGTTCCGTGCATCTCGCAGACCGGAGCGCTCTTCGCGCTACTGGCCGAGTCCGGCGTCGTGCTCGTCGCGGCTCTCTTTCTGCTCTCTTTCATCGTGATCGTGGTCGCCGGGATCATTATGGATCGTCTGATGCCCGGCGAGAAGTCCGAACTCATCATCGAGCTTCCTGAGTTGCTCACACCGCCGATACGCCTGATCGCAAAAAAGCTCGTCGCGCGGGCGCGTCAGTTCGTGATCGACGGCGCGATTCCGATGGTCGTGGCGGTCGGTGTCGCCGCGATCCTGTACGAGACGGGATTGCTCGCAAGGATCGGTTCGCTGCTCTCGCCGGTCGTCACGGTGTGGCTCCGGATGCCGGAAGAGGCCGCAGTGCCGCTTCTGCTCGGCGTCGTGCGCCGCGAGTTGACGGTGCTCCCGCTTCTCGACATGCCGCTCACGCAGTTGCAGCTGTTTGTCGGCGCGACGGTCGGGTTGTTCTACGTGCCGTGTATCGCGGTCGTCGCGACACTGAGCCGCGAGTTCGGCGTGCGCGTCGCTCTCGCGCTCCTGGGTCTCACCACCGCAACCGCTTTCGCGCTCGGCGGCCTGATCGCGCAGGTCGGCGCGCTCTTCTAGGGCGTAGCACCCGCGCCGCGTCGTACGCGGGGGCTCACGCAATAGCGACGGTCGGCGCGCTCGAGAAAAGCAGCGCGCGGTTCCGGATATCTTCGGGCGGCTGTTCGCCGTCGAACGGGAAGATCGCGATCGAAAACCGGACCGACTTCCCGTTGTACGACGGCGCGTAGCTGTCGAGTTGATCGGCGGCGAGGATCGCCGCCACACGGCCGACCCCGGTTACCGCGGTCGGGTACCTCAGCTGGTGCCCGTAGTACGTCCCAAACGGGTTCAAGAAGATCCGTTGCGTCTCGCCGTCGAGATACGTCCTCATCGGGCAGAACGCGAAACTATTGTCGTAACCGGTGTGCTGCGCGACGAGGATTCCGCGCCGACCGTTCCCGACCGAGACCCAGCCGTTCGTGATGTGGTTGTTGATGCTCGGCACGTGCCGATTCCTCGAGTAGCGATGATAATCTATCCGATAACGCGAGACGTCACCGAAGAAGTTATGTTTGAACACACGGAACGGCTCATCGCGCGTCGCGGTAAAGCTCGGCAGGATCTCGGCCGGCATAACCTCTTTCCATCGGC
>REEC01000211.1 GCA_007695285.1 Spirochaetaceae bacterium | reverse complement strand
CAGCACCTGACCGATCTGCTCGACGAGGTGACGTACCACACGCCCGCGCAGACGCAAGCGCTGACCGACGCCGCGATCTACCTGCGGTACCATCTCGTCGACCGTGGCGTGATGAACGACCTCCGCGAAGAGAAACGCGATCGGGTCGCGCGCACTCTCTCGATCGTGACGCGAAACCCGGACAATCCGCGTCTTCGCGATACGCTCATCGAAAACCTCGTGAACACCGGGCATCACGTCGTGCCGGAACTCGTGCGGACGATCGCAGACGAAACCGAGACCGATCGAGTGCTTGCGTTGGAGATCCTTGCGCGGCGCATGAACCGTGACCGATCGATGCATGTCGGCCGGCGGCTCGACGTCGGCGGTTTTCCGGGTTTCCGATTCGGGGCCGACGGAGTCGTCTCGATCGTCGTCGCCGCGCGAGAGCGCGACAGGGACGCTCTCTTCGAAGCGCTCGAACGTTTCGAGCACGATGAAAACGCCGAGATCATCGTTTTTGTGCTCGGTACGTCGACCGAGGCCGGCCCGCGGTCCGTGAGTGACGACGACACCCCGCCGTTCGATCTCACCGGCCGTACGGTTCGGTGTTCGATCGTGTCGCTCGGTTCGGTCGACACGGGCGGGGTGCGGTACACAACGTACCGTCCCGACGAGGATGGAAAACTCAAAGTCGCGCCCGAGTATCTCTCGGTCAGCCCGCTCCAGTACCGTGAGCTTCATCTCTCGCGTCTCTCGAACTTCACGACCAGAATGGTGTACCGCAGCGACTCGGTGTACGTCATGGCCGCGGTCGCTCGCGACAATCCGCGCGACGAGAGGCTGTTCGCACTCGTCGATGTACCGTCCGCGCGCGTTCAGTTCGATCAGGCCGAGTCGATCCAGAGGATGATTCCGTTCGAGAACGTGCTGATGGAGGCGATCTACGCGATGAGGGCCGAACAGGCAGGGCGTAAACGCCGCCTGTACTGGAACCGGATCATCATCAACATGCGAACCGACCTGCGTATCACGCTCGACCAGGTTCGCGCGTACGCGCGGCGGCTCGCTCCGCGGATGCTCGACCTCGGGATCGAGAAGTTGGTTGTCTACTCGCGGCGTAGGCGACCGACCGGTAACGGCTCGGAAGAAATCGAACTCCTGTTCGAGAACATCTATGGAATGAGCTTTTCGCTCAGCAGCCGCCCGACGTCGACCGAACCGCTTCAGACTCTCGACGCGTACGTCGACAAAGTCGTGCGGTCGCGTCAACGCGGAACGACGTACCCGTACGAGCTCGTGAAGATGATAACCCGCAACGGGTATCCGGTGACCGACGCGTTTCCGCGCGGTGAGTTCGAAGAGTACGATATCGAGATCGCCGACGCTGGAACGCAGAAGCTCGTCTCGGTCAAAGGAAGGCCGTACGGGAAGAACACCGGCAACATCGTGTTCGGGATCATCAACAACTACTTTGTGTCGCACCCGGGAGGTATCCGGCGCGTGATCATCCTCTCGGACTCGACGACCGACCTTGGGTCGCTCGCCGAGCAGGAGTGCCGGCGTATCAACGCGGCGCTCGATCTCGCCGAGTCGCTCGGCATACCGGTCGAGTGGTTGCCGATCTCCGCCGGCGCGCGGATCGACATGGAGAGTGGAACCGAGAACCTCGACTGGACCGCGTGCACGCTTCGCCGCATCATCGAGTTCACGCAAAACGGTGGTGAAATCAACATCATCGTCGGCGGGATCAACGTCGGTGCGCAGTCGTACTGGAACGCGGAGGCGACAATGCTGATGCACACGCGCGGCGTTCTCATCATGACCGAGGATGCGTCGATGCTGCTGACCGGGAAGAAAGCGTTGGAGTTCTCCGGGAGCGTCTCCGCCGAAGACAACGTCGGGATCGGCGGCGCAAAACGAATCATGGCGCCGAATGGTCAGGCGCAGGTCCGTGTGACGAATATGTCCGACGCGTACGCGGTCTTGTTCCGCCACTACCTGATCTCGTACGCGGCGGGTGAGCAGGTTTTTCCGCGTCGCGTCGAGACGAGCGACCCGATCGACCGCAACGTCGCGCTGACGCCGTACGAAGACTCGCTGAACCAGGGATTCTCGACGATCGGCGACGTTTTCAGCGAGACTCTGAACGGCGAGCGAAAAAAGCCTTTCGACATGCGGCAAGTGATGCGCGCGGTTCTCGACGCGGACTCGGTTTACTTCGAGCGGTGGAACGAGATGCGCGACGCGGAGGTCGCGGTCGTGTGGGAGGCGCGCATCGGCGGCTACGCGGTTGGGCTGATCGGAATCGAGAGCCGGCCGATCCCACGAATCGGTGAGATTCCGCACGACGGGCCCGAGACGTGGACCGGCGGAACTCTCTTCCCACTGTCGTCGAAGAAGGTCGCGCGCAGCCTCAACGCGTTCTCGCTGCGACTTCCGGTCGTGATCCTTGCGAACCTCTCGGGCTTTGACGGCTCGCCCGAGTCGCTTCGCAAACTGCAGCTCGAGTACGGTGCGGAGATCGGCCGTGCGATCGTGAACTTCGAGGGACCGATCGTGTTTGTCGTGACCGCGCGGTATCACGGCGGAGCGTACGTCGTGTTCTCCAAGACGTTGAACCCTGATCTGCACGCGGTTGCGCTCGAAGGCGCGTTCGCGTCGGTGATCGGCGGCGCGCCCGCCGCTGCGGTCGTTTTCCCGGGGCAGATCATGAAAGAGACGTACGCCGAAGAGAGAATCTCTGAAGCGCAGAGCAAACTCAAATCGGGCAGCGGGATGACCCAGCAGGAGTTCGACGAGTTGTTCCGGATGGTTCACTCCGAGAAGCAGAACGCGCTCGCGCAACGCTTCGACCGGACACACTCGGTCGAACGCGCGATGAAGGTGGGATCGCTCGACGCGATCATCAAGACGTCGGAGCTCAGACCGTACATCGTCCGAACGATTGAACACGCGCAGCAGAAGTTCCAGCAGAGACGAGGGAGTGCATGAAACACCTATTTATCGGTGGAACCGGAAATATCTCGGCGGACTGTACGCGCGAAGCGCTCCGCCGCGGGCACGATGTCTGGCACATAAACCGCGGGAATCGTGGCTCGATCGACGGCGTTACGACACTGTGCGTCGACGCGAAGAACGCGGACGCCGTGAAGGCGGCGCTCAAGGATGAAACGTTTGATACGGTGACCGACTTCATCGCGTTTACGAAAGAGGATGTTGAACGCGACATCGAGCTCTTCCGCGGTCGGACTCGGCAGTTTGTCTTCATCTCGAGCGCGTCGGCGTACCACAAACCGGTACGGTCGTACGTGATCACCGAGTCGACGCCGCTTCATAATCCTTTCTGGACCTACTCGCAGAACAAGGCATTGTGCGAACAACACCTGGTCGACGAGTACCGCGCATCGAGCTTTCCGATCACGATCGTGCGTCCGTCGCACACGTACTCCGACGGCTGGTTCCCGACAACGTTTGGATCGTCCGACTACACGATCGTCGCGCGGATCCTCGCGGGCAAACCGATCATCGTGCACGGCGACGGGCGGTCGCTCTGGACACTCACGCATACCGAGGACTTCGCGCGCGCGTTTGTCTCGCTGCTTGGTCATCCGCGCGCGATCGGCGAGGCGTACCACATAACGTCCGACGACGTGCTCGACTGGGAGGAAATCCACTTGACGATCGCTCGTGCTCTCGGGCGCGAGATCGAGATCGTCCACATTCCGTCGGACTTCATCGCGGCGCTCGAACCGTCGCGTGGTGCGGGGCTTCTCGGCGACAAGGCGTTCAGCGTCGTGTTCGACAACGCGAAGATCAAGTCGCTCGTCCCGGGCTGGAACGCGGTGATCCCGTTTCACGAGGGCGTCGCGCGCTCACTCGCGTGGCGCGAAGCGCACCCGGAGACCAAACTCACCGATCAGTCGCTTGAAGCGGAGATAGAGCGAATTCTCGCTGCGTGGCGTCCCTGATCGTATCGCCGAGGATCGCGCAGCTCATCACGGTGAGGCTCAAGACCAATCCCGGCAGCAGAGTGACCCACGGCGCGGCCTCGAAGTACGCGCGCGTTCCTTCCTGGAGCATTCGGCCCCACGACGGAAACGGCGGTGGGACGCCGAGCCCGAGGAAACTCAAAGCCGCTTCGGCGGCGACCGCCGCGCCGAAGTAACCCGTAAGTTGTGCGACGATCGGCGGCGCGGCGTTCGGAAGAATGTGGAAAAACACCGTGTATAACGGCCCGGCGCCGCACGCGCGCGCCGCGGCGACGTACTGCTCTTCGACGATCGGCAACGCCGCGGATCGGGCGACGCGTGCGATTTGCGGCGCGAGGCCGACACCGATCGCGAGCGTGAGTGAGCCGACCGACGGCGAGAGCGCGACGATCACGATCAGCGCCAACACGAGAAACGGGAAGCCCAACAGCACGTCGACAGCCCTCTGGACGATGAGGTCGGCGAGACCTCCGGCGTACGCGGTCGTGAGACCGACCGCGACGCCGATGATACCCGCGAGCGCGACCGCGCCGAAGCCGACCGTGAGCGACGCGCGCGCGCCGTGTACGACGCGGCTGAACACGTCTCGTCCAAAACCGTCGGTTCCGAACAGGTGCGCCCGGCCCGGGCGTTCGAGCCGGCGTTCGACGTCCTGCGCGACAGGATCGTACCGCGCGACGGTCGGCGCGAACACGGCGCTCACGACGACGAGAAGCAGGAAGCCCGCGGCTGCGATGATCGTGGCCCGTCTCACCGGGAACTCCGTGTAAACGTGATGCGCGGGTCGATCGCCGCGTACGCGAAGTCTATGAACAGATTCACACCGAGCGAGAGAATGACGACGAGCGTCGCGATGCTCTGCACCACGGGGTAGTCGCGCGCGAGAGCCGCGCGCACGATGCCGCGACCGACCCCCGGTAGACCGAAGATCGTCTCGACGACCATCGCGCCTCCGATCAGCGTGCCGAACTGGACTCCCGTGATCGTGATGACCGGCAGAATCGCGTTCGGGACGCCGTGTTTCACGACGACGGCGAGTTCGGTGAGCCCTTTGCCGCGCGCGGTCACGACGTACTCGCGCTCGAGGATCGAGACAAGCCCTGCGCGCATCACACGAACGACGTGCGAGAGAAACTCCCACGAGAGGATAATCGCCGGAACGATCATGATCGCGAGATGCTCGCCGAGGTCCTCTCGCGGCGTCGCGTAGATGATCGGCGACGACCATCGGAACAGCCTCAAGAGAAGCCACATCACGAGCAGCGACGCGAACACGCCCGGGACCGAGAGCCCGGCGAGCGTGACCGCGCGGATCGTATAGTCGACGCGACGCCCGCGGCGCAAAGCCGCGATCACGCCGAGTGGTACCCCGATCGCGAGCGAGAGGCCCGCCGCGTACATCGCGAGAAGCAGCGTCACCGGAAGCTGCCGCGAGAAGATCTCCGAGATCGGCTCACGCGTCTCGAGCGACCGGCCGCCGAGTTCCCCGATCAACATACTCCGGATCCACGCCGCGTACTGCGTTGCAAGAGGATCGTTCAGCCCGAGTTCCTCGCGCAGAGCCTCGCGCATCTCGACCGTGTGCGGCGTGTCGGCGAGAATCGCGAGCGCGACATCGCCGGGTAGAGCGCGCATCACGAAGAACACGATGACCGACGCGGCGAGTGCGGTCGGGACGATCAGAGCGAGGCGCCGGATCAGGTAGCGTATCACCGGTCGAGCCACACGGTCGCGAAGTCGGTGTGCGTGTGTGTATCCTCGGGTGGAACGACGAGGCCACGAACGTAGCTCCGGTACGCGATCACCTCGATTGACTCGGCGATCGGCACGATGTACGTCTGCTCGTAGAACAGGTAGCGTGATACCTGCCGCCAGATCTCTATCCTCTGCTCCATGCTCGTCGCGTCGCGAAGCCTTCTGTACAGCTCGTCGATACGACGATCGTCGTGTTTTGCGTACGCGTCGGCGTTGAACTCGTACCGGCCGTACACCGACTCGGTGCCTTCGGGGATCGGAGACGGTGCGAGCCGGCCCTGCTGCGAGTCGTAATCGAGGCTCACGCGGCCGCGGTTCCACTCTCCCTCGTCGACGATCTGGAGCCGCAGATCGATCTTGAGACCCGCGAGCTGCGCTTTGAGAAACTCGGCCGTTTCGGTCATGATGCCGCGCGTGAGGTGGCCCATCGAAAAGCCGTCCGCGTACCCGGCTTCGGCCATGAGTCGGCGCGCCTCGGCACGGCGTGTCTCGAGAGGTTGCGTGTCGAACCGGGGCCAGTTGATGAAGTGAGTCGGAACATTAATATCGCCCGGGCCGATGCTCGGAGTCGTCCAGCCGAAACCGCCGAGCGCCGACGGGATCGAAGCGGGTTTATCGATCCAGAGACCGATCGCGCGGCGTACGCGTGGGTCTTGCCACGGGCCGTCGTTTAAAACGTTGAACGCAAGCCGGAAGTTACCGCCGTCCGATCGGGCGAAGAATACACCGTCGCCGAGATCCCGGGTATACGCGTCCATTCGCTCTCTCGTGAGGTTGTGCGACAGTCCACGCGCGCCGCCGTCGAGTCGGCCACTCCGAAAAGCGATGTCCATCGAGAACGGGTCAGGCATGATCACGTAATCGATCCGGTCGAGATACGGAAGGCGGACGCCGCGTCCGTCGCGCTCGAAGTACCGGTCGAACTTCTCGACGCGGACAAGGCTTCCGCGGCTGTACCGGCCGAGCCGGAACGGCCCGAGTCCGACGAGTCCGACGTCGAGCGGAGTCACGCCGACCTCCCCCGCATCGATCCGCGGCTGCATCAAGTGGCGTGGATGCGCGATCTTGAAGCGTGGATTCGCGAGAATCTCGAGAAAATGCGCGTTCCGGTGCCGGAACGTGATCCTGAGGCGCCGTCCTTCGAGTACCTCGACCGACTCGGCATCGCCGAGCTCGCGCGCGAAGTACGCGGGCGCGCGAACCGCGGTGCCGGAGCGCGCGCCGAAGAACACCAGATCGAAGAAGAATTTCGCGTCCTCGGCCGTGAACCGCGTGCCGTCGTGCCAGAACGCGTCGTTCCGGATCACGAACGTCCAGACCCGGAAGTCCGGGCTGTGCTCCCATCGCGTCGCGAGGTACGGGCAGACCGCGTACATGTTGTCGCGGCACCGCATCACGAGGTTCCCCGGGCCAAAAAGCGCACCGCCGACGTGGTGCAACGCGATACTGCTCGTCCGCATCGAGTCGAACCCCGCGGGAGGGTCTCCACGGTTCGCGACTGTGAACGTTCCTCCCGGGCGAGCGGTCTGCGCGAACACGACGGTGTTTGTGAACAGGGCGATTGAGACCAGAATTACGATCGGTAGAGCCGCGGAGATGCGGCGGGTTTTGAGGCTTACGTGTGTCACGATCACATAGTAAGCGGAGCGGCCGTTCGCGTCAAATGTGGCCTCCCGCCGGACGACCGTCGTGCACCGGGAGGCCTGATATGGCTCATTCCGATCCGTTTATTCGAATTCGGCGATGACGGTACGAAAGTAACGATCGAATTCTTCGAATTTGACGATGATGGTACAATACTGATCGTTTACAGAACGGCGAATCGCCCCAATACTGAGCCTCGGGTTTTGAAACCCGACAATATCCCTAAGGGAGGAAATTATGAAAAGAGCACTGCTCTTACTTGTCTTGATCGTCGCTGCCGCGATGATCCTGCCGGCCGCCGGCAAGACCGAAGCCGCCGCAACGGCACGAACAATCAGCGTATACGATGGACTCTGGGAGAACATCGCGACGTTCGTCGAAGACTTGGGCGGTACGCCGTTGTACACCGAGTTGCAGCGCCGGACCGGAATCGAGGTCGAGTGGGTACATCCGCCGGCGGGTGGCGATCAGGAGTTCTTCAACCTGATGATCGCGGCCGACGATCTGCCGGATGCAATCTACCGAAGCTGGACCGGGTATCCGGGTGGGCCTCAGAAAGCACTCGACGATCGTGTCATCATCGAGTTGAACGACATTATCGCCGAGAACGCTCCGAACTTCAACGCGCTCATGGCGGCGAATCCTGACTGGGACAAAGGCGCGCGGACCGACGCCGGCACGCAGTACATGTTCCCGTTCATCCGCGGCCACGGAAGCCTTCTTGTGTTCTTTGGACCGGCTCTGCGCGCGGACTGGCTTGATGAACTGAACCTCGACGTTCCCGTGACGCTCGACGACTGGGAAACGGTTCTCACCGCGATGCGCGACCAGAAAGGCATCCAGGGACCGTTGACGATGACAGGGTTCGCGAGCGGCGGCCGTCAAGTCAAGACCGGTCCCGCGTGGGTCAGCGCGTTCGGAATCCGGATGGATTTCTACCGCGAGAACAACGTCGTGAAGTTCGGCCAGTACGAACCCGCGTACCGCGAGTTCCTCGAGCTGTTCCGCCGTTGGTACGCGAACGGCCTGATCGATCCTGAGTTCATCACGAACGACAACCCCGCGTTCAACGCGAAGGTTTTGAACGATCGCGCGGGTGCGTTCCTCGGGTACAGCGGTAGCAACATCGGCGTCTTCCTCGACGGAAAGCGTGACGACCCGAACTTCGACCTCGTCGCCGCCCCGTACCCCGTGCGACGCGCGGGCGAGACGCCGTTCAGCGGTCAGCGCGACTTCCCGCTTCCGGGTCAAGGCCTCGCGATTACCGGTGCAGCGCGTAATCCCGCGCTCGTCGCCGAGTGGGCCGACTACGCCTACGGCGCCGAAGGTCACATGCTGTTCAACTTCGGAATCGAAGGCGAGAGCTACAACATGGTCGACGGCTTCCCGCAGTACTCGGACGTGATTTTCAACAACCCGAACTGGGGCGTCGCGAACGGCCTCGGCATGTACACGCGCGCGGTATACAGCGGACCGATCGTGCAGGACGAGCGCTACATCGTTCAGTACCTTGGACGCGACCAACAGCGCGACGCGCTCGAGAAGTGGTTCCAGACAGACGCGGAGACCAACATCATGCCGCCGGTCACGCCGACACCACAAGAGAGCCAGAGACTCTCGGCGATCATGACCGAGGTCAACACGTACGCAGACGAGATGTTCGTTCGTTTCATCGTCGGCGACGAGCCGCTTTCGAACTTTGATCAATACCGCGCGCAGCTGCGCCGGATGGGCGTCGAAGAAGCGATCGCGATTCAACAAGCTGCGCTCGACCGGTTCAACGCTCGCTAACGCGGCTGCGAATCACTCGGTACGAGTTAAGCTTCAAACACGCAAGACGGGGCGTTTCGCCCCGTCTTGCTTTGGATTCCAGTTCGATAGACGGGTAGAGAACGAAGGAGGCCGCGATGGCCGATGTTACAAACGACGCGTTGAGCGCACTCAACTCGCGCATGAAAGTTCGCGTGAACCTCCGGAAGGACTTCATCAGGAACAAGTACGTCTACCTGATGGCCCTTCCGG
>REEC01000210.1 GCA_007695285.1 Spirochaetaceae bacterium | reverse complement strand
AATGACCGCTTTGACCGCGGCCGATCACAGGATCGAGAGCGTCTACCTCTACCTGCCGGCGTACGGCCGCGTATTCAGCACGCAGTACGGCATGTTTTTTGACCCCGATCTGTTCTACGACCCGGTTGCGCTCGGTGTGCTCGACGGCGCCGGTTTTGTGAGTATCACGATGCCGCGCGTCTTTTTTCATCTCCAGTCGTCGCGCGAGTTCGTGACGATGGCCGCACGGTTCCCCGCCGACGAACACGACTGGGCCGGATTGCTCGTCGTCAACTTGAACGTCGCGGCCGTGTACCGCGATCTATCGCAGCGGTTCATCGTCGGCGATCACATCCTGGTCGTGACCGACACCGACCGCGAGCTGATGTATCCGCGCCTCGACGCCGACCGATCCGCGACCCTGGCCTCGGTTCTCGAGTACCGCGCACCCACTTTTCCGCGGATTCCACGATTCGTCGTTTCCTCTCGATCCACGCGAATGTACGGAGCGGATTTCCACGTCGTGATCGATCTCGGCGCGGGTTCGGTCGTGACCGAGGAGTTGTTCCGCGCGGTTCGTGTGGTCTTCGTTCTATCGGCGCTCGCGGTCGCGGTATTGCTTCTCTACATGCTGCGCGTTTTTGCGCCGCTGAACGCGCTGGTCGAGCGCATCCGCGCCGAGGGCGACGGTGATGACGCCGGCGCGGGCGACATCGAGTATCTTAACCGGTACTTGAGCACGATGCATACGAGCAACGCCGAACTGAAGAGCCAGTACGACGAGATGTTCCCGATGTACCGGCGCAAATTCATGCAGGACGTACTGCTCGGACTCGTCACCGAGGCAGGAGAACTCGACGAGCAGCTCGCGTACCACGATGTTCAGCTCACGGGGGACGCCTTTATCGCTCTCTGCATCGATCTCTCGCGCGAGCAGATCAACGACCGCGAGTTTGGTGTGTTTCGCGTGTATATTCAGTCGCTCGTCGCGGCCGCGATCGCGAAGAGTTTTTCCGGGTACTGCGTCGAGACGGCGCACTCGCGGTTCGGAGTCGCGATTGGAATCACCGGTTTCACGAGTTCGGACGTCGATCACGCGCGCGTCTGCGCTTTCGCCGAGGCGACGATCTCGTCGATCTCTGAGTCCGCTCTGCGCGATCGAGTGCTCGTTGGTGTCGGACGATTTGTCACCGAACGGAGCGAGCTGCATCGCTCTTATGAAGAGGCCGAGAACGCGCTTCAGTACCGCAGCCTCGCCGATCGGCACGTCGTATCGGTGTACCACGCGAAGAAGTCCCGAACGCCGTACACGTATCCGTACTCGACCGAACGGAAGCTGTTCAACCTTATCCGCGCGGGCAGCGCCGTGGACGCCGTTCGGACCGTGACCGAGATTTTCGCGGATGCGCGGTCGCAGGGCTTCTCCGAGCACGAGCTCACGCACGTGAGCTCGCAGCTGTTGCACTCGCTGAACCGATTTGTTTTCGATCACGGCGTCGAGATCGGCGGGAGTCACCGGCCGGCCGATCTGATCGTGTACGAGCCGCACCGGATCGACGAGGCGATCCGGTATCTCGCCGACGTCGTGAGACGGATCTGCGACGCCGGTGTGCACGGCGACGGCGACGGCGCACGCGACGCCGTCGCCGAGATCCTCGAGTTTATCGGCGCGAACTCATCCGAGAAGACGCTTCAGCTCGCGGATCTCGAGCAAAAGTTCTCGCTGAACCGGTACTACATCGGGCATTTGATCAAGGACCGCACGGGTCTCTCGTTCAGCGACTACCTTCACCAAAAAAGGGTCTCTGCCGCCGAAAATCTGCTGCGCGAAACGAGAAGATCGGTCAAAGATATCGGCTTTGAGGTCGGATACAGCTACACGTACTACTTCATTCGCACTTTCAAGAAGATCCATGGCGTCACGCCGAACGAGTTTCGTCGCATTCACACGAGGTAGATTCTCTTCGGCTAATAGAAATTCCGGATCGAGTAATACAAATTCACGATAAACCACGTCTCTGCGACTCGATCGGCAATCGGTACTACTATTTCCAGGAGTTTATCATAGCGCGCGCGAGAGGCCTGCCGTACAATGGCGTATCTCATACAACGCTACGGAGGTAAGGACAATGACACGGAAATTCTTGACCGTCTTGATTTTGACCGTGCTTCTCGCCGCGACGACGAATCTTTTCGCCGCCGGCACAAAAGAAGCGGTTAAGGTTGCAGACGACGGATTGATCACGGTGCGGACCGTTCGCCATCACGGCGGAAGTCAGGTGTATTACGACGGCGACACCGTCGAGCAGAACATCTGGACGCGGTTTTTGCGCGACAGGTTCAACATTCAACTCGAGCACATGTGGGTCGTCACCGGTACCGCCGCCGACTACGAACAGAGATTGAACCTTTCGGTTCTGAGCGGCGACGTTCCGGATTGGTTCTCGATCGACCGGATCGAGACGTACCGGGATTTTGCGTCGGCCGGACACCTCTTTGAGGTAACCGATGTGTTCGATCGTGTCGCGGCGCCCGAGGTGAAACATCGCCTCGACGTGCTCGACGGGATTTTGTGGCGCGCGATGTCGGTGAACGGCAGGAACTACTCGATCCCCGGCACCAAGTTCAAGTACCAGGACAACAAGGTTCTCTGGGTACGCCAGGACTGGCTCGACAAGCTCAACCTCGAAGCTCCGACGACGTACGCCGAGATGTACGCGGTGGCGCAGGCTTTTGCGACTCGGGATCCAAACGGAACCGGGCGTCGCGACACGATCGCGTTCGCTTTCGATAACTCGATCATGTCGTGGATGGCGTCGCTCGACCCGTTCTTTGGGATGTTCGGCGCGATGCCCGGCACGTGGTTGCGCGGAATCTGGATCGAGGGACAAGATGGAAACCTGATCTACCCCGGAATCCTTCCCGGAGCAAAAGACGCGCTCGCTGAGCTTGCGAAGTGGTACCGCGAAGGGCTTGTGAACCAGGACTTCGTGACGCAGAACGAGAGCGCGCTCGCGCAGCTCGTCGGCGCCGGAAACGTCGGGATGTACTTCGGTTCCCCGTGGAACCCGACGTGGCCACAACCGTCGACGCTCGAAAACGTACCCGGCTCGGCGTGGAAGGCGTACCCGATCCCGGCCGGACCAAACGGTTCACGCGCGCACTTCGATACACCGGTCATCGCGGCGCCTGGAATCGTGTTCGGCGCAAACTTCGCGCACGTCGACCGCGTGATGGAGGTCATCAACTGGAACATCGTCGAGCAGGAGACGCCGCGGTACGGCGAATTCCAGCGTGAGTACGCGATGGGCCGATACTTCGAGAACGATCCCGATAATCCCGGTTACATCCGTCCGATCGCGGGCCGCGAGATGCAGATTCTCGCGAACGCCGGATTCAACGATCCGTACCGGTACACGCGGCTGATCGAGGCGTACGACGCGGGCCTGCACCTCGATATCGCGAACAAGAATACCGTTCCGTCGGGCGTCTGGGGTGGTTTGAGCGAACTCGTTCAAGGCCCCGAGTACGCGAACGCTCTGCGGATCGTCGCTCGCGACGCCGAACACGCGTTGGTCGACCAGTACGGTGCCGCGACCTCGGGTCCGGTGCACGCGCGAACGTGGGGTTTCCTCTCGAGCCTCGAACGTGAAACCTTTGCCAAAATCATCATGGGTGAGCTCCCGGTCTCGGCGTTCGACTCGTTCGTGACCGAGTGGCGCCGCTCGGGCGGCGACGACCTCGCGCGCGAAGTGAACGAATGGTGGAGGACGGCTCGGTAACGAGGCGCCGCTCGCCTTAAAATCAAGTCCCCGGTCGGTGTTTGGCCGGCTGGGGACGTTTTCCAATCGCCGAGCAGAGGACCGACCGATGGCAAAAAACCCAACGATAACGGCCGCGGGCCGCAGAACGTTTCTCCAGGAGTTGGCGTACAACAAACTGTACTACCTGATGGTTCTCCCGGGGCTCGCTTTTCTCTTTGTGTACGAGTACATTCCGATGTACGGATTGGTCATGGCGTTCCAGGACTTCAATCCAGGGCTCGGCTTCACGCGCTCGCCGTGGATCGGGTTCGACAACTACCGGTTCGTTTTCCGCCTGCCGGCCGTGTCGCGCGTATTCCGCAACACGATCATCATCTCGGTCGCAAAGATCGTGTTCCGCCAAATCGCGGCGATCACGTTTGCGGTCCTTCTGAACGAGATGAGGGTCAAGCTACTCAAGCGATCGATCCAGACGATCTCGTACCTGCCGCACTTTCTCTCGTGGGTCATTCTCGGTGGCGCGTTCGTCTCGCTTCTGTCCCGGGGTGGACCGGTGAACCAGTTGATCGCGGCGATCGGACTCGACCCGATTTTTTTCCTCGGCAGCAACCGCTGGTTCCGGTTCACGATCGTCGCGACCGACGTCTGGCAGTCGTTCGGATTCGGCAGCATCGTGTACCTCGCCGCATTGACGTCGATAGATCCCGGGCTGTACGAGTCGGCGGTGATCGACGGGGCGAACCGATTCCAGCAGATCCTGCGGATAACTCTACCCGGTATCGCGACGACGATTGTGCTTCTCACGGTGTTGTCGCTCGGCCAGATTCTGAGCGCCGGGTTCGAGCAGATTCTGGTCCTGTACAACCCGGCGGTGTACGAGACCGGCGACGTGATCGATACGTGGATCTACCGGTTTGGACTGCAGCAGGCACGGTACAGTCTCGCGACCGCGGTCGGCCTTTTCCGGTCGGTGATCGGGTGTACGCTCGTGTTGGTCTCAAACGGTCTGGCGCGCAAGTACGCCGATTACCAGGTCTTCTGAGGAGCGTGAGATGGTTATCAAAGATAACAGTTTTGGATCGCGCGCGTTCGATATCGTGAACACCGTCGTGCTGACGATCGTCGGCGTATCGTGTTTTCTGCCGATTCTTCACCTCTTTGCGGTGTCCCTCAGCAACCAGTCCGCCGTCGGTGGAGGGCTCGTGTCGCTCTGGCCGGTGCGACCGACCGCGGCGTCGTACGTGAAGTTGCTCGAGGACACCGCGTTTTTCCGGGCCGGCTCGATCTCGATCGCGCGCACCGTCATCGGCACGATCGTGAATCTTTCGCTGATCGTTCTGCTCGCGTATCCACTCGCGCAGTCGCCGAAGAAACTGAAGTATCGAAACGTCCTGATGACGTACGTGATCATCACGATGTACTTCAGCGCGGGTCTGATTCCGCTCTACATGGTCGTTCGTGCGACGGGCCTTCTGAACAGTTTCTGGTCGCTGATCCTTCCGCGCGCGGTGCCGGTCTGGAGCGTGATCATTCTGATGAACTTTTTCCGCTCGCAGCCGGAGTCTCTCGAGGAGGCCGCGTTGATCGACGGCGCGACGCCGCTCCAGATTCTCTACCGCATCGCGATTCCGATCGCGCGGCCGGCGATCGCGACGCTCACGTTGTTCGCGATGTTGAGCCACTGGAACAACTGGTTCGACGGCTTGATCTACCTGAACAGCCCACGGTTGTATCCACTTCAGACGTACCTCTACGGTCAGATCGCCGGCGCCGATACGCGGACGCTTCTCGAACAGCGTGCGTCGGACATCGCGTTATTCTTCAGCCAGGAAACCCTGCGCGCCGCGCAGATCTTTGTCGCGACGATACCGATCATCATCGTGTATCCGCTGCTACAGAAACACTTCGTCAAAGGAATCGTGATCGGTTCGGTGAAAGGCTGACCGGCACCGCTCCAAAACACGCATGAGTGTATGAGTCAATCGCATTAATAGGAGTTACCATGAGCCACGACTATCTTCACGAACAGTACGACGCATTGCACGACAGCGCGATGCAGAGGAAGTTCCGGAAAATCGCGCCGATGCCGTACGGCGTCGTGTTCCTTCCGTGGAAGGGCATCACCGAACAGGAGATGCGCGAGGAGTTCCGCACGATGCGAAAGCTGGGGTTCGAGAACCTCAAGCAGACGATGGCGATTCCCGACTGGCCCGTCGAAAAAATCCTGTCGGTTGCTCTCGACGAAGGTGTGATCCCGTTCTGGTACGGTGAGGGCGGTTGGGAAGACATCACGCCGGAGCTGCTCAAAAAGCTCGGGCTTCCGGCGGACACGTCGATCGACGACGCGATCGCGAATCCCACGATGCGAGAGTATCAGGCAAACGTGATCCGTAAACGCATCGCGTACGAGCCGATCAAAACCGCGAAGATCGAAGGGACGGTCCTTCAGGCGGCCGGACTCGAGAAGTGGGAGGGCGAAACTCTGCAGCTCTTCAACGATCCGATTCTCCGCCCCGACGCGTACAACCTCTTCAAACAATGGGTAAAAGAGAAGTACACGACGATCGACGCGCTCCGCGCCGAGTGGAATCAGGACGAAGTCGGAATTTGCGAAGAGCCGTACACGAGCTGGGACGATTTTGACGCGGATTCCGAGCTCTCACGCCACTCGCACCGCGAGTACCGTTTCATCCGCGACGTGCTCCGCTTCAAGGCCGACATCAATATCATGCGGATCCGGAAACGCCTCGAGATCGCGACCGAGCGCGACCCCGAGGAGCCGCAGCGCGCGGGTGGCGAGATGGGGTTGTTCCTTCCGTTCGCGTGGCGCGGAACCGACATGGAAGGCATCGCCGAGGAGATGATCGGGACGGGCTCTTTCTACCCGTCGATCCACTTCGCGTGGCATTTCGAGGAGGTCTCGTTCGAGGCTGCACGATGCATCTACATGCAGTCGTCGATCGCCGCCGACTGGTTCAAGGGCGGCTGGTCCGCGACGTGGGAGAGCACCGGCGGGCCGCAGCAATTCTCCGGCGGCAAAGGCTGGGACATCTGGTCCGAGCGCAAGATCGCGGGCTTCACGACGAACTCCGGCACGATCGCGCAGCTGCTCCTGTCGTACCTCGCCGGGGGTTTCCGCGGCGCGGGACTCTGGTGCTGGAACTTCCGCCGCGCGGGGTGGGAGGCCGGCGAGTACGCGTTGTGCGACCGGCAAGGCAAGCCGAGCGCGCGAGCCGTGCGCGCGGGAGCGATCGCGAAAGCGGCGAACCGGTACCGGAGGGAGATCTGGGCCGCGCACAAGGAGCCCGACGTCGGCGTCCTGATCGACTGGGACAACGAGGCGTACTGGGCCGCGATCTCGGTGCCGAATCGCGAGAGCTTCAAGAACCACCCGGTGCACGCGCGCATCGGTGCCTCGCGCGCTCTCATCAACGCGAACGTGCAGTGGGAACACGTCACCGTGAGCGACGTGAGAAAAGGCCTCGCGCCGCGGTACAAATCGATCTACCTTCCGGCCCACATCTCGATCCCGGCCGATCTGCTCCCGATTCTGACCGAGTACGTGCGCGCCGGCGGGCGTGTCGTGATCGACGCACCCGGGGGTTGGTTCGACGAGAAAGGAAAGGTGCTCGACGTCGGGCGCGGCGGAGCGTTCGAGGCGCTATTTGGAGTCGAGATCAAGGACTTCCAGTACTCGAACAACGTTCCACGATACCTCGAAGGGCAGAAGCTCAACGGTTTTGTGACCGAGATCGCGCCGACGACCGCGACGACGCTCCAGTACTTCCAGACCGGCGAGCCCGCGGTGACCGAGAATCGGCTCGGCGCCGGTACCGCGGTCGTGCTCGGTTTCGAGGCCGCACGATTCTGCTTTGAGCCCGGGAACGACTTTCTCGAGAGCGTGCTGGTGCGCTACGCGCTCGGCTCGACGGTGCCGGCGTACAGCTGCACCGACGCGATCGTGTACCGAATCGCGGCCCCTGATGCCGACCACTACTTCTTTATTAATGACAACCCGGCGCGCCGCGTGCACCTCGAGACGCGCGCTTACCGGTACAGCTCCGTCAGTGACCCGGTCACCGGCGAGCAACTCGTGCTCGGCGGCCCGATCGAGCTCGAGAGCTACGGCGCGAGGTGGCTGAGGTTCGCGAAATGAGCCCGACGTCGGACGTCACACCGACGGCGTCCGACACGGCGTCGCCGTTTGATACGATCGTGGACGCCGAGAAGCGGCGCGCGCACGCCGCCTTCGAGGCGCTCAACCGTTCGGAGATCCAGGAGAAGTTACGCGCCGAGCGTGCCTGGTTTGGCGGCGTCGTGTACTGGAACCCGGCGGACCAGGACATTGCTGAGCTCAAGTCCGAGCTTCGCCGGATAGCCGACACCGGCTTCAACCTCGTCCGGTTCCATACGTGCGAGCCGGTCCCGACCGGCCCCGGCCGCTTCGACTTTGCGCGCACCGACGACTGGATGGCCGCGGCGGCCGAGGTCGGGATCGCAGTCGTTTTGCACGTCGGTCTCGGACAACCCGACGACGCGACGATCGAAGCCGCGGGCCTCGACCGCGAACGCTTCGAGCTCAGTTGGTTCGACGACGAGCGCTCGCGCGACTGCCTAGCAAGCTGGATGGAGCCGGTCCTGACTCGGTACCGGGAGCACCCGACCTTGTTCGGGTACGAGCTCATGGGCGAACCGAGTCCGGGCCTTGCCGACATCGACAACCCCGCCGACCGCGCGCGTTTCGCCGCGTGGCTCGAGGCGCGGTACGGTACGGTCGACGCGCTGAACACCGCGTGGACGCTCTACCCGCGCGCGGGACAGCCATTGCTCCGCGCGTTCTCCGACGCGGCGGATGTCCTGCTCGCGGGGGTGCGTGCCGGAACGCGGATCACTGGTGTGCACCGCGCGAAGATCAACTACGGCGCCGCGCGCGACATGGTTCGGTACCTGACCGACCGGATGCTGAGCCGCGTCACCGCGATGCGCGATGTCTTCAAACGGTTCGACGACCGGCACGCGGTTCTGCTCGGCTCGCACCAGTTGTTCGCGAACCAGAGTGCGCTGCGGTGGGACACAATGCGGTACGCGCGGCTCGGCGACGTGCATTTCTCGTCGATCCATATGTCGTGGCACTTCGAGCAGGTCGACGGCGAGATCGACCGGCCCGTGTACATGCAGGCGCGCCTTACGCGCGACGCGTTCAAGAACGGCTTCACGTCGTGTTACGAGACGACCGGCGGCGCGGTGCAGTACTCCGGCGGGTACGGAAACGCGATGACGCCGGGTTTGATGCGGCGGCTGATAATGAGCTACATCGCCGCCGGGAACCTCTCGGTCGCGTTCTGGACGTGGAACCACCGGCCCGGGTTCTGGGAAGCCGGCGAGTACGGTCTCACGACGCTCAGCGGCCGGGTCGCGCCGTGGGGTGAGGAAGCGGGTAAGGTGTGCCGGGCGCTCGGGCGGTACGCCGATGAACTGTGGGCCGCGTCGGGCGAGACGCACGTCGCTCTGCTCGAGTCGTGGGACACCGACGCGATCTACCTGCTCGAACCCGAACGCCACGATACGCAGGACGGACACGGAGAGTTCTCGCGTGGGACGCAGATGCAGGCTATCCGCGCGCGGATCGGCGCCGCGAGGGCGCTGGTCGACGCACAGATCCCGTTCGAGTACATCGCGCCCGACGAGCTCCGCGCCGGCATCGCCGCCAGGTATCCGGTCATTTACTGCCCACACGT
>REEC01000184.1 GCA_007695285.1 Spirochaetaceae bacterium | reverse complement strand
CGCCAGGAGATGTTTCCCCGACTTTCCACGTGAGGTTTCCCCAACTTGACGCAACTCGTTTCCGGTCGTAACGAGGAGAAGTTCCACACGTTTCCGTGTGGAACTTCCGGACGTCGACATCATCATAGAAAAGAAAAAAAGCTCACTCCTTCTGAAGCCGTTTGTTTTCCTTTTTCAGCTCGTTGTTCTTCTGGTTCGGATCGGTTTGTTTGTCGTTCATGACGGCGGTCAGCTCCTGTTCCCATAGAGGAAGATGTTCGGAGTGTAACCCATGCTGCCTCAGCCATTCCCCTTTCTGTTCTTCATCAAGGGTCTTGCTTTCCAGCAGCAACGTCAATTTCTCTCCGGGATTCCGCTGTTCCGGTGTCATGCCGGTTGCATCGTCCACGTCCAGTTTACCGAGTCGGTACTTTTCTATCCAGCTGAGAACTGTCGCGTAACTGACCCCGGTCTCTCGAGCGACATCAGCCCCACTGCGACCACTGCCATCCGATGCCTTTCGAACTACGGACGAACGGAACCCTGGTGAATACTTCAAGATGTTTTGCCCTCCTATCGGCGAAAACTATCTTGACACCTAAAGGGAGCCGTACCGCGAACCGGTGCGAAAGAAAGAAGCTGTTTCGTCTACGAGCGGGAAAGCGCGAAGGTGTCATGGGTGCATCGACACCCGCTATCTTGAATGCGACACCCGCTCGAGACATCATCATGCTGGCTTGGACAGCGAAGATATGACTCCGATGAAACGGATTCGATGATGACGAATATCACATGGCTGATTGACGATCACAAGGAGCCGAAATACATGTGATCCGATAACTTTTTTGTTGACTATTACAGCGTTCTCAGATATGACACCTAAAGACCTGACGCGCGCTGAACAGGTGTGGCAGTTGCCGTGTCTGGGTCATACGCGGGAAATACTCAATGCATTACATCGCGTAGTTTTGCGTCCCGTGCCTTCCGCCATTCCTCCGCGAGAATCGCCCGCCGCTCATGATCTCGTCGGCGCCCGCATACCCTTCGCACCCGACTCCGAGACCGCGGACCAGCGCGATTGAGCGTTCCCTTCCCGGTTGTATGTTCGCCTCGAGGCGATGGAGACGGATGGCGTCGAAGCAGTGATCGAGTACAAGCACTTCACAAACATCCGCTCGCGTCGCAGGTTGTGTGACGATACTACGCGGTTTCACGGCCTACTTCACGATATATCAGTTCCTGCAGACCGCCGGTCTCTTTCGCGTGCTCGATCGTCATACTGACCAGATTGCCATGCTCATCGACGTCGATGTAAATGTTCTCACTGATCTCCTTCGTTTCACTGGCGGTGCCGTCCGTGAAGTCAATCAACGCCGTATCGGTGTCGGCAAAGTAGCGTATTGTCATAATTTTTTTTCCTCCCTGAATGCACGATCGAAGAACGCATTGTGTACCGTCTCCCCATCAGCAAGCAGGATTACGCGAAGGTACTTGTTCTCTTCCGCGACGAAGCCCCAAACTCGGATTCGACCATCCTGATTGGATCTCCCGTCGAACGGGATTTTTGATCGCTTTCCTGATCCACTCATCAGTAATCCGACGCCGATCACTTCGTTCTCTGGTTTGAAGAAAATACTGCGTGAAATTCATCCACCGTCCTCGGGCTGTCCGCAGTCGGATTATCCGCGATCCGCGCGGTCTCTTGTACCGCAGTATCAAGCATACAACATTGGTGTGGTTGGAGAAAGTGACCCGGTGCCGTCGCTACGAAAACATTGCGTTACTTGCGATTGTGCCGATGCTTTTGAGCACAATCCTGCCGTTGTCGTGTCGTGAGCTGACACCTCGAATGAACAGGTCAATCTGTTTTTGGGTGATTGTGGTACACGAGCGACACCGAATGCCACGTTTCCCCGAACATTCGAGCGGGAACCGACCGCACCTGCTCTCGACGCAGTCCGATCGGGTTCCGTTCGATGACCCCGATTCACCCGAGACGCGCGAGCACGGACTTCCAGTACGCTTTGCGGCTCGTGGTGACGTCGCCGTCGGGTAGCCCGTCGTGCGAGACCGACGCGGTCGCTTTTCCTGTGGCCTTCATCGATATCGCGACGGTCGCGCCGCTTCCGTCGGCGAGTTTGACTCGCCAGTACCGCCACGCTTCGCTCGTGCTCACCTGCGCCGGTCGCTCGGCCGCGACGCCGTCGTACGCCTCGGGCGTGCCGATCGCCGCGCACCATGCCGCGAGCGCGGCGTCAAGATCGGCGGCGGCGAACGTCTTCGACGCAGAGACCGAAAACGCTCCGGACGAGAGCTGCCCTTCGGCTCTGCGTCCGATGTGGCGCTCGTACTCTACGGTCACGGTCTGGCACCACCACGCGTCTTCGATCAGTTTCCGCTGCTCGAGCGTCTGCGCAATCTCTTTGTGCGCCATATCGCGCGCGCCGAGTTCGTCGAGAACGGCGAACCACTGCGCGCGGGTTCTTCCGGTTGCTTTTTCTATCGCCGCGCCGGAGATCGTAGCCATAGTTCGTCTACTTGTGCGACACGGTCTTCTCGCCGTCGAAAATGAGCTCCATCTCGGTTCGTTCGGCGAGCGCGCTCATCTCCGCGTCGGTCGGACGCGTCAGAGGATTCGCTGCGGCCTCGAGCACGCGCGGAAGCACGTTGACGTCTCCGACGGTGTTCAGGAACACGTCGGGGTTGCCGAGAGCCCAGCTCACCGCGGCATTGATGTCGTCCTGCTCTTCGAACGGTTTGTACCAGCAGCTGCGCGTTCGCTCGCCGGGCCACGGCATCCGTGCGATCGACTTGATCGTCTGCACCGCGACACCGCGCTCGCGGCACGCGGCGACGAGACGGTCGAAGCTCGCCGCGTATCCGATGTTCTGGTACAACAGCCAGTTATACGGGAGCAGCACCGACGCGAACTCGAAGCGGTCGAGGCTTTTCAGGTGCATGTCGGGAGCGGTGAAGCCGTGTCCCGTGACGCCGATGTACTTCACGAGTCCTTCGTCGCGCGCCTCGAGGAGCGCTTCGAGCGCGCCGCCCGATCCCATCGCCGTGTTCCAGTCGTCGACCGGCACGAGGTTGTGCAGTTGAATCAGATCGACCGAATCGACGCCCATTCTCTCGAGCGACAACTCCAGGTCGCGTTTCGCTCCGTCGTACGTGCGCTCGCCGGTCTTCGTCGCGAGGAAAAACTCTTTCCTGTGCCGCGCGAGACACGGCGCGAGCCGCTTCTCGGCCTCGCCCTTTCCGTAACTCGCCGCAACGTCGATGTGATTCACGCCGTATTTGCGAAGAACTTCGAGCGTCTGATCGGCGACGTCCTGCGTCACCGACCCGAGCGCAGCCGCGCCGAACAAGGTGCGCGTGCTCAAATGTCCCGTTGGGCCGAATTGTTTCTTTTCGATCATGATAAACACCTCTTCGTTGTCCCGTGTCCTATCGCTTAGTTCGTGCCGATGGAACACTGCGAAATTAAAGTACACGTTTATCCTTTGCTTTGTCGTCAGGTTTGTCAAGCGAGGCGGAAAACCAGAAAAAAGAAAAAAAGGCGTGCACGATTATTCCGCCGGCTCCGATAACTTGCCAAACACCTTGGTCAACGATTCGTAGCTCTCGTCGAAGATCTCGATCATGCGACGGTACGTCGAGCCGTGTTCCTCTCGAGGTTTGATCCGTCGTACCACGGGGTTGAACGACCGCGCGACCGAGAAGTCCAGGTAGACGCCGACCGCGACGCCCGCGCAGATCGCGGCGCCCATCGACGTCGCGTCCTCGAGATGCTGCGGGACCAGGATCTCGGCGTTCCAGACGTCCGCGAGGATCTGCAGCCACGTCTCGTTCGCCGCGCCGCCGCCGATCGCGATCACCTCGTGAGCGGGCGTATCGTTCCGGAACACCGAGAGAATCACGTTGAGGTTGTACGCGACGCCTTCGAGCACGGATCTGGCCAGATCGCCCGTCGTGTGTGTCGCGGTGAGCCCGATGAAAGCGCCTTTTGCGTCCGGGTTCCAGCGTGGGCTCCTCTCGCCCATCAGGTACGGAAGATACACGAGTGAACGCGCGCCCGGAGGACTCTCTTTCACGAGCTCATCGAGTTTCCGGTCGAGCTCGGCGAGTATATCGCGCGAAGCGCCGCCGCCATGTTGCGGGAGGACCGAGCCGAAAACGTTCCGGAGCCACGCGTACGAGAAGCCCGCGCTCTGCATCGTTCCACACGGCGAGTACAGCTTCCCGTCCATATGGACCCAGTTGAACGTTCGTTTCCCGGGGTCGAACACCGGCTCGTGACTCGCTCCGGCGATCCACGACGAGGTCCCGATCACGACGTACATTCCGCCGGGTTCCGTGATCGTCGCGCCGGTCGCCGCGCAGACGCCGTCTCCGCCGCCGAGCACGACCGGCGTGCCCTCCGCGAGCCCCGTCGCGCGTGCGGCTTCGGCGTGAACGCGACCGACGATGTGCACCGACGGGAACGGATCGGGGAGTTTATCCGGTGCGAGCTCGAGCGCCTCGGCGATCTCGGGCGACCAAACTTTTGCGCGAAGGTCAAACAGGTTTGTGCCACACGCGTCGGAGAAGTCGGTCACGAACCGACCCGTGAGTTTGTGTATCACGTACTCTTTGGTCTGAAGCGTCTTGTACGTTCTCGCGTAGATCTCGGGTTCATGACGTTTTACCCACGCGAGTTTGGTCGCGGTATACGATGAGCTCACGCGGTGTCCCGTGATGTCGTACACGCGGTCCATCCCGAGCCGTCGCTCGAGTTCGGCCGCCTCGTGTCCCGAGCGAAGGTCGGCCCAGATGATCGCGGGCCGCAGCGCGGCGCCGTCGCGGTCGACCGGCAGGCAGCCCATCATCTGCGCGCTGAACCCGACCGCCGCGACCGAGTTCGGCGCGACGCCGGCCTTCTCGAGAAGCGCGCGCGTCGTCGCGCATACCGCGTCCCACCAGTCGTCGGCGTTCTGTTCGGCATAACCCGGTTCCGGGTATCGCGTCGCGTACGCGTGTGAGATTGACGCGACGTGCGTGCCGTCCTCCGCGTACAAGACCGCCTTATCGCCGGTCGTACCAAGGTCGTGCGCAAGAATGTACTGATCCTTCCTTTTCATCACGTGGACCTCCTCGGTGGTGGGTCTTTCCAGATGCGGACCAGCGGGCCTTCGTCACCGTAGATCGGGTCGGTCCGCGGAAGCGCGACCGCGTCGATCGCACGGTCGGCCGAGGGGCGCTCGCCGGGCTTGCCGTACCGCATGTCGCACGAAGCGCCGTCCGGGTACGCGCCGACGACGCCAAAATCCCGCGACGACGATATTCTTTTGTGCCCGCCACCCGCCGGGATCACGACGACGTCGCCCGCGCGGATCTCCGCATCGAACCCGGCTTCGCCGCCGACCCTGACGACCGCGCGTCCCGCGTACACGCCGAGCACCTCGTGCGTATTGCTGTGGTAGTGGTGGTACGCGTACACACCGTTGCGCCACGACGCGGTCCAGCCGTTCGCCGCGAAGCGGGACTCGAACCACTCGGGCCCGCGCGGCTTCCCATCATCGCCGGACCAGACGGCCCGGTACACCAGAAAAGGGAGTCGGTTGTTCGGGATTGTCCCGTCGTCCGGCACGGGCACGGCTTCCGGTTCTCTCGTCATCTTTCACCTCTCTTGCAGATCACGAGACGGTCGCGAAGGTTCATTGCGAGCGAGACCAGCAACGCGATGAAAAAACCGAGTACCGTCACGACCTCGGCAGTCTCAGGTTCGACCACCACTCCGAGCAGACGCGAAAACAGGTACGTGATGTACGACCGCGGCAGATCAGTTTCGCCCAATGCCGCGAGAACGCGCCAGTGCCAGTCGGTGAACGGGCAGTACCCGATGCCGTAGAAAATCCCGAGGATAAACCACGACGCGCCGGTCAAAACCAGTGCGACCATGTTCCAGACTCGCGTAAGCCGAAACGCCCACCCGATGAGGTTGAACACGATCAACGCGGTGTGGAAAACGACAAACAAAACGTCGAGTGAACGCAGTATCCACGTCGAACTCATCGTCCCAAATGGTAACGCCCAGACACAACTTCGGCAAGACGCCGCGACTGACTGCGCCGCGATCGAGGTGCGATTGACCGCTCGGCGCAGGCCTTGTACAGTCAGGCATGGACGAAAACCACACTCCTTATCCGACGACGCCGATCGTCGACAAATGTCCGATCCCCGATCCGTTCGCGAACGAAGACGGAACTCGAGTGCAAAACCGCGACGCGTGGCCGGCGCGCGCAGCAGCGTGGCGGGAGCTTATCGTCGAGACCGAGTACGGCGGGATGCCACCGACGGCGGACGCGGTCACGGTCGAGCCGCTCTGTCAGACCGCCGTGAAACGGTGGGACGGCCAACCGCGACTCCTGTCGTATCGCGTACACTGTCACGGCGGTGAGAAACCGTTCAGCTTTGGCGTACGGATTCTTGCGCCGAAAGGCGACGGGCCTTTTCCGGCGATCGTGAACGGAGACGGCTGTTACTGGTATATAACCGAAGACATCGCGCGGCGGGTGGTCGCTGCGGGTTGTGCGCTCGTGATGTTCAACCGAACCGAGATGGCCGAGGATCGCCTGCCGGCCGAAGATCAGAAAGATCCACGCCGCACCGGTGGACTGTACGACGTCTATCCGGGCCTCTCGTTCGGCGCGCTCGCCGCGTGGGCGTGGGGCTATCACCGGTGCGTCGACACGATCGTGTCGCTCAACGGTTTGATCGACCCAGCGCGAATCGCCGTTACCGGACACTCCCGCGGGGCAAAAACGACATTGCTCGCCGGAGCGACCGACGAGCGGATTACACTCGTGAACGACAACGCGTCGTGCGCCGCCGGGAGTGCATTGTTCCGGTACGTCGGCGACGGCGGAGAGACACTCGGAATCGTGAATCACTTTCCGTCGTGGTTCGGGGCACGGCCGGGGCTGCGGCCGTTTGTCGGGCGCGAGGAAATCGTGCCGTTCGATCAGCACTGCCTGCTCGCGACGATCGCGCCGCGACCACTTCTGCTCACGTACGCACTCGACGACCGGTGGTCCAACCCGGAAGGCATGGTCCAGTGCGCGACCGCGACCCGCGAGGTGTACCGGTATCTCGGCGCCGAGAACCGGTTCGCGTTCCACCTGCGTCCGGGCGGCCATCAACACGCACCCGAGGACTGGGACGTGCTGCTCGACTTCATCGCCGTGCAGTGGGGCGGGCGAGAGTCTACCGTGCCGTACAACAAGCACCCGTACGATCATTTGAAGCCCGCGTTCTCGTGGACGGCGCCGAAGCCGTGACGACCGGAGTTTGAGGCACACGTGATGGCACACACCATAGGAGAACCGAATGAATCTGTTTGAAGGCTGTTCCGCAGAAAAACTCGATACACGCTTGAGCTGGTTACACGAACCGAAGCAGTGGCGGTTCGACGACGGCGGGCTGAGCGTGGTTCCGGAAGCCAAAACCGACTTTTACCGGCCGAATGATCGAGACGGCAAGGACAACGCCGCGCTGTTGTATACCGAGGTCTCCGGCGACTTCACAGCCGTGACTCACGCGACAGCCGAGCTCGTCGGGTTCGGCGACGCGGCGGCGTTGACGGTTCGGGCCGACGAGAAAAAATGGGCAAAAATCTGCCTCGAACGCAGCCCGGTCGGAGAGATCGCCGCGGTATCGGTGGTGACCAATCCATTCTCGGACGACGCGAACAACGAACTCGTCCCCGGGCCGGAGTGTTTCCTGAGGCTGACGCGAAAAGGCGATACGTTCGGGATGTTTTATAGTCTCGACGGGAAGCTCTGGCGGTTCGTTCGTTCTTTCGTCATGGCTGCGCCAAAAACCGTCATGGTCGGTATTCACGCGCAGGCGCCGTTTGTCGGAGGATGTCGCGTTTCTTTCCGCTCGTTCGAGATCGTGCCGACCGCGGTCGCCGACTTCCGCTCCGGCGAGTAGAGGCGGCCGAATGCGTCTCTTGATCATCCGTCACGCGGACCCCGACTACCCGAACAACACGATCACCCCGCTTGGCCACCGTGAGGCCGAAGCTCTATCGGTTCGACTTGCTGCGTTTGAACTGGACAGGATTTTCTCGTCGCCGCTCGGACGCGCGATCGACACCGCGAAATACACCGCCGACGCGCTCGGTCTCGAGATCGAAATCGAACCGTGGACGCACGAGATAGCCGACGCACGCGTACCCGACGGGCCCGACAAGGGGTACGTGATATGGGATCTCGCGGGTGAAAGGCTCCGCGACGATCCAGTATTCGCACGATGCGGCGAGTGGTGGACCAAAGCACCGATGGACCAACCACACATCAAGTCGGAAGTTGAGCGCATTGGACGCGAGTCCGATGCGTTCCTCGCCCGGCTTGGATACGAGCGAGAAAACGGCGTGTACCGGGTTACGCGCGCGAACACCGACAAGGTTGCCGTGTTCTGTCACGGCGGGTTTGGCCTCACGTGGCTCGCGCATCTGTTGGAGTTGCCGTTGCCGCTGGTCTGGAGCGGAATGTTCCTCTGGCCGTCGAGTGTGACGACGGTGTTGTTCGAGCAGCGCAGCGCCGAGTTCGCCGTGCCGCGATGCATCGGCATCGCGGACACCTCGCACCTGCTCGCCGCCGGTCTCTCACCAACGCCGTCCGGCCTCAAAGCCAACGTCGAGTAAACCCACCCGCGGCGGGTGGGCGCGCAATCCGAGGACGGATCAGTATACGAGAACCGCGAGAAGTACGATCGCGAGTCCAAAAATTCCCGCGATGATATCGATCAGCACGATCTTCTTTCCTTTCCCCTTCGTCAGCATACCCGCGACCCACGCGTGGAATCGCTTGTAATCGAAGATGAGCGTGATCGCTTTGAGCGCGGTCAACGAGAAGAGAATCGTGAGGATCAATGAGTACTCGACACCGGCGGTGAAGTGTTGGTACCACGTCAGCGCGACGAGACCCAGGCCGATGATCGCCACCGGGACAATCCAGGGCGGCCGTTTTTCCGCGTACGCCTTCGCGATAAACGCGTTTTCATCCCACGGGATCAGGTGCATATAAACCGGCTTCAGGAGCGCCGCGAGTCCAAATACCAAACCAAGCCATGTGAAGTAGTTCATTGTATTCCTCCTCCTGTTGTATTTTTGCGCGACGGGAAGCGCGCGAGTGGACCGGCGTGAAAAAACGGCCCACCGACGCCCCTACACGTAGTACGCGAGAACCAGAAAGATCGGCAAAAGAACTGCGCGTGCAAGAGCGATCTTTCGCCACGCCGCGTCACCCTCTATCGATGTGACCACCTGTTGGCCCTTCTTGTTGAGAATCACGAGCCCCCCTTTCAACGCCGCTCCAGCCGGTATAACTACCATCAGCACCCATCCCGCCCACGTCTTGTCGGCGCCTCCAATGAAGCCGACGAGCGCGACGATGTAGAGCGCGGCGAATACTATGAGACCCACGATGAACCACCACGGGCGTCGCGCACCCGAATAC
>REEC01000096.1 GCA_007695285.1 Spirochaetaceae bacterium | reverse complement strand
GTGTACGCGATCGTCCGGTTGATTCGCTTTCGCGCCGCACAAGACCCGCCGCAGCGGGCGACCGTGTGGGCGTTGGCGTTCGGATTTCTGACCGTCGCGGGACTGCTCGGGTTTGTCGCGCACGGATTCGTGTTGAGTCCGGAGACTCTCCGGTTCCTCTGGCAGCCTCTCTTCCTCTGTCTCGGACTCACGATCTCGATGTTCGCGGTCGGCGTGATTATCGACCTGAAAGAGAGCAGCGTATCACCGGCGGTGATCGTTGCATCCGCCGTCATCGCGGTCCTGTTCTACGCGACGACGCATCTCTTCTCCGGCGATTTCCTCGTGTTCATCGTGTACGAGGCTTTCGTGATGCTTTTTGCGATCGTCGCGTACTTGATCATCCTCGTGAAACGACGCGAGTCGTACGCGCGCTGGATGCTCGCCGGCATCGTCGTGACGCTTATCGCCGCTGTGATTCAGGCGACCGGGACCGCATCGATCACGATCATCTGGGAGTTTGACCACAACGGGATATTCCACCTCGTGCAGATACTCGGAATTCTTTTGATCTTAACCGGTTTGAGTCCGCGCAATGTCGTGAAGATACGAATATAGGCTCGGTGCTGCCGGCCGCCGTCAGTATTTGAGTCGGCTCAGGTAGAAGCGGATGAGAGCAAAGAGATGCGCCAACCGCCTGAGGCTACCGGTGCCGAACAGGAAAAAGAGCCCGGACTTCAGACCGCGGTAAACCGAGCCGGAGTACGGGTGCCACCAGATGTTGCGCGGCAGCCGGTGTAGCGAATCGTGCACGACTACCTTCGAGCGCACGACCTCGCTGAGACCGGGGCCACCGTGGCTTCGGCCGATACTCGACTGCTTGTAGCCACCCCACGGCGTCTCTGCCATCCCGTGGCTCATCAGGTGGTCGTTCACGGTGACCGCGCCGGCTTCGAGGCGCGCGGCGATGCGCCGCGCGGTCTTTGTGTTTTTTGTCCAGACCGACGCGGTCAGCCCGAGGTAACTATCGTTTGCGAGGCGCACCGCCTCGTCTTCCGACTCGACACGCATTACTGCGAGGATCGGGCCGAACGTTTCGTGCCGCATCACGTCCATCTCGTGAGTGACGTTCTCGAGCACGACGACCGCGTGGAAAAATCCATCTTCCGGCGCGGACGACCTGGCTCGTATACGCGCGCCCTTCGCGAGCGCGTCGCTGATGTGCGCCTCAACCGTCTGCTTCTGCGATGCGGTCGTAAGAGACCCGATGTCGGCCTCGAGATCGACACCGTGCCGCAATCCGGCGACGATCGTCTCGAGTCGGCTCATGAACTCGTCGTACACCGGATCGTAGACGTATATCCGCTCTACTCCGCCGCACGACTGACCCGCGTTCGAGAGGCCGGCCCAGACCGCGCCCGACGCGGCGCGCGCGACGTTTGCGTCGTCGCACACGATCATCGCGTCGTTGCCGCCGAGCTCCAAACTGACCGGCAGTAGTACGTCTGCAGCTTCGGCCATCAGCCGCTTTCCGACCGCGACCGATCCCGTGAAGAAAAGCTTCGCGATCCCGGAGTGAATCATCGCGGAGCCCGCGACCGCGCCGGCCATCGTGACGACCGAAAATACATCGTCGGGAATGCCGGCGTGCCTCATCATCTCAGCGAAGAGGCCTCCGACCGGTTGTGCCTGGCCGGCGACCTTCAGAACGACCGCGTTTCCCGCGAGCAATGCGGCTACCACCTCGTGAAACGGGATGCCGAACGGGTAGTTCCACGGGCTGATAATGCCGACCACGCCGTACGGTTCGTTGTAGAGGTACGATCTCTTGTTGAAGAACATCACCGACGAACGCCCGAGACGCCGCGGCCTCATGAACCGCGCGACCGCTTTGCAGTAGTACCCGACCGCGAGCGCGGCCGGGAACGTCTCGGTCACGAATGCGTCGTTCAGCGTCTTGCCGGTGCAGTCGGCGATCGTCCCGCTGATCCGGTCCGCGTTCGTCACGACGAACTCGCGGACCAGACGGAGATGACGCGCCCTCTCGCGGACGGTGAGCGCGGCCCACGCCGGTTGTGCCGCGCGGGCCCGCGCGACTTTCTCTTTGAGGCTTTCGGGTGATTCGTTTTCAACCGCCGCGAGGAACTCGCCGGTGGCGGGTTTTACGATCTCAGTCATTTTTCCTCCCGCGGAACGTCGCCATGCTTTTGTGTACGTTGAGCGCCCGGATCGTCCGGAAGAAGACCCGATCGGGGAGAATCCCCCGAAGCAGGACCGCGAGACGAACGGTTCGCGGTCGGTATGTCACGGTCTTCCGTTTTCGGATCGCGCGGCCGACGATCGCGCGCGCGATCACGTCGTGATCCTTCACGCGTGGAACGATCAGCCCGCCGAGCCCGGACATGCGCGCTCCCTCGAACAACCCGGTTCTGACGTAACTCGGGTGTACACTCGCGACGTGAACGGCCTTGCCGAGGTTCCGGACCTCGTGTCGCAGCGACTCGGTAAGGCCCCAGACCGCCCACTTGCTCGCCGAGTAAACCGCCTGTCCCGGCACGCCGAGCGCCCCGGCCGCCGATGAGACGTTCACGATCACCCCGTCGTCGCGCCGGTACATCTCCGGCAGAAACGCGCGAATCGTGTACAAAAGCGCCGTGAAGTTCACGTCGATCACGCGCCTCTGCGCATCGAGGTCCGCCTCGTCGAACCGACCCGCGACGACGGTGCCGGCGTTGTTCACGAGAATCTCAACGCCGCCGAGAAGGCTCATCGTCTCCCGCGCCGCGTTCGCGACTTGCGCGGGGTCGGTCACGTCGCATCGAAAGAACACGACGCGCGTTGCCGTCGTTGCGAGTTCCTCGCGCGCCCGCTCGATCGCCGACTCATCGTAGTCCCAGATCGCCGTCGGGCAGCCCGCCGCGAGTAGCCGCCTCACGGTCGCGAGGCCGATGCCCATCGCACCCCCGGTAACAACGGCTCGTTTCCCCTCTATGTTCATTTACCCAGTGTACGCTATTCGCCGGAAATCCGGTACCCGCCGGCCGGCGGGCTTGTCTCTCGGCGGGCGTCCGGCCACAATGGGGCCGGGCGGCGCGCCGCGCGCCACGAAACAGGAGGCAGACACGCGATGGAACAGAGCACGACACCAAGGACGAACACGCCGCGCAGGGTGATCTGGATCACGAGCGATCACATGCGGTACGACCACATCGGTGCAAACGGAAACCCCGCGATGGTTACGCCGGCTCTCGATTTTCTTTCCGGGTCGGGTATCAACTTCCACAACTGTTTCACGCAGAATCCGGTCTGCATGCCGAGCCGGTGCAGTTTCATGACCGGTCTGTATCCGCAGCAAACCGGCGTGACGCAGAACGGCCAGGCGCTCGCCGCGGACTTCAGCCCGACCGTCGCGCACGCGTTTTCCGCGGCCGGGTACCGGACCGCGCAGATCGGGAAGCTGCATTTTCAACCGCACGAGGACATGGACTTCGACGTCACCGCGCGACACACGTACGGTTTCGACGTCTTCTGGCCGAGCGAGGAGCGCGGCAACTACTCCGACGCGTACTACCACTGGTTGGAAGGCCGGTACCCGGAGTACGCCGCAGCGTTTCGTGTCCCGCGGTCGAGCGATCCGCGCCGGCACGACGCCGAGAAGGCGCCAAGAGCGGTCGACGCGCCGTGGCAGGCGTCGCACGCGGGCTGGGTCGTCGATACCGCGTGCCGCTATCTGAGCACGCGCCGCGGCAACCGCGAGTTCCTCCACCTTGGTTTTTACAACCCACACCCGCCGCTGACGCCGGTCCGTGAGGCGCTCGATGCCTACAACGGCCGCACCGTACCCGCGCCGTCGCGACGCGAAAGCGAGTGGGACGACAAACCCGAGCCGCTCGCTTCGATGCTCCGCCAACGCACCGACTGGAGCGCCGACGATTTTCACGCGTACCGGACGGGCCTGGCGGCGATGGTGACCGAGATGGACTTCGCGATCGGCGCTCTGATCGAGTGGCTGAGGACCGAGGGGCTGCTCGACGACACTCTCATCGTGTTCAGCTCCGACCACGGAGATTTCGCCGGAGACCACGGGATCACGCACAAGGGTCCCGCGTTTTACGACGAAGTGATGCGGGTGCCTCTTGTCCTGCGGTGGCCCGCGGGGTTCGGGCGGACTCGGCGCGACTGCCGCGGTCTGTTCGAGATGGTCGACCTTCTGCCGACGTTGCTGGGACTGTGCGGCGCGCCCCCCGATGAGCGGATGGTCGGGCGAAACATCGCCGACGATCTAGTATCCGGTCGTGACCCGGTCGGGCGCGACGATGTGTTCGCGTACCATGACCAAGGCATGGCGATGCTCCGCACGGCCGGGTTCAAGTACCTGCGGTACGAGCCGCACGGGACCGAGGTTCTGTACGACCTGAACGAAGAGCCCGGCGGCGAGTCGATAAACAGAGCCGGGCACGACCGGTACGTCCCGGTGCTCGCCGAGATGCGCGAACGGCTGCTCTCGCGCGCGCTTCGCGCGTCGGCGTCGCGCGTTCCGAAGTTGCACCCGTACTGACCGCGTCGCGTTCCGCCTAAAACGGAAGTGCGTACGTCAGACCGACGTTGAGCTTCCACCTGTACCCGGCCCACCGGTCCCAGAAGAACGCGAGCGCGTTGATGATTTCATCGTCGAAAAGGTCACCGCTTCGGTCGCGTCGCGGTGGGGAGATCTCCAGCCCCAGGTCAAGCGCGACGTACCCCGGTCCCGCCGGCAAGACCGGATTATGGAGCCCGACGAGCAGCATCGTCCCACCCAAAGCTCCTCGAGGCGTCTCCGGCGGAACGACCATGATCGAAGGCCCCAAGCCGATGTAGAGTGAACCCGTACTCGACGGCCCGCCGTCCGGAGGCGAGATCACGACGACGTCGAAGATCTCGAATCGCGCGTGAGGAGTGAGATACCGTCCTTCGTGACCGATCCCGATGTACGCCTTGAGCCCCGCGCCAAATCCGATCTGCCCGATCCTGCGTGTCAACGCCGGGGTCACCGTGATGTGATGCTGCTCCACGCTGACCGTGTACGCGGTCGTGAAATCGAACCTGAACGTATTCCCGTTTCCGGTCGTCTCGCCGTACGCGATTCCGGCTGCAACAATAAGCGACAAAAGCAGAACAACTGATTTTTTCACACGGGCCCCCTATCGTGATCGTTACTATCCCGGCGGGATTCATCGCGCCCGAGGCGCGTCAGCGATCCAGCAAACGGGATGCGTATATATATTACTATTTTTGACAGTAATTGTGCGCGAGTGTTTTCTCCGGCTGTCAGCGAGAACGAAAGCTGGTATTGTGTACGCGTGAGATCATGAACGAGAAACTGACCCGATTAAACCGTCTTGTCGGAACCGACGCGGGCTTCTACGTGCTCGCGTTACACTCGTTTGTCGAGTTTTACATTCGCGACGTAATCCGGGGCTCGGATGCTGAGAAGTTTTCCGACGTCGTCTGGGAGTATCGTCAGCGTTTGCTCGACGAAGCGGGCGGCGAATTCGTCGACGGACTGTCGTGCCTCACGGCGCTTGCGCGCGAGCATCGGTTCACGAACATCGTGCGACACTCGTTCGGTGAACTCGACACCGAGGAGGCGATCGCGGCGACGCACCTCTTCGTCGTTTTTTGCGGGTTGGTCGGGATCGCGTCGTTTCCTGAGGTTCGTGCACTCGAACACACGCTTCACGTCTGGAACGAACGCGCGACGGTTACCGAGCAGAACCGGATCATCCACACGCTGCAGCAGAAGTTGGTCGGTCTGCAGGCGCGGAACTCGTCGCTTCTCGGCGAACTCGCCGAGTACGAGGCTGCAGGCCGCCGAGTGACGGAACTCGAGAACGGGATCGAACGCTACACGCTCGAGCTCGAAGACGCGCGGAAGCGGCTCCGGGAGAAAGACTCGCGCGTCGACGAACTGCGCCGCGAGCGCGCGCGTCTCGCCGATGAACGGAAAGCGCTGATGCGCCGGATGGACGGTTATCAGGAGCTCGAGTCGTACATCCGGTCGCTCGGGCGGCTCAGTATCTACACGCGGACCCGGATGGATTACGAGCGGACCTTGATGCGGCTCACGCCCGAGCAGGAGGAGGTCGCGTCGAGCATCGGCGGGGACTCCGATTTTCTGATCCGGGGTGGTGCCGGTACCGGCAAGTCGCTCGTCCTGATCGACGCGCTTCGCCGAGCGCTCTCCGCGCGGGAGTTTCAGTTCGACGAGACGCAGGCCGCCCCAGCGGTGCTGCTGACGTTCACGCGCACGCTGGTCAAGTTCGAGAACTACATCGCCTCGATCCTGAAGTTCGACCCGGTTCGTTCGCTCGTCGAGACGGTCGATTTTTTCATGCTCACACGGCTGCAGCGGATCGACGCGAAGTATCACTACGACTTCGAGTTCGTCGCGAACGCGGTCGCCGAACTGAACACGACCGGGTTTTTCAGCGACGACGAGCTCGTCGCAGAGATCGAGACGCACCTTTTCGGAAACATCGTGACCCGCGGGCAGTACCTCGACGAGATCGCGCCGCGGACCGGCATGCGCCGCCGCCTCGGGCGCGCTCAACGCGAGGCCGTCTGGGCGATACGGACCGAAATCGAGCGGCGGATGCGCGAGCTCGGAGTATTCAGCCGCAACTTCGCGCGCATCGTGATTCTCGAGTATCTCGATCACGCGACCGGGACCGAGGCCGAACGCCTGCGCGACGTGCGGACGATCTTTCTCGACGAAACGCAGGACCTCACGGCCGGTGATCTCATGACGTTGAAGCGGCTCGCGACCGGTCACTTGATCATGGCGTCCGACACACTGCAAAGCATTTACGGCGTGAGCTCACCTTTCATGCGCGCGGGCATACAGATCGCCGGACGCACGAGGGTGCTTCACACGAACTTCCGGAATACGCGCCAGATCCTCGAGATGGCGACGCGTTTTTCAGACTCCGCGGACGACGACGGATTCGCGTTCCGCGACGGGCCACCGGTCGAGCTCTACCGCGACGACGACCCCGCGAATCTGTTGTCGCTGCTCGTGCGGAAACTCGAGCTCTTCCGCGATCACCTTGGGTACGAACTCGACAATATCTGCGTCCTGACGCCGCACAACGCCGAGCTCGGCCGGATCGCCCGCGCGCTCACTGACCGCGACATTGAAACAACGGTGATCACCGACCCGGATTTCACGTTCTCGGCGCACGGCGCGGTCCGGCTCTCGACGCTGCACTCGAGCAAGGGACTCGACTTCCCGGTAGTCTTTCTCTACCTGCCGTACCTGAACCGCCGCGTGAAGTTCGACGACGAAACCACCGACCGGCTGCTCCGTAACCTCATCTACGTCGGCATCACGCGCGGCATGGAGAGCGTCAGCGTCTTTGTCCGCCCAGGAGACGATCCGCTTCTGCACGAGCTCTGCACGGCGGTGGACGGAAGCGAGTCGCCGCCCGAGGCCGGTGCGTAAAACCCTGTCCGTATAGCCGCGATCAATCGCCTTCCGGATAAAACCACTTGCGCGTCTTTGGCTCGGCGAATACGAGTTCGTGCGTCGCCTCGCTGAAGCTCTTCGTGAAGGTGTGTCGGACCCACTCGAGCGCGCGCTCGTGGTCGACGAAGCTCATCACGCGTAACACTCCGTCGCCGTTTGCGTCCGGCTCTTCGCGCATCTCGACGTGCACGTGCCGCCCGAGGCCGGTGAACCGGGTGATCGTGACGTATACCGGGCGTTTCCTCGACATTATGTTTCCCTTACCGATTGATCACCGTACCACCGTTGGTCGATAATACCAATCGTGTCTCCAGAACAACGCAAACGCTCCCTCTTGATGTTGAGCATGCTCGTGCTCGCCGTGTTCTGTACGATGGCGGCGCGGGCGCTTTTCTCCCCGTTGATGCCGACGCTGCAGCTTGAGCTCGGGTTCGGCCTCTCAACCGCAGGTTCGCTTTTCCTGCTGGTGAGTGTCAGCTACGGCGTCGCGATGCTGCTCTCCGGTTTCCTCTCGTCTCGGATCGGCCACGGGATGGCGATTGTCGCCGGGCTCGGTTCGATCTCGATCGGACTTCTGACCGCCGCGGTCGCCCCGAATGCGTGGGTACTCGCGACCGCGATGATCCTGATCGGTGCAGGAGCCGGGACGTATCCCCCGTCGGGACTCGTGATGATCAATACGTTTATCTCGCCCGAGCGCAGGAACTCAGCGATCTCTGTCCATGAACTCGGGCCGAATCTCGCGCTTCTCGTCGCGCCGTTGCTCGTGATCGCGCTCGAGCCGTGGCTCGGCCGGCGTGGGATGCTGTTTGGATCGGCCGCGGTGTGCGCGCTTGCGGCGCTTGCGTTTCGTCGCTGGGGCGTGGCCGGAAGCGGGCAGGGCGCCGCTCCGAAGCTCAGCACGATCTCCGAGATTTTCCGTCTGCGTACGGCGATACTCGCGATGGTGATCCTCTCGGCCGCTCTCTCGGGTGTCCAGGGCGTGTACGCGATCCTGCCCGCGTACCTGGTGAGCGAACACGATCTCTCGCCGGGTCACGTAAACTTATTGCTCTCGCTTTCGCGCGTCGCCGGGATACTGCTCCTCGTGCGCGCCGGACCGATCATCACGCGCATCGGCAGACGGCGCACGATTGCCGGAATCCTGCTCGTCTCGGCCGTTCTCACGGGGCTGGTTGGTCTGGTGCACGGGCCGCTGTTGTCCGTCGTCGTTGTCGCCCAGCCCGCGCTCCTGACCGTGCTCTTTCCGGCCGTGCTTTCCTCGATCGCGGTGATCGGCGAGACGCGCTACCAGAACGTCACGTACTCGCTGATCATCACGATCGCGGTCGCCGTCGGCGCCGGCGGCGCGCCCGCATTGCTCGGGGTGTTGGGCGATCTCGGCATCGGATGGGCAGGGTTCGTCGTGCTCGCCCTCTCCATGGTCACGGCGGTCGTGTTTCTCCGATCGACGCCTGAGTTTGGGCGAAGCGTAACCTTCCCGCAGGTTTGAGTTGTCGCGGAAATTCTGTATCATGACGTTTGAAAACGAGTGGCCGATTCACATTGTGTACGGAAAGCGATCGGATTTCGGAGTGATTGTCACGGTGTATATCCCCGGACCACCTCGGTTTGTGGATCCCTTTCACAGGAGTAGCTGATGCAGGGAGCGTGCAGTTTTTGTGGTAATACGGAGTTCAAGTCAAAATCGGTTGAGTACGTGTACCGGCGGGGTGAAAAAATGCTGGTTGTGAACGGGGTGCCCTGTACGCAATGCACATATTGTGGCGAACGGTATTATGAAGCCGAAGTTCTCTCAAAAATAGAATCCGACTTTGAAGCGATTGAGAACGGCACTCGTGAAGTGGAAAAACATCTATCGGTCCCCGTCGAGGATTTCTCCCGATTGGTTGGTTGATCCTGTCGATTCGTGGTGTTTCCCGTCAACGGCGTGTTCATTTCCGCCGAGGTGAACTCGGCCGGCTTTCACGCCGTCTGTGGCCCCGAGCAGATGTCACCAACCCCGTCCAGGATCATCCGG
>REEC01000208.1 GCA_007695285.1 Spirochaetaceae bacterium | reverse complement strand
GGGTCGAACGTCTTCGGCCTCGTGCGTGGCGTCGAGCCGGAGATGCTCGCGAAGTACCAGGACGCGGTGACACGGCTCTGGAACTTCGGTACGCTTCCGTTCTATCTGGGCCGGTACGAACCCGAAGAGGGCAAACCCGACCAGGAGAATGTCATGGCCGCGGCAAAGTGGTGCCGCGAACACGGTCTCACGACAAAAGGGCATCCGCTCTGCTGGCACACCGTCTGCGCCGACTGGCTCATGCAGTACGACAACGATACGATTCTCCGGAAGCAGCTCGACCGGATCAGGCGTGACGTCGGCGTATACGCGGGTGTGATCGACATGTGGGACGTGATCAACGAAGTCGTGATCATGCCGGTATTCGATAAGTACGACAACGCCGTGACGCGGATCTGCAACCACGTCGGTGCGGTCGAACTCACGGTGAAGTGCTTTCAAACCGCGCGCGAGACGAACCCCGAGGCGATCCTGCTGATCAACGACTTCGACCTGAGCCCGCGGTACGAGGAACTCATCGAGCGACTTCTCGAGAAGGACTGCCCGATCGATGTGATCGGACTTCAGTCGCATCAACACAAGAAGTATCACGGAGCCGAGTACACGCTCGACGCGATCGAACGGTTCTCACGGTTCGGAAAACCGCTTCACTTCACCGAGACGACGATTCTCTCGGGGCGCGCGTTCCCGCCGGGCCTCGAGGATCTCAACGACTACACCTCCGACGACTGGCCGAGCACGCCCGAAGGCGAAGAGACGCAGCTCGAACAGGTCGAGGAGTACTACAGCGCGGTGTTCTCGCACCCCGCGACCGGGGCACTGGTGTGGTGGGATCTTCGGGACGGCGGCTGGCTCGGCGCGCCCGCCGGGCTCGTCCGCAAGGACCTCACGCCGAAACCCGCGTTCACGCGGCTCGAACAGTTGATCAAAGGCGAATGGTGGTTCGGCGAGAAGGAACTGCCGGTCGGGCCGGGCGGTGTGGTTCGGTTCACGGGTCCCGCCGGAAAGTACGAAGTTGTGAGCCGCGACGGAACCACGCGTGAAGTCGTCTTGACGCGCGAGCGGCCGACTGCTTGATCACTCCGTCGCGGCGAAAAAGCCGATCACCATGTCGAACAAGCGCTCGAGCGAGCGCTCGTCGAGGCTCGACAGGAGAGCGTACAGCTCGTCGATATCCGCCGGTGTCGTCTTGTATCCGTCTGCGCGCGCGGACAGTACGCGTGCATAGATGTTCTTGACGTACCTCGCGTTCCCTGAGTTGCGCTCTCCCCTGCGAATGAAAGCCGCAGCGGCTTCCTCGGGTGTCATCGACGGTACGAAGAAGAACGAAATGTCCATGCGTTCGAAGTTTGCGATCCGGACGACCTGCGTCGCGTTCGGATGGTTGATGCCGCGCTCCCACTTGCTGTACGAGACGGCGGTGATTCCGAACATCTTCGCAAGCTGATCCTGCGACAGACCGCGGAAGTTTCGTGCTTCCCTCAGCTTCCTCGGCAGACACTCTTCATCGAACATGCGCGTATCTCTCGTTTTTGAACTTGGTTTCTTGCCTGCAAAGCGCTTATCGTCTCTCAATGCAGGGCACGGCTACCTTCTCAAGACCATACACCGGAATAGGTTAGGGTATCTACCCGGTAAATCGGCAATCCGTTCCACGAATCCGTTCCACGCGCTTGTATCGCGCAGATCTGTAAGTTATCATACAACCTACAACCGATGAAGGCACAACTCGGCCCGGACAGCTCCAACGACTCGACGACACTGACCCGTGTTCGCAGGAAGAGCGTTCGCGCGCAAGTGTTCGAGCAGCTCCGCGATCAGATCATGAGTCAGGTCTGGACGCCCGGGACAAAAATACCGTCAGAGAATGCGCTTTCGGAAATGCTCGGCGTCAGCCGTGTCTCGGTGCGCGAGGCGCTGCAGATGCTCGCGTCGCTCGGCCTCGTCGAGATGCGCCAAGGGGGCGGCACTTTCGTCCGCGAGTACGCCGCCGAGTTGTTCCTGAATCCACTCACACCGATGTTCGCGCTCGAGAAGACCGACGTGGTTCACGTGCTCGAGTATCGTCGTGTCGTCGAGAAGGGCATCGTCTCGCTGGTCGTCGAGCGAGCCGGTGACGCGGAGATCGCGCGGCTCGAGGACGCGTACCGGGCGATGGAGGATGCGCGCGCCGACGGGCACGCGTTTGCGAGCGCCGACCTCGAGTTCCACCTTGCGCTCGCGCACGCGACACAGAACCCCGTGATCATCAAGATCAACGAGGTGATCAAGAGCGTCTTGAGCGCCTCGATGGAGAGCATCGTCGACGTGCTCGGGATCGAGGACGGGTTACATTACCACCGCAGGATCCTCGACGCGATCATCGCCGGCGACCGGGAAACCGCGGAGGAATTGATGCAGGAACACGTCGAACGAACGATCGACCGGTACGCGCGCGAGGCCGCCGCGCGGCACGGATCGGAAGAAGAACCAAAAGGCTAACGTGGTCACGTTGTGACCCCATTTCGATTTAGGAGGAAGTATGGAAAACACGGACGTTTACACGCGGTTGAACCGAATCGCGTGCCAACTGCGCGAGGATGTCGTCCGGATGATAGGTATCGGAAAGGTCGGCCATTTGGGAGGCTCGGTGTCGCTCGCGGAAATCGTCGCGACACTGTACTTCCACATAATGACGTACGACCCGAAGAACCCGAAACATCCGGACCGGGATCGGTTTCTTCTCAGCAAAGGGCACACGTGCCCGATTCAGTACGCGGCGCTGATCGAGCACGGGGTGATTCCACGCGAAGAGATCGCGGGGCTCAAGACGCTAGCAGGAATGCTTCAGGGGCATCCCGACATGGACTACACCCCCGGAATGGAAGCGGTGACCGGATCGCTCGGGCAAGGGCTTTCGATCGCGTGTGGAATGGCGCTCGGGCTCCGGCATGAAAAACGACCGTCACGTGTTTACGTCGTGATGGGAGACGGAGAACAGGCCGAAGGCCAGATCTGGGAAGCCGCGATGTCGGGCGCCCGGTACGGGCTCGACAATCTGACCGCGTTTGTCGACCGGAACCGCGTGCAGGCAACCGGGCATACAAAGGATGTCTTCGACATCCCGGCGATCGAGAAGAAGTGGGCCGCGTTCGGTTGGAACGTTCTCGAGATCGACGGGCACGACGTGGTCGCGGTGTGCGAGGCAATCGACTCCGCGCGTGCGACGAAAGGTGTACCGACCGTGATCGTCGCGAACACCGTCAAGGGCAAGGGTGTCTCGTTCGCCGAAGACACCGCGGCGTTCCACAACGTCGCGCTCACGCAGGAGCAGTACGACACCGCGCTCGCCGAAGTCATCGCGGCAAAGGAGAGTTTCTCATGAGCGAAGTGAAAAGTTTGCGTGTCGCGTACGGCGAGGCGCTTGTCGAGCTGGGGAAAAAGAGCGACGCGGTCGTGACGCTCGAGGCCGACCTCGGGAAGTCGACGCAGTCGATCATGTTCGGAACCGAGTTCCCGGATCGTCACTTTGAGATGGGCATCGCCGAGCAGAACATGGCGTCGACCGCGGCCGGGCTCGCGCTTGTCGGGAAGATTCCGTTCTTCAACACATTTGCGATTTTTGCCGCGGGTCGCGCGTTCGATCAGGTCCGAAACTCGATCTGCGTTCCGAACCTGAAGGTGCGGATCTGCGGCTCGAGCGCCGGGCTCTCGGACTACGGCGACGGCAAGACGCATCAGATGATCGAAGATATGGCGTTGATGCGCGCTCTTCCGCACATGACCGTCGTCTGCCCGTGCGACGCGGTCGAAGTCAAAAAAATGATGGCGTGTATGCTCGATTGGGACGGCCCGGTTTACATCCGGATAAACCGGAACGATCTCCCGGTTGTATATCCCGAGCACGAACAGTACCATATCGGGAAGGTGACAAAAATGCGCGACGGAGCCGACGTCGCGGTGTTCGCGTGTGGTGTCATGACCGCGAAGGCGCTCGAAGCCGCCGAGGCGCTCGAAGCCGACGGTGTTTCGGTCAAGGTTTTGAACGTCGGTACGATTAAGCCGCTCGATCGTGAAGCGATCATCGAACACGCTTCGGGAGTGCGCGCGATCGTCGTAGCCGAGGAGCACACGATTATCGGTGGTCTCGGCGGAGCGATCCTCGAGGCGTTGCGCGGTGTGAGCCACGCGCCGGCTGAGTTTGTCGGAGTCGAGGACACCTTCGGTGCGTCGGCCGAGAACTACGATATTTTGATGAATCACTTTGGTCTCACGAGCGATGCAATCGTGTCGGCCGTGAAAAAACTACTGTCGGCGTAATGCCGGCGAACGGAGGCGAGTATGAAAGATGGAGTAACGATCGGGTTTATCGGACTCGGGATCATGGGAAAGCCGATGTCCAAAAACCTCTTGAAAGCGGGGTACACCCTCGTCGTGTACGATGTCGTGAAGGCGGCGGTCGATGAAGTCGTCGCGGCCGGAGCCACCGCGGGTAGCTCTTCCGCGGACGTCGCGTCAAAGGCCGACATCGTCATTACGATGTTGCCGAACTCACCACACGTCAAGGAAGTCGTGCTCGGCGCGGGTGGCGTGATCGAAGGTGTCAAAAAAGAGACGATCGTCGTCGACATGAGTTCGATCGCTCCTCTCGCGGCGCAGGAAGTCGCCGCGGAGCTCGCGAAGAAGAGCGTCAAAATGCTCGACGCACCGGTGTCCGGTGGCGAGCCGAAGGCCGTCGACGGGACCCTCGCGATCATGGTCGGCGGGCCGGAAGACGTGTTCGAGAAGGTCAAACCGATTTTGTTGAAGATGGGCGCGAGCGCGGTGTTGTGTGGCGACGTCGGCGCGGGCAACGTGACGAAACTCGCAAATCAAATCATCGTCGCGCTGAACATCGCCGCGATGTCCGAGGCGCTCACGCTCGCGCAGAAGGCCGGCGTCGATCCCGGTAAGGTTTTCGACGCGATCAAGGGTGGCCTCGCGGGCAGCACGGTGTTGAACGCGAAAGCGCCGATGGTCCTGAACGGCAACTACAAGCCGGGCTTCCGGATCGAGCTGCACATCAAGGACCTTCAGAACGCGCTCGACACCGCGCACGATATCGGCGTTCCGGTGCCGTTAAGCGCGGGCGTGATGGAGATCATGCAGGCGCTGAAAGTCGAAGGGAAACAGACCGACGACCACGGCGGAATTATCCAGTTCTACGAGAAACTCGCGGGAGTGAAGGTGCGGAGCGAGCTCACGTGAGGCTCCGCGGGAAAGTCGCGCTGATCACCGGCGCCGGGCAGGGACTCGGCGCCGAGATCGCGCGGCGGTACGTCCGCGAAGGCGCGCGCGTGTTTCTCGCCGACGTGAACGGCGAACTCGCCGCGACGACCGCCGCGCAGATCGCCGACTCGGCCCGCTCCGAGGGTTCGGCGAGCGAAGTGTTTGGTGACTCCGGGGCGCCGGTCGAGCCGATCGTTCTCGACGTGACGTCCGAACCCGACTGGATCGCCGCGATCCGTACGGTGCGCGAGAAGGCCGGGCGCATCGACGTGCTGGTGAACAACGCGGGAATCAACATCCGACGCGATATCGAGGACATGCCGGTCGAGTCGTTCGACGCGATGTACGCGGTGAACGTGCGCGGCCCGTTTCTCGGGATCAAACACGTGCTGCCGGTGATGAAGGTGGGCGGTGGTGGTGTGATCCTGAACATGGCGTCGATATGTGGACTCGTCGGTCACAAATTCACGAACGAAGCGTACACGACGACAAAAGGCGCCGTCACGCTTCTCACAAAATCGATCGCCTCGCGGTACGCCGCGGCGAACATCCGGTGCAACTCGGTTCATCCAAGCACCGTCGACACACCGATGCTCCAGACGGTTCTGACCGACCCCGAGAAGCGCGCCGAACGGTACGGCGAGATTCCGCTCGGACGTCTCGCGAGCACCGACGACGTCGCCTCGGCGTTTGTGTTTCTTGCGAGCGACGAGGCCTCGTTCATCAACGGTGTCGCGTTCCCGGTCGACGGCGGCCTCACCGCGTGGTAGGGGGAAACGATGAAATTAATGCGCGTCATTCAAACAACCGACGGGATCTTTCTCGAACTCGACGACCGCGTCGTTCGAACGGATTTTGACTCGATCGACCCGGTTTTCACGATGTCCGATCCCATCCGGGAGCTCGAGAGCCTCGCAAACTCGGCTTCGGGCTCCAAATCGAGCGCGAACACGGTCGACCGTGTCTCGGGGGAGCCTCTTCCTCCGCTCGGCTCGCAGGAGATCTGGGCCGCGGGTGTGACGTACGAGACGAGCCGGTCCGAGCGCGAGAAAGAATCTTCGGCGGGCGGCGGATCGGAGTTCTACCGGCGCGTGTACGACGCTGCGCGTCCCGAGATCTTCTACAAGGGCAACAAACGCACGACCGTCGGCGACGGCGCCTTGATCCGCGTGCGCGCCGATTCACACTGGACGGTTCCTGAACCCGAACTCGGCGTCGCGGTGTCCGCTGCCGGACGTGTTTTTGGGTACGTCGTCGCGAACGACGTGAGCTCGCGCGACATCGAAGGCGAGAATCCGCTCTACCTTCCGCAGGCAAAGATCTACCGTGGAAGCTGCGCGATCGGCCCCGCTCTCGTCGTCTGCTCCGAACCGCCGAGCCGTGCCACGATTATCTCGCTCATAATCGCGCGCGCCGGACATGAGGCTTTCTCGGGCACGACCGAGCTTTCACGGCTCAGGCGTCCGGTCGACGAACTCGTGAGCTACCTCGTCGCCGACAACGACTTTCCGACCGGTGCGTACCTGCTGACCGGGACCGGGATCGTACCTCCGGGCGAGTTCACGCTCGAGTCGCGCGACGTCGTGACCGTGAAGATTGACGGGATCGGAGTGCTCACAAACACGGTCGCGTAACTCGAGGCGATACGCGCAGAACATCTGCGAGGAGGCAGTCATGAAGCTACACGGGGAAAATATGATCGGACCGCGGCGCACAGCCGACGGTACAGAGACGTATCGCGCGGTCGACCCGGCGACCGACGCCGAACTTGAACCGACGTTCACCGATGCGACAGAGTCCGAGATCGACGCCGCGTGCCGCTCGGCGCTCGGCGCCTCCCGCGCGTACGCGGCCGTCCCGGCGCAAACGCGTGCCGGGTTTCTCCGCGCGATCGCCGACCAGATCGAGCAACTCGGCGACGAGCTTGTCTCGCGGTGCGTCACCGAGACGGCGCTGCCCGCGGCGCGGATCGTCTCGGAACGCGGCCGGACGACGAATCAGCTCAGGATGTTCGCCTCGCTCGTAGAAGAAGGCTCGTGGGTCGATGCTCGGATCGAACGGCCTGACGCCGGCCGGAAGCCTCTTCCTAAGCCCGACATGAGGCGGATGCTCGTCCCGATCGGACCGGTCGCGGTGTTCGGCGCGTCGAACTTTCCGCTCGCGTTTTCGGTCGCGGGTGGTGACACCGCGAGCGCTCTCGCGGCGGGAAATCCCGTCGTCGTGAAGGCTCACCCGTCGCACCCGGGGACCTCGGAGATGGTCGGCGAGGCGATAGTGGCTGCCGCGCGCGAATCCGGCATGCCCGACGGCGTTTTTTCTCTCGTTCACGGAAGCTCTCCCCGCGTCGGACGCTCTCTCGTTCTGCACGTGGCGATCCGCGCGGTCGGCTTCACGGGTTCACACGCCGCCGGTCGCGCGTTGTTCGACGCCGCTGCGGCGCGTCCGAGACCGATCCCGGTGTACGCCGAGATGGGTAGCGTGAACCCGGTCGTCGTTCTTCCGGGTGCCGCCGCAGAGCGGTCGCAGAGCGTCGCTCAAGGTCTCGCGGCGTCGGTCACGCTCGGTGTCGGCCAGTTCTGCACGAATCCCGGCGTCGTCTTTGTTCCGGCTGAGTACGCAGAGTCTTTTGGCCGCGCAACGGCAGACGCGGTAGCCGCGGCCACCGGCGTGATGCTGAATACGCGGGTCTGCAGCGCGTACACGCGCACCGTCGGCGAGCTGCGGAGGCGACACGACGTGAGTGAGGTCTCCTCCGCGCGTGACTCGGCCGCCGCCGGTGCACCCGGCGCCGCGTACGCGGTTCCCGCGGTGTTCGGCATTTCCTCGCGCGCGTTTGTCGCGGACGGTGGACTTCGCGTCGAAGTATTCGGGCCCGCGACGATCGTCGTGTCGTACGACGGCATCGGTGAACTGCGCGAGGCGATCGAGTCGCTCGACGGCCAGCTCACCGGGACGATCCACGGAAACCTGGATGAACTCGCCGCGAACCGCGACCTGGTCGATCTGCTCGGCGAGCGCGTCGGCCGGCTGATCTTCAACGGGTTTCCGACCGGAGTCGAAGTGTGCGACGCGATGAATCATGGCGGACCGTACCCGGCGACCACCGACGTTCATTTTACGTCGGTCGGCACCGCGGCGATTCTGCGCTTCGCGCGTCCGCTCTGTTACCAGGACTTCCCGGCCGACGGTCTGCCCGAAGAGCTCGCGGACGCGAATCCGCGAGAAATTCTGCGGCGGATCGACGGCGAGTTTACGCGCGACCCCGTGTAGGCCTCTCAGCCTCGCGCGAGGTGATCGACCGCCGCGCGCATCACGTAATCGAACGCGGCGTCGACGGCGTTTTCCGGCTCGCGCGACGGAAACGGGTTTTCGTGACTGTACGCAAAAGGTGGATCGATCGTATCGACCGTCGCATCTTCGAGCGTATCGCGAACCGCCGCAGCCGGGACAACGGTGTCGCGCGCCATCGCGACCGCGTGAATCCGCGGTGCAAGAGCGCGCATCGCCGCTTCTCTTTCGGCGCGGAACAACTCGCCGCCGAGCATCCCGGTGAAGGCTCTTCCCTCGCGCGTATCGATCATCGCGGCCGGCAGCGCGGCCTTGGTCTCGGCCGTATCGTGTTCAAGAAAGTAGCGACGCAACGCCGAGTATGCGTGGCCGTCCATGATGTAACGCGATACCGGGTTCATGCCGGTCATGACCGCGCCACCGCAGAACGCGAACAGCCATGAGTCGGCGAACACTCCGTGTGGATCGGTCATCAGCAGAACCTGCGCGAGCAAGACGCCGATCGAGTACCCGAAAAAATCGATGCCGTCGCACTTCCGAATCGAGTGATCCTTCCCGGCCCTGATTCGCTTCACGATGTGCACGACGTCGTTGTAACTCTGCACCCCCGACCAGAACAGCCGCGCCGGGTGTTGCTCGAGCCGCGTACTCAGAGCGGCGTTTGCGAGGCTCGACTCGAGCAGTCCCGTGTAGTGTTCTCGTCGTCGCCGCGACACCGCGGCCATCATGCGCGGGGTGCTCCACTCCGCGGGCGAGCGGTCCATGTGGAACGCGATCGGGACGAGAACTACCGGGCGTTTTGTCTCGGTCGCGATGCGGTGAGCCCACGGCAGGTACTTCGTCCACCATTTTTCGTTCAGGCCGTGCAGAAGCAAGACGACATCGTTCGCACACACCCCGTCGGGGCTCACGGTCAGGTACATCACGTTCCGGTTTTCTTCGATCGAGTCGTCGGCGAGGTCGAGCCG
>REEC01000112.1 GCA_007695285.1 Spirochaetaceae bacterium | reverse complement strand
CCGGACATCTCGACGTTCACGCCGGGCGGCACGATGATATCGACGCCGCCGAGGAAGCAGAACACCTCTATCTCGGTGACTCCGGGCGGGATCAGTGCGTCGCGGAAGTCGAGGTCGACGCCGCCGAGAATCGCCACGGCGTTCGAACGACGCGCGGGACGCCACGGTCCTCTTCGATCGGACCCTCCGAGGATCGCGACAAAGCTCTCTGACGCACGGACCTCGCCCGAGTTGATCCCGATCTCTGAGCCGGCACGGGTTTCGCCGTACGACTCGGGGGCCGACTCTTCGCGGACGATCGGAAGGTCGGCGACGAGCGAGAGCAGCGCTTCGTGCGTCATCACGTTCTGCGCCTCTGTGACGCGCCGCTCGAATTCTTCGCCGTCGATGTGATCGTGAGCGTAACTCTTCGAGAGTCTGTCTATGATTCGGTCACGTTGATCGGTCGTGATTCGCGACCGCGGGATCGGTACGTCTGACTCGTACTCGGCCATAGGGAAATCCTCCGGTATCGGTGTATCGGCAGTGTACGCGCGGCTGCGTGGTCGGTCAATCCGCGCACCGACAGGCTTGCATTTGGGGGCTCACTGTGCGGTAACCGTGATACCGGGCGAATCGACGTAACTGTTGTTGTACCCCATCCTGACAGTGTATCGGCCCGTGCCGCTACTCGTCGGAACCCGGATCGAAAATTCCGATCGGCCCGTCCATCGCGGTTCTAGCAACCCCGCTCCGACCATGTAGCGGCCGCCACCGAGCTCAAATCGGGCTCGCGGGTCGGGCAGTGAGACGAAGACCGAGAGGTTGTCGCGGTTCTGCGCCGGACCCAAGTACATAAATCGAAGCATCACCTCGGTTCCCGCCGCGACCGAGTCCGGTGCGCGGTCGGTAAGTTCGGCTATCAGATTTCCAAATTTTTGGGTAGCGTAGTATCTCGGCCCCGATGCCTCCGCGACGACGCCGACGCCGATGTACGTATACTCGGCGCTCAGAATGTTTCTCCGATGGCCCGCCGAGTTCATCCACGCGATCATGATGTTCTCGGCCGTCCTCAGCGCGGAGTCGCCGTGGTTCAGCGCGATGTTCTCACCGATACCGCCGATGAGTTCCGGATAGAGGCTGAAAACGCGGTCCTGCGGGTTTCTTCCGCGGGGGTCGACGTGCGCAAAGAAACGCTGCGACGACATCGCACCGCTGTGCCGACGCGCGGCGTTGTCGAGCTTGGTATGTACGACGAGCGGTGGAAGGTTGCGGCGCGCGCGTTCGGCGTTCGTGAGAGTCAGGATGTGTTCTTCGATTTCTCGGGCGTACGCGTCGCTGCGGTTCATCGCGGTCGTGTCCTGCGCGGCGGCCGGACCGACCGCGCCGGAAGCGGCGGCGACCGCAAAAAAAGCGATCACGGCGTTTTTGAGCCGTGTCCGTCTTCCCGTCATTCGCCGCCTCCTTCCCGGATTATTACTTTACGCCCATCTTGATGAGATTGTCGTACGAGATCTTGATCGCCTCGAACTGGTCTCTTTGGCAGTTATCCTGTTCGACGACGTACCACCGGAGATCGGTCGCTTCGCACGCCTCGAGGATCGCGCGCCAGTTCAGGTTACCTTCACCGACCTCCGCGAGAGTGATCTCGTTCTCCACTATCGTGTAATCCTTGAAGTGAATCACGCTCATCCGGTCTGCGAGTTTGCGGATCCACCACACGACGTCGGCGCCGCCCTTATGAACCCACGCGGTATCGATCTTGGCCTCGAGAAACTCCGGATCGGAGTTCTCGTACAACAGCGCGAAGCCGGTCTTGTCGCCGTAGCGCTCAAACTCGAAAGCGTGGTTGTGGTACGCGAGCGCAATGCCTTCCTTCTTGAGCTTCTTGCCCGACTCGGAGAGGATCCGCCCGAGTTCGATGTAGCCTTCGCGGCTCCGCATATCCGCGGGCCCCGCGGCGAGCGCGGTGTGGTTACACTCGAGTATTTTGAGGTCGTCGATCGTCTTCGCGAGTCCGTCGGTCAACTCTTTCAGCCCGTCCTGCGTCGCCATGCAGTACAGCCCGTTGTCGTCGAGTATCTTTTTTATCGTCTTTGCCGGGATGTCCTTGCTGACGCCCGCGAGCTCGACCGCCTCGTACCCGGCTTTACGAGTTTTCTCCATCGCCTTCGCGAAATCGGATTCGCTCTTCATGAAGTCGCGTATCGTGTACAGCTCCAATGCGATCTTTGTCTCCGGTGCTTTCATTCGGTTCTCCTGTGGGATTTGTGTTCGAGTACAATAGCACGAGTTGCCCCCGGCGGCAATCAATATAAGGTGTTACGAACCTTGTAAAAGCCGTTCGGCCGATTCTCTGCGCGTTCCGTGGATTGACAGTTTTCGGGCTAAGTCTCATAATACGTTCGTTACTGGGGCGATTAACTCAGTGGGAGAGTGCTACCTTCACACGGTAGAAGTCGCTGGTTCAAATCCGGCATCGCCCAGTCTATTCCCGAAACGTGAATCGGATTCACAAGCACTCGCCGGTACTGAAATCCCACCGGATCAGGACCTTTGCCGTTGGCCGGCTCAAATTCATGGTCGCTACCGGCTGAAATATGACAGACAAACGATATAGTTGTAAAAAAATTAATATTTTTAAACACTTGCGCCATAACTCTTGGCGGATTAGTTGGCAGAACAACAAGAAAAGGCTAATATTATTAGTATCATGTCGCTGAACAGTCGAGTTTCTTCCTCCCTCAACCTCAATGCTTTTCTCGCGACACACGCCGTTTTTACCGTCGATGATGTTCGCGGGTATCTCGCCGAACACGGCTCGGTGAATCCGAACACCCGGAAGGCTCTTCTGGCGTATCACCGCTCGCGCGGCAGAATCGTACCGGTTCGCCGTGGCCTCTACGCGAGCGTTCCGTTGAACGCAGACCCCGCCACGTACTCGGTAGACCCGTTCCTCGTCGCTGCGAAGATGACCGACGACGCCGTATTGGCGTATCACACAGCTCTCGAGTACCACGGCAATGCTTACTCCGGCTACAACCGCCTCACGTATGTTTCTGCGTTTCGATCCCCAACCGCTCGCTTCCGGGGCCACGAATACGTTCGCCTCTCCATACCGCAGGCACTGCTTGAATCCGGATGCTCCCATCTCGGTATCGCGACCAACCCGCAGGATGGCGTCGACCTGCGTGTCACCAACCTTGAACGGACATTCGTCGACGTTCTCGACAGGCCGAATGTCTCAGGCTCATGGGAAGAGATCTGGCGTTCCTTGGAGTCGATCGAGTTCTTTGATCTCGAACAGGTTGTGGCGTACCTCAGGCGCCTGGGAAACGCGACCACCGCTGCGAAGGTCGGCTTCTTCCTCAGCCAACACCGCGACGCCTTGATGGTCGACGAGGGTACCTTCGACGCGCTCAAAGCGCTCGTCCCGAAACAGCCGCACTACATGGATCGTAGTAGCCGCACTGGGTGTCGCCTCGTCTCCGAGTGGAACTTGGTGGTGCCGCGGGAAGTGCTCGAACGATCGTGGGAGCAGATTCTGTGAAGCTGTCGCAGTCGGAAGTCACGGAGCTCGCCTCGGCGGAGGGGTTCGATCCCGCGACGCTTGAGAAGGTTCTTCATCTCATGAACCTTCTGAATATGCTGGATGCGCATCCGTACTTGAAGGGCAAGTGGGTACTCAAGGGTGGAACGGCCTTGAACCTGTTTCTACTCAATCTTCCCCGGCTTTCGGTCGACATCGATCTGAACTACATCGGCGCGCTTGATCGTGACGAGATGCTCGAACAGAGACCGAAGATCGAGCAGGCGGCGCAGGCGGTGTTCTCACGCGAAGGATTCACCGTTCGTCGTGTGCCGACCGATCACGCCGGAGGCAAGTGGAGGCTTTTGTACACGAGCTATACCGGTCGCCCCGGAAATCTCGAACTGGACATGAACTTCATGTTCCGGCAACCGCTCTGGGAACCGAATGTGGCCGACTCAGTCCGACTCGGCCGACACTCTGCGAAGCACATCCCGACCCTCGATGTTCACGAACTCGCCGCCGGTAAGCTGGCCGCACTCCTTGCTCGTACGCAAGTCCGCGACCTGTTCGATAGCCGGCAGATTTTCAGCAACGTGAAACTGGATCCGACGCTGCTCCGGATCGGTTTCGTTGCCTACGGCGGTATGAACCGGAAGGACTGGAGAACCGTCTCGACCGACGATGTCGCCTGTGATCCAAATGACCTGGTCAGCAGGCTATTCCCCACACTTCGGCCGTCCGCCATGCCGGTCGGGATACCCGCGGAGGAGTTTGGCCGTACGCTTGTGGGACAATGCCGGGATGATCTCTCTTTGGTCCTCCCGCTCAACGACGCTGAGAAGGAGTTCTTGGACCTGCTCTTGGAGGAAGCGCATATCGACGCGACGCTGCTGACCGATGATCCCGAGCTACAAACTCGGATCGAGTCTCACCCGTTGCTTCGGTGGAAGGCTCTGAACGTGCGGCGGCACAAGGAGCTCGAGTAGTAGTCCGCATCGGCTGGTTTGCCCCGGAGAAGCGGTCGCTAACTTGCCTTTGCATCTGCGGTGAGCTATCCCGGGGACAACAACCCGATCGGCGCTGTCGATCGGGGATCACTCCGGGGCAACGGTTAGGCGGTTGCGTCCGGCCCGCTTGCTTGCGTACAGCGCTTCGTCGGCTCGACGTACAAGGTTCTCGGCGCTTTCGGTGGGGCGGAACACCGCACCACCAAGAGAAACCGTTACCGTGAGTTTTTCGTCGTCGCGCACGATGTACGCACCGGCAATCGCGCGACGGTGACGCTCTCCGGCAACCGCCAGGCCTTCTCGACCGGTGTGGCGGATTATTCCCAGAAATTCCTCGCCGCCCCAACGGCCAAAGGCATCAAAGGGGCGGCCGTTCGCGGAAATGGTGTCGGCAACAACCTTGAGCACTTGGTCTCCGGTCGCATGGCCCCACGTGTCGTTGAATGTTTTGAAGTGGTCAACATCAACAAAGAGCACCCCAAACGGCATACCGTAGCGGCGCGATTCTTCGAGGCGTATCGCAAGCTCTTTTTCCATGTAGGCCCGGCTGGCGAGGCGCGTCAGGGGATCTAAAAAGGCCAGCTCCTCGAGTTCCTTGATGCGGAGCAGGTTGGCCTCACGATGACTGATATCCGTGAAGATTTCGACGCCACCGATAACGGCACCGTCTCCATTCGTGAGCGGCGAGCACCGCACCGCAACCGGTACGCGATGGCCGTCTTTGTGGTGCAGGAACACCTCCGCTTCTCGGAGTTCCCGGTCCTGGATCGTTGCCGCGAGGGGGCACAAGCCCATGCACAGTTGGTGCCCATTGGCATCAATATGCGTGAGAATATTGTCCTGGCACCTCTTCCCAACGACCTCTTCTGCGCTGAACCCGGAAATGCGCTCCGCCGCCTTGTTCCAGTACGTGATGACACGATCTGTATCTACGAAGTACAGCCCTTCATGCAGGTTGTCCACGATGCGCCGGTAGGTGTTTTCGTCGATTTTCATCCGGACCCCTTACGTCAGTATAGTATGATCGGCAACCGCAAGCGGAACCTTGATGTCAGGGACGTCTATCTCCGAACAATCCCACGGCGACGAACAGGACGAGCGTCCGGTTAGGTAGGTGCCTGCTAATAAGGCATTTCATGGAAAGCATTGCATGAAGGAAGCAGGAAAGGATTACTCTGCATCCCGATCGGCGCTGCCGATCTCGAATAGCACGCGATAGTCGCCGGCTCGAGAGCCAGGATTTCCGCGCTCCACGGATCGTTGCGGAGGAACAAGGTGTACTGTATCAGCCCGCCCGACGACCTCTGAAATGATCCCTGTATCGCCGCAACACCTCGTTGATGAGGGGCTGGTACTGCCCACCTTGGCGTTATCACGCAGAAGTGATCACCGGAACCCGACCTGCCATGTCATAACCCTCAACCGACCTTATTTTCAGTGCCGTTAAAAGTTGACATTTATAAATATATGAGTACATTTTACGGCATGAAGACGCAACGGTCAAAGGTGCGGGCCCTTCTTCAGCACTCCCCGGTGATCAGCTCAAGCGAGATCACCGTAGAAGGTGTCGACACCAAGACACTGACCCGGATGGTACGAGAAGGAGAAATCCGGCGTATCGCACGTGGACTCTATACATCGGTCGATTATGTTCCGGGGTCCTACCACTCTCTTTTTGAGGCAAGCAAACTCGTCGAGAATGGCGTCGTCTGTCTTCTGTCAGCTCTGTCATTCCATGAAATCGGAACACAGAACCCGCCGGAAGTGTGGCTTGCAATCCCGCGGAGAGCTCGCATGCCGCAGGTCCAGGAACATCCTATTCGCACAGTCAGGTTCTCAGGGGAAGCCTATATGAGCGGTATCGAGCGGCGCAACGTGGATGGCGTTGAAATAGCCATCTACAATATCCCGAAGACCGTCGCTGATTGTTTCAAGTACCGAAACAAAATCGGGCTGGATGTCGCCATCGAGTCTTTGAAGGATGTGATTCGAAATAAACGTTCTTCGATTGACGATCTGATCCACTTCGCGGAGGTATGCAGGGTGCGGGAGATAATGAGACCTTACATGGAAAGCCTCGTATGAAGGAAGCAGGAAAGGATTACTCTGCATCCGTCCTCGCACGGTTGCTCAATCACAGCCGATGACGACGACTCTACCGACGAGTTCAGATTCCTAACGTTTTGCGCACGTCCGACAAAGGTTCGGTGGGGGAATCGACTTCGGCTTCTTTGGCCTCTCGCAACTCCTGGAGGTCGTGGTAAGCACCAAGCTCTTGTTCAATTTGCTCAAATTCTTCGTACGGGAGAATAACGAACTCCTTTCGTCCATTCTTTTCCAGTATCTTCGGGTGTAGTTCCATAGCTCCTCCTTAGCGATATACCTCTCGGCGGTGAGTTATCCGATATACAACAACCCGATCGGCGCTGTCGATCTCGAATAACACGCGATAGTCGCCTACGCGCAATCGGTACTCCGGAGTGTGGTTCGTGAGCTTCTTCACGTCGCCATGTAAATCAGTTTGCAGCCGTTCCAGTGCGTCAGCAATTCTCGTTGCCTGCGCCGTGTCCATTTTACGCAGATCCTTAACGGCTCGTGGCTTGAGTTCAACGACATACTCCACAGCGCAAGGATAGCACATTCCCGGGATTGTTGCGATCGTTTGGTGCTATCCTGGTCGAACACGGGTCCCCTCCTAACGGCACCCACGTCTCCTTCCCGCGTATCACGCGTGACGAATCAAGTACGGCTTCGGCTCCGGTCCGGTCGTCCCAAACGCTTCAAGCCACGCGGTCCACGCCTCGACATCGTATCGGTGGTCGAGCCCGGCCAGGTCGCGGAGTTCGGCGCGCGCGCTGCGCGCGAGGTAGAGCCGCGTTTCGCCGGTGTACTCGATAAGCGTACGGTAGCCGCCGGGGTCGCCGCACCGCGCGAGAGCGCGCGCGAGGCAGAGCTCGAGGTACGCGTAGCGCTCGCCGATGTAGTCCTGGGTCAGGCGCGGATCGGCACCACGGGCGATTCGAGAGTTCCTGATCGCGGGGTCATCGGCGACGCGCCGGATCACCGGGATGAGCTCGGCGCGCGCGAGACGCTCGCCCGCGTATCCGAACGCGTAGACATAACTGAACCGGTGGTCCGATACCGTCCGGTCGATCTCCAGCAGGTCGGCGACCCGCTCGAGTCTCGGCACGAGCCCGAGCTCCCCGCACTCGGCGAGCGCGCAGAGAAGATAGACCGGACGTGGCGCCCATCCGTGATCGGGCATATCGTGACGCCGATTGCCCGCTACCGGCGGCAACCGGTCCGCGATCAGCGAATCGATCTCACGGAGAAGAATGTCGGCTCCGGATCGGTCGCCGAGCGCGCAGAGGAGCTGAGCGGTTGACGGACGTAACCACGAAACGGCATCGGTGGCCGACCGCAGCCGTTCGACCGCGCGTTCGCGCACCATGAACAGTCGCGCCCATTCGTCGGGCTCGGGCGGGCACGATACGACACGATCGACGAGGTCGACGAGCGCGTCGTCGGTATCCGGCGGCACGCGCTCGTCGTCCGGGCCGGTCGGCAGGTCTCCATCGATCAGAAGGCCGGCTCCGAACAATCGACGTTGCAAGCCTTCGACGTCGAGTGCGTGAAGCGGAGCCGCACCGGCGGCCCCGCCGGCGCCCGACGTCGACGTCGCTTCGGCGACCGCGTGCGCCGCGACGGCGCCGAGCTGGATCATGTCCGGTTGCATCCGCGCCATCGAGATGCCGTCGTGTGTAATTGAGTACGCTTTTCCGACGACGAGAACGTTCGAGAGCGTACTGGGCGTGAGCGCCGAGTACGGGATCGACATCACGAAGTTCCGGAGAAAGCTCTCTTCGACGTATCCACACATCACCGCGCTGCTCGACGCCATACCCTTGATGTCGACGTTCGATTTACAGCGAAGGACCGTATCGGGGAAAACACGGCCCGCGATCACGTCGTGGTATGTCACGACGGTCCGTCCGGTAATGTGGCGGCTCTCGCGCGTCGCGATGTAGTCCTGGATGAACTCGCCGCGTCCGGCCACGCCGGTCATACGCCGCCCCGCGATCGCTCCACGTGAGGTGTCGTGGATGCCGCGTTGATCGATCACCGACTGGTACTGGCGACTCGCCTCGTACTTGCCGTGCACGAACTGACCGAACGAGCACCAGAGCGTGATCTCGTCGCGCTCGGATCCGTACGTGTACGGTGCGCCCGCCCACGCGGCGATGTCGCCGTCGCTGCTCGAGTCGATGATGTACGTACCTCGAGCCAGACAGAAGCCGTCGTCACCGATACACACGATCCCGGTGACGCGCTCTCCGTCGATTTCAACCCCGCAGAACGGCGTCTTGAGGTTGATCTCGGCGCCGAGTTCGCGCGCGATTTCGTACAGCGCGAGCGCGGTCGGGATGTTCGATTTTCGCGTTCGTTGTTTGAGCGTTTGGTGCCATTTTTTGAAGAACGGTGTCCGGCGTCCGTACCAGTACGCCGGTACACCGCCGACGGTGTTCACTCCGCCCACGTCGGCGTGTTTCTCGAGACAGACCGGCGCGAGTCCGTGTTCGGCGGCGCTGCGCGCGGCTTCGGCACCCGAGGTCCCGAGTCCACACACGATCACGTCGGTCTCACGAACGACCGGCAGCGCGCCAAACTCGACCTCGATCGAGTCGCTTCGTGGATCATCGTGGCCCGGATCCGACAGCCCGAGCCGGCGCGATGCGCCGGCGTCCCCGGTTGCATTGCTTGCCGTTCGCAACACATACGAGCCGCCCGATCGGTCTTCGGCCTTCGCGTCCCTGATCGATGCGACAACTTCCGCGACAACCGTCTCTACGTCGGCGACGTACCGCATCCGGTTGTCCAGATACGAGGCGACGTCCTTGCGAGCATCACCCGCGACCGAGAGAAGGTGCACGCCGGTGTCGGGATCGATCGAGACGTTACTCCCTCGCGCGACGAGCACGTCGTCGGCGACTCGGCGGATCGTGAACGGAATCTCCGGGTG
>REEC01000206.1 GCA_007695285.1 Spirochaetaceae bacterium | reverse complement strand
GGGCTATCGCCTTCTTGAGGTCGAAATTCCTCGCGACCTTCGAGTGGTACTCCGTCTCTCGCGTTAGGCGTCCCGCATGAATACAGCCGCCGTGAGTCCTGATCAACGCTTTGTCCTCGGCGAGCGCATCGAGATCTCTCCGGATGGTGAGCGGAGACACCTCGAAAAGCTCGGCGATCTCTTCAACCTTCATCTCGCGCTGGTACACGCGCATGAGCTCTAGAATACGGACTTGCCTGTCTCGAGGTTTCATCAGATAGCGCAGTGTAGCCGTGCGACGTCGCTGCGGTCAATACACGGAGGAAACATCTAATGATTGATTTTGTCGGATTTGGGATGCACCTCCGCGGTTGACATAATGCTACAAAAGAGTGTCCATGTTATTCTTTCCGAGCGATCGCCGATGGCGTCAACGCCGTCGAGAGAGGGGGTATACCGTGGAAAGAACCAGTTCCGAGGATAGGCGGCTAGACGATGCGCACAAACGCGATATCGTGGTTAAAAGATTGAACGAACGAGGGGTTTCTCTCGAGGAGATCGCCGAAATCACGCTCGATCTCCAGAAGCCGCATGTTCCCGGCCTGACGCTCGCAACATGTTTAGATCATGTGGAACGCGTAGTCATGAAGCGCGAAGTGCAGCACGCGGTGTTGACGGGACTGGAACTCGACGTTCTTGCCGAAAAAGGCCTTGTGAGTGAGCCTTTGCGAAGTATTCTCATGAGCGATTACGGACTCTACGGAATAGACGAGGTCTTGGCGCTTGCCATCGTGAACGTGTACGGCTCGATCGGCCTCACGAATTTTGGATACGTCGATAAAACGAAACTCGGAATAGTCAAAAAAGTTGATGAACGCGGCAAAGCCGACGGCGTTTGCCATACGTTTCTAGACGACATGATCGGCGCCATCGCGGCCGCCGCCGCGAGCTCGGTCGCGCACCGGTACGCGTAGGAGGTGTCGCACCGGGTGATCTCGCTCCGGTGCGGCGATTCGATTGACTCGACCGTGTCGACAACGGAACCGACAATTGAGGGATATTCTTTTCACCGACAATCACGTGAGCAACCACCGGAAGTCTACCAGACGGTTATAGCCTGACTTTTACGACGACCTTTCTGACAGGCGTCGGCGCGCTGAGTACCGCCGCCGGCAGATGACCGTCTTGCGGAAAGAACACCGCGAAGGAGCCGTGCTTCATGTGTATCGGCGATGCCTTCTCGAGTGTATCTCGGTCTGCGCCGAACATGACCGCGTCGCTCGAATCGTCGTACGGACGAGTTATCGTGAGGTGGTCGACATCCGCCCAGAAAATTATCTCCTCTCCGCTCACGATGAACTGAATGTCGGCATACACCCGGTGCGCTTCAAACTCGCGATCGTCGATCGGTTTCGTGTCGTAACTCTGGACCAGTGCGAATACGTCGTCGCCCGAGAGTTCGTACTTTCCGTCGTCGATCGTCGAGAAATCGGTCGTCGCGATGTGTCTCAGGCCGCGGGCAAGTCGGTCGCCGAGCGCCGAGTAGGCCGCTGCGTTGCGAATCGTGTCGAGTATCATCTTTGTGTTCCTCCGTATGTCTTCCGTCGAGACGTGGCGTTTTTGGTGTGGTCAGTTCCGGCGAAACACCGGTTCGATTTTGGCTCCGGTCAGAATACCGCTTATCGTGTTGGAATCTACCGCCTTTTTGATCGCGGAAAATGCCCTCTCTGCAGCGGCGACGTACCGCTCTATCTCACGCTCCCCGTGAGATGTGTTAAGGTTCGTGATCCCGTACGTAAGGATTCCGTCTCTGATCATTTCCTGTTCGAATACCGACGTGAGATCGAGGTAATCAAGTCCCCCGGATGCCTCGAATTTTACTCCAGCGTGCGGTGACAAACCGGTTGTTGCGACAGTCCCCCCGATGTTCAGGCGTGAGATCGATTCCTCAAGCCCGAGGAGCATTTTGTCTCCAAGATCCCGCAGAGTCTTGTACACGCCGGGCTTTTCAAGTATTTCGATAGTCGCGAGTGCGGCTGCGATCGATAGCGCCTCACCCCCGAACGTAGTCGAGATGAAGACCGCCTTCTCAGCTATCAGCTCCATGACGTCACGTCGGCCGACGACGACCGACAGCGGCAGTCCGTTCGCCATTCCCTTTCCGTACGCCGCGAGATCCGGTGTGACGTCGAACAACTCGGACGCGCCGCCGAGCGCGTACCGGAAACCCGAGACGACTTCATCGAAGATGAGGAGCGCGCCGTCTTCGTTATCCACGTCGGCGAGCTCCGCATGGTATCCATCCTGCGGGCCGTCACCCTGAATCGGTTCCATGATCACGCACGCGACCCTGTCCTTGTACTGCAAGAAGAGCGACTTGAGAGCCGCAATATCGTTGTACGGGAACGTCACGGTCATCTCGGAGAGCGCCGCGGGTACTCCTGCGTCATTCGTTGTCGAGCAAATATACCAGTCGTGCATTCCGTGATAACCGCAACAGAAAACGACGTCCCGCTCGGTGTGCGCGCGCGCGAGTCGAACGGCGGCCGTCGTCGCGTCTGACCCGTTCTTTACAAAACGCACCATCTCAGCGCCGGGCAACACGCGCGTCAGTTTCTCGGCGAGGGTCACTTCGATAGGAGTCGGCTGAGAAAAAGAGATGCCCTTCTCGAGCTGCTCGATCACCGCAGCGTCGACGCGTTCGTCGTGGTATCCGACCGTCACCGGACCCAACGCACAAATATAGTCGACGAAACAGTTCCCATCGACGTCCCAGACGCGGCATCCATCTCCCTTCTCCAGGAATAGAGGAGCGTTTCCGCGTGGGAAGTAACGGTAGCTCTTGCTGAAGGTCTGGGCTCCGAGCGGCGTGACTCTCAGTGCGCGCTTCAGTAAATCGTCGCTTGCGTGAAACTGCGCGGCTTTCTCCATCATCGGATCTCCTTTGGGTGTGAGCCTCTTATGCCCGGGCGGCTCCAGTCACAATTATCATTTCCAAGGATAACATAAACCATGTTTTTTGATCAATTCGTTCATATGGGGACATCGAACTGAAGATACGTCCCCGTCTCGTGTTGTCACGGGTCGTGCGGGCTTGGTATCATGTCTGCGGATATGGTGTCTTGGGCCCGATTAGGACTTGAAAGGCGAAAGAGTCAAACAAAAGAGTGAGGACACGATGCATACCGATAGGCCTGCCGGCGGTTTCCCGCACGGCGTCGAATCAGTTCCGCCGGTTGGAGACCGCGAGAGCGACAACCTCGCTTTTATGGCGCGGTCTGATGCGGTAACGTTGTTTCTCGTGCGGCATGGACAGGCCGGGGGGAACGGGACGGTCGATGGGTTCATCGGCCCCGCGCTGAGCGAATGCGGTGAGCGACAGGCCCAACTCGTTGCTGCCCGGTTCGCGGCTCTCCCGCTGAAGCTGGATCATATTTACTGCTCGGACATGGCCCGTTCATCGCAGACCGCCGAAGCGGTCGGTCGTCTGTGTCCGGACACACCGCTAAGCGTTCTGCCCGAACTCCGCGAGATCTCCGCGCTTCACGGAAACGTGGCTGACCATCCGGAGACCGCCGAGGTTGCTGTGCGTCTGCGCGAAGAGCGGGACCGCGCCATCCGATTTGCCGCCCGCTTACGCGGACTTCACACGCGTGGACAAGTTGTCGCGGTCGTCGCGCACAATGGCTTTAACGGGATGCTTGTTGCCGAACTCGCCGGGGTAGCATATAGAACGACCGTCCGGCTCGTGAGTTGTCACACCGGCGTCTCGGTCGTTTCTCTGAGTGACGCCGTCCCGAACACAGTTGTTCGCCTTATGGGTTGTACTCGACACCTCCCTGCCGAGTTGGTGACCGACATAAACGCCGTGATCATTCCCCAGGAATAAACCGTCCGATTGCCAACGGTCACTCCGTGCGCCGGAATGCTTTGACGGCCTCAAAGATAGCGACGACGTTCTCGACCGGCGTGTCGCCCTGCACCTGGTGTGTCGGCGAGACGATGTACCCATTGTTCTCACCGAGGGTTCTGATGACGCGAGTGGTTTCGTCGAAAACCTGATCAGGCGTCGCGTGCGGAAGAAGGTGAACTTCGTCTATCGCACCGTGGAACGTGAGCCGATCGCCGAACCGCGGGAAAAGTTCTTCGGGTGTCATCCCCGCAGCGCCGACCTGGATCGGATCCAGAATGTCGAGTCCGATCTCGATAAAATCCTCGATTACCGGCTGGATTGCTCCGTCGGAATGGTAGAACGTCTTGAGTCCCATCGATGAGAACGTACGGATCAATTTCGCTGTGTACGGTTTGATTAGTTGACGCCATTTCTCGGGGCTTACAAGCATCGAGGTCTCTGCGCCGATATCGCCACCCGAGCCGACGATATCGATCATGCCGTTTCCCGCCTCGAGAACGCGGAGTGCTCGTTCCCGATAATATTCTTCGACGCGCGTACAGATTGCGTGAACGATCTCGGGAGCATCGTACAAATCGGTGAGGAATCGTTCGAAACCCCTGATGTACCACGGCGTCTCGAACGCTCCTCCCGCGAAGAACAGAATAGCACGGCGATCCGCACGATTCTCGCGCTCGATAATTTCGGGAATCGCCTGGTAGTCCCACCAATCGAGACTCGGCCAATCATGATTCTCGACGTCGCGAACGGTGCACGCGTTAGCAAGTGGGTGATGGGTGATCTCGAAGTACGTGTTGAACGCAGTGACCGTTTTGGTGTTGTAGCACCCCCAGAAATCCGTTCCTTCGCTACCGAGCGGCGCTGCCGAGCGTTCTTTCGGCCCGATGAAAGGAAGCGAGATCCACCGAACGTCAATTCCCAATGCATCGTACGCATCCTGTTTCGTCGGCGCGTTCAAGTGCGCTCGAAGGCCGTCTAGTACCTCCGGTGTGCATCGTAAAGACGTGGGGAAGCGATCTGCCTTTCTCCTTTCCGCGGCCGCGATTACACGATCTCTGCTGTTCATCATGTCCTTCCTTGTGAGTTATTGAGGGCCTTACCGGCGTACACGGCCGTTGACCATGACCATCTCGACGTCGATCTTGTCCGTCAGCGCGACGATGTTCGCCTTTTTCCCCGGCTCGATGCTCCCGATCTCGGCGTCCAAACCGAGCGCCGTCGCGGGGTTGAGCGAAGCCATCCGCGCCGCATCGACGATTCCGACCCCGGTGTGCGCGATCATGTTCCGGACCGCTTGGTTCATCGTCAAAAGACTCCCCGAGAGCGTTTCCTTCTTTCCTCCTGGTGTATGCTCGTTGCCGTCCGTGATTCGTACGTCTCGGCCCTCGCCATTATCCGCGTGACCCGTTGCGTCCGTGATGATGATGACCTTTTCGACCCCTTTTGCCTTGACAATCAGTCGCAGCATCAGCGGTCTCACGTGGATTCCTTCGCGATCGGGGATGACCTCTGCGTACATATCGTCGTGAACCAGGACCGCTTCGTGAACACCAACTTCGCGCGTCCCGCGAAACCGCGCGACCTCTGGGGTAGAACCCGACGCGTTCGTGAGGTGGCATCCGATTTTTAACCCGTGTCGGTACGCGGAGAAGATCGTGTCCGGCGACGCCTCCGAGTGTCCGACCGAGAACACGATTCCGTACCGCGACGCGGCACGCATGAACTCCTCTTGGCCGTCGAGCTCCGGAGCCAAAGTCCAGAGCTTGATCGTCGAACCGGCGCGGTCGAGAATCTCGCGGTACTCCTTCTCCGAGACCGGTCTGATCGGCGAGGTGATAGCTCCGTACTTCGGGTTGATATACGGCCCTTCCATGTGTACTCCGATGATCGACGTCTCCGGGTTTTCCATCGCCACGAGGATATCCGAGAGTGATTGCAGGATCTCCTCGTGCGACTGATTGTAGTCTAGCGTCGGCAAGATGCCTGTCGTACCGAAATCGAGATGGTGCTCAGCAAAACCGTGCGGATCCTCGTAACACCGGCCGGTCTTGCCGCTGTGGCAATGGATATCGACGAAACCCGGTGCGATATAGCTACCACGGTAATCAAGAACACCGTCGGAGTTCCTCACGTCCTTTTCCGTTCGGTGTCCGACACGAGATATTCTGTCTCGTTCAATTACTACTAGACCGTCGGGAATCACCCCAAACGGCGTCACCACCCGACCGAAAATGCGCGTCGTCATCGTTCCTCCTTCTGTCATGCCGTCTCGAACCCCAATCGCGCTCGCGCAGTTGTCCTAACAGTCGCTAACGAAGAACAATCACCGCCGTCGGTCGATGGACCGAGCCACAGTACCGGGGGTCCCGACAACCGATGCGGTTCAGTGTGCATTCTCGCGCGCGTACCTCGTGAAAAACGCGAAAACGGCGGCGAGGAGTCCAAACGTCAGCGCAAGAATGATCGCGTACGTGTACTCACCACGAATGTCGTATATGTGGCCGCTCATGAAGTTCCCCAACGCCGCCGTACTCGCCGTGAAAAGCAGCAGCGAGCCGTAAATCCTACCGAATGCGCGCGCGCCGAACAACGAGTGAACGACGAGCGGGATCACGGTCGACGCCGCACCCTGAAATGTTCCGTAGAACAACACAAACGCGGCGCGGGGAAGAATCGCCCCAGGCCGGAGCAGGAACAGGGTGCTGAGCGCCGTCCCGACGCACGCACCGATAAAGAGTAGCCGCGGCTTAATCGTGTCTGAAAGCTCCCCGACCAAAAGGCGCCCGACAACGCCGATTCCGAGCGCAAACCCGAGGTACGCCCCTGCAGCGCTCAGCGGGAGCCCTGCGTCTTGTAGCATTGCCGGTAGGTGCATACTGATCAAGCCGACGGTTGCTTGCGAGCATGCCGCGCTTACCAGCATGAGCCGGAACGCGGGTAAACGGATTGCGTGACGGAAGTAAAGACCGCGATGCTGTCGGGCGGTCGTCGGCCCGAGGTCGGACCGACAGCCGTCGGGGAGCTGCCCCTTCTCCTCGGGAGAGTCCCGAGTTACCAGAATGACGATTGGGAGGCAGATTCCTCCGAGGATGAAGGAGGTCCAGAGAAACGCGGTCTGATGCCCGAACGTTTCGATCGTTACCCCAATGAGCCACGGCAGGCATAGTCCTCCGAGGCCGACTCCGGCGCCGACCATTCCCATAGCGCGTCCCCGTCTCTTCACGAACCAACGGCCGATCAGCGCTTGATTCGGGAGTCCTCCGGCGAACGGCAGGACAAGGCCTTGAAGGACCATAAAAAAGGTCAGTTGCGTCAGCGTCGTTACCGAAGACAACAGAAGATGCGTGACGGTGATGCCGGAGATACCGAGTATAAGGCACCGCCGAGGCCCCCATCTGTCCACGACCGTTCCGACAACCGGGATCAAAGCACCTGTGAGTAGACTCACCGCGGCGAACGCGCGGGCGACTTCGCCGCGCGAGGCCGAGAGCGCGCCTTGAAGCGGGACCAAATAAACCGGCATTCCGTAGAACGCGCTGCCGGCGACGAAGAAAATCAAAACGGTACTGGAGCTCGCAACAACCCAGCCGTAAAAACGTTCGCGATGCATTCGCCTCTCTCGATTTTTCGCCGAAATAATCCCGGCCTCCGCGTCAATAATTGGACACGCGGTCGTCAAAATTAATATAATGATGTTACCACACGATGTACGGGGATGTCACCACTCCGGAACGGTGTTGAGCCGGGAGAATGCGTATTCAAACGCAGGTTACGCCGCCGTCAAAGGAGCGACAGAGATGAAAACGATTCTTTTTCTCGACAACTGGATGATCGAGAAACAAGTGTGCCTCGAGCGCGTCTGGGGCTCGCCCCGGTTCGTCAAGGAAGTTTTTACCGATTTTCACCCGCACGTGCTCGGTTACGGAGGGTACGCGAGCATGTTCTGGGACGATCGGGCCGGGAAGTACGCGATGTACTTGGCCGTCTACCCGCCTGAGGCCGATCCGGGAACCTTCGTGATCCGCCTAGAATCGGATGATCCTTACTCGTGGGAAAACCCCGCGTACGATCTTTCGGCAACTCCCGCGTGGAAGGGGTTTGAGAATGTCGTTCTTGACGAGCACGGCGAGAGATTCTGGCCGATCTACATCAATTCGCTTGCCGGTACGCCGTTCGCGGATCGCGGGTATTTGATGTCGACGTATCACCCGGACCGTGAAGCGAATCGGAGCGTTCTCGGCACTTCACGAGACGGACTCCGTTTCGCGATCTCACGAACACAGACTTGGCAGAACACTCGTGCCGATACGTGGTGTGGGTGGGTCTGGAATGAGCGTGGAGGGTATTTCCAGATCCATACGCGTCCCGTTCACGTAGACCGCCGGATCACGATCGTGAAAACGAGGGATCTCGAGAGCTTCGAATCTCCTGTTACCGTTCTCCAGCCCGACGCGTTCGATACGCCCGGCACCGAATTTTACTCGATGCCGGCGGATCCGTACGAGGACATTTACATAGGAATGTTGCACGTTTTTCACACCGACATATTCGAGGAAAGCCGTCGCGTCAAGATGGCTGGGCGTATGGATACGCAGTTGACGTATAGCTATAACGGCGAGAACTGGTACCGGACGGTTCGTGAACCGTTCATCCCTACTCGGGAGTACGGTTCACTCGGTGGTGGGCAGGTGTATGCAATGGAGATGATCCGAACCCGCGACGATCGCCTCCTTTTCCTTGTTCACTCGTCGCGCGGCGAGCACGCTTCGTATCCGGACATGCAGAAATCCGGCTTCAACACGCGGGGTGCGTTCGGCCCGTTGTTTTACGAAATGCGCCTCGACGGGTTTTGTTCGATGAAGACATGGGGGAAGGATGGGCTCCTACGGACGAAAACCATCATTCCCCAGTCCGGCAACCTCTCGCTCAACGTACGTACCGCTATGCACACGTCCGTTCGTGTGCAGATCGTCGACGGCAACACGGCGGAGCCGATTTCCGGGTACACGACGGAGGAGTCGATACCGATCTCTGGTGACCACCTTTTTGCGAATGTCCGATGGAAAAACCGAGGGGACGTGTCCGAACTCATCGGAAGGCCCGTACGTATCGAGATCAGCATGCGCGAGGCGGAACTCTTCGCGATCCGGACCGAGTGCCACGCGTATATCGGCACCGAGCCGACCGAGGTCCTTTAAGCCGAGAGACCGGCCGGCGCTGGGTAGCGCGTTCGTGATCGTCGGTGATATGCTGGAGCGAAACCGCCGGTCGGATCGTGACCGGATGGGAGGGCAAGATGGACGCCAAAAAAAAGCAGCAGCTGTTTGAGAAGAACCGCCGGATCATCGAGATGGTGATCGAGAGGGCAAAGAGGGACTTCCCGGACGATATCGCGCTCATCGGGTTGACCGGGTCGTTCCGCACCGGCGACTTTCACGAAAAAAGCGATCTCGACCTGATCATCGTCAACAACACGCAGAAGGGCTGGGAGATCAGCGCGTGTTTCATCCTCGACGATGTCGGGTACGATATCTACTGCACGCCGTGGGAGACGCGCATCAACGATCAAGCGAATCTCGACAGTCCGATGGTATCGGGCCTCGTCGACCTCAAGATCCTGTACGTCGCGAAGCCGGAGTATATCGACAAATTCAACTCGTACAGAAACCGCGCGCTCGAGAAACTCGCGAAGCCGATCGGAAAGGACTGCATCGAGCGCGCGCGGAAATTGATCGCGAC
>REEC01000203.1 GCA_007695285.1 Spirochaetaceae bacterium | reverse complement strand
GCCACGGGCGTCAAGGCGATCTTCTGCGAGAAACCAATGGCCGTGAGCCTCGCGGAGTGCGACGAGATGATCGCCGCGTGCGAGAAATCCGGTACGTTGCTCGCGGTTAATCACAGCCGCCGATGGGACCCGACGTTTCGTGCGGCAAAGGATCTGATCGAGAGTGGAAGGATCGGGAAGTTTCTCACGATGATCAGCCACTGTGAAGGCATCAAACCGTACCCGGCGTGGCGGTCCGACGAGGAGGGCCCGTTGCTCCACGACGCGACGCACACGTTCGATCTTTTCCGGATCTACGCGGGGGACGCCGCGTGGGTGGTCGGAACCGCGGTCCGACGCCTACAACCGTTCCCGCTCGAAGACGAGAGCATGTCGATCGTGACGTTCCGGAACGGCGTGACCGGGGTCGCGATCGTGAACGAGCTCACCGAGTTCGCCCAATTCGATCTCGAGCTGATCGGGACGCACGGGAAGATCGTTATCGGGATGGGCGAGAAGAACCTCTGGGGAGTGAAGAAACTCGTAACGCGCGACGCACACGTCGACCCGAACATCGAGTGGCACGCGCTCGATCCACAGCCGTTTCCGAACGTGTCTGCGCGAACGCCGATGGAAGAGGCGGCCGACGACGTCGTCCGGTGTCTCGACGAGGGGGGCTCACCGCTCTCGACCGGGGAAGACGGTCGCGCCGCGATCGAGATCATCATGGGCGTGTACGAGTCCGAGCGCCGCGGTAACGCGCGCGTCGAGTTCCCGCTACCGGGGGGGCCGTCAACGCTTTACGAAATGCGTCGCGAGGGTTTTTTCGCGTAACTCACCGGCCGCGTCGAAAGATAAAAAAACTTGGAGGAAGTTGTTTACACCACCAGTAGTATATGTTATTATAACCACAGTTCGAGTACGGACCAAATATTTCGGGGAGGTGTGTATGAAAAAGGGTTTCATTTTTTGCCTGTTCACGCTTTGGCTGATTCCTGCGTTTGCATTCGCGGGCGGTGCCAAAGAAACGCCGGCTGCCGCGGCCGCAGCCCCGGCGGCCGCGGACGTTGAGCTGGGTTCTGTGATCAACCAGTCTTTCGAGTTGATCGTTCCGAATGACCTGTCTGAAAGAGGGCGGTCCGTGGTGATCGAGCGGTTTAAGGCCGCTCCGAGTTTGAGAGAGAAGGTCGAGTCCGGTGAGCTGCCGCCGGTCGACGATCGTCTGCCCGTCGAGCCCCTCGTTCTCGAGCCCGTCGAGAGTATCGGTCGGTACGGTGGATCGCTGCGGTCGCTCAGGTTACCGATCTATCTGCACACGCTGTCCGAGAGGCTCATGCTCGAGCACCTTGTGACGTGGAGCATGCCGTATCTCGAAGAACTTAACCCGAACGTCGCGAAAGCGTGGGATGTCTCACCCGACGCGCGCGTAACTACGTTCTTTCTCCGTGAGGGGATGAAATGGAGCGACGGGACTCCCTTCACCGCCGACGCGCTCGTGTGGTGGTTCGAGCATATCATCAAGAACGACGATCTTACTCCGTCAAAGCCCGCGTTCCTGATGACGCGCGGTAATCTTCCAACTGTTACGAAGATCGACGACACGACGGTTCGGTTCGAGTTTACGCATCCGAACCCGATGTTCATCGAAAACGCCGCACGGATTCGGCCGATGCCGTACGCGCCGGCTCATTACCTCGAACGGTTCCACCCGGATTTCGTCTCCCAAGCCGAGATCTCTCGGCTAGTTCGCGAGGGTGACTACGATACGTGGATGGAGATGTTCAACTACAAGCGGAACTTCTACCTGAACCCCGAGATCCCGAGCATCTCTGCGTGGATTCCGCTCAACGATGGGTACGAGGAAGTTGCGCGGTTCGGACGGAACCCGTACTACTGGAAGGTCGACAGCGAAGGGAACCAGCTTCCCTACATCGACGGAAAGGAGCACCCGTTCGTTCAGGATTCCGAGGCGTGGTTCCTGCAGGCGCTCGCGGGTGAACTCTCGTACGCGAGCGCGGGGTTCATCGGGGGACGACCCAACCTTCCGTTGATCCTTGAGAACCTGGAGCGAAGCGATATCCGCGTGTCTTTCGGTGTCTGGCCGCCGAACAACCTCGGCGCAGTGATGTTCAACTTCAACAACGCGGACCCGGTCAAGCGAGAAGTCATTAACGACATCCGGTTCCGCCGTGCGTTGATCAAAGCGATAGACTACGACGAAGTGAACAATGTTATCTACGAAGGCGAGGCGATCCCGAGCTGGCCCGCGTCGAGCGATCATCTTGGACAGGATCACGAGCTGTACAGCCGGTACATCGGTCGTGACGTCGCCGAGGCAAATCGGCTGCTCGACCAGGTCGGTATGACCGCGCGCGATAGCGATGGATATCGACGCGCGCCCGACGGGAGTCAGTTCACTCTTATCGGTCTCACGTCGACGCAGTGGCCGACCGAGACTCCCGAAGTTCTCGATCTATACCGCGGGTACTTCAGCAACATCGGAATCCGAATGGTCGTCCGCGTCCAGGCCGGACAGTTGGTGAACCAGATGGTAGCAGCCGGCGAGTACGATATTCTCATGAACTCATCCGCTCCCGGCGGACGTCCTTTGAACATCTTCGATCGAGGTTCGCTGATGCCTGCGAGCAGGACGTGGCCTATCTCACATCCGTGGGCCGTGTGGCTGCTGACGAACGGCGCCGAAGGCGAAGAGCCGCCTGCGCACATCAAGAGGCTTCGCGAAATCCAGGAAGACGGGATGGTCGAGCCGTCGGCCGAACAACGCGACCGGTGGATCGAGGAAGCGCTTGAAATCTGGGTTGAAAACCACCTGGTGATTCCCGGGTATAACTCGCCGAGGGAACTGGCGTTCTTCGTCTTCCAGAACCGATTGCGAAACTTCGCGGTTCAAGGCAGGGACGGGGTGCTCACGCACGGTAGTGGCGAGCATCACACGACGCCGTCGCAGCTGTGGTACTTCGATTGATTCTCCTCACTTAAGGCGCGCCGGAACCGGCCCCCCGGTTCCGGCGTGTAGATTACCGTCGGGGATGCCCGATAATTGGTGTCCCCCGACGGTTCCCGACTTTCTGCGATCAAGGAGGCGGCAAGCTGCATGGCACGTTTTTTAGTTCGTAGGGTTCTCTTGATGATCCCGACGCTTATCGCTATCTCCATGTTGTCGTTCGCAATTATTCAGCTGCCGCCCGGCGACTATCTTTCGTTCTATATATCCAACATGGAGGCACAAGGCGAGCTGGTTCAAGACGCCGAGATCGAAGCGATAAAGGCTCGCTACGGCTTGGGACAACCGATTGCCGTACAGTACGTCCGGTGGATCACGCGATTCGTGCGCGGCGATATGGGCCGCTCGATGCAGTGGAACCAATCGGTGCGTGCGCTCATCGCGACGCGTCTCCCCGCAAGTCTGACGATCTCGCTCGTATCGTTTCTTTTTGTGTACCTTGTTGCCGTGCCGATCGGCACGTACTCGGCGACTCATCAGTACTCGATCGGTGACTACATAGCGACGACGATCGGGTTCATCGGACTCGCGATACCAAACTTTTTTCTCGCGCTAATGCTGTTGTACTGGTACTTCCGTGCGACCGGGCGGGTCGCGGTAGGGTTTTTCTCGCCGGAGTTCCAGAACGCCCCCTGGAGCTTTGCGCGGCTCGGGAACCTGCTGAGCCACTTGTGGCTCCCGGTCATCGTGATCGGGACCGCCGGTACCGCGGGTCTGATACGCGTGATGCGCGCGAACTTGCTCGACGAGCTCCAGAAGCCGTATGTTATGGTCGCAAAATCAAAGGGGCTACCACGGCTCAAAGTTCTCTTCAAGTATCCGTTCCGTATTGCGATCAATCCGGTCGTGAGCACAATCGGGTGGATTCTGCCGACGCTCTTCGGCGGCGAGCTGCTTGCTTCGCTCGTTCTGAACATTCCGACGATCTCGCCGCTTTTCGTCGGCGCGCTCCTTAGCCAGGACATGTTTCTCGCCGGATCGATCGTGATGATACTCAGTTCTCTGACGGTGCTCGGAACGCTGCTCTCGGATGTCCTGCTCGCCTGGGTCGATCCGCGTATCTCGGAGGCGATATGAACCCGAACGCGACCCCGAGCGTCGGGAAAGACCCGACTCCTGAGGATCAGACCGTAGTCGCGCGGCGTTTCGGCCTCGGGAAACGAAAAGCCAAGAAAGCGGGGCAGAGGGTGCTCGTCGCGTCTCAGTGGGAACTGATCCGCTGGAAGTTTTCGCGGCACAAGCTCGCGGTTGCCGGGCTCGCCGTGCTCGGGATACTCTACTTGGGCGCGCTTTTCTGCGAGCCTTTATCGCCGATGGATCCAAGGCAGACGAACGCCTCGCGGCGGCTCGCCCCACCGACCCGGATTCGGTTTCGCGACGAGAGTGGATTACGGATCACGCGACCGTTCGTGTACGGACTCACGCAGGTGCGGGACCCGCTCACGCTGCGGTTCAGTTATGTCGACGACGAGACGGTGCAGTACCGTATACGTTTTTTCGTCCGCGGCGCCGAGTACCGGCTCTGGGGCCTCTTTCGGTCCGACCTGCGCCTCTTCGGCGTAGAAGACGGTGGGGACTTTTTCTTGATGGGAACCGACACGTTGGGGAGAGACGTGTTCTCAAGAATTCTGTACGGTTCTCGGATATCGCTGTCGATCGGGCTCGTCGGAATCGCTATCAGTTTTGTCCTCGGAGTGCTAATCGGCGGAGCTTCCGGATACTTCGGAGGAACAATCGATATCGTTATTCAACGGGTTATCGAATTCCTGCGCGGGATCCCGACGCTTCCGCTTTGGATGGGATTGAGCGTTGCTCTCCCGCCGCACTGGCCGATGCTCCGAATATACTTCGGAATCGTCGTGATTCTTTCGTTGATCGGATGGACCGGGCTCGCGCGCGTCGTCCGCGGGAAATTCATGTCGCTCCGTGAGGAAGACTTTGTGATGGCTGCGCGAGTCCACGGCGCCGGAGAGCTCAAAGTGATTGTTAAACACATGCTCCCGTCGTTTTACAGTCATATTATAGCGTCGCTCACGCTGAGTGTTCCCAATATGATTCTTGGTGAGACCGCGTTGAGTTTTATCGGGCTGGGCCTACAGTCTCCCGCGATCAGCTGGGGCGTTCTCCTTCAACAGGCGCAAGCGATACGCGTCCTTGCGAATAGTCCATGGCTCCTGGCACCGGGATTCTTCATAATCGCGACGATTCTCGCGTTCAACTTTGTCGGCGACGGACTCCGTGACGCGGCAGATCCGTACGCTACTGTGTAGAAAAAACTATACGGGATCGAATCGGGATTGAATGTGGACCGGACAGAGGACACACGAATGCAACCAGACGATAAAGATTTCGTGCTCGAGGTGAACGACCTGAGCACACACTTCTACTCGCGTGAAGGTACGGTGAAAGCCGTCGACGGTGTAAGCTTTTCGATAGAGCGTCGACGGACCTTGGGAATAGTTGGGGAGAGCGGGTGCGGGAAGAGCGTTACGTCGCAATCCATTCTGCGCCTGATTCCGAAGAATGGGAAGATTGTCGCAGGCCAAATCCTGTTCCGCTCGCGGTCAGGAACAGTCGACCTCTCTCAGCTCGACCCGGATGGCGAGCAAATGCGTTCGATCCAGGGCCGCGAGATCGCGATGATCTTTCAAGAACCGATGACGTCGTTTTGTCCCGTGTACTCGATCGGAAACCAGATCGCCGAGGTAATTGCTCTCCACCAAGGGGTGAAAAAAGACGAGGCACGAAGACTGACGCTCGAGACGCTCCGTCTCGTCGGAATGCCGAATCCGGATGAGATTATCGACGCGTATCCGTTCAACCTCAGTGGCGGCATGCGCCAACGGGCGATGATCGCGATGGCGCTCTCGTGTCGGCCGAGTCTCTTGATCGCCGACGAGCCCACGACCGCGGTGGACGTCACGATCCAGGCTCTCGTGCTCGAGCTCATGAAGAAGATGCAGGAAGAGCTGAACATGGCGGTCATCTTGATCACTCATGATCTCGGTGTCGTCGGCGATATGGCGGACGACGTCCTCGTGATGTATCTTGGGAAAAACGTCGAGTACGGATCGGTCCGGGATCTATTCCGAAACCCGCTGCATCCGTATACCCGAGGCTTGATCGACTCGATCCCGAAGCTCGGTCAGGCATCGGGGAGCACGATCGAGCCGATCGCCGGGTCCGTCCCGAGCGTGTACGAGATGCCGACCGGCTGCCGTTTTCACACGCGATGTCCGCGTTTCATGGCGGGGATCTGCGACAAGGAAGAACCACCGAACGTCGAAGTCACACCCGGACACTCCACCGCCTGCTGGCTCTACGCCGACCGAGGTACTTCATGAGCGCCGCACAACCGTTGCTGACGGTCGATAACCTGAAAAAGTACTTTATCCGTACAAAAGGTTTCCGAAAACGCGTCATCGGTACCGTGAAAGCCGTCGATGACGCGTCTTTTCACATAGACCCGGGCGAAACTCTCGCTCTCGTCGGTGAGAGCGGAAGCGGAAAGACGACGCTCGGCCGGTCGATCATCCGCGCGATCGAGCCGACCTCGGGCGACATCGTGTACGATTTTGGTGGAACCAAGACCGACCTCACCGCACTCGACAAAAGAGAGCTCAAAGAGTTTCGGCGGCATCTTTCGATCGTCTTTCAGGATCCGTTTTCATCGCTAAATCCGCGGATGAACGTGATGGAGATCGTCGGTGAGCCGTTGGTGAATTACCATGCCGTAAAAAACAGGAGGCAACTCGCCGACCGTGTCGCCGAGTTGCTCGATTTGGTGCGGTTGAACCCGCAATACATGGCGCGGTACCCGCACGCGTTCTCCGGTGGTCAACGACAGAGGATCGCCGTCGCGCGTGCTCTCGCGCTGAATCCGAAGTTCGTCGTTGCCGATGAGCCTGTCAGCGCGCTCGACGTCTCGGTTCAGGCACAGGTTCTCAATCTACTTAAGGAACTCCAGGCACGGCTTGACCTCACGTACCTTTTTGTCGGGCACAACCTGGCCGTAATTGAGTACGTCGCCAATCGGACCGCGGTCATGTATGTCGGACGAATCGCCGAACTCGGCGACACCGACGAGGTTTTTCGAAACCCGCTGCACCCGTACACCGAGGCCCTTCTCTCGGCGGTGCCGAAAGGCGATCCTGACGCGGCCCGCGACAGAATCGTGCTCACGGGCGACCCTGCGGACCCCGCCAATCGACCGTCGGGGTGTTTTTTCCATCCGCGGTGTCGGTACGCGCAGAAGATCTGTCGCGAGCAGGAGCCGCCGTTGAACGATTTTCCGTCACACGGCCGACAGCACCTTTCAGCGTGCCACTTTGCGTCGGAGTTGTCACTCGTTGGGACCGGGCGAGGCGAACCCGTGGCGAAAGCCGAGGCGCGGAAAAGCGAGGCGCCGACAAACCGGCCGGGTGAAAACGGAGCAGGAGAAAAAGAAGCGCCGATAACCGACGGCTGATACCGTCGTTTTGGTGGAATAGAGGCAGCACACTCTGAGAAACGACAAAATGAAACCGAGAAGGAGCACTTGGTGAACATTGGAAACCGTCTTGAGCTGTTTGTCGATGACCATCTGATTGAGACCGTAAAAGGGGCACGACTCGTACTCCATCGCCCGCGCGAACAGAACATCGCGTTACGCTACGACAAACCATGGGCCTTGACCGGCGGTTACGTCACGGTCTTCAAGGATGGTGACTTGTATCGGATGTACTACAGCGGAAGAACCGGTGGGAGCAAGTCCGACGACGCGTCCGGGCAGCACACGTGTTACGCGGAGAGCCGCGACGGGATTACGTGGACCGAGCCCGAGCTCGGGCTTTTCGAGTTCGGCGGCACCAAAAAAAACAACATCGTTCACGCCGGCGACGGACCGACGTGCCACAACTTCTCCCCGTTTTTGGACACACGCCCCGGCGTAGCGCCAGGGGAAAAATACAAAGCGATCGGGGGACACAAAACCACCGGGTTGCGCGTGCTACACTCTCCCGACGGCATCAGGTGGCGTTTCGCCGACCAGCCGCCGATTCAACCGGCGTCACCCGACCTTACACGATACGATTCGCAGAATCTTGCGTTCTGGTCCGAGCACGAGCAGTGCTACTGCTGTTACTTCAGGATTTTCGTGTACCCGGACGGAAGACACGCAGGATCCGGTGACGGCATCCGGACGATAGCGCGGACGACGTCTGAGGACTTCGTCCACTGGACCGAACCCGTCGCGATGTCGTTCGGCGACACGCCGATGGAGCAGCTGTACATCAACCAGACTCATCCATACTACCGGGCACCGCACATTTACATCGCATTTCCCGCGCGTTTCATGAAGGGGCGCAAGATTCTCAGCGACGAGGAAGGCGCGGCGTTCGGCGTCAATCACCATAACGGGGTCGGGTACTGGCAGGACTGCGCGGAGACCGTGTTCATGACGAGTCGTGGCGGGAACGCGTACGATCGGACTTTCATGGAAGGGTTCGTCCGTCCCGGGCTCGACCGGCGCAACTGGGTCTCCCGCTGCAACTACGCCGCCCTCGGTGTCGTCCCGACCGGACCGGACGAGATGTCGCTTTACGTCAATCGTCATAATCAGCAGAAAACCGCTCACATCAGCCGTTTCTCACTCCGAACCGACGGTTTCTCGTCGCTTAACGCGCCGCACGCCGGCGGTGAGGCCGTCACGAAAACGCTTGAGTTCACCGGAAACCGCCTCGTTCTCAACTACGCGACCGGCGCCGGTGGGCACGTCCGGGTGGAGATTCAGGATGAAAGCGGATCACCGATCAAAGGGTACGCGCTTTCGGATGCGGACGACATTATCGGCGACGAGATCGAGCGGACTGTCGCGTGGAACGGCAAACCCGACGTCTCGGCACTCACGAAGCGCTCGGTCCGACTGCGCTTCGTGTTGAAGGACGCGGACCTGTACTCTTTTCGGTTCATGTGATCGATCGCACCCAAAAAGGCTTAAAGGAGATCTGAATGATGGACGCAGAAGCAACGTGTCGTGACATTGGCGGTAACCGCGAGCTCTTCGTAGACGAATACTTGATCGCGAAACGTACAGGGTGTGAGTTGCGCCTACACTCGCCCCAGCCACAAAATGTCGCAATCGCCCATACCGAGCCGTGGGAAGGTAACACATGTCTCTTTCACACGGTCTTTCGTGACGGCGACATCGTCCGAATGTACTACCGCGGGTCGCATTACGACGAGGCAAAACGAGAGGTTAAGCCGACTCACGAAGTCACGTGTTACGCCGAAAGCCGCGACGGAATCACCTGGGAGAAACCGAATCTCGGGCTCTGCGAATGGAACGGCTCGAAGAACAATAACATTGTACTTGCGGGCGGCCGCCATTCGCACGCGTTTGTCCCGTTCCGGGACGAAAACCCGGACTGCAAACCAACAGAACGGTACAAAGCGTTTGCCCGTTTGGGGAGCGAAGGCCTCCTCTATTATGCCTCCGCGGACGCTATTAACTGGACTCTCAAGCAGGATACGCCGGTCATAACCAAGGGTGCTTTCGACTCGCAGAACCTGGCCTTTTGGGACGCCAGACGCGGCGTGTACGTCGATTATCACCGTGATTTTCGCGACAAGGTGCGCGACATAATGACGTGCACCTCGCGGGACTTCATCAATTG
>REEC01000202.1 GCA_007695285.1 Spirochaetaceae bacterium | reverse complement strand
TACCGCACCCCGTCCCACACCGCCTGGGCGTGGCGTTCGAGGTCGGCTTCTACCGTTTCGGCGAGCGGACCTTCGATTGCGAGGACTCGCGCTGAGATCCAGTCCGGGTAGACTCCGGTGATCGCCGTGCAGCGCGTGACGCGCCGGCGGAAGCGGTTGGCCCATGACGCGGCGAGGCGTTCGGGAAGCGCGTGCGTGACGAATACCGCCGCGTATCGCACCGTGTGACCGGCCGTGCGCGACTCCTTGTCGAACGCTGCAATCCAGCGTTTCGATGTGCGGCTCAGTTGAAACTTTCTGATCGCGGCACCGACGATCAAAAGATCGGGCCGCGACTCTGCCGCGGTCGTCGGGTTGTGCGTCGTTACGTGCCCCACGGTGACATCGGCGCCGCGTGACTCGAACAGGCCGCGCAGCGTGTCGGCGACTTTCTCCCCGTTTCCGGTTCTTGAATCGTGGACGATAAGAATCTTCATTTCGTTCTCCTTATTCTCAGTACGCCGCGGTCCGCTGGGGTCCGGCCCAGCCACACGCGGCGAGTGCGTCGAGGTGCTCGAGCAACACGCGCGTCTTGAGGTCAGTCGATCCGCTGTGGTCCCACAGGTTCTCGAACTCTCCGGGATCGTTTTCAAGGTCGTAAATTTCGCCGAGGTTGCAGCCGTGATACACGATACTCTTGTACCGGCCGTCGAAGCGCATCGTCGCGTGCGAGTGATGCGTCGGACCCTGCGGCACGACGACCGCGTCCCAGTACTCGCTGAAGACGTGAGGTTTGTGGAACGACGGGTCCGCCTCGCCGGTCAGAATCGGAACGAGCGAGCGACCTTGCATCGACGGCGGAACCGGGAGCCCGACCGCGTCGAGCAGAGTCGGCGCGATATCGACGAGTTCGACGAGCGCGGAGCTGCGGACGTTACGCGCGAACCTTCCGGGCCAGCTCACGATGAGCGGGACGTGCACGAGCGACTCGAAGAACCGGCATCCTTTATACAAAAGACCGTGATCGCCGAGCAGCTCGCCGTGGTCGCTCATGAAGATCACGATCGTGTTCTCGAGTTCGCCCCTGCGGTCGAGCTCGGCGAGCAGGCGCCCGAACTCCGCGTCGACGAGCTCGATCATCGCGTAGTAGTTCGCCTTGATGAACCGCGCGTCGTACGACTCGGGCGGCTGCGATGCACGGTCGACCCCGGCTTCCGAGCGCCCCGACGGCGTGGCATCGTGCGCCGGCTCGCGTGGATCAACCGCGACCCGCGTCTGCTGATCGATCTCGGCGAACGCGCGCTGGCGTTCGATGTCGTGTGGCGCAAAGAGCGGTAGCGGCAGCGTCGACGGCTCGTACCGGTCGAGGTACTCCTTTGGTGCGTCGAACGGTGGATGAGGATCGAACGGGTTCAAGCTCAAGAGCCACGGGCCGTCGCGCTTCTCGTCGACAAACCGTAGCGCCATCTCGGTACACCATGTCGTTTGATGAAGCTCGGCGGGCACGCCGTACGGCTTGTCCGCGTACTCCGAGAACAGCTTCTCCGGATCGACACCTTTTTCTTCGGACAACCACCGCGCGTAGCCGTGGCCTTCCGGCCAGTCGGGCTGCGGGTGATGGCTCCAGTGAAAAACGCGGTACCCGTCGTCGGGTCTGCGCTCGACGCGACCCTTCGCGCGCGACAGGTGCAGTTTTCCCGCGAGCGCGCAGTCGTACCCGGCGTCCGCGAGAATCTTCGTGACGAGTTTCTCATTCGCCGGAAAAGTGTCGTTTCCGTTGCGGTGCACGTGCGTCGACGCGGGGTATCGTCCCGTGAGAAACGACGCGCGGCTCGGCGTGCAGATCGGCGCCTGACAGTACGCGCGTTCAAACGCGACCCCTTGTTCGAGGAACCGATCGAGATTCGGTGTGTGGATGAACTCGTTACCGAGCCCGTGAATCGTGTCCCAGCGTTGCTGATCGGTACAGTACCAGAGAATGTTCGGGCGGTCGTGTGCGCGTGCCATACGACGAGTGTATGGTTCGCCCGCGACGCCCGTCAAGCAGACGATCGGTTGCCTTGACCCGGAACCTTACCAAAACACACGTGAATGTTGCCGTCGGAGCGCGCTCCGGTGTATCATTGAACCGAACACGGTACTACGGGAGAGTTCATGGCGACGGCGAACACGATTACATGGTACAGAACACCGGTCGATAAGGACGTACTGCGCGAGCTCACGAAGAAGAGCGACTCGCGGGGGCTGCTGCACGCCGGAAGCTTTCTCTTGATCTACCTCACGACGACCGCCGTTTGTCTGTACTTCTTTCTGAACCGGATGTGGGTGCCGATGGTCGTCGCCATGTACGTGCACTCAATGTTTCACGGATTCATCGGGATGGGTGCAGCTGTGCACGAGCTTTCGCACGGTACCGCGTTCAAGACCATGTGGCTGAACGAGTTTTTTTACCGGTTGTTCGCGTTTCTCTCGTGGAACAGTTACTTCCACTTCAAGGAGAGCCACCGGCGGCACCACATGAACACGGGCTTCGACGAACTCGACCGCGAGATCAAGCCCGAGCCGATCGGCTTCACGAAACGGCACGTGATCGGGTGGTTCACGTTCGACTGGGCGCAGTTCAAGAAGTTCATCTGGACGAATTTCCAACACGCGATCGGCAACACCGACGTCGACTTCTTCTTCTGGTGTCCGCTGCTCAGCCGCGAAAACATCAAGACGAAAAAACTCATCGCGTGGGCGCGTTTTCTGTTCATCGGGCACATCGCTCTGATCGCCGTGTTCGTCTACTTCGAACTCTGGATCTTGATCTACACCGTGAGCTTTGGGTACTTCTTCGCGACGTTCCCCGTTCATGGCTGCGGCATCCAGCAGCACTCGGGACTATCGCGTAACATCCCCGATTGGCGCGTGATCGCCTACACCGCCGACTTCGGCCCGATCATGTCGTACCTCTACTGGAACATGAACTACCACGCCGAGCACCACATGTACGCGAGTGTACCGTTCTACAACCTGCCGAAGCTCCACAAAGTTCTAGAACCCGACCTGCCGATTCCGATTCATGGATACCTGCGTGGAGTGATCCACGTCCTGCGCACGAAGCGCCTCCAGAACGCCGACCCCGAGTACCGCTACATGCCCGAGTTCCCCCCAACCGCGCACCCGCCGAAACTCGCGTAGGGTTGGGGGTTTAGACGAACCTTACTCGTCGTCCTCTTCGATGCGCTCGGCCTGTGCCTTTCTTTTCGCCTGCCAGGCGCTGAACAGTTTGAGTTTCAGCCATCCGATTGCGATGACACCGATCACGATCAGAACCCACCAGTACCATTCCATGGGATTCGCTCCTACGTGATTTTTTGAGGTTGCCGGCAGGGCCGACTGGATCAATGGGAGTATACCACGTTCATTCGGTGAGCGGTCTATCCCGGATCCATTACCGTGAGCCAGGGCGGCATCGATCTTCATGCACGCTTCTTCTTGAGATGAATCTCCGGGATCGCGTCGAGTGCGTCTGCCAACCGCGGGTCCATCAAGCAGACGGATGCGATTGCTACCCCTGCTCAGGCTGGTCGTCGGGCTTCAGGTAGACGCGAATGGACTCAGGGTTCTGTCGCAGGTCGAGGACCCGGTAGACGATAACCACGTCGTCCTCGATGAGATAGTAGACAGCAAAGGGAAATCGTTTGGATAGGAGACGATGGTATCCGAATGATCTCGGGTGTATCCCAGCGTAGAGCAGCAAAGAATCGATGTCCGAGAAGAGCGAGTCCAGGAAGTAAACCCCGACTCCCTGTCCGTGGCGTGCGTAGAACCGCCTGCCACGCTCGAGATCCTCGACGGCAGACTCAAGAATCTTCAGCGTCATCAGCCCTGGCTTCGCAGGCGACGCTTCGCCTCCTCCCAGTCGACGACCTGCTCGGTACCGGCAGAGACTCGCGATCGAGTCTGCTCGAGAACTTCTCCGTGCCATCCAGGTGATTCGGGGGCAGGATCCTCTTGTGAGATCTCTTGCCAGAGCGCTTCCATAGCGCGGAGCTTTTCTTCACGGGACATGTTCTTGATGTCAGCGTGCGTAATCATTCTATTAATATAGCGATATCAACGGTCGGTCTCAATCCGCGGGCGTTGCCGCGCCGTAACTCAGCCGTGACCCACGTGGCGCCTCCACTCGAAATGGTGATGCTTGGCACCAGTCGGAAGGAAGTAGGACGCGTCATAGGACGGGACCCTGCCGTCCCCGCGGCACAGGAACCGTCGGTCGTCGGGGCAACACGATCGGGCGGACCTGAGCGATCGTGCCGTTTGAGTTGAACCGCAGCTGTCCGAGGTATTTGCCCTGTTACCCCAGATCCATCACCGTGAGCCACGCCGGCATCGATCCGGCCTCATCCGGAGTAAATACGCTCAGCTCCATGTGCCGGATACGGAACCACGCGCCGAGCGACTCGCGAACCTCGGACTCGCTCCAGAGCCGTGGGCCCCACCGCGCCCGCTTGCCTTCGCGTGCGGTGATCAAGCTGTAGAACAGCGCGTCCGGAGCAAGCAGATCGACGACGGCGCGGAGCACCCGATCCAGTTCGCGGCCCGGCCCGAAGTGTTGGAGAAAGCCTCTCTCGATCGCGAGGCCGAACGGCTCGCTACCGAGGACCGAGCTACGCCGCCCGGCCGTGAACTCCCCGGGGAACTCGCCGGCGACGAAAGTCGCCGACACGCCGCGAACGCGCGCCAACTCGTTCGCGTTCCGGATCGCGGTCGGGGCGAGATCGACCCCGACGACATCGAAACCATGCTCGGCGAGCCAGACCGCGCTCTTGCCGGTTCCACACCCCAGGTCGATCGCGCGGCACGGAGCGATGTCAAACGTCGAGAGTAACCACGGAAGATGCCGATCGTACTCGCCGGGATCCCAGTTGACGCTCCCGGATCGGTACGCGCTTTCCCACCAGCTCATGGCTCGATCTTACCAGATGCGTAGCCGGTGGGTCTTTCGTCACCATGTCCGCCTACCCGGTTCCGCACGATTATGGTACCTTTACTCCGATAGGAGTCACTATGGAAAAACGACAGTACGGAAAACACGATGTCCAGTTATCGGTAGTCGGGTTCGGCGGGATTCTCGTGACCGACGAGACGGCCGACGAGTCGGCGCGCCGCGTCGCGTACGCGATCGAACGCGGAGTCAACTACTTCGACGTCGCGCCGAGTTACGGCAACGCCGAGGATATGCTCGGGCCCGCGCTCGAGCCGTACCGGAAGGACGTCTTTCTCGCGTGTAAAACGACCCAACGCGACGCCGCCGGCGCCGAGAAGGAGTTCCGCGCTTCGCTCCAGAAGCTCCGGACCGACCACATCGACCTGTATCAAATTCACGGCATCCAGACCGAAGAAGAGGTCGATCGAGTTCTTGCTCCCGGCGGTGCTCTCTCGTTCTACCGGAAGCTGCGCGACCAGGGCGAGATCCGGTTCATCGGGTTCTCCGCGCACAACGAAGACGCCGCGCTCCGATTGCTCTCCGCGTTCGAGTTTGATTCGATTCTCTTTCCGATCAACTTCGCGACGTGGCACGCCGGCGGAATCGGACATAGGGTCATCGAGGCCACATCCGGACGTGATACCGCGGTGCTCGCGCTCAAAGCGCTCGCGCTGAGGCGGTGGGAAGAGAACGAAGAGCGACCGTGGAAAAAAGGCTGGTACCGGCCGGTCGACAACTACCAGGACGCCGAACGGGGACTCAGGTTCACGTTGTCGCGCCCGGTCGTCGCCGCGGTGAGCCCGGGGAACCTCGAACACTTCGAGTGGGCGTGCGACGCGGCGGACCGGTTCACGCCGTTGAGCGACGCCGAAGAGCGCGAGATCGCGGAGATCGCACGGTCGGCAGACCCGATCTTCTCGCGTACGCTTACCGCCATTTAGGGTAGGTCAGTTTCCTCTCAGGATCTTGTTCGCCGCGGAGATGCCGTACCAGTTGATCAGGAACGTCTCGGCCTGCTCGCGCGAGACCAGTTTCGCGGTCGTCAGGAAGCGAACCGCCGCGCGGAGAGCCTTCTTCCTCGCGCGGCGGACCGCGAACGCGTACGTCTTGAAAGGGACGTACGCCGCGGCGAACATCCCGACTCCACGAAACACGAGCAACCACGTTTCTCGGTCAAAAAGAAGGCCCGCGTTTCCGAGCGACTCCGACAGTATCTGCGCGCCACCGAGCACTGCGATCGCGAACGCCGTTGCGATCGTAATCGAGAACACCGACGGGACCGACGACTGCATCACGGCTTCGATGTCTTTCTTGCCCGAAACTCCGAATCGTTCGATCAGCGAGAACATCAGGTAGTCCGACGAGGGTTGCTCAGACGGCTGAACCTCGGGAGACGGCTGCTTCTCCGACTCCTCGGGCGGCGAAGCAGGCGCCTTCGCAGAATCCGCGGGAACGTCGGACGCGACTTTGTCGGCGACGAGCGCCGCTGTCTTGAGGAGTCGGAGCAGTTCCTCGGGCGTGACGTCGTACAGCATCTGCTCAGGCGTTCGGTAAACGCTGTCGTAGTACCGTCTGATGAACCGTCCGAGGTTCTCGCCTGTCGTGGCCCACAGTCCGATCAAGACGTGCCCTGCCAGCTCGATACGCAGATCCTCGCGCAGCAACGTGCGAATCGATTGTCGCGCGGGGTACAGAATCTCGACGAGGATTACCCACGTCGTTGTGGTCGTTTCGGCGTTTGCATCCGGGGAGGTATACAGCGTCTCGCCGTACGAGTCCAGGTACGAGACGCAGATGCCGGTGAGTTCACTCGCGTACATCGCGACCGAGAATGGATCGCGGAAGCCTTGTGTCATTGTGTTCGCGCCCGAAAAATCCTTCTCGTATCGCAGATGGTCGCTGATCCGTTCGGCTATCGGTTCGAGCTCGTCGAGAAACGTCTCGATCACTGTGCCGACGAGCGGCAGCTGATGCTCGTCGTTCGGTGCGGACTTCCCGAGAACCGGTTTTCCGTCGAATCCAAAAAACTCAAAAAACCGCCTCATTGTCCGCCTCCTTTTCCGATACGCCGATTACCGGTCGATCGCCTGGTACACCGTCGTCTGGAAGTCGTTCATGAGCGCATCGGTGTACGGCATGATCTGCTGAAGCATCAGACCGGCGAGGCGCTCGGCCGGATCGATCCAGAAGATCGTGCTCGCCGCGCCGCCCCACGAGAATCGGCCGACCGAGCCGTACCCGGAGAGCTGCGTGACGTCGGTGATGACCGAGCCACCGTATCCGAAACCGACACCGGGAGACGCCCAGCCCTGGACGTCGGGCGGGAAATGGTCGGTCATCATCATCGAGACAGTCCGCGGCCCAAGGATCCGCTCGCCGCGCGCTGAGTCCGAGTCCGGTGCTCGTCCATCGTTCAACAGCATCTGAGCGAAGCTGAGGTAATCGGCCGCGGTGCTCACGAGGCCACCACCACCATTTGGATGCGCGGTTGGTGTCGTGAACGGCAGAGTCGGCAAGCTCGGCACGGGTTCGAGACCGTTCTCCCCGACGCCGTACAGTCCGGTCAATCGCGACTGCTTTTCTTCGGGCACCGTGAAGAATGTATCGTGCATTCCGAGCGGCTCAAAAAATCGTTCCCTGAGAAACCTCTCAAAAGAAAAACCCGCCACCTCCTCGACGATCGCGCCGAGCAGATCGATCGCGATGCTGTACCGCCAGTGCGTGCCGGGTTGGTGGACGAGCGGGAGCCGGGAAACAAGCCGCGCGAGCTCCCGAAGCGAGAGATCCGGATCACGCCCCACGGGCTCCCAGACCTCGGTTTCAAACTTCTTCTCGATCGGGTGTTCATCGCCGATTCCGTACGCGAGCCCAGACGTGTGAGTGAGCAGGTCGCGGATCGTGATCTCGCGTCTCGCCGGCTCGGTCTGAAACGGCGGCTCGGCTCCGGCGATATACACCTCTATCGTCTTGTACTCCGGGAAGAACTCCGATACCGGGTCAGTGAGGTGGAGCTTGGTCTCTTCGACGAGCATCATCACGGCCGCCGAGGTGATCGGCTTCGTCATCGAAAAAATCCGGAAAAGGTCGTCGGTGTTCATCGGAGCCTTCGACGCGAGCTCGCGGCATCCGCGCGCGTCGAACCACGCGAGAGCACCGTCGCGCAGTACCGCCGTCACGACGCCGGCGGTTCGGCCCTCGGCGAGGTACCGATCGACCACCGCGGCGATCTGAGCGAGCCGTTTCCCGTCGAAGCCGAGAACCTCCGGGCACTCGGTCCGAAACGATCCAAATGTTCGTGTGTTCATACTGCTACTCCCCGGTCTAGAAGTTCAGGCGTTCGACTCGGACATCCGTGATCGAAACGGTGCCGATTGACGTTCCAAGGTCGAACACGAGTCGGGCGCGTTCGTCGGTCGCCGCGCCCATCGTGAACGTGATGTCGTACGATGTGGATCCCTCGGCCATCGTGACCGAGGTGTACCCCGAGTACGATTCCCACGGAGCACCGGCCCGCCCGATATACACCGTCGCGCTACGCGGCGCGACCGTCGACGCCGTGAAAACGATGCGGTACATTGCGTCTTTCTCGACGCGAACTCCCGACCGGACGAGCTGCACGTGCCACGTCTCGCTCCCGGTCCTGTCGATCGTCACCTCGAGTTCCGCGTTCTTCACGCCGAGCCGCGCCGCCGCTCCGCCCTGTGTCGAGAGCGACCAGCCGTCGGTGCCGCCCGAAAAATCCGAGCCGTACACCTCGGTCGCGGTGACCGCGCGTGGAGCGGGAAGCTCGTCGTGCAGAAGCGCGCTCACAAGCGGTTCCCGGAGTACGCGGTGCACAGGGTCGTAGATTCCAAACCCGGCCGAGAACTCCCAGTACGCCCAGCTCCAGCCGTTTTCCTCGAACCAGCGCGCGAGGAAACGTGTCCACCGGACGCGAGAGTCGAGATCCGCGGTGCTGTACGCGCCGAACTCGCCGACGTGGATCGGTATCGCGTGTCGTTCCGAAAACGCCATCGTCGCGCGGAACTCGTTCTTGATGCTCGCGCGCTCGGCCTCGGTGTCGTGCCACTCGGTCCCGAGCCACGCGTCGGCGTTGCCGCCGACCCAACTCGCGCCTTGATGCGTGAAGTTGAACGGATTGTAGTAATGGACCGTCAGGATCAACCGATCGTCGGCCGGTAGCACCAGACGCGGCACGGCGCTCAAACCACCCCACTCGGCGGTCCCGAGCAGCACGAAACGCTCCGGGTTCGACCGGCGAATCTCGGCGAGTGCATCCGGGAAAAACGCGTTCCATAACTCCGGTGTGAGTTCTCCGTGTGGTTCGTTTAGAACTTCGAACAATAACTCCTCGGGGTAATCCCGGAAGTAATCGGCGATCTGTTTCCACTGCGCGAGAAAGCGCTGCCTCTGTCCATAGGGATCCGCGAACAACGCGTCGTGGTGATGCATGTTCACGACCACAAGCAGCCCGTTCTCGAGCGCAGCGTCGACGACGTCGCGGATACGCGCGAGAAAACTCGGCACGATCTCGTACGGTGGCTGCGCCGAGCTGCGCATCGCAGGCTCCCACCGAACCGGGATCCTGACGTGGCTGAACCCGAGGTCGGCGATGATGCGGAAGTACTCCGCGCGAAACGGGTTGCCCCACGCGCCCTCGGACGGCGCCTCGAACATGTTCCCCATGTTGATCCCACGACCGAGGCGCGCGTTCATCGCGAACGCGTC
>REEC01000201.1 GCA_007695285.1 Spirochaetaceae bacterium | reverse complement strand
TGGCCGTCGCCGATATCCTCGGCATCGGCTCGGAGTTCTACCCGTTGTACGTACTTTTCACCGAACGGCACCTGGCGGGTACCGCCGAGTTGCTCGATCGCGTGAACGGCGCGCCGCCGGACTTCCGGTTGATCGTTCAAGAGACCACCGGCGAGGCGAACATTTTCGCATCCACGGCACGACGCGTGTTCTCGGCTCACCCGATTACCGCTCCGTCGATCGATCTCTCCGGAGTCATCATGTCTGCTCTCGAGAACGAAACGATTTTGGGTCTCGTCCGATTCCGGTTCCTGGTCGCCGCGATCGCCGTACTCCTGCGCGAACGATAACCACGGCAGCGCGTACCGGAACCGGGCACAAGGAGCTTGAAACAGTGCCGAAAAACACATTGTTCATAATCATCGATCAGCTTCGCGCCGACAGTATCGGCGCTGCGGGGAACCACGTCGTCAAGACGCCGAATCTCGATCACCTGGCGTCCGAAGGTGTCTTGTTCAAGAACTGTTACTGCCAGACCGCACCGTGCGGCCCGAGCCGAATGTGCATCTACACCGGCCGGTACGCGTTTTCGACGCGCGCGATGAACAACCAGGTCCCTCTCCGCGACGCCGAAGAGAACTGGGGCTTTGTACTGCGAGGTGCCGGCTACTCTCCGGGCCTGATCGGGTACAACGACTACGCGATCGACCCGGCGCTCTTCCCCGAGAACGATCCGCGGCGCGACCGCCTGTCGTACGACAATGTCCTGCCCGGCTTCGATCGTATTTACTACCACGAGTACGACAGCGACGAGTACTTCTCGTGGCTGCGTTCGCACGGATACCCCGAGGAACTGCTCTCACACGCGGCGATCCATCGACCGGCTGTGCCGCCCGACGGTCCCGGCGATCACCTCGCGTGTTTCTACCCGGCGCGGTACGCGCGCGAACATAGCGAGTGTCGGTATCTTACGCAGCGCGCTCTCGAGTTCATCGAGACGTCGGAGAATTCGTCGGAAACCGAGAACGGCTGGGTTCTCAGCCTCAACTACATCAAACCGCACCCACCGAACGTCAACTGCGAGCCGTATCGCTCGATGTACGATCCGGCCGACATGCCGGACGCCGCACGATGGCCCACCGAGCTCGCGCACAACCACCCGTATCTTCGGGCGGCCGTCGGCGCTGGCGCGCACGTCGACGATCGGCATCTCAAAGAGTTCATGACGTGTTACTACGGCATGATCAGCGAGGTCGACGACAATCTTGGTTTGATTTTCGACGAGTTGAAGAAAAGCGGCGCGTGGGACGATACGCTGATCGTCGTCACCGCAGACCACGGCGAGTACCTCGGCGATCACTACCTCATCGGCAAAGGCCACTTTTTCGACGGTGCGATGCACGTTCCGTGCATCATCCGGGATCCGACCTCCGCCGCCGACTCAACCCGCGGCAGTCAGATCGACGGTTTTGTCGAGACGATCGACCTTTCGGCAACGGTTATCGAGTGGGCCGGAATCGAAAAACCCGATCGAGTCCACGGTAAAAGCCTGCTCGGCGCGATCCACGGCGGTGCCGAACCTCTGCGATCGAGCATTCATTACGAGTACGATTACCGCGACGAAGCGCGGCGACTCGACGCCGAGACCGACATGGATAAACACCTTCTCTGGGTAGCCCGTACCGAAGAGTACAAGTACATCCAGTTTGCCGATCCGGACATGCCCGCCATCCTGTACGATCTCAGACTCGACCCCGACGAGTTTGAGAACCGGGCAGACGATCCGCAGTACGCGTCGGTCGTGATCGAACTGTGCCGCGAGCTTCTGCGCCGGCGCATGTACCACGAGGATCAGAGGATGGAACACTGGGCCGAGCGACTCCGATACCACTGACCATCTCCGCACCACCATCTTCGCACCACCCTTGCGCCATGAGAACTCCCAAACTATAATCGACAACCATACCGTTCTACGGTTAAGCGGCGGGATCGCGGTCGGACGGATCGGCGCGTGATTCGGCTATCCCAAGACTCAAGGAGCTACCAATGCCGGTAAAGACACAAGACATCACGCGCCCGGACAAAAAACTGGTCGCAGGGCTCGCGGAGGTCGGAAGCGCGACCGCGAGCGGCGACCTTTCGAAACTCGGTATTCGCGACGCGCACCTGCGTGGGCTGAAAACCTGGAAGCCGGGCAAGGCAATCGCCGGACCGGCGATCACGCTTCAGTTTATGCCGAAGCGCGAGGACCAGTACCGTCAGGACGAGTACTCCGACCCGGAAGAGCAGCTACATCGTCACGCGCTGTATCATACGCAAGAAGGCGACATCGTCGTCGTCGACGCGCGCGGACACATGGGTAGCGGCGTGTTCGGAGACATGATGCTCACGTACTTCACCGGGAAAGGTGGAGCGGGCATCGTCGTCGACGGCTGTATCCGCGACTGGCCGAAGACGCAGAAACTCGACATCGGCTTCTGGCTCAAGGGAACAACGCCGAACTTCCATACGCAAACCGACATCTTCCCGTACGCGGTGAACGTCCCGATCGCGTGCTGCGATACGCTCGTGATGCCGGGTGACATCATCATCGCCGATGACGACGGTGTCGTCGTCGTTCCGATTTCTCTCGCAGAGCAACTACTGGAACGTGGAAGCCAACACGCCGAGTGGGAAGAGTTCTCCCGGGCGCGTCTGCTCGACGGAGGAGATCTCAGGAAGTACTACCCGCTCAGCGAGGCCGCGCGTGCTGAGTACGAGGAATGGAAAAAATAGCGGTGCGGCTAAAAAGCTGTTGCCGAGACGAGGCCTATCACCATGAAGATCAGCCTGATCGTGAACCCCAACGCGGGTCGAAAAAAAGGCCTCGACGCGGCTGCGCGGGTAGCAGCGCTTCTCGAGGGCGCTGGGATCGAGTGCACGCAGTTTGTTTCGACGCGCCCCGGAGGGACGCGTGAGATCGCCGAGTCCATCGTTCCGTCCGACTGGGACGGCATCGTCGCGGTCGGCGGTGACGGGACGCTGTTCGAAGTCGTAAACGGTCTGCTCGCGCACGCGGAGTCGGTGCCGGTTCCGCTCGGGCTCATTCCGGTCGGCACCGGCAACTCGTTCATCAAGGACCTCGGCATCGAGTCGGTCGAGGACGCCGTCGCTCGGATTGTGGCGCGACACACGCGCAGGATTGATCTCGGGCTGTTTACGTCGGACGCCGGAACGTTCTGGTTCGCAAACCTGCTCGGCGTGGGCTTCGTTTCGAACGTCGCGTATCGCGCACGGAAGTACAAGATCTTCGGCGCATTGAGTTACGTGTTTGCGGTGTTCGAGGAACTCATCGGTCTGAAGACGACGGTCGTTACACTCGAGATCGATGGAAGAATCATCGAGTGCGACGCGCTTTTTGTCGAGATCTGCAACTCCCGATTCACCGGCGGCAACATGTTGATGGCGCCGGACGCGCTCATCGACGACGGCGAGCTCGACGTCATCCTGGTGCGGCGGGTCAATCGCCGAACCGTGTTGAAGTTGCTGCCGACGATATTCTCGGGTAGGCACGTTGAGTTTCCTGCGGTCGAAGTCTTCAGGGGTCGATCGATCCGACTGACGAGCGAAGAACCACTCATGCTGAGCCCCGACGGTGAGACGTTCGGCCGGACCCCGATCGACGCGACGGTACACCATGCGAAGCTGGAGATGTTCGGATAGTGAGCCTTGCGACAACGATCCTCGGGTACATGACGGCCGTTCCGCTATTGCTCTGCGCACTCGCGCTGATTCTGTTGGAGAACCTCGGCAGCGAAGTTCTGAGGCCGTCCGGGCGAGCGGCGGGACACGGTCGACGCAAACTCGACGGCTGGGTCAAGCTGATCTGCCGGGCGAGTCTTATCCCGTTCGGAATCCGCTCGCGTGTCACGGGGCGGAGTCGTCTGCAACCCGACGGCGTCTACATCTTCATGGCGAATCACGTCAACATCTTTGACCCGATAGTTCTGTACGGACACATCAATCACACCGTCCGAGGAGTCGAACTCGAGCAGCACTTCGACTGGCCGCTCTGGGGCGCAATCATACGTCGAATCGGCACGATCCCGATAAGTCATCGGAGCGTCGCAGCCGCTCTCGAAAGTCTGAACCGCGCGGCCCAAACGCTTCGAGGCGGCATCTCGATCCTGATTCTGCCGGAAGGGCATCGGACCCGCGACGGCCGGCTTCGTCCGTTCATGCGCGGTCCGTTCCGATTAGCCCTGGACGCGCGAGCGGATATCGTTCCGGTCGCGCTCAAAGGACTGTACGAGCGGAACCGGGCCCACACGCTTCGCGTTCTGCCGGGGAAGATCGAGATCAAGTTCGGCGATCCGATCGCGTACCGGCATTTCGCCGATCGCACGCCGCGACAACTCGCGGAAAAAGTTCGGGCCGCGATTCAAGATCTTCTTTGAGCGGGACGAAATCGCATCACTCGTCGCCGGATGCTACGATCGGCCGGTCACGATGTCGGCGGCTGTGAGGATCATGGTCTTCACGGGTTCCGAGAGCTCGATGCGCGAGAGTAACCGATGCATGAACGGCCGCACGAAGTGCTCCATTCTGTTGGAATTATCCTCGTACTCGGTGTGGTGATCGAGGGCGAGAACCACAACCGGTAGTGGCGACTCGTACGAGCCGATCACCCGGAAGCCGAGTTTCTTGTACATCCCGACGAGCGCTTTCTCATCGCTGAACACGTCGACAAATACGCGCTCCGCTCCGTTCGCGCGCGCGTAGAGATACGCGAGTGTCATAAGGCCGAGTGGGACGATGTTCCCACGTTCATCGTGCATTACCGCGAGCCGATCGATCTCGACGCACCGTTTCCCTTCCATGAAGTCCCGCAACGGAAAATTCTTTTCGATCGGTAGTCGGGCGACCATATCGGGCGTAATACACGATACGGTCCCCACGGGCTGGAGGCCTTTGTACGCGACGATATGAAACGCAGCCTCGTCCTCGTCGCGACGAATAGTCTCGGCGAGATATCCCTTTTCACCGACCAGGATCTTCCGCTGCAGAAAGAACGTGTCTTCGCGTACCGGATCCGAGGCGGCGTTCACAAACCTCACCGTCGACCGGGAAGTTTCGTTTCGTGGCAGCCATACCTCGAATACCGCACCGGCGCCTTCGTCATTGCGAGCGAAGATGCGGCCCCCCAGACGAGTGACGATCTGGTGCGAGATACTCAAGCCCAATCCACTTCCGTCCCCGGGATCTTTGGTCGTGAAAAAAGGGTCAAAAACACGATCGATATGGCGAGTGTCGATCCCCGGACCCGTGTCGGTGACGGAAACGACGGTGTTCTCGCCCCGGCCCGTTACCGCGATACTCAACACTCCGTTGCCGTCCATCGCCTGAATGGCGTTAATGATGAGGTTCAGGAAGACCTGGCTCAGTTCGTTGACGCTACCGCGTACGTTCGGAACGTTTTCAATCTCTTTTCGGACTTTGACTTTTTCGAGCTTCATCCCGCGGTGGGCAAGCTTGAGCGCCGACTCGAGCGCTTCGGTGATGTCGACCTCCTCGAGTTCCGCGCGTTCTCTCCGTGAGTATGAGGTCAAGTCCCGGACGACGTCGGCAGCGTTTTTGGAGTATCGAAGAATGTCCGTTGCGTACTCGTGCAACTCCGAACCCGGATCGAGCGAGTCGATCATGAGCTCCGCGGTCCCCGAAATACCACTCAGCGGGTTGTTGATCTCGTGCGCCATGCCCGAGGCAAGCGTCCCGATCCCTGCAAGCTTCTCGGACTGGATGAGCTCGCGCTGAAGCTCCTTCTGTTGCGTGACGTCCTGAAAGAACTCCAGGAAAAGACGGTCGTTCCCATCGGGGACGCGTACCGGATAGAAATGGATCAGAAACGTTATGTCTCCGTCCCTCGCGTCCATCTCAGTCGAGAAAGCGATTCCCGCGTGAAGACAGTCCTGGGCCATACACCCAAGACATGGCCGGTCACGCCCAAAGAACGCCTCGTAGCACTTCCGGCCGATCAATTGGTCGTAGCCGCGTCGGAAGTACCGTGTTGCCGCGAAATTCGCCATCACGATGTTGTAGTTTATATCTTGAATCGCGAGCGGCGTGGTTATGCCGTCGAAAAACGCTTCGAGCTTATTCCGACTGATTTTCAGTTCGGTGTTGAGGTCCTGCAAACGCTTTTGCTGACTCCTGAGGCGTTCGAACGATATCGCGTTCTCGAGCGCGACGGCGCACTGGTCGCTGAGCGACTCGAGAGTCTCGATCTCGTACTGGTTGAAAACGTCCCGATCGTTCAGGGGCCCAAGCAGAATGCAGCCATTTAACCGGGTCTGAAACCGCAACGGCAAGGCCGCACCCGCGACGAGCCGCGTCGCGTTGGGGTGCGCGCCGACCGAGAGCTCTACCGTCCCGGAAATGATCCGTTCGCTTCGGCTGGAGATGTAGCGAATCAGGTCGTCGTTCCGCGAGAACGTGTGCGACCGCACCTCGGGCCGATCCTCGAGACCGTACGACGAGATCACTCGATACTCGAGCAACGAGTAATCGTACACGAACATCAGAATCCAACGCAGATTGAAGGTCTCGCCGATTCGCCCGACCGTGAGCTCACCGAGTTTCTCGAGTTCGACGATCGTCGTGAGGCTCTCGGCAAACTCGCGCAGTTGCTGGTTATACCTCAGGTTCTCCCCGAGGTACAGCCGCTCGACGAGCGCGGTCGCGCCCCGGCGAAACGGTTGATGCACGACCGCCCCGACTATCGCGAGCAAGAGCGCGATTGGAAAGGCGTTGTGGAACGGGTACTGCCACAGCCTATGGAAAGCCAGCCAGATAATCGTATAGAAGAGCAATGCGCTGACGACGATCAGGATGATATAGAGAATCGCCTTCACGACGACGGCTGAGTAATGGACAAGGTCGTATCGATAAATCGCGTAGAAAATCAACACCGCGTTGACGGTCGACGCAAGAAGGTCGATCGGATAGCGGCCGATCGGCTCGTAGAGATTGAAAAGAGCGCCGATCAACATAACGACGACGCCGTATATCGGTAAGCTGAGCATTCGACGTTCGGTCGCGTCGGTCCGTCTTTGAATGCGACGAATCAACAACACGATCGTGAACATGAGGTACGAGTAGCTCAAACCGTACCCGATGTACGCACCGGATCCGAGCCGATAGAAGAAACGGCCGTCCTCGAATCCCGCCGCCTCGACGAGAGCTCCGGTCAGGTTCAGGTACAACAGGACGCCAAAAACGGCGTACCCGACGACGAGCAGGATGGTGTTTCGCTTCTTCCTGGTCTCGCAGAAGTCGATGAGCGAGTGATAAATCGTTATCGGTCCGCCGAGCATACCGGTTACCATGAACCTGTTCCAGAAGAGCGGCGTCATGAACGGAACGTTCGCGTGCATCAGAAACGAACCGAGCCCCCAGATGCTCATTGCTGTCATGTACAGAATGAAGGACCACTGAATCCGGTCTCTTCCGTCTCTTCGTACCCCGAAAACGGCGAACAACACGTAGATCACGAACGCAGCGGCGGGGATGACAGGCTTGATATCAATAAACATCGATGGAGATACCTTTTGAAGCACCCAAGTTGTGTTGTGATCGAGCGAAACTCATTATATACTACCTCGGATCGACATGAAAATCGACACCATTATCCTTTTATCGGGCATCGGGTTTTCCATTCTCCTCGTCGGGGATCTGTTGCAACTGCTCAAACGTCCACGCGGCGCCTTTCCCATCGTAATTATCGGCTATATTGTGATTCTCTTGTCGCTCTTTTTTCTCGTAGTCGGCGCGGGCACCCCGGCCGTTTCGCCGTTCGGGATCGGCGTCGCGGCGCTCGCTTCGACGCCGGCGGTTTTTCTTCTCTGGCGATCATTGTTCGCTGAAGTGAAGAGTTCGGGAAGTTCGTCGGGTACGCGACGCGTAACATCAACCGGAACGTACTCGATTTGCCGACATCCCGGGTTTTTGTGGCTCACGTGGTTGCTCGTCATTCTCGTGCTCGTGTATCGAACACCGACGGTGGCAATGGGCGTAGCGTGGATAACCGCGTTGAACCTCGCGCTCGTGAAGATTGAAGACGCGTTCATTTTCCCGCGTATCTTCAGCGATTACGAAGACTACAAAAGACGAGTCGCTTTCCTGTTGCCGTGCCGGAAGGGGTCGTGAATGCATCCTGTCCTGATAGTCGACGACGACGATGCGCTGCGAAAAGTCCTGCGTCTTCGCCTAGCGCGTTCAGGATTCGAGCCGTTTGTGGCGGCCCACGCCGACGATGCTATACAGATGATCGAGTCCCGAACGTGCCTTCCACACTGTATCCTGCTCGATATTCGGATGCCGGACAGGAACGGACTCGACCTGCTTCCCGAAGTGCGGCGCCTATGCCCGACGAGCCCGGTCGTCATGCTGACCGCTTCGGCTGATATCGAGACCGGCGTGGAGGCGATGCGTCGCGGCGCTTTCGACTACCTCATAAAACCGGTGGTGAAAGAACAGCTGTTGGCGACGATCCGAAAGGCCCTTTCGTACCGAAAGATCCAGATCGAGAACGCCCGGTTGGAGGCCGAAAACCGCGAGTACCAGGAAAACCTCGAGCGGAAGGTACACGAGAGAACTCGTGAGCTCTCTCGTGCGCATCTGCAAACGGTGGCGGTGTTGGCCGAGACAATCGAGGCGAAAGACCCGTACACACGCGGGCACTGCAACCGCGTCCGTCAGTTATCAACGGCTCTAGGCCGTGCGCTCGAACTCGGAAGAGTCGAGTTGCGCACTCTCGAGTACGGTGCGATTTTGCACGACATCGGGAAAATCGGCGTGCCGGAGGTCATGTTGAACAAGAATGGTCGATTGACCGAACAGGAAACCGAGGTGTTTCGAGCTCACCCTGTCCTCGGCGAGAGCATCCTGCGGCCGGTCGACTTCTTCCGGGACTGTCTGCCGATCGTCCGATGGCACCACGAATGGTACGATGGACGCGGATATCCGGACGGGCTCATCGCTGAGGACATCCCGTTGCTCGTGCGCATCGTCGCGGTCGCCGACGCCTTCGACGCAATGACCTCGGCTCGACCGTATCGATCGGCGTTGAGCCTCGAGACGGCGAACGCGGAGATCCGGTCGGGGTGTGGGTCGCAGTTTGATCCGGAGATCGGAGCGGTTTTCCTCGCGCGCGAGATCTGGAAACTACTCGACGACGCCGAATCGACCGGAAGCGACTGAACGCAGCAGTAGCGACCCGTGAGCCGCACTTTGCAGTTGAAGCCTGAGACAAGTCTGATACAAGGCTTGACAGTGTTGTCGACGGTTGAATTAAGCGATATTGTTGTACGCATGGCGATTATTTTGGTTGCCGACGACAACACGATGCTTCGCAAGACAATCCGAACCGTCCTGGAAAAAGCGAATCACACGGTTCTCGAGGCGCAGAACGGCGAGGAAACGATACAGATTCTCCGCGACTCCACGGTCGACGTTCTCCTGCTGGACGTCGTCATGCCGGGCAAGGGCGGACTCGAGACGATGCTCGAGATGAACAGCGGCAAGATAACCACCCGAATCGTCGTCATGACCGGAAAACTCGACACGACGAGCGAGCCGTTTCAAACGATTTGCCGTCGTTTCCGTGCCGAAAAAATCCTCACAAAACCGTTCACGAATATCTCCCTTCTTCAAACGATCGCCGAGATCACACAACCGCCCGGAGACGATTAATGCTGATTGACGGCAAACATCACCGCACGATCCGGCTTGCCGACGACGCCGAGTCGGTCGAGATCATCGACCAACGGA
>REEC01000101.1 GCA_007695285.1 Spirochaetaceae bacterium | reverse complement strand
GCTGCATGTTCTCGAAGCTCATGCTCGCGCGGCCGAACGCTCTGATTCTCGACGAACCGACAAATCACCTCGACCTCGAGTCGATCACGGCTCTCAACGATGCGTTGATCGATTTCCCCGGGCCGGTCCTCTTCACGAGTCACGATCATCAATTTGTCCAGACAATCGCGAACCGGATCATCGAGTTTACGCCGGACGGGACTATCGATCGATCGATGGAGTTCGACGACTACCTGAAGAGCGAAGACGTCACGGCGCTGCGCGACCGGAAGTACCACGGGCATCATCTGCTCGAGCTTTGAGCCGCGCGTACACGTCGCCCGAACGGTCGTTCTTGCCGAGCCCCGAGAGAAATTCGCGGATCGCGGCGGCGTCGACCCAGCGCGGATACTCAAAGCGCATCGTTTCCACACGCGAGAGGTTGTATTCGTACGAACCTAACTCAGCGAGCCGATCGAGACACAAGAAGGCAACGTCGATCGCCGCGGGAAGGAACTCGAACGACACCGCGCGAAGCGGTCGAGAGAGCCCGTCGAGTACCGCGCGCTCGGATCCCTCGACGTCGATCTTCACGAACGCGGGCTCTCCGTGTTGCTCGATCAGTCGATCGATCGTCGTGACCGGAACGGTGATCTCGGTATTCCACGCGACGCCCGAGAAGATCTCGGCATTTTTCACGGTCGTGGTCCAGTCGCGAGACGTCGTCGTGAGCGTCGGGTTTGTTTCCGAAACGAGCAAAGTCGTCTCTCCCGGCTCGCGTCCGACAGCCATAGGCACGATCGTGACGAGTGGATTCTTGCCGTACAGCCGCTTCATCACCGCGAGGCACGAAGGCTGTGGTTCGACCGCGACCGTCCGGGCGCCGATCGACGCCCAGACGCGAACACGGTTCCCGACGTGCGCTCCTATATCGAACGCGAGATCGCCGGCCGAGAGGAACTGGCGGTACAACGCCCTCATACGCCTCGCGCGGAACGGCACGCCGTAGTACACAATAAGCGACCGGACTATTCCTCTTTGCGTGCCGAGCAAATCCATACGACCACTATGCCCGGGAAGCAGCACCGACGTCGAGTGCTCGAACAAAAGACTTCTTATTTTCGCGGCCGTGTGGTACGGTCGTGTGGTACGGTTATCCGATACGTCAGACCACGCCACGATGAACAAGTGAGGTTCCTATGATTCAGATCGCCGAAGTACTCCCTCCCGTTCCGAGTTCACTCTGGAAAATGGTGAAACAGTGTGGAGTCGATTACGTCGTCGGATCGATGGACGGCGTCGCAGCGGGTGTCGATCGACACGGCGACAAACCGTGGAGTTACGCGTCGCTCGCGCGCATCAAAAAAGCGTACGAAGACGGCGGCTTCACGTTCTCGGTGCTCGAGAGCAGGCCGCCGATGAACAAGATCAAACTCGGTCTGCCCGGGCGCGATGAAGAGATCGAGACCGTGATCGAGCTGATCAAGGCGCTCGGGAAGCTCGAAGTCCCGGTATGGTGTTACGAGTGGATGCCGATCTTCAACTGGCTGCGAACCTCGACCGACATCAAGACGCGCGGCGGCGCGCTCGCAACGGGGTACGACCACGAGGAGAGCCAGAAGCAACCGATGACCGAGTACGGCGTCGTACCCGAAGAAACGCTCTGGGCGAACTTGGAGAGTTTCCTGCGAATCGTCGTCCCGGTCGCCGAGGAAGCCGGCGTGAAACTCGCGATGCACCCCGACGATCCGCCGATCTCACCGATTCGTGGGCTCGGCCGGATCATGCGCTCGATCGACAACTATCAGAGGCTGCTCGATATCGTGCCGAGTCCGATGAACGGAATCGCGCTCTGCCAGGGGAACTTCGCATTGATGACCGACGACGTTCCGGGCGCGATCCGGAAGTTCGGCGAACAGAAGAAAATATTCTTCGTGCACCTGCGCGACGTCCGTGGAACGGTCCGAAAGTTTGAAGAGACGTTCCACGACGACGGCAAGACCGATATCTACGCGTGTATGCAGGCGTATCGCGACGTCGGGTTCGACGGGGTTCTGCGGCCGGATCATGTCCCGACGATGGAGGGCGACAGTAACGATCGCCCGGGGTACTCGTCGGTCGGGCGGCTCTTCGCGATCGGGTACATCAAGGGCCTCAGAGAGGCTGTGTACCGCGAGTAGCGGGAGGTACGAGCCTCACTACTGCTCCGGATCGATCGATCTCAGGTACCGAAGCGCGTCCTCAGCCACGGCTTCGTAGTCATCGACGTAAAGATCGAGCGCGAGTGGACCGGTGAAGCCGACCTCGAGCAGCTCACGCAGGATCCGAGGCAGATCCATTCCGCCCTCCGGGTCGTCGGGCAACAGATGCTTGTGGATGCCCGGAGGCATGTTCTCGATGTGGCAGTGCCGGATCATCGGCCCGAGGGTCCTGATCGCGGCGTAGATATCGGGATCGCAGACGAACGAGTGCCCAAGGTCGAGATTTGCGACAAAGTTCGCCGATCCGAGCTCGTCTTTCAGCGCGATCTGCTCTTCGGTCGTACCGACGATGAAGTCGGGTTCGTGTTCCATCGCGAGCAGTACGCCGTGCTCTTCAGCCTCTCTGACCAACGTACGCGTGCGATCGACCATTCGTTTCCACTCGACCGATCCGATGTTCGCACCGGATTCACGGCGACGACAGCCCGAGATAATGAAAAGATCGGTGCCGAACCGCGGTGTGAGGCGGAGCAGCCGGATCGTGTTCTCAAACGCCTCGTCGTCGTAGATGTAGTCGGCGTGCCGGCTGAAGCTGACCGCGGAAAAGTCGAGCTCCGCCAAAGTCGCGGCGATCTCGTCGACGAGTTCGGGGGTGAAATCGAGCACGCCCCACTCTTTCGTTTCGGCGCAGATCTCGGCGCCGTCGAAACCGAGTTTCTTGAGTGCGTGGAGCGAACCGACGATGCCGTGCCGCGATACGGGTTGTGTCCTTCCGGTGAATGTCACTGTGTTCTCCTTATCATCCGGCTGCGCGCGTCGGCGCGTCCGGGAACCGCTGGTCGCTCTCGGTTTTGAACTCCGAGTTGAAGTGGAACGAAACGTCGGGATACTTCTCGATCATCGAGTTCAGGAGCCACTCGGACTCCGAGAGATACACCGGCTTTCCATCACGATCTATCGCGATCTGGCGGTCACGGTACTGCATGAACTCCTTGAGCGCGGCGGGTTTTGACGTGGTCAACCAGCACGCGCGCGTGTACGGAAGTGGAACCAGTCGGCACGACGCACCGTACTCGTTCTCGAGGCGATACCGGATCACGTCGAACTGCAGCTCGCCGACGGTTCCGACTATCCGGCGACGTCCGAGATCCTGGATAAACAGCTGCGCGACGCCTTCCTCGGTCAACTCCTTGATGCCTTTCTCGAGCTGCTTCTGGCGCATCGGATCGGTGCTCACGAGTTCCTTAAAGATCTCGGGTGCAAAACTCGGGACGCCGCGGAACATGAGCTCCTCACCTTCGGTGAGCGTATCGCCGATCTTGAGGTCGCCACGATCGTACAGGCCGACGACGTCGCCGGGAAACGCCTCGTCGATGATGCTCTTCCGCTGCGCCATGAAGTTATACGGCGTCGAAAAGCGAACGTTCTTCTTCAGCCGCACGTGCCGAAAAGCCTTGTCGCGCTTGAAGACGCCCGAACAGACGCGAAAAAATGCAATCCGGTCGCGGTGACGCGGATCGAGATTCGCGTGAATCTTGAACACAAACCCGGTCAACGCTTCTTCGTCGGGCTGCACGATCCGTCGATCGGCCTCGCGCTCGCGCGGCGGAGGGGCGATCTCGATAAAAGTCTCGAGCAGTTCGCGCACGCCGAAATTGTTCAGCGCGCTACCGAAAAAGACCGGGGCCACGTCGGCGCTCAGGTAATCGTCGCGTGTGAACGGATCGTACACGCCGTCGATCAACTCGACGTCTTCGCGCAAGTGGTCGGCTTCCGTCCCGACGCGAGAGTCGAGTTCGGTATCGGTGAGATCCTCGATCAAGAAACGGTTCTCTTCGACCGAGGTTTTACCGGCGTGGAAGAGATACACGTTCTTCTCGTGCAGGTTATACACACCTTTGAACCGCGCACCCATACCGATCGGCCACGTGAGCGGCTTGACCGTGATCGAGAGCTTGTTCTCGAGCTCGTCCATGAGTTCAAACGGCGGGCGTCCTTCGCGGTCGAGTTTGTTCACGAACACGATAACCGGGGTGCGTCTCATTCGGCAGACTTCCATGAGCCGTTCGGTCTGTTCCTCGACGCCTTTGACGCAGTCGATCACGAGAATGACGCTGTCTACGGCCGAGAGCGTCCGATACGTGTCCTCGGCAAAATCCTTATGCCCGGGTGTATCGAGAATGTTGATGAGCCGGTCGGCGTACTCGAACGTCATCACGGCGGTCGCGACCGAGATGCCACGCTGTTTCTCGATCTCCATGAAGTCCGACGTCGCGGTCTTTTTTATCTTGTTCGACTTGACCGCTCCGGCGGTATGAATACCACCGCCGAACAACAGGAGTTTTTCGGTCAAGGTGGTTTTCCCGGCGTCCGGGTGGCTGATTATCGCGAAGGTTCGTCGTTTTTCTGTCTCGTCTCGTACCGGCATTCGGTCCTTAACTCCCGTTCGAATTGATCATGAGCCGACCTGTTGCGGCCGTGGCCGGCAAAAACCGAAAAAAATGGCAGCGAATCGTTGCCGACCCGCTGCCGTATTTCCGAGAATACCCCGATTACTCGGGTCTCAATATTCAGGAATCAGAAATACCGGCGATTGTACCCACCGCCGCCGCCGCCACCGCCGCCTTCGTTGCGGGGTTTGGCTTCGTTGACTTTGAGCTGACGACCGTCAAAATCGTGCCCGTTCAACGCAGTTTCGGCTTTGCGCGCGGCATCGGCGTCGGCCAGTTCGACAAACGCAAATCCACGGGACCGTCCGGTATCGCGGTCCGAAACGATGTTCAGTGAGACGACCTCACCGTACTGGGAAAAAAGCTCGCGAAGATCGTGCTCTTCCGTCTGAAAACTCAGGTTACCAACATAAAGTTTGGTGGCCATTAAAAAAACTCTCCTTCTGCTCAGGGCAGATACTTTGAATAACGGATGTGACGCTTTATCTGAATTGTCACCGTTTAAGGAAGGACTTAGCAGAAGGGCAGCACGAGATCCGTTTGATTGACCTTACTTTACTGCATATCGATGAATATGTAAAGCAAAATCGGAAACAATTGAGAAATCGGGATTATCGTACGCCGGACGACCTCATCGTCGTTTTATGGTCGAGAACGTCCGGGAGCACGAAGAAATGTATACGCGACCGGCGCCGGAAGCGTCTCGAGACAGTCGAGCCCGTCGCGATCACCGTTGTGAGCCTCGAGGATCCTGTTGACAACGGAGTCACGGACCGGCGACGGCACCGTGATGATACATCGCTCGCGCGCGGCGTCGCCGAGACTCGAGTCGTCCTTCCGCAGACGACGCACGCGCATCGTCGTCGCGCCACGCGCGCCGGCCTGCATCGCCGCGTCGACGAAGACACCGGACCGCTCTTCCGAACACACAAAAACTATCTCGCTGTGATTCCGCGACAGCCTGAAGCCGGCGGATTGATCGAGCCCCGGAAATCGCCGTCTCCACGCGGTGCCGACTTTCAACTCGTCGATCGCGGCGACGACCTGCTCGATGCTCGCAGCGTGTTCTTGCGGCCCGATCTGAAGGCGCGTGTCGAGAACGCCGCTTTGAACCGCGGCGCTGTACACGAAACCGCGTCCCGGTCGGTTCAACTTCCCTTCTTCGACGAGTTGCCGAATCACGCCTTCGGCGTCAAGCGCCGGAACAAGGAGATGAACGAGTTCCTTTGCGGGGGGTACCGTGATCCGCAATAGACCGAGGCGATCGCGCATTCCGGTCCCGGTCCCGAGCGTGACGATCGGCACGCCGGTGCCGAGTTCGAGCGCAAGCCGTGCAAGGTTTTCGCCACCGCCGGCCGTCGAGAGTACACACGTAATCAAAGCGAGGTCGCTCAACATCGGCAGATCGGCCGGCCACGTTCCGAGATGTGTAGAGTCGACGAGAACCGGGCCGGGCTCGACGTACTCGGTTACCGCCTGCGCGAACACAGCACCGCGGCCGGGCACGTCCATCTCGGCAGCCTCGATCAGAGACCTAATGATCGGTTGAGCGTGTTCGGGCGCGACGCTGAACCGGAACAGTTCAACCGGGCTGTCTTCCAGCCGAACGGTACGCCGTCGAACGCCGGAACGCCGCCGGTACCGGCGTTGCCGAACGGTCCGTCCGTTCTCCACCAGAACCGATCGGATCCCGATTTCGCGCAGCCGGTCGATGACGCGCGGACTGAGCCGTTGGTGAACGCTGCACGTGATCCGGCACAACTTCACGCCGGTTGTCGCGTTTTCACTCACCGTCATCCTCCTGCTCGGCTTCCCGGATCGTCCGGCGTTCCTTCATTCGAACGAAGAGTCCAAAAATCATCACGGTCAGAATCGGATAGACCGACGCCATCGCGAGGATCCCAAATCCGTCGACGACACCCAACGCTCCGCCGATACCGAGTCCCATCGCGAGCACAAGCGGCACCGTTACGGGTCCGGTCGTCACACCGCCGCTGTCCCACGATATGCCGACGAACGACTCCTCGCTCAAGATCGACAGCGGAAGCAGCACGAGGTACGGAGGCACGATCGTCCAGACGATCGGAATGCCGTACATGATCCGCGCGACGCCGACGACGAGCCCGATTCCGACTCCGATCGAGACCGCGCGCACGACCGAGTGCCGTCTGACCGTCCCGACGGTCAAGTCCTCGACGGTCCGTCCGAGCGCGTTGAGGGCGGGTTCGGCGAGCGTCGATCCATACCCCATTCCGAACGCAAAAATCATCACGAGCACTATGCCGACGAACGGCAGGTTCAGTTGATACCAACGCGACGTCTGTGGTTGATGGATGTACCGCCGTGAGACCGGGTCGTACCGTTCGGCGTCGAACGGAACGATATTGACTGTATCGCCGTCGTGAAGATAAAAAAACGGGACCGCGGTGCCGGTCGCGTCGAGTGCGGTGAGCACACGATCCGGATCGAACTGTTCGATCACGACAGGATCCCCTGCAAAATCCTGCTCCGACAATACCTGCGGAAGCCGGCGCCCGACGTCGTCCCCGAGCGGCGCGAGACCGAGCCGGATCCCGCCGGCCAGAAACGTCATTCCCACAAGGGCAAACACGATTCCCAGAATCACTTCGTCGAGATAACGCGGACGATCGCGCAGAAGGACCACCAACACTATCCCGAGCAACGCGGTTAACGGGATGACCGCGCGTAGCGACGAGCCCACTTCCTCAAGAAGAACAGCTCCAGGAGAGGCTTGAGTGTCGGCGACGAACTCGCCGTTGAGCGTAAGCAAACGGACTGCTTCTCGGTACGTTTCCTCGTCGCCAAAAATCGCGTTTCGTCCGTCTTCGCCGGCGTTCAGAATCGCGTAACGCCTTAAATCCGACTCATCGGCGAACAATCGCAGCGCGGACTCCCGGAACTCCTCCGAGAAAAACTCGCGTTCACTGACCGGCTCCGGAACTCTCGGCTCGACAAAAACGCCCAAAGCCATGACGCCGAGCACCGGGAACATTGACGCCAGCATCACGGTGCCAAACCCACCGGCTGCCCCTTCGGATTTCCCTGCTGCGCGTGAAACACCGATTCCGAGCGCCAGGACCAAAGGAACCGTGACAGGACCTGTTGTGACCGCACCTGTGTCCCACGCCAGGCCGATTATCATCGCGAGGTTTGGCGACTGCGCGAGGAAAACGGTGGCGGCGAGCAGAACCGGAACGACGATGAGGATGATAGGTTTCAACGAGAACCCGAAAAAAAACCGAAGCAATCCGACCGCGACCGCGACGCCGACACCCGCGCCGACGGAAAGGATCAGGACCCCAGGGATCCGTTCGAGCAGAAAGAACAGGAGCGGCGCTTCCCACGCGGTTACGCCGGCGCCCGCGACCCGAAGAGCCGCGATCGCCGGCTCGGCGAGCGTCGAGCCGACACCGACCAAAACGCCGAAAAAAACTAGCGCGACGATGCCGCCGCGCGTTGCAAGCCGTATACCGACGCGCTGTCCCAAAGGCATCAGCCCGAGCAGAAGACCTTCGAGAAAAAAAGCGAGGCCGAACACGACCATCGCGATGCCGGCCGCGACGCGGAAAGCCTCGGCCGGCGCCGTACCGAAAACAAGAAATTGAAACGCCACCAGGTAGACGACGACGAACGCCACCGCCTTGAGTTGCTCGCGCAGACGTGAGGACGCGTACCCGCCGACCATACGCGCGGCAGTCGTGAACGATATTCGAACGCGGGAGGTCATCGTCATATCGGCGACTATACTCCGAACCCGACGTTTTTGGGTAGGCCGACCGGATACGCGCAGGAGGCGCACGAAACCCGACGGCTACCGCCGCGCCTGATCACCCGGTCTGCGTGCCGGAAATACCGCCGCTCTCGCGTGTCTCGATCGCCGAGACGGCGTTTTCGGGTTTCCATCGGCGTTCGATCACCGCGAGGATCGCGAGCAGTGCGAGCAGAACCGGGATGACGTACAAACTCGCGTTCAACCCGGCACGGTCGCCTATTATGCCCATGATCCACGAGACCGCGCCAAAACCCGGGATTCCACCGCACGACAGCAGAATGAACACCACCGTCGAGTCGAGCGGCATCCGGTCGACCGAGTACGACTGGATGCTCGGCCAGAAACACGCGATCGAGAGCCCCGCGAGGAAAAGTACCGCGAAAAACATCCACAGGCCGCCGATCAGCGGCAGCGCGAGTGAGAAGAAAAAACCAGAGATCGCCGAGAAAAGGATCAAGTGCCATAGATGTTTCTGCGGGACGAGCCATCCGCTCCCGAGCCGGCCGACGATCATTCCACCCGCAAAAAAAGCGGTTCCGATTCCGCCCATGCGCGGTAACGCGCCGAAGTTGAGCTGGATGTAACTCGCGCTCCAGAACGTCAGAGCGCCTTCGGCGCCGCCACCGAGGAACATCATCGGAAGGAAGATCCAGAATCTCGGGTGCCGCAGAACCGAGATTTTGTGCCCAAGAACGTCGGCCGCGCCGACCGATCGCACGAACGGCGACCGCCGGTCCATCACGACAAAGCCAAGACCGACCGCGATGCTGAAAGACGCGACGGTCGCCATGATGATCCGCCACGACACGCCTTGCGTCAGAAGCTCACCGCTCAACAACACGGTCGCGAGCACTCCGATCGAAAAAAACGCGTTCAGGATGTTCAAATACCGGCCCGAGTCGTCCGGGTGCAGATCCTGAACGAGCGGATTCAGCAGCCCCTCGATCACTCCACCACCTACCCCGACAAACGCGACCGCAAGCAGAACGACACCGTACGCCGGTGCGATCGCGTACGCGAAGAGCCCGAGCCCGAGCGCGATCGAACCCGCGCCGAGCGACATCGCCTTACCCCACCGCGCGGCGACGATTCCGCTCCCGAGCAGAGACACAAGGATCAGCGCCGAGCGCATGCCTTCGACGCCGCCGCCGCCCGACAAACTGAACGAGAGCTCGTGAGCGAGAATCAGCAGGCAGATCGGGGTGACGACCGCGCTCGAGGCGTACACGAGAAACGCGGCTCCCGACGCATAATCGAGAGGCAAGAACGCGAGACGGTCGCGGCTTTTGCGCGCCATTTACCAGACGTTCCTGTGGATTTTCTTGGGATCGAACCGATCGACCTTCCCGACCGCCGGCTTGGCAGGCCGGCCGATCACGACGAGAGCGAACGGCGTGACGTCGGCCGGTA
>REEC01000088.1 GCA_007695285.1 Spirochaetaceae bacterium | reverse complement strand
CAATGTAACGTCGGCGAAGTCGCCGCCGCGATCGGGTACAAGTCGATCGCGGCGTTTACCCGGGCCTTCCAGGCCGAGTTCGGGCGTAGCCCCAACTCGGTTCGTGGCCGCGACATCCGCCCGACGGTGTAGAACGTAGGCGTCGTCTGCCGGCCGCTTCGGAGTCAAGAGGCGAATTTTACCTAATTCTAGTTAAAATCCTTGACGATCGACGATGCGCGCGTGTAATTTGGGCTTCGTATGAAAACGACAAAACGGTTGAAAAAAGTCTTCTCCCTCGGGACGTCCGCGGTTGTGCTTGCGGCCGTGCTTCTCGGCTGCGGTAACGAGGTCGATGCGCGGACCGAGGCGAGCGCGGCGTGGGTCATGGAACAGGTTGCGGAGCTCGGGCCGCGGCCGGTGGAGGGAGTCCCGGCGCGGCTCGGGGCGGTTGCCGGGGAGATCGTCGCCTCGGGCACGATTCGGGGAGCGCGCGAGGTCGTCGTCGTCGCTGAAACGCAGGGAGTTCTCGAGGCGGTCGGCTTCAAACTCGGCGACACGGTCGCGCAGGGCGACGTGCTCGCGCGGTTCGACGACTCGATCGAGGCGCTTTCGGCCGACGAAGCGCAACAGGTGCTCGAGACGGCACGGCTGGAACTCGCGTCGACCGAACGGCTCGCGCAGTCGGGCGGCGCGTCGCAGACGCAGCTCGCGGCCGCGCGGAGCTCACTCGCGGGGGCACGCGCGCGGTACGAACGCGCGGTGAACACGCGCGAAGCGCGGACGGTCCGCGCGCCGATCGGCGGACGCATCGCTTCGGTCGACGCGGCGATCGCAGAAGGCAACTACGTGAACGCAAACACGCGCGTCGCGCGGATAATCGACACGACCGAGCTCGAGATTTCGTTGTCGGTCGGCGAGCGCGAAGTCCAGGCGGTCACGCCGGGGCAACCGGTTTTTGTCACGATTCCGGCCGCGCAGATCGCCGAGGTCGCCGGGAGGGTCCACGCGGTCGCCGCCGGGAGCGATCAACAGACCGGGAGTTTTTCGGTCGTCGTCCGGTGGCGAAACTCCGATCCTCACGCGACCAGGGCGGGCCTGACCGCGACGGTGAGGATCCCTCGGCCGGACGCCGAAGAGCGCATCGTCATTCCGGCACAGGCGTTGCAGGCGCGCGGTGCGGCGCGATTCGTATTCGTCGCGAGCGACGACGGATACGCCGAGAGGCGGTCGGTCGTGGTGGGCGAGCGACAGGCGGATCGGGTGGAGATCGTCTCGGGACTGCAAGTCGGAGAAATGGTGATCGTCTCGGGCATCACGGGCTTGATCGACGGCGCTCGAGTCGCCGTCACATCGCCCGCGGCCGTACGGTAGGCTATCATGAGCATCGCACGATTCTCGGTAAAAAACCCGGTCCTGGTTAACATACTCATGTTCGCGATTCTTGCGCTCGGGTTCTTCAGTCTCACGAGGCTGCCGCGCGAGCAGTTCTCGGAAGTGCCGCTTTTCTTCGTGAACGTCATCGTTCCGTACCCGGGCGTCTCGGCGGAGGACGTCGAGACGAGTGTCACCGTTCCGATCGAGAACGCGATGGCAGGCATCGACAGTCTGCGATCGCTTCGCTCGACGACGCGAGAAGGACTGTCGACGGTGACGTTGCAGTTCGACGACGGACTGTCGAACGACCGATTCGAACGGCTCTTTCAGCAGGTGCAGACCCGGTTTACGACCGTCACGCTGCCCTCCGGAACCCTGCAGGCCTCGATCGCCGACTTCTCGTCGAACGACTTTCTTCCGGTCATCGAGGTGGTTCTCTCGGGGGACGTGCCGTTCGCCACCCTCGACGCGACGGCGCGTTCTCTCGCCTCGCGCATCGAGGGGAGGAACGACGTCTCGGGCGTCGACTTGATCGGCGTTCGCGACCGGCGGATCGTCGTCTCGATCGACCAAGCGCGGCTCGTCGCTCTCGGCATCCCGGTCACGGAGGTATCGCAGGCAATCCAGGGACGGAACGTCACGATTCCCGGAGGCACGATCGCGAACAACGGAAACGAGTTCCTGTTGCGAACCGTCGGCGGGATCGAACGCGTCGACGAGTTCGAGCGAATCGTTGTCAGACGTACGCCCGACGGTGTCGTTCGACTCGGTGACGTCGCGAGTATCGCGATGGAGTTCGAGAGCGCGGGCGTGGTTTCGCGTTTCAACGGCGAGGACTCGGTCTCGCTCCGCGTGAACAAAGTGCCGCGCGGAAATTCGATCGGCGTGATCGACTCGGTACGCGATGAGATCGCTTTTCTCACTCCGTCGACCGACCCCGGCATTCGGTTCACGCTGACGAACGACTCGACGATCCAGATCCGCGACAGCATCAACGTTCTTCTGACAAACGCGATTCTCGGACTGGGGCTTCTCGTCGTAATCCTGTTCCTTTTCATCGGGCTTCGAAACGCGCTGATCACCGCGATTGGCATTCCGATCACGTTTGCGGCCACTTTCATTGTGCTCGAGTTGCTCGGCGAGACGTTCAACAGCAACACGTTGTTCGGGATGGTTCTGGTCCTCGGGCTCATCGTCGATCACTCGATCGTGATCGTCGAGAACAGCTACCGAAGGCAACAACTCGGCCTGAGCCGACATCGCGCGGCAATAGAGGGCACGAACGAGGTGATCATCCCGGTGTTCGCGGCGACGGCGACGACCGTCGCGGCGTTTCTTCCGCTCACGCTGCTCCCGGGCGTTATCGGTTTATTCCTTCGCGTCGTACCGCTTACGGTCTCGATCGCGCTGATCATCTCGACGTTCGAGGCGGCGTTCTTTCTTCCGTCTCACTACGCCGACTGGCCGGGCGGGAAAAAGGAACCGAAGCGCGCTTTTTTTGAAGCCGTGAAGAAAAGGTTCGGCGTCGTGATCACAAACCTGTACCGATTCCGCGGAGTGACGGTAGCGGTAATCGTGGTTGTGATGATCGGCGTGTTTTCCCTCGTGCCGTTCATCGGACAGGATCTTTTCAGCGCCGAGGACTTCACGTTGTTCTACATCGAGATCGAACTTCCGGCGGGCTCGTCGCGCGATCGCACCGACCGTGTCGTTGGACGGTACGAGCAGCGGCTGCTTCCGCTCGTCGGGAACGGCGAGATCGTCTCGATCAACTCGACAGTCGGGTTCTCGCAACGCGACAACCAGACGATCCGGCGGAACAACGTCGCGCAGATCGTCGTCGATCTCGCCGAGCGCGCCGAAGGGCGCGAGCGCAGCATCACCGATGTTCTGACCGACGTTCAGAACCTCACGTACGACATCCCCGGAGCCGAAGTTGTCCAGTTCCGCCGCGCGCAGAACGGACCACCAACCGATCCGCCCGTGAGTTTCCGTTTCTTCGGCGACAGTTACGATGAGCTCGCGATCGTAACGGGAGCAGTACGCGATCGGTTGGACGCGCGGGCCGACCTCGTTAATGTTGAAGACAATCTCGACGCGGGGACCCCCGAACTCAGGATTATCGTCGACGAGGAACGCGCGATGCAGCTCGGGCTGAGTACACAGGCAATCGGCTCGTTCATCCGGACGACGTTCGACGGGCTGCCGGTCTCGACGGTATTTCTCGATAACGAGCAGTACGACGTGATCGTGACGTACGCGGGTCTTTCGACGATCGACGCGTCGGCGATCTCGCAAATCAGCATCCCGACGCCGGATGGACGGTTCATACCGTTCTCGGCCGTCGCGCGGATCGACGACGCCGAGGCTCTCGCGTCGATCAACCGTTTTGACGGCCGGCGCGAAGTCACGATCACCGCAGATGCCCTCTCGACGGCGAATCTCAGGGAGCTGAACCGTGACATCGAGCAGTTCTTCACCGAAGAGTTTGGATCGATCTTCCCCGGGATGACGCTCAGGATCGGAGGCGATTTCGCCGCGATCGCGAATCTGCTGATCGAGATCCTGAGAATCTTCCTGATCGGTGTCTTTTTGATCTACTTGATTCTCGGCGCGCAGTTCAAGTCGTACACACAACCGCTGTTAGTCCTACTCTCGGTTCCGTTTGCGTTTGTCGGCGTCGTGCTGTTCCTGGTGGTCTCCGGGACTCCGCTCTCGACGACGGTCATCTACGCGTCGGTCGCGCTCGCGGGTATCGCGGTGAACGACACGATCGTGCTCGTGAGCTTCGTGAACGAGCGGCGCATGGCCGGCGCATCGGTCAGGGAAGCGGTGGTTGCAGGTGCGACAACGCGACTCAGACCGATTTTATTGACGTCGGTTACAACGATCGCCGGCCTCTTGCCGACGGCGATCGGCCTCGGCGGCAGATCGGTAATCTGGGGGCCGATGGCAAGCACGATTATTTTTGGACTTGTATTCTCGACGATCACGGCGCTTGTGGTGGTACCATGCGTCTACGGCATTCTCTTCGACACAAAACGATCGAGGGCGCGCTTCGAAAAACGTCGCCTGTTGGCGGCGGAGACCGAGGATCACGATACGGTCGTCGGCGAACTCGTGGGAGGACATTCATGATGATTATGAAAGTGTTCGTTGCGGCGATGCTCCTCCTGTCCATGCTCGCTCCCGTGTCGGTCGGCGCATCGGAGGGCGCGAGAGTTCACGCGGATTTCGACCTCGGCACGATCGTCCAAGCCGCGCTCGAACAGAGTAGGACGGTCGGTCAGGCTGAACTGCGGACACGCCTCGCGCGGCTCGAACGCGACGCGGTGATCGACGCGCGGCGCGCGGCGTGGACCATCGCGACCGAACCCGCGTACGGGCTCGCGACTCGTCGGGCGACCGATTTCACTTCGCTGACTAACGTTGCGGAGTTCCCTCCGGAACCGCGTACGACTCTCACGCACTCCCTCGGTTTTGGCGCGTCGGTTCGCCAGCCTCTTCCCACGTCGGGAGTGCTCTCGGCGGGGCTGTCGGGGCGTTTTCAGGCGACCGTTTCGCAGGACGACGAGAACGGCTCGACGACCGCGTACGCGTTGCTGCCGGAACTCCGCGTCTCGGTGGCACAACCACTGTTTGTCGACGGACGATTCATCGACACCGAACGCGCGGATTTGATCCTCGCGGACGCAGTCTCCGCGACTCGTGAAGCGGATTCCGGAGAAAGAGCGCTCGCCGAACGCCTTGTCGGCTCGGTGGTCCGGTTGTACGCGCAGCTTGATGCGTTTCAGCGCGCGATCACGCTGCAGCAAACCGAGAGTAAGCTCACACAGCTCAGGATAGACGACGCGGAGATCCGACTCGAACGCGGCCAAGGGACGAGGCAGACGGTGCTCTCGCTCCGCGTCCAAATGAACAGACTCACCGACGCCGAGCTGCGTACGACTATCGCCGCCGAAGAGGTCGCGCTCGAGCTCTCGCGGTTGACCGGCCTCGAAGTACGCACGACGTCGACTCTCGCGCCGATCTCGATCAACCCAAGCGACAGCGATACCGCCGACACGCCGACGCTCGAGGCCGCGCAGATCGCCGTTGCGCGCGCGGAGACGGCGGTCGCGCTCGCGAAAAAGAACGAACGCGCGAACGCCTCGGTCGCGCTCGCGGTCACTCCTCGCTACGCCGACGAGCGTGACTCGCCCGATAGACCCATCGGCGCGGTGAGCGACTTTTTCGGCGACGGTTCCGGACTCGACTGGCGGCTATCGCTCGACGTCACGGTTCCACTCGGCCGCGAGCCGTCGCGCAGGCGCGACGTCGAACGCGCGTCGATCGCGCTCGAGATCGCGCGGCTCGACCTTGCCGAACGTGAGTCGGAGAGTCACTCGCAAATCGACCTTGTCCGCCGGCGGATCGATATCATGGAGCAGCGGATTGAGCTTGCGGAGCTCGATCTCGTGTTCGACCGGGAGCAACTCGCGGCGGAACGAGAACTCGTCGAGATCGGCGCAACAACCGAGCTCAATATCGCGACTCTCGCCGCGCAGATCACGGCGCGTGAGTCCGAGATCGCGGACCTTACGACCGAGCGGACTCTCGAGATACTCGAACTGCACCGGCTCCGAGGGACAAGCCTGGTCGAGCTGCTGGTCGGCACGGACCGTGCGCGCGAACAGCCCCGTTAGGTTTCGCCACGCGCGGAGCGATCGCAGATCGGCCGAACGACGGCTCTTGTTTCTCAGTCAGGAGAAAGGTATTATAAAATCATGAGCGACTCGATCGGAATTCCCACCGACTGCACACCGGAACCCGCGACGTCGTCGCGGGACCGCCTGCTCGAGGTCGCAGAGCGGCTGTTCATGGAACGCGGGTACTCGGTGATCAAGCTCCGCGACGTCGCCGACGAGCTCGGAGTCCGCGTCGCGTCGCTGTACTACCACTTCCCGGGGGGGAAACAGGAGCTCTTCACCGAGGTGCTCGAACAGGCGATGGAGCGAATGCGCCGAGATCTCGAGGAGGCGATCGCTCACGCCGACGCCTCGACTCTGGGGCGCCTTACCGCAGCCGGCCGATACTTTCTGACGCAGCACAAGATCGACGTCTACCGGATGCTCGAGAGCGATCTCGACGAAATCGGTGCCGAAGACCGCGCCGCTATAGAGTCGACCGTGTACCAATCGCTGATGATGCCACTCGTCCGCGTGTTCGCGTCCGAGACCGTCGGAGCCGATCCGGCGCACGCGCCGCTTCTGGCCGGGAGCTTTCTCTCGATCGTCCAGGCGATCCACCACCTGCCCGACGAGTTCGGCTCTCCGATCCCGAAAGACCACATGGTCGAGTACATGGCGACTTTACTCGTCCGCGGGCTCGACTGCACCTCTCGGTCGGTCGATCCCACGCCGTGAACACCAAAGGTCACCGGTTGGAACATGAACACGCTTCGTGTTTACATCCGTGTTCACATCCGATTGCCTCAATCCACGAGATGTTTTATTCTTCGTCCATGACTTGCCTGCACGGCCCACACGGCCCGGCGCCCGCGGTCGGCCCGATGCAAACGAGATAATCCCGCCGCCTCCGCCTGAACGCCCCGGTGTGCACGGTCGGGGGCGCGATGAATACGCAGGAGGCACAGATGCCGATCAACATACCCGATACGCTCCCCGCCAAAGAGCAGCTTGAGCGCGAGAACATTTTCGTGATTTCCGAGGAACGCGCGGTCCATCAGGACATCCGTCCGCTAAAGATAGCGATCGTCAATCTCATGCCGACCAAGATCGCGACCGAGACGCACTTGCTGCGGCTCCTGAGCAATTCCCCGCTGCAGGTGAACATCGATCTTGTGCACACCGCCTCGTACGAGTCAAAGAACACCGACCCCGAACACCTTGAACGGTTCTATACGTCGCTCGAACACATCCGGAGCCATCGGTACGACGGCATGATCATCACGGGAGCGCCGGTCGAAACGATCCCGTTTGAAGATGTCGATTACTGGGACGAGCTCGCGGCGATCATGGAGTACAGCCGCCACAACGTGTACTCGACGATGCACATCTGCTGGGGAGCGCAGGCCGGGCTGTATCACCACTACGGGATCGATAAGTACCCCCTGCCGCGAAAGCTGTTCGGCGTGTTTGAACACCGGCGGCACGACACGCACATTCCGCTGTTCCGCGGCTTTGACGAGAGATTTCCGGTTCCGCACTCGCGGTACACGGAGGTCCGCCGGAAGGATATCGAGTCGCGGCCGGAGCTGCAGATTCTGGCTACCTCCGAACACGCGGGCGTCTGCGTCGTCGCGGCTCACGACGGCCGACAGATCTTCATCACCGGTCACTTCGAGTACGACGCCGACACTCTCGCGCTCGAGTACCGCCGCGACGTCGAGAAAGGCCTGCCGATCGACGTACCCGTTCAGTACTTCCCGGACAACGACCCGACGCGTCCGCCGATCCCCACGTGGCGCGCGCACGCTCACCTGTTGTTCGTGAACTGGCTGAACTACTACGTCTACCAGGCGACCCCGTACGATCTTGCGGATCTCACGACGATCGAGACGCGGTGATCGCGGGCTTCCTGTCCCTGCGGCTCGAACGAGCTCCCGGCTCGGTAGTTCACAGCCCCCGACGGCCGGCTCCGCTACGCGTACGTGATCGCGTACACCATGTCGCCGACGAAGCGCTTGAACGACTCGTTCTCGACGAACTGTTTGTATACCTGCGTGTCGTCCTTGAGCAGATGCTGCATCGCCTTGGCGGGCGCGGGATCGTGGGCCATTCGGGCGGTATGAGGCGTGTTCTCCTTGGCGTTCCGGTAGGCGGCGTCGTCGGCGACCTTCGGCGCGATGTCGTCGCGGATTCGCTTCGCGACGCGGTCGGTGTCTGATCTTGCCCTCGGCGTCGGGCGGCAGCGACTCGCCGAACATCTCGAGCGTCTTGTTTTTGGGCGTCGCGGTGAACGCGAAGTAGCCGGCGTTTGTCAGCATCTTACGCGCGGCCATGCGCTTTTCGAGTGCGGCGTTCACGGTGTCCTCGGGGTCCGGCCCCGTGTCTTCATCCTCTGCGGGGGCACCAAGCGCCTGGCTCATCGCCGCCGAGGTCTTGCCACCCTGGCTGGAGTGCGCCTCGTCGATGACGATGGCGAAAGTCTTGCCGGCTTCGGTCGCGATCTCGTCGAGGATGAAGGGAAACTTCTGCACCGTCGAGACGATAATCTTCTTGCCCCCCTGAATGAACGTCCGCAGGTCGCCGGATCGTTCGGCGTGCCCCACCGTCGCGCTCACCTGCATGAACTGCTTTATGGTGGCCTGGATCTGTTGGTCGAGAAGGCGACGATCGGTGACGACGATCACAGAGTCGAAGACCTCGCTTTTCGCGTGATCGTCGTCGCGCTTCAAACCGATGAGCTGGTGCGCGAGCCACGCGATAGAGTTCGATTTACCGCTCCCCGCCGAGTGCTGGATCAGATACCGCTTGCCCGCTCCGTGCAGGCGCACGTCGGCGAGGGCTTGCCGAACAAGCGTGAGCTGGTGGTAGCGCGGCCACACCTGCTTCCGTTTCTTCTTGCCGGTCCGCGGGGCTTTCTCCTCAACGATCTGTGCGTAGTTTTCAAGAATATCAGTCAGCCCCGCCGGCGTGAGCACTTCTTTCCACAGGTAGTCGGTCTTGAGGCCGTGCGGATTCGGCGGGTTGCCCGCGCCGTCGTTGTAGCCCTTGTTGAACGGCAGGAACCACGAGCCTTTTCCGCGCAGCTCGGTGCACATCCGCACTTCGCTCTCGTCTACGGCGAAGTGAACAACGCAGCGACCGAACTCGAACAGCCGCTCGCGCGGGTCGCGGTCGCGCTTGTACTGGTGGACGGCGTCCTCGACCGTCTGTTTGGTGAGACTATTCTTCAGCGCGAAGGTCGCGACGGGCAGCCCATTGATGAAAAGGCACAGATCGAGCGCGCGACGGCAAACGAATCGACGAGCTTCCGGACCCGGCCGCGGTCGCGCGCGTACGCGCGGTGCCGAATGCGAAAACCCTCGGCCCACGACTGGGAGCCGATATGCAGGAGGTCATCCGCGCAGCGCGCGACGGTCATGTGCGTCAAGAAGGCGACCGCGTCGTCGTATCGAGCGGCTCCCGGACATGGGATCTCGCGCGCGATGAGATCGACGTCGGCTACCAGGGGAAGGACGGCACACCGGTCGCCGCGGAGAGCGGCATTCTTGTAGCGCTCGATGCGGTAGTGAGTGACGATCTGAGGATCGAGGGATGGGCGAACGAGGTGAACCGCCACGTCCAGGAGCTCCGGAAACAGACTGGGTACGCCGTTGCGGACAGGATCGAACTCGAGATCGTCGGTGATATCCCGGATCACTGGAGAGAGACGGTCGCCGATTGGGCATTGGCTGATCTCGCCGAGGTTCACGCTCCCGACGGCACAGCCGAGCTGTCGGTCGACGGTGTGTCGTTTCAGATCAAGGTGCGTCGGAGCGCGCGTCATATGGAGCCGAAGCCTCTGCGGATGATTTCGATGAATCTTCCCGGCGAAACGATCCAATGCTTCTCTGGGAAGTGCCGCGTGTTTCCCGTGACCAGAAAGTCGGCGTCAGCGGCGACCGCCACCTCGTAGAACGGAACATCGCCCGGATCGTTGATCGATACGGGGGCAGGTCCTGCGGACACGTACTCACTATGGTGTTCGAAGAACTCCAGGAGCGGGTGGAGCGCGTCTCTCGGAAACGCGAACTTGGGCCTTCGGAGTACCTCGCGGTACTCAAGCAGAATCCGATCGTCGACGAGGATCGTAACAGTGTCGTCGAGTATAACGTTGACAATCGAGGCCGGCACGCCGTTGGGATTCAGGAGCGCGGACACGAGAACATTGGTGTCGAGCACGATTCTCATCGCGCGCGTTCGCGTCGGGACTCATCAATCTCGGCTTGAATCTCTTCATCTGTCATCGAGGACAGCCCACGCTCCTCGGCCGTACGTCGCATGGTACGAACAGCGTTCACCGCTCGTGCACGGCGAACCGCAGACACAGTCTCCTCGAGCGTTTCGCCGGTGAGGGGTGTCAGCAGCGCGATGGGTTTCCCGTTGTTGGTGATGACCATTTCCTGTTCTTCGGGAAGCTGCTTCCAGATCGTCGCCGGAGAGGTTCTGATGTCACGGACGGTGATAAATTTCATGATGTGCCTCAATATAGGGTAGCTTTATTGTCACACGTTTGTCAACACAAAAACACTGCCGCACCCCCGAACACGCAAATTCCACCCGCCATTGACACCGGGTCAGGCGGTTTCGAACTCGGATGAAAAGGAGGGAGACGCGGGGCCATGGGGCTCTGGTGTTCGGTGCTCTGTGTGCTCAACCGTGCGGGGTTGTGCGGCTCTGGTGCTCCGACACCATTGAAGGGGTTTCGATCCCGATAAGTGGTCCGGTTTGGCGGTTCCGGAAACCGGGCTACGCTCCGTCGCCGAAGCGTTCGCTCGTGCCCCCCTGTCTCCCGTAGATCACGTTGTTTCGTCGGCGAACTCCACGGATACCTCAAAGCTCGCCTTTCGCAGCGCGCGGTTGAGTCGGCGAAACTCAAGGCGCGCCTTATTGAGCTCATCCCGAACCACCAGGAATGGGGTCTCGGGTTCCTCAACAATGTCACGATCCTCCTTGTGGATCACCTTGGCCGCCGAGCTACCGGCGAGTTGCGTGCTCAGCTCACCGACGCGTTCCTTCGCCGCCTTGCGGAGATCGAGCGCCTCGCTCAATGAGACCTCCCCATCTCCAACGCGTACCGAACTGGCGAAGTTCGCGCGCTGGATCGCCGTGTTGAGCTTGTGCCGCTTGTACTCGAGCGTACGAAGCTCGGCCCGGAGCGCGCTCAGGTCAACGCCCTCCGCCGGCCGTGATGCATCCGCGTCGGCGCGAGAAAGCGACCATGTCCTGCCGACCGCGCGAGACTCAGGGAGACACGCGCGCAACGTCTGCAGTCTACCGTCGTACTCCGAACGCAACTCGAGAGCCTCGTACACAAACAGACCGTTTCTCTCAGCCATCATCCTCCTCCCGCTGAACATCTCCGGTAATCGACACTCCCAGCTGCACCTCGAGTGCATCCAGGACCCTTCGCCTGTCTGAGGCCGAGATCACCGTACCGACTCGACGCCCCAGATCGCTCTTCCTGAGCGTCCGCACCTGGTGAGCCAGAACGGTGATCTCCATTGACCCGCCATCGTCGGGCCGCACGGTGCACACGGCTTCATTCGGGTAAAGCTCGCGCTCGCGACCGAGTTCTACGACGGGGAGCACGGTCACGTGCGCGAGCGTCTCATTGATGACAGGGTCGCTGATCACGAGGATCATCACGCTTCGCTGTGCTCCAAGCCCGAAGACACCCCACTGCATCGCTTCCCTCACTCATCCGGAATTTGGCGGGCATCCGGAATCTGGCGGGAGTCGACGCGTTCGAACGCCGCCTCCACCTGAGCGATCTCCGCTGCCAGGCGCGTATCCTGCGCCGCCTGCCTGCAACGCTCCCGAACCCGCTCGGTCTGCAAGTCCCGGAGCCGTCGGCGCAGCGCATCCTCAACGAATCGGCTCATGGACGTTGCGTATCCGTGCTCTACTGCTTCGCGTACCTCATCCACAACGCTGCTCGAAATCTGGTACGTCACCTTCTGCGACTCCGCCACCGCTCCGTCCTCTTCCCAATCAGATGGTTGTACTATTATGCCATACTTACAATATGGTGTCAATACCATACTTACATGCGGGGAATACATCCATACAACGTGAAGATTCTGCTAAAAGCACTCCGAGTACGTGGTGTGAAAGAGAACCCGCCCCTTGAACGCCGCACGACGACTGCGAGTTCGAACCGCACAAGATCACGGCGTGCGAAACCATGTATCCCATCTTCTGATGGTGCCCGCAGCCGTCGAAAAACGCGACGAGCCGACCGTCCGGGAGTGTCGTCACGACGGGGTTTTCGGTGTGACGGCTCACCGACCCATCCATCGTGATCCGTCTCCACGGCCCGGAGAGCGACGGCGCGGCGGCGAGGCCGTTCACCTCGGGAGAGCTTCCGTACCACGCGAGCCACTCCGCACCCACCCGGTACGGAAAGAACGAGTCAACGCCCATGAGGCCTTCCCACGGCGCCGCGTCGCGCCCCGGTTCCATAATGAAACCCGTCTCGTCGTACGGGCCGCCGATACCCGCGCTGCCGGGCGTACGGGAGACGGCCAGAGCGATCCTCCCGTCGTAGTTCCGGTACCAAGCCTCGTCGGTGTTCGGCACTGAGCGGTAGCAGACGTACGTGAGGACCCACCGGTCGCGCTCGGGATCGAACGTCGGCATCGGTGACCAGAGACACGTGTGCGTGTCGCTCCCGTCGAAGTTGCCGCTCGATTCCATGATCGTCGAGACGCGCTCCCACCCAAACCCGTCCGCGCTGCTCCAGTGAGCAAGCCGAGTTTTCGTCCAGATCGGCGTGCCGGACATCTCGGTCGTGAAGAGATGGTACGCGCCGTCGAGTTTCACCGTCACGCCACCTTCAAAGCCGTAGGCGTTGTTCTCGGTCCCCGGATCTCCTCGCGCAATGAGAGGCGTTCGGTGTACTTCCCTGACCGTGAACAACGGATCGCTCGGTGTTCTTTGTGTCGCTTTCATTGGTTTTCCCTCAAAGCGGCGCAGACACCAAAACGCGTGTCTGCGGTCATTTTTTCGCCCACGGAAAGCGCGCGTACGCTGCGTTATTCGGATGCAGATCGCGGCGGCCGTGGGCGTAGCAGCCGACAAACTCGGCCAGGCGGCGTCCGAGCCGCCGACAGCTATCGCGGTCGCGTTCATCTCGCGGCGCTCGGGCTAACGTCGCTCCGTAGTGAAGCGTGTAGCCGTTCGCGACGTAGTCGGTGACGCCGAACGTCAGCATGCCGAAGTTCTGCATGACGATCAGCATCGACTGGCACGCGATTTCGGCGCCGCCGCCGAGACCGCCTTCCGAACTGAACGCGCACCCGATCTTGCCGTCGATCTTCGAAAACGCATCGAGTGCGACTTCATCCCACCAGCGTTTCATCTCCCAGCTCAGAACGCCGAGGTTGGTCGGCGATCCACACGCGACACCATCGGCCCAGTAGAGGTCGTCGATCGTCGCGTCGCTCGTTCGGAGCGTTCGGACCTCCGTGTCCGGGACCGAGACGGCTCCTTCTTCGACCAGTTCGGCCATCTGCGCGGTGTTCCCGTCCTTCGACGTGAAGAGAATGAGGATATGGCTGGTGTTCATGTCGTGCGAGTATATCGGACAGCCGTGTGCCGGGCTACCGGCCGGATTTCGACCCGCAGATCAACTCTATTTTGGGAGCTTTTTGATTGGCCTGAGAGTCTTCAGCGCCCAATCATAGTGACTCGAGGTCGCCGAAATCAAATAGGCGCCTAATGATGTCGTCCCGGTCCAGGAGAATCTCTTCTTCGTGAACAGATCCTCATCGGTATGCTTCAAGATCAGGGCAGTGATCTTCCCGTGGCTCTCGCGAAGGAGCGTCACGGCATGGCTCAACTCAGTTCCTTTGTACTTCTCGTATATTCGACGATTCAAGACCGGCAACGTTTGCCACGTGACATCCTCGGCCGGAATCGCCGGCTTTTTGCCGGCCATCCCGACGTCGTACCATTGAACCATCATCCGGTGCCACTCGTGCAAATGGCAAATGACGTCCGCCACGGTCTTGTCCCGGTCATTCAGCTCGTCGTTCTCAAACGTCATGCTCCGGTACTCTTCCGGCAGCGACGCGATGAAGTCCAACAGCTTGTTGAGATTTATCTCGCTCAATTCCAATAGTGTGTTCCTGTCGGTTGGTCTCGGCATCGGTTCTCTCCGAACGTAAGTGTTGATGCCGACTGTAACGCGAGTCACTGACGGTGAAAAGTAACAAAAACCGGGCGGCGCTGCTATTTGGTCGGGGACATTTCTATCGAGTCTTGACATCTGAAGGCTCGGTCAGCTTCGGTCCAATCGATGACCTGTTGTCGGTATCGGCACGGTGGCCGGCTACGACTGTATTCCGTTGCGCTGTCTGAAGCCAGAACGGACAGACAGCTCGCCGGCCTGGAGATTGACACATTTCCGATCCAATCGTGGATTTGTTACGATGATCGATGGAACGCCCAGGCGGATGCATCTGGGCGCATGCCGGACTTCGTCCGGCACCGGGTGCTCCGCTGCAACTCCTCGGGACGCCCAGCGCGCTCGGTTCGGGCCCGGGGAGTTCACCGATCACGCGGCCGTCGCCATCACGTGCGGTGCGTCCCTGCGGGGTTTCCGCTGCGCCCCCTTGCGCGTTCGGCGTATGTTGGATTGGCCTGCACACATCGGATACCACGGCCGGCTTCCATCTTGCCGCCGCACCGAAACAGCGGTAAAGTATATGCATGGACGGCACCCGCCCGTTGAACCCCTTGGCCGACGTATTTGTCCGCTATCTGTTGGGGTCGGAACGGAGTATGTCCTGTCCGACCACCTGCAGATTCATTTCATCGAGTTACCGAAGAACCGTCTACGCGACGCGGCAGCGGTCGACGACGAGCTCGATGCGTGGTGCTTTTTCTTTGAGAACGAAGGATTATCGGAGGTTGATATGACCGTACTACTTCACAAACACTCGCCCATCGGCAAGGCCCACACGGTCTACCGAGAGTTCACCGCCGACCGCGAACTGATGGACATCGCCGAAGCCAAGGAGAAGTGGCGCCGAGACGTGGACTCGCGGCTCCATGCGGCCAGAACCGAAGGGAGAACCGAAGGGAGAACCGAAACCAGGTTTGACGTAGCTCGCGGAATGCTGAATGAAGGGCTGGAGATCGACATGATCCGGCGTATCACCGAGCTGAGCGACGAAGAGATTCAGGCGCTGAGGGACAAGACCGAGTAGCGGCGACACAAAGTAGAACACGGTGTTATACGTGTACGTCCACGTAAGAGATTTTTAGGTTGGGCTTTTTGGCATAAAATACGCTCGGAAGGTCTCGTTTGAATCACCGCAGCGCAGCACGGATCGCGCGCGCGCCGGCCTCGAAGCTCATCGCGCCGAAGATCCGTGCACTCACGGTCCCGTCCGCGCCGATCACCACCGTGGTCGGCGTTCCCCGGACGCCGTACGCCGCGCCGACGCGCCCTGTCCGGTCGAGCAGAATCGGGTACGTGACGCCCCACTCCTCGGCAAAAGCCTCGACGTCGCGGATACCCGACTCGGAGTTCGTGAGATTCACTCCGACGACACGAGCGCTCCCCGCGAACTCGGCGGCGAGCCGGTTCTTCACGACGGTCTCCGCGCGGCACGGTCCACACCACGTCGCCCAGAAGTTCACGACGACCGGTGTGCCGGCGACCTCGCCGAGCGAAAAAAGCCCCCCGTCGAGCGTCTCAAGCTCAATTGCCGGGGCGGGACGACCGACCGCCGCCGCAGTCTCGCCGGATTGGACCGACGAGACGATCGTGATCGCGAAAAAAACGACCGCAAAAACCACGAGCGACGATACGACCGCGAGCGCGCCGGCTCGCGCGACGTCGATCGCCGATCCGACCTCGGCGTCACCGGTCCTGCGTCTCCGGACGAGAATCCAGACGGTGTAACCGAGCGCCGCGAGCGCGCCGAGAATGATGCCCACCGTTCCACCGGACGCGTACAGTAACAGGAGAGGCTCCCGACGGATCGTCGCAAACTGCGTCACAACCGGCGTTACTTTCCAGACGACGAGAAAGACGAACGCGGCGCTCGTCGCGGAATCGACCAGGAGTTTCCGCAGCTCGGACCGCCCGGGACCGAGCAGGGTCCACGCGACGAACAAACCACCACCGACGGATACAAACACCAGGAGAAGGCGTACCGACAGAACGGCGCGCCCGATCGAGATCGCTTCAGGAATCATGGCTCATTGTAGCAGATCCACCTCCGACTGTTACGAACCTTGTGAAGTCGGTATTCAGCCGCGCCGATTGACGCCCGCCCGGCCGCCCGGCTACGCTTGTCGCCATGGAAACAATGACAGGCGCCACGTTACCCGGCAACAGCACGGTTGAGTTCAAGCAGTACCCGGTTCCGGTACCCGGTCACGGTGAGGTGTTGATCCGGACCAAGTCGTCGACGATCTGCGGCAGCGACATACGCGCGATTTACCGCGAGCACGTCGGGAAGGGGCCGGAAGGTTATCAGGGCGTGATCGCGGGGCACGAGCCGTGCGGTATCATCGAACGCGTGGGGCCGGGCTGCCGGCGTTTTGCCGAGGGCGACCGCGTGATCGTGTACCACATCTCCGGCTGCGGAGTCTGTAACGACTGCCGGCGTGGATACATGATCAGCTGCACGAGTCCGACGTATCGTCGCGCGTACGGCTGGCAGCGCGACGGCGGGATGGCGCCGTTTATTCTCGCCGAAGAGAAAGACCTTGTGTTGTTACCCGGCGCGCTCACGTACACCGACGGCGCGCAGGTCGCGTGTGGCTTCGGCACGGTGTACGAGGGGCTCGAGAAGATCGGCGTGAGCGGCAACGACGCGGTTCTGGTCACCGGGCTCGGGCCGGTCGGGCTCGCGTCGCTCATGCTCGCGCGCGCTCTCGGCGCGTCGATGCTGATCGGAACCGACTTGGTGCCCGAGCGGCTCGAGATCGCGCGCGAACTCGGTCTTGCCGACCACGTTTTGCCCGCGGGCCCGCGCACCGTCGACGTAGTGAGAGAGCTGACCGGAGGCCACGGAGTCGAACGCGCGGTCGATTGTTCGGGCGCGGACGCCGCGAGGCAGACCGCGATCCGCGCAACACGCAAGTGGGGGAAGATCGTTTTTCTCGGCGAGGGCGGAGCGGTGTCGTTCAACCCGAGCCCCGACATCATCCACGAGCAGAAAACGATTTACGGCTCGTGGGTGACAAACATCTGGCGGATGGAGGAACTCGTCGAGAGGCTCGTCCGGTGGGACATCCACCCGGAGCGGCTCGTGACGCACAGGTTCGCGCTCGAGAACGCCGACGACGCGTACGCGCTCATGGCCGAAGGAAAGTGTGGGAAGGTTGCGGTCGTGTTCGACGAGGAGCTTACGCGGGATTGAAGGCGGAGGTCGGTTGAGGTCTGAACTGAACGCGTATCGCGCTACCGTCCGCGCCGGTCTCGAGCGTGATTTCTCCATCGAGCTGATGGACCGCGCTCTTCACGAGCGTCGCGCCGAGAGACCGCGGCGACTCAAACGTGAAGTCATCGGGAAGACCGACGCCGTCGTCGGTGACCGTGATCCGAACGGCGCCGTCGGAGTCCGCTCGCATTTCGACGGTAATATTCCCACCCTCGCGACCGGGGAACGCGTGCCTGATCGCGTTCCCGACGAGTTCGGTCACGATGAGGCCGCACGGCACCGCCTGGTCGATCGCCAACCGAATCGGGTCGCATCGGACGGTACACTCGGCGAGGTTCGTCGAGATCGACTGCACGAGCCTTGAGCCTAGACTCTGCATATACACCGGCATCTCGATCGCGTCGAGTCTCTCGCTCGCGAGTAACTGCTCGTGAACCAAACCCATCGAACGGACACGGTTTTCCGCGTCGATCAGGTGCCTCTCGCATCCGGTATCTCGGACCTGTTCGGTCTGCATGCTTAGCAGACTCAGGATCACCTGTAGATTATTCTTGACGCGATGATGGATCTCCTTCAAGAGAATCTCACGCTCGGCGAGCGCCTCGCGAAGATCCGTTTCTGTCTTTTTGTGTTCAGTCATGTCGCGCACGACACCGAGATGCCGCCCGGGGACGAAGTTTGCGACGGCCGAAACTTCGGCGTCGATACGCCGCCCGGACTTCGCGATGAGAACGAGCTCGGTACGGAGTTTTCCCGATGAGAGCAGAGTCGCCCACATCTGGCCGACGGCGGCGGTGTCGGCTAAACCGCCGGAGCTACGGGGAGCGAGATACGCATCAAAACGCGTCCCTATCACCCATTCGCGGTCGTATCCGAGGAGGACGCACGCGGCGGGGTTTATATCGACGGTTTTCCGGTCATCATCGATGATAAAAAACGAGTCGCTCGACCCTTCGAACACCGCGGCGAGTTGATTGCGCCGCTCGTTCAGTTCGGCGCGCGCCTCGACGTGGCGAATTGTCTCGGCGCAGCGGGCCGCGAGCGCAGCGATCATCCGCTTTTCATCCTCGAGAAACTGCGCGCTTTCGGTGGCCGAATCGGCGAGGAACACCGAGAGCTCGCCGATTAGCTCGCCTTCACTCGACTCGATTGCCTCGGTGAAACACGTCCGTGCATCGGTGAACGCGGGGCTCTCGAATACGCCGTACGACGACCGGATCCGAACGTGCGTCGACGACGGGAACTGAAACGACGCTGGGATCATTGCCACGGTGTCGGCGAGGAAACGGTGAACCTCGAGATCAGGATCTGCGGACAGCGTGACGACGCTGTACAACAGCTTCAGTTCCTTCACGCGCTCCTCGAGGGCCGCCGCGGTCCGGTGAAGAGTATCGGTTATTGCGCGGCGCGACGTCGTGTCGTGGATCACACTCACGACGCGTGCATCCGAGCGGGCCGTAGAGCCGACCGGCGTGACGGTGATCTCGGCGAAGAAAATCTCGCCGTCCTTCCGCCGCATCGGATACTCGGTGTGAAACGCCTCGCCGCTGTTGACGACCGGGGCGCTCAACTCGCCGAACCGGGAAAAGTGGTCGTGGTCGACGTGCAGGATTTCAGTCGTACCGCCTTCGATTTCGTTGGGGGCGTATCCAAAAACCGTGCGCACCATCCTGTTGCAGAGAAGCACGCGTCGCGTCGCGTGACCGACGGCGATTACGACGTCGTCGATACCCTCGAGCGTCGCGTGAAGCAACTCGGCTTCGGAGGCGAGTTTCTCTCCCGATTCGTTAGAGCCAAACACGGCGGATACCGCCCCCGGACTGTGCGTGCATACGACAAAGCTTAATCGATTCCGCGCGTGTTTTCAAACTCATGACCTCACTTCAATCGAAGCATCCCTGGAGCGTCAAGCACTCATCCGGGAGCGCGGCTCGTGCCTCGATCAACGCGTCGACGACGCCGGGATCCGCGAGAGTCGAGATGTCGCCGAGCGACTCGACCTGGCGTTCGGCGATCTTTCGGAGGATTCGCCGCATGATCTTTCCGGACCGCGTCTTCGGCAATCCGTGCGTCATGAGGATGTGGTCGGGCGCCGCGATCGGTCCGATTCTCCGGCGCACTTCGCCGCGAAGGTCACCCGCGAGCTCGGCGTCGGGTTCGTAACCCTCGGTCAGGACGACGTACGCAAAGATGCCCTGCCCTTTGATCTCGTGCGGGAAACCGACGACCGCCGCCTCGGCGCACGCGGGGTGATTCACGAGAGCCGACTCGACTTCGGCCGTGCCCATCCGGTGGCCGCTCACGTTGATCACGTCGTCGACGCGCCCGGTGATCCAGTAGTACCCGTCCTCGTCGCGACGGCATCCGTCTCCGGTGAAGTAGTACCCCTTGTACGGCGAAAAATACGTCTCGAGAAACCGCGGGTGATCGTCCTGAATCGTGCGCGCGATACTCGGCCACGGCTTTTTGATCGCGAGCAGCCCGGACACGCCGTTTCCCTCGATCTCCGTCCCGTGTTCGTCGAGCAGAACCGGCTCGATCCCGAAAAACGGGCGCGTCGCGGAGCCGGGCTTGACCGCGGTCGCGGCCGGGAGCGGCGTGATCATGATCCCGCCGGTCTCGGTCTGCCACCACGTATCGACGATCGCGCACCGTTCATCGCCGACGGTGCGGTAGTACCACTCCCAGGTGTCGGGGTTGATCGGCTCGCCGACCGTCCCAAGCACGCGCAGGCTCGAGCGGTCGTACTTCGTGACCCAGTCGCTGCCTTCTCGCGCGACGGCGCGCAACGCGGTCGGAGCGGTGTAGAACTGCGTTATCTTGTGACGCTCGACCATGTCCCAGTACCGGCCGGCGTTCGGGTAAACCGGGGTCGACTCGAACATCATCGTCGTCGCGCCGTTCGCGAGAGGCCCGTACACGACGTAACTGTGCCCGGTGATCCAGCCGACGTCGGCGACGCACGCGTACACGTCGTTCTCCTGGTAATCGAACACGTACCGGTGCGTGAGCGCGGTGTAGAGCAGGTACCCCGCTGTCGTGTGCGCGATGCCCTTCGGGCGGCCGGTGCTGCCGGAGGTGTACAATAGAAAGAGCGTGTCCTCCGAGTCCATCGGCTCAACCGGGCAGTACGGCCGCTGCCTTTCGGCGATTTCGTTGAAGTCGACGTCGCGCGGCGGGAAAAACGGCACCGACGCTCCGGTCCGCCGGACGACAAAGACGTTCCGAACGCTCGGACACGCCATTACCGCCTCGTCGACCGTGCGTTTGAGCGGGATAATCTTGCCGCCGCGCAGACCTTGATCGGCGGTGATCACCGCGCACGCCTCGGCGTCCTGGATTCGGTCGCGCAGCGCCTCGGCGCTGAACCCGGCAAACACGACCGTGTGCACCGCGCCGATCCGCGCGCACGCGAGCATCGCAACCGCCGCTTCCGGGATCATCGGCAGGTAGATCGCGACACGATCGCCTTTTTTCACGCCGTACCGCTTCAGAGCGTTTGCGGCCTTGCAGACCTCGTCGTGAAGCTCACTGTACGTGATCGTCCGGACATCGGACGGTTCATCGCCCTCCCAGAGAATCGCGGTCTTGTCGCCGCGCTCGGCGACGTGCCGGTCGACGCAATTGTACGCGGCGTTGAGTTTTCCGCCGAGAAACCACGCGGTCGATCCGTTCGCGAACTCTCCGGCGCGCACGGTATGGAAGTCGTTCTCCCACGTCAGGACCGATCGCGCCTGTTCGGCCCAGAACGCGAGCGGATCTGCGACGCTCCGTTTGTACAGTTTCTCGTACTCGTCGGGAGACCCGACGTGAGCATCGCTCTTCCTCGCATAAACCGAATCGTATCGTGCCTCGCCCATCGTTTCCTCCTCGCCTGCAACGCCGGTACGGCGTATGACTCGTCGCGTTTTGATAGCGAACTACTTCGATTGTGCCGTAGTTTACTGAAACGGTCAACTTTCGGAGCGATCTCTGTCCGGGCGATCTCACGAAACTGCGCGGTTTTCGGCTCGAAGCGCGGCGCTCTCACCGATGTAAGCCAATTTGACCCACGCGGTTTTTGTAAGTAGGTTTTAGAGATACCGAATCCAGCGAGGAGGAAAAAGTGACAGATCCAATCCAGGGAAGCGGAGCCGGTGGCCAGGTTGGCAGCCCTGAAATGTACATGGGGCAGCTCGTCGTCGCGCGAAACGTCTGGGGCGACGAGGACAAGAAGAATGTCGAAAAAACGATCCTCGAGGCGATCAAACAGGACCCGTTGGTCGTCGACAAGACGAATGTCTCGGTCACGTTCGGCGACTCCAGGAAAAAAGAACTGCATCTGATCGGAAAACTCGGAGATGAGAAACAGAGAGAGCGCGTGCGAGAGATCGCGGGAAAGAACACGCCGACCGACGTCGAGATTCACGACGAGATCGTCGTCGGGTGACGACGCCGTGACTCGCCTCTCAGAGTCACTGACCGTACAACGACTCCCTCGGGTAAGCCGAGCGGGGTCGTTTTTTCTTGTTAGGCACCACGTTTTGGCCTACCTTGTCTGTATATGGTATCAAACAAAAAACTACGCGTATGGCCGGGCCTCCCGTATCCATTAGGCGCCACGTGGGACGGTAGCGGCACGAATTTCGCGCTTTTTTCGGCTCACGCCGAGCGCGTCGAGCTCTGCCTGTTCGACGACGGGGGGAGTGAAGAAACCGACCGCATCGAGCTTCCGGAGTTCACGCACGAGATCTGGCACGGGTATCTTCCCGATATCCGCCCGAATCAGCTCTATGGGTACCGTGTGTACGGGCCGTACGAACCGGGTGCCGGGCACCGTTTCAATCACCATAAGCTTCTGATCGACCCGTACGCGCGAGCGCTCGCGGGAGAGCTGGTCTGGGACGACGCACTCTTCGGCTACGTCGTCGGCTCCGCGGACGAGGACCTCTCGTTCGATACTCGGGACAGCTCCCGGTTCGTCCCGAAAGCCGTCGTCGTCGACACGGCGTTCACGTGGGGCCGCGATCCCAAGCCCGCAACGGCGTGGGATCGAACGATCGTGTACGAGCTGCACCCGAAAGGATTCACGATGCTGCACCCCGAGGTGCCCGATGCGGCGCGGGGAACGTTCTCCGGGCTCGCGAACCCCGCGATCGTCGCGTACGTGGCGGACCTCGGAGTAACGGCGGTCGAGCTGCTGCCGGTCCACGCATTCGTGCGCGACCGCCACCTCGTCGAGAACGGCTTGACGAACTTCTGGGGTTACAACTCGATCGGCTTTTTTGCACCCGATCCGGCGTACCTCGCCGACGGCGATATAAACGACTTCAAGAGTTTTATCCAGATCATGCACGACGCCGGGCTCGAAGTCTTTCTTGACGTCGTGTATAACCACACGGCCGAGGGCAATCACTTGGGACCGACGCTCTCGTTTCGTGGAATCGATAACAAGTCGTACTACTACCTCATGGACGACGACAATCGATTCTACAACGACTTCACGGGAACCGGAAACGCGCTCGAGCTGCGGCACCCGCAAGTGCTCCGGATGGTGACCGACTCGCTCCGGTACTGGGCCCACGAGATGCAGGTCGACGGCTTCCGTTTCGACCTCGCGACGACTCTCGCGCGCGTCGACGGCGAGTACCGGGAGAACTCCGGGTTCCTCGATACGATAGCGCAGGACCCCGGCCTCTCGACCGTCAAACTGATCGCCGAGCCGTGGGATACCGGTCCGGACGGATACCAGGTCGGACGCTTCCCGCCGGGCTGGAGCGAGTGGAACGACCGCTATCGAGATACGGTACGGAAGTTCTGGAAGGGTGATCCCGGCGTACTCGGCGAGATGGCGTCGCGGGTCTCGGGGTCAAGCGACATCTACGACCGTCGCGGTCGACGCCCGTGGGCCGGCATCAACTTCGTCACCGCGCACGACGGTTTCACGTTGTGGGACCTCGTGAGCTACAATGACAAGCACAACGAGGCGAACAAGGAAAAAAACCGCGACGGCTCGGACTCCAACAACAGCTGGAACTGCGGCGCCGAAGGTCCGACCGACGATCCGGACATCCTCGCGCTCCGGCGGCGTCAAGTGCGGAACATGCTCACGACGCTTCTGTTGAGCAGTGGGGTCCCAATGATCACCGCGGGCGACGAGATCGGCCGGACTCAGCGCGGCAACAACAACCCGTACTGCCAGGACAACGAAATCAGCTGGATGCCGTGGACCGACGTGACCGGTGTAACGGGCGACGGATCGAACGGAACCGATGATCTCGTCGAGTTCACCAGACATTTGATCCGGTTACGGCACGAACACGTCGTGTTCCGGCGGTCACGATTCTTTCACGGAAGAACCATACCCGGAACCGAAGTAAAGGATGTGACGTGGCTCGGCCCGGACGGTGAAGAGGTGGAGGCCAGCGACTGGGAAAACGCCGAAGCCAGGACGCTCATTGTCCTGATAAACGGCGAGGCGGGCAATCGGTTTCTCACCGAAAACGGTGAACCCGAACCCGACGACACGTTTCTCTGGGTGTTGCACGCCGGTCACGAGCCGATAGATATCGCACTGCCGAGCCTGCCGGGCGACGGGACGTGGAGCGAAGAGTTCTGCACCGGCACGTGTTCGATCGGTACCGAAACCGCAACGATCGAGGGTCGAAGCACCTCGCTCTTTCGGAGGGAGAACGGAAAGTGAGCCGGCGATGGGAGTTCGGCCCCGAACGCGGCGATGATGGCGTCGTGTTTCGCCTCTGGGCACCGGCGGCCGAGCGAGTCGAGCTCCTGCTCGACGAGTCCGAGCCGACCGCGATGAACCGTCACACCGACGGTTGGTGGAAGAGCCCCCGGCACCCGACTCCCGACGGGACCGTCTACCGATTCCGGATCGACGGCGAGGTTCTCGTACCGGACCCGGCGTCGCGCGCGCAGGCTGACGACGTCCACGGCCCGAGTGTACTCGTCGCGCCAAACCCGGAAAGCGGCAGCGCGTGGAAAGGCCGCCCGTGGGAAGAGACGGTGCTTTATGAACTGCACGTCGGAACCGCGACACCGGAGGGAACGTTCCGCGCGCTGATTCCGGAGATCAGCCGGCTCGCCGAGATCGGCATCACGGCGATCGAGCTCATGCCGATCGCCGACTTCCCGGGCCGGTGGAACTGGGGTTACGACGGCGTGCTGCCGTTCGCGCCGGACCGGACGTACGGCTCCCCGGACGACCTGCGCGCGTTGATCGACGCGGCGCACCGACAAAACGTCTCGATCTGGCTCGACGTCGTGTACAACCACTTTGGGCCGGACGGTAACTACCTGCACCTCTACGCACCGAACTTCTTTAACCCGGAGATAGATACCCCGTGGGGAGCGGGCATCGAGTTCACCGAGGCTTTCGTGCGGCGTTTCTTCATCGAGAACGCTCTGTACTGGCTCGACGAGTTCGGCTTCGACGGCCTCCGCCTCGACGCGGTCCACGCGATCAAGGATCCGTCGCCGACGCACATCCTCACCGAACTCGCACAAACCGTGCGTGCGGAGATCGACCCTCGGCGGCAGGTCCACCTCGTGCTCGAGAACGACGATAACGCCGCGCGTTTTCTCGGCCCGGATACGCGTAAGTACACCGCGCAGTGGAACGACGACATCCACCATACGTTCCACGTTCTGCTCACCGGTGAGCGACACGGCTACTACCGGAACTACGCAGAGCACCCCGAGGCCGACTTGATCACCGCGCTGAGCACGGGGTACGTGTATCAGGGCCAAACCACTGCGGACGGTACACGGCGCGGTGAGCCGAGCGGCCACCTCTCGCCGACTCGCTTCGTCGCTTTCCTCCAGAACCACGACCAGATCGGAAACCGGGCGTTCGGCGAGCGGCTCACGAGCCTCGCGTCGGATGGGGCGTTGCGCGCCGCGGTCGCGGTGCAGCTTTTGATCCCGCAGATCCCGCTAATCTTCATGGGCGAGCCGTGGGGCTGCACCGACCCGTTTCAGTTCTTCTGCGACTTCGGCGATGAACTCGCAAACGCGGTCAAGGAAGGCCGTCGCAAAGAGTTTGGTCTCGACGATCTACCGGATCCGACCGCGCGCGAGACCGTTGAGCGCAGCAGCCCGCGCGTCTCCGGCGCAACGCCCGACGCGGCGCCCGGATCATGGTGTCGCTTCTACGCCGAACTGCTCGCGACGAGGAGCCGGCATCTCGTTCCTATGCTGGCCTCGATCGAAAGCGGCACCGCGCACGGTGGGAAGTCCGAGGCAATCGTCGCCCGATGGGCCCCGGGCTGGGTCGTTGTGCTCAATCTTGCGGACAGGCCGCGTACGCTTCCCGACGAGACACGGTTGGCCGAAAATGCGAGGATTGTGTACTCAACGGTCCCTGCGACGTTCGCTTCGGGTACCGTGCTGTGCGAAGCGCCGACCACGGTTCCGGCGTGGACGGTTATCGCCGCGAAGGAAGATGCATGAGCTGTTTACCGCCGTATCCCCGTGCTACGTACCGCCTGCAACTCTCGAGTCTCTTCACGTTCGACGATGCGGCAGAAATCATACCGTACCTCTCGCGGCTCGGAGTCAGCCACGTATACGCGTCGCCAATCCTGACCGCGCGCGCGGGATCGACGCACGGGTACGACATCGTCGACCACAATCGATTGAATCCGGAGTTCGGCGGCGAAGCGGGGTTTGCACGCCTTGTCGATACTCTGCACCGGAACGAAATGGGACTCATTATCGACTTTGTCCCGAACCACATGGGCGTCGGGTACTCCGATAACGCGTGGTGGCTCAACGTACTCGAGTGGGGACGGAGTTCACCGTACGCATCGTTCTTCGATATCGACTGGAGTCCGTCCGAACAATCGCTGCGCGGGAAGGTACTGCTCCCGGTTCTCGGCGCGCAGTACGGAACCGTGCTCGAGAACGGCGAGCTTTCGCTCGCGTTCGACCGCGACTCGGGCTCGTTCGCGGTGCATTACTACGAACACCGTTTCCCTGTCTCGCCGGCGCAGTACACTTCGGTGCTCGACACGGTTCTGCCGGTCGACGCTGCTCCACGTGCGACAATCTCCGAACTCCAGGAAATCGGCCGTGCATTCCGGTCGCTCGGAACCGGCGCGAAGTCGGCACGCCGCATGGCGTTGACTATCCGTCGGAGCGACGAGCTTCGCGCACGGCTTTCGGACACCGTTACGCACCAGCCGGACGTCGCGGCCGCGATCGACCGGGCGTGCGAATCGATCGACGTGGACTTTCTGCACGGACTACTCGAGAGGCAGTCGTATCGATTGGGATACTGGAGACTCGCGGCGAACGAGATCAACTACCGGCGGTTTTTCGATATCAACGATCTCGCGGCGATCCGGATGGAGAGCCCCGAAGTCTTCGAGATCACGCACCAGCTCGTGTTTTCACTGATCGCCGACGGTTCGATTCAGGGCATCCGGCTCGACCACATCGACGGTTTGCTCGATCCGAGCGCGTATCTTTCCCGGTTTCAGGAGGCGGCCGCGTATCGGCTACTCGAGGCACGCGATCGGCCGCAGACGAAGCTCCGGGTTTCTCTCGACCAACCGTTCTACGTTCTCGTCGAGAAGATCCTTGCGCACCACGAGAAACTACGCGACAACTGGGAGGTGAGCGGCACGACCGGCTACGACTTCATGCGCGACATCGGCGAACTGTTCACTGATCCGGCCGGTGAAGAGCCGTTGACCCAAACGTACGAGCGATTCATCGGCAGGCCACGCGAGTTCCCGGAGACCGTTCTCAACGCGAAGTACCGAACGATGCACGATACGCTCGCGAGTGAACTGAACGTGCTCGCGAACCGGATGAGCCGCCTCGCAAAGAGCAGCCGCCGGACGCGCGACTTCTCGCGGCTCGCGATTCGCTCGGCGTTGATGGACATCGTCGCGCGATTTCCGGTGTACCGCAGTTATGCCGATTCCCACGGGGTTTCCGATGAGGGCCGCCGCGATATCGAGTGGGCGGTCGCGACCGCGAAAAAAGCCTGCCGAACGGTCGATACCACGCCGTACGACTTTGTCCAGGCGATTCTCACGACTGATCTGGTGAAACAGTACCCGGGCGAGTTTCGGCGTCGAGAGGTCGTCGATCTCGCGATGAAGGTCCAGCAGTTCACCGCGCCGGTGATGGCAAAGTCATTCGAGGACACCGCGTTCTACCGCGACGGGCGGTTCATCGCGCGGAACGAGGTCGGCGCGGACCCCGACCGGTTTTATTGCTCGCCTCAGGCGTTCCATTACGGGAACCGCGACCGGCTCAAGACCCATCCTTTCGCGATGGTCACGACCGCAACGCACGATCACAAACGTGGCGAGGACACGCGCGCACGGTTGTACGTCATCAGCGAGATCGCACCCGAATGGGGCGAGTGGGTCGGTAAGACCGCGGAGTTCACGGCGAGCGGCGACGGTGCCGAAAGCGATCAGCCGACACAGGACGACCGGTACATCGTTTTTCAGACTCTGGTCGGAACGTGGCCGCTCACGATGCGCGCGCCGGATTACGACGGCATCGACGACTACACCGAACGGATCGTCGCGTACGCGATCAAGTCCGCGCGAGAGGCAAAGATCGAGACGAGTTGGACCGCGCCGAATCAGGAGTACGAGAAGGCTCTCGAGCGGTACGTCCGGTCGGTCTTGAATCCACAACGGAGCGCGACTATTCTCCGCCGGCTCGAGAAGTTCGCGCTCGGGTTGGCGCCGGTCGGTGCGGTCAACAGCATCGCGCAGAAGTTGCTGACGCTGACGGTCCCGGGCGTGCCGGATGTGTATCAGGGTACAACCGGGTGGGATTTCTCACTCGTCGACCCCGACAACCGGCGCTCGGTCGATTTCGCCGCGCACGCGCAACTGCTCGATTCTCTCGTGTTCACGCCTCGCGGCTGCCGCGACGCGCTCGCGCGGTGGATCGACGCGGTCCCGAAACACATGGTCGTCGCCGCGGCTCTCCGCGTGCGTCGGCGCTTACCCGACGTTTTCGCGGCGGGCGAGTACATTCCCCTCGAGACGTCCGGCCGGCATGCCGAGCGCATCGTCGCGTTCGCGCGCAGCCTCGACGGTGTGAGCGTCGTGACGGTCGCTCCGCGTCTCGTCGAACCGCTGGTGACACGCACCGGCGAGCCTTTGCCCGAGGGATGGGACGACACGAGGATCGACCTCACGGCGCTCTCGGCCCGCGGCATTCCCGACGAACGTTGGATCGATGAGTTCACCGGCCGCGAACTGGACGCGGAGAGTAACGCGCCGAGAAACGCGGAAGACACCGCGCAGGCCGGGCGCGCGCTCACCGTCGCCGCGGTCCTGGAGCACTTCCCGGCCGCGCTGCTCGTGTCGCTGAGTTCTCAGCGCTAATGTTCCGGCCTTTCGCGCACGATGTCGCGCAGTAATCGTCCGAGCACGTCGGCGCCGGTGATGATACGCTTCTGTTCGCCCCAGAGCAGAATCACGTCGTTGTCGATCACGTCGTCCGATCGCCGGCTCTTTTCGACCGTGAGCGCGGGGATAACCTCTCCGAGCCGTCGATCACCGTCCGTCACGACGATCGGGCGGTGGCAATACGCGTGAGGATCGAACCGCTCGTCCGCAAATAAAGCATCGCCGATGAATTCGTCGGCGTTCACGACAACGCGCGCGGTTCGGCTCGAATCGACGATCACGATCCACTTTTTCCGCGCCCTGTGAAGCGCGATGAGAAACTCATCGTCGGGAGTAGGACGAATCGGCGGGAAGACCGGACGGTCGCCGTCGAACTCGAGTTCCACGATACTCTCAGGATCGATTACTTCGCCTTCGTTTGAGAGCGGCACATCGTCGAGCGCGAGAAAGTTGAGCGCGCCCTGCCCCTCGAATCGTTCGATCTCGGTTCGCGACGACTGCATGTGGAGTCGGATCAGCTCGCGTATATCTTTTTCTTTCAGGAAACGGATGCCTTCCGATCCGAGCCAGACGTCGAGGATCATCGCGGTCGGTTTCGCGACGATGAACAACACCGTCTGATATACCCGAACGACCGGGTACAACGTCGAGACGATACGCAGCGCGTGGCGCGTGAAGTACGCCTGGGGCAGAATCTCGCCGAATATCGTGATCACGACGGTCGAGAACAGAAACGCCGCGATGCCCGCGAGCACCGAACCCGACAGCAGCGCGAGCAGGACGTTCACAGCGACGTTTCCCCAGAGAATCGTCACGAGCAGAAAGTTTGAGTCGCTCCGCAGACGGTGCACTCGTTGCGCGTAGCGGTTTTCTTTCGCGACCTCGATCTGGAGCTCGAGTCGGCTTACCGAGAACACGGCGATGTTCAGTCCCGACAGTATCGCCGATTGCGACATACACGCGACTATCCCGATCCAGATTAAAGGCGTCATTCGCGCCGGTCACTCGTCGTCGGCGTCGTCAATGAGCATCTCGACCGCCGAAATCTGTTGGTCCATTATGACCGAGAAGCTCCGCAGCGAATCGAGCATCGCGTCGATCGTGTCGAGGTCGGCCGAGGCATCGTGTTCGAGCACGCCGAGCGATGCCGTCAGCATCGCGCCGATCTCGCCGAGGATCTGCATACGATCGGATGGGAGATCTTGCGGTTCGATCCCGCGCTGGTCGAGCGAACGGATCCAGTCGGTTTGCCTCTGGACCAACGCGAGTAATATGTCGCGGAGCTCGACGACCGGTTCATCGGCCGTTCGATCGTACGTTTTCTGAAGATCCTGCCACACCGCGCGTGCCGCGGCCCGGAACGCCGCGGCCTGCCGCGCGTTAGCGCGCACCGGCGCGGGAGCACGAAGACACTCGTCGAGAGCGTCTTCGACCGACTTGCCGTAGTAGAGCGCCTGCTTCATGAAAGACACGATCTCGTCGAGCGTCACCATCATCCCGAGCTCGTCGATGATGGTCTGAATCGTTTCACCAGAATCCTGTTCGCCAGCCATGACCCAAACGATACTCCGGATGGCACTCACTCTTCAATGCCATCGGTCTCGATCGGTCGGTGTCGTTTTCACGCCGGAATCCGGGAAATCACGCGAACGATACGCTGAGGGAGGTACCCCGACTAACCGTGAAAACTGCCGCGAGAAGTGCGACTCATCGTGAAATCCGAGTTCATCCGCGATCCGTTTAGCGGGCAGTGATGTGCCGCGGAGGTACGCCTGTGCGGCCGAGATCCTCGCGTGCACGATAAACGCGCGCGGCGAGAGCCCGGTGTGTTTGACGAAAACGCGCCCCAAATGCTGCTGCGAGACGCCCGCCGACGCGGCGATATCGGAGACGCGCCAGTCGTCTCCGGGCCGGTCGCGAATCCGGTCGCACGCGACCGACACCGCCTCGACCAGGGTTCCGGAGGCTCCGGCGACCGCGGCGGTCCGGATCTCGGCGAGACCGACGTGAAGCCACGTTTCCGCGTCGGAGCGCCGCCGCAGGAGATTGTTCCGGACGACGCGGTCGAGGATTCCGGCGAGAAACTCGACCGGCACGACCTTCACGTGGAACGGCAACTCACCACCACCGGAGAAATGCACGCCGACGACGATGAGCGGTCGCGACGGGTCATGGCGACCGACGATCCGCACGCGCGGAGGCAGAACAAACACGTCACCGCGACCGACTTCGTACGGTTTCTGCCCGACAGTCAGCGTCCCGACACCGCTCAGGACGGCCCAGAGATCACGATCGGAGAGACCGGCGGGGCCGGTATCCCAGCTCCAGTCCGGCGAGCAAGAAAAACGGGCAGCGCTGTTGATCGAGAGTTGTTCGCACGGCATGTTCAATTTTTACATGAAACCGTTCGAGCAGTCCATTGGCGAAAGGTGCGCGTCGATATATTATTTTTTCAGTAAGGTTTAGTCGACAATGTCCGCGTACGGTGGAGAAAAGGGAGCGTTCAGATGGTAAAAAACGTAGTATTCGAGACGGCGATTCCGGATCACGATCCGGGGCTCTACACGACGCACGGCAAGTTCGAGCCGGTCGACGGGTGGGAGTCGTTCGGTCCCGAGTCTCGGAGCCAGTACGACCGCGACGGATTTCTCGTCGTGAGGAGCGCGATACCCGGAGAGATGATCACAAAGGCGCTCGCCGAACTTCAAACGATGTGCCGCGCGGACGACCCGGACTGCGTGAACGTCGCGTACGAAGGGCCGATGCGCGCGCGTATCGAGGGCCTTCTTGGAACCGCAGTCGAGAACGCCGACGCCGAGCAGCTCTCTGCCGCGATCCGCGCGATCCCGGCCGAGGAGCGCGCGGGTTTCGTGCGCAAGTTCATGGGGTTCACGCGTACTCACAAGCCGCTCGCGGTTGTCGCGAACTACCGTCCACTTCGCAACGCGATCGAGACACTCGCAGGTGAGCCGACCCGCGTCTTCCAGGCGATGGCGCTCGTAAAGCCGCCGTTCGGCCGCGAGAAACCGTGGCATCAGGATCACGCGTACTTCGATCTGCCGATCGAGTCGCGGATCTGCGGCGTCTGGATCGCGCTCGGGAAAGTCACCCCGGAAAACGGCGCGATGTTCATGCTGCGCGGCGGACACACCGGAGGTCCGATCGTTCACTTCAAACGCCGTGACTGGCAGATCTGCGACACCGAACTCGCGGGCAAACGCCCGGTCGCGCTCCCGATGGAGCCCGGAGACCTCGTGATCTTCGACGCCAAGATCCCACACGGCACTCCGAAGAACACGACGAACGAGCAGCGCTGGGCGCTGCAGTTCCACTACGTCCCCCGCAGCGTCGAGAAAGTCGCGCGGGAACAACGCCTCGCGATCTTCGGCGAAGACGGCAAAGACGTCAGCTGCTAAGGCGGTCACCTCCCGGCGCGGGAGAGCGCGTACTCGTACAAAGCCTCGAAATCCTGCCCTTGCCGTCGCGTCGTGTCGCTCAGAGGGTTGTACGGCCCACCCGAGGCGTACGATGACAAAGCACCGGCGTTCGCCGACGCTTCGCTTCCGGTACCGGATTGCTCACCCGTGGTGTTTGAACCCCTGTTCTGGCTCCCGGATGCACCGGCCGACGAGCGTTCGCCGCTCGACTGCATCCAGACGCGGTCGGTGAACATGAGCTGCTGCGCGGTGAGGATATCGTCTTCGATGTACCCCATCATCCGCCGCGCGTTTGTCGCCGTCAAGCGGCTCGTCGTTCTGACGTCGGACAGAACGTCGAGCAACTGCCGAGCTTGCGCGGATGAGAGTCCGAGCGTGGGTTCCTGCTCGACCATCCTCAGCACGATCCCGAGAAACCGCGCAAAATCCAGAACGACTTGCGTTTCCTCGCGCGCTTTCTGCATCGCCGGATCACTCGCGTGCTGCTGCGCGACCGTAACGGCGACTCCGGTGAACGCAAAGCCGATAACTGCCGCGATCAACACGGCTTGCCTGAAAAATGTTCTCACGTGTACTCCTCCTCTCATAGTGGGTCCTCTCCGATATCTCACGATCTCGACTGCTGCCTACTCGTACCGAAGCGCTTCGATCGGGTCGAGACGCGACGCCCGCCACGCCGGGTATCCTCCGAAAAACAACCCGATCACGACCGAAAATCCAAATGCGGTCGCGACCGACGACGCCGTCGCAACCGCCGCGGTCCGGAGAAACTCGACCGCGGCCCACGACGCGCCGAGACCGAGCGCGACACCGATCACCCCGCCGGCGACCGAGAGGATCACGGCCTCGGTCAGGAACTGCGCCATGATATCTCGGCCCCGGGCTCCGAGCGCCATCCGGACGCCGATCTCGCGCGTTCTCTCGGTGACCGAGACGAGCATGATGTTCATGATTCCGATCCCACCGACGACAAGGCTTATCGCGGCGATGCTCGCGAGCAGCATCGTGAACGTTCCGGCGACGCCTTGAACGGTCGAAAGAAGGTCGAGTTGGTTCGCGATGTAGAAGTCCGCGACGTCGATCGACGGCATGCGATGGAGCCGTAACAACTCGCGCTCGAGGATCACCTGAAGCTCGCGCATTACCTCGGAGGAAGCCGCTTGGATGTTCGCCATCGCGTAGTTCGATGAACCCGAAACCGACCTCTGGAACGTCGAGATCGGAATCAACACCGACGCGTCCTGAGCCGCCGAGCCCTTCTCCTCCATCACGCCGACAACACGAAACGCAATCCCGTTTATCCGGACGCGCTCGCCGATCGGATCCTGGCCGGGAACAAAAAGATCACGGTACGTCTGCGCGCCGAGAACGACCACGGCGCGACGAGACTCAACGTCGCTCTCGGAGAAAAACTCGCCGTAGACCGGATAGAAGTTGCGCACGTCAGGGTACTCGACGGTTGTTCCAATGACCGTCGCCGCGATGTTCCGGTTCTCGTACTTCAACTGCGCGTTCGCGGTCGAAGCCGGTGCGACGAGCCGGACGAGCTCCGGCGGGAGCGCGCGAATCATCTCGATGTCGGTCTCGGTGAGCGTCGGCCGAATGTTCGAGGTGTTCGTCCGCACGAGAGCGGTGCCACGAGGTTCGCCCGAGTATACGATCAGGAGATTCGCGCCGAGCGCCTCGAGACCGGCTTCCACTTGTTTCTGCGCCCCGTTACCGAGCGCGACGAGCGTTATCACCGCGCCGACCCCGATCATGACGCCGAGCCCTGTCAGAATCGACCGGACGGGAACCGAGAGAATGCTTCGGATCGAGATTCGGGTGTTCTCGAGCAGTGCCTGCCGCGTCATACGAGCACCTCCTGATGAGCGCATCGGCGGTCTTCGGTGATGCGCCCGTCGAGAACCCGGATGACGCGGTCTGCCTGTTCGGCGAGGTCCGGCTCGTGAGTCACCAACATAATCGTAGCTCCGTCGCGATGGAGGGCGTGGAACAGTTCCATTATCTCGTGCCCGGTCGCGGTATCGAGCGCACCGGTCGGTTCGTCGGCGAGCAACACGGCCGGGTCGAGCGAGAGCGCGCGAGCGATTGCGACTCGTTGCCGCTGACCGCCGGACAACTCGGTCGGCCGGTGTTTGCCGCGGTCGGCGAGCCCGACGCGCTCGAGCAACTCGGCCGCCCGCCGCTTCCGCTCACGGCGCGGCACACCGGCGTACACGAGCGGTACCTCGACATTCTCGATCGCGGTGAGCCGCGGGAGAAGGTTGAAGGTCTGAAACACGAACCCGATCCGGGTGTTTCGGACCTCGGCGAGTTGGTCCCTCGAAAGGTTCTCGACCGATTCGCCGGCGAGCACGTACGTTCCACGGTTCGGCGTATCGAGGCAACCGATCACGTTCATCAACGTACTCTTGCCCGACCCACTCGGCCCGGTTATCGAGACGAACTCACCGGCCTCGACGCTGAACGATACACCGTCGAGTGCCCGGATGATTTCCGTCCCCATCGTGTATGTCTTCTCGATGTCTTCAAAGACGATCATCGGACCAGTCATGGCGTCGATCATTGACGGCCTCCGCCACCGCCGCCGCCACTCGTGCCTCCCGAGCTGGTCCCCGGGACGCTCATCGGGATCACGCTCGAACTCGAGTCCGGTACGGGAGGCGTCGCACTCAGGACTTCAATCCCGCCGATACTCGGAGCGACGATTCTATCCTGCTCGTCGATACCTTCGAGCACGACGACGTTCACGCCGTCGTTCGCGCCGATCTCGATTCGTCGGGTTTCCGGCTCGTCGTCGACGAGTACATCGATGTAGCTGCGACCCCGAACCGTCGAGACGGTCCGGGAAGGAACGACAAGCCCGCGATCGCGCGCAATCAGAACCGAAAGGTCGGCGGTCATGCCCGGGCGCAGGACACCGGTTTCGTTCTCGATAACCGCGGAGACAGTGAACACGGAGATGTTACTGACGATCCGCGCCGTCGGGCTGATCGCTTCGACCTCGGACGAAAACGAAGGCGGCGATCCGTCGCGTCCCGACACGGCGTCGACGATGACTTCAGCGCTCATCCCGGTCTTGATCCGGACGATATCGTACTCGTCGATCTCGGCGATCACACGCAGACGGGAGAGATCGGCTATCGTAATCAACGTGGAGTTTGCGCCGACGGAATCGCCTGCCGCAGCGGCCGCCGTGACGACGACGCCGGTGTACGGCGCCCGGACGACGAGCGCCTCGCGTTCGCGGAGCACGGCGTCGAGCGAGAGACGCGCCTTTTCGAGCGACAGTTCGGCCGATTGTACCGCGTGTTCGGAATCGGCACGCGAGTCGCGCGCGGCGTCGAGCCTTTCACGCGTCACGGCACCGATCGCGAACAGCTCTTCCGACTCGGCGAGAGCCGTCGCGGCTTTGTCGAGGTTTCTTTTCGATCTTTCTAGCGAAAGCGCCGCCTCCGCAACGTCGATCCGTGAGCGCGCTACCTTCGCGTCGGCCTCTATGGGATCGAACCGTGCGACGACTTCGCCCTCGTTCACGATCGAACCTGTCGGTGACACGTACTCGAGCCGACCACCAACGGTCGACCGGATCACTATCGAGCGATACGGCTCGAGCACTGCAGGCGCATCGATGCCGACCGTGACGGTTCCCGGTTGTGGTTTGACGATACTCAACTCAGCAGCGGTCGCCGATCCATTCCGACTGTCACTTCCATTCCGCACCAACGTCCAGACGGTCGCGGCGGCCGCGAACAATACAACGACTATGACTCCAACTTTGACGTACGTTTTCATCGATCCCTCCGACGGACCATCGCTGTTCCGCGTGTGGTTAGTATTACCCCTTCCGATGAAGACACCGAGCGGTTCTTGTGAATCTGCGGTGAAGTTGGTATCCCCCAACGAGCCCGTGACTCTACGCGGCTTTCCGAGTATCATCGACGTAATCCGCAGGAGGCTCTACGATGATCGATGCTCATATCCACTACTCCGGAGATACGCCCGAGACGCTGCGGCTGCTCGAGCAGTATGATCTCAAGCTGCTCAATATCTGCGTCGCCGCGGGTGAGTGGCACCCGCAGATCGGTCTGTATCGCGAGCTCACAAAGCGTCACGCCGACCGGTACGCGTGGTGTACGTCGTTCGATCTGCCCGACTACACGGTCTCGGATCGTGAGTACGCATCGATGGTGATCGCCGGTCTCAGACGCGACTTCGCCGACGGAGCTATCGCGGTGAAGGCGTGGAAGAACATCGGCATGGAGCTCACGGACCGCGACGACCGCTTCGTCTTGATCGACGATGAGGTTTTCGATCCTGTCTACGAGTTTCTGGTGCGCGAGGGCATGCCGATCCTGATGCACATCGGCGAGCCACTCGAGTGCTGGCAGCCGCTCCGCGAGGGATCCGTTCACTACGGGTACTACAGCAAGAACCCCGAGTGGCACATGTACAACAAGCCGGAGTACCCCACGCACGCGGAGCTGATCGCCGCACGCGACCGGGTGATGGAGAAACACCCCAAACTTCGACTGATCGGCGCCCACCTCGGCAGTCTCGAGTACGATGTCGCGGAAGTCGCAAAACGTTTTGAAAGCTACCCCAACTTCGCGGTCGACGTCTCGGCCCGGCTCGGCGATTTGATGGTCCAAGACCCACAAAAAGTCAGGGAGTTCATGGTTGCGTACAGCGACCGGGTTCTTTTCGGAACCGACATCGTCTGCCGTAAGTGCCACTCCGAGATGACCCCCGACGAGCTCGACGCGATGCTCGCGAAAACGCGTGCGACCTACGACGCGTATACCCGCTACTTCGGGACCGAGGAAGACGTGAGTTTCGCGGGCCAAACGTCGAAGGGGCTCGGGCTGCCCGCCGACGTGCTCGAAAAGTTCTCCGTGACTAACGCGCAGACGTGGTACCCGGGGCTATGACCGCGCGGCAAGCAAACATATGATCGCTGAGATCCTGGCCGTCTCGGGCGGCGCGGTGTTACTTATTCTGGGCCTCATCGGGTGCGTCGTGCCGGTTGTTCCGGGGCCGGTCCTGGCCGTCGCGGCTCTATTCGTGGTATCGATCGTGGGTGGATGGCTCGTGTACGCGCCCGTGACGCTCGTCATCTGGACGGCATTGGCGGTCGGCGCGCAGATCGTCGACTCGATCCTGCCGGCGCGCGCGGCGGGAAAGGCCGGGGCGAACAGAGGCGGCGTCTGGGGAAGCATCGTCGGGATGATCGCGGGCACGGTGTTTTTCCCGCCGTTCGGCGTCTTCCTCGGCGCGTTTGCCGGCGCGCTCGTCGGCGAGCTCGTGTTCCACCGAGACAACAAAAATCCGCTCAAAGCCGCGATCGCCGTTTTCCGCGGCACGATCGGAGGCATCGTGTTGAAACTCGCCGTCACCGGCGGCGTCGCGTTTGTCTTCGTCCGCGGTGCGCTCCGGCTGTTCGGATAACCGGGAACCACGCCGGCTGTGATCGCGTAGTACGAGACGGTGAGTCTCTTTGTGCAACGCGCGCGCGCGACAAACCCGGGCTTCGACGTAACCGAAGAGAACGCGAACGCCGTCGCTGAGATCTGCGTCCGGCTCGAAGGGCTTCCGCTCGCGATCCAACTCGTCGCCGCGCGAAAGGCCCTTGGCGACGACGTACGACGTAGCATTCGCGGACGGCAACTCGCTCACTCTGGACGACGCAATCGCGTACGCGCGAAGCGCCGAGTGAGCGGGGGCGACGGAGCAGTCATCGACGCGCTCGGCCGCTGGCAGTCGCGGTCCACATCGGGTAGAATCTGCCCTGAACAAACAAAACAAGCCGGGAGAACCTCGATGCACGACTCAGTTACACTTTTTCGGGACAACTTCGACAAGCTGCCGATCGGCATGTTCTCGGCGGACGTCGGGCCGTTGACCGAGTATCATTATCTCGACTCCGCGGCGCCCAAAGAGGGTTGGTCGGTTGCCGCGTTTGGAAGCGGCCCTGCGGGGAAGGCCTGGCATATCGCGGACGTTGACGGAAAGCACGCGATGCGCCAGACGTTCAAGAACGACAAGAGGTATACGCACCCGATGGTCGCCGCCGGTGATACCGCGTGGGAGGACTACTCGGTCGAGATGACCTTCATCGCGCCCGCGACCGAACGGTGTGGGCTCGTGGTCCGGTATATCACAAACCGGATGTACTACTTCTGCGGAGTGGAGAACGGACGGGTCGTTATCATCAAGGTAGAAGACGAGAAGGCGTTCCAGGATCCCGACGAGACGGTTCTTGCGGAATGCGCGGCGAGCTACAACGCAGGCGACCGGCTCACGCTTCATGCCGTACTCCGTGGGGAAATGATAGAAGTCACGGCCGAAGGACTTGCCGCAGAACCGGTGGAACTCTCGTGCAGCGACACGACGTTCCCGAACGGCAAGATTGGCCTGCTCTCGGACGGTCCCGCCGACTTTCTCTCGGTACACGTCTCAACGGACGAAAAGTCCGCTCAAACCGTCGCGGAGAAAAAAGCTCGTTCTGCCGCTGAACTCGAAGAACTCCGCACGAAATACCCGGCACCGAAGGTCTGGAAAAAAATCGCGACTCCGGGATTCGGCGTCGGCCGGAACCTCAGGTTCGGCGACCTCACGGGAAACGGCGTGATCGACATTCTTGTTCCGCAGGTTATCCAGCACGGCCCACGCGACGCGTACGCCGAGGTCGGCTGCGTTACTGCAATCGACCTCGACGGCAATATTCTCTGGCGGCACGGCGAGCCCGACGCAGACAACTGGTTTCTGACGAACGACGTCGGCGTGCAGATCCACGACATCGACGGCGATGGCAAGAACGAAGTAGTATACTGCCGCGACCACAAGATTTTCATCGTCGACGGGGCGACCGGCACGGTCAAGCGCAGCGCGGAGTTGCCCGATAGCCGGCCGCCCGCGGACAAGTTTCCGAAGATTCTCGGCGACTGTCTCTTCTTCTGCGACCTGCGTGGACTCGGACGCAAGGGCGACATCCTCGTGAAAGACCGATACTGGAACTTCTGGGTATACGACGAGAACCTGACGCTTATGTGGGATAGAACGATCCGGACCGGCCACTACCCGTATGCGGCCGACATCGACGGCGACGGGCACGACGAGATCGCGATCGGCCACTCGCTCTTCGACCACGACGGACGCATGCTCTGGAACAACGAGGACAACGTGCCCGATCACACCGACGGTGTCGCGATCGTCGATCTGACCGGAACCGGATCGGCGGAACCGCGGATCTTTTACGCCGGGAGCGACGCCGGCGCGTACATCACGGACCTGAACGGGAAGATCCTGAAACACCACTATATTGGGCACGTACAGAACCCGGCGGTGCTGAAGTTGCGCGACGATCTGCCGGGCCTGCAGATCGTCGCGATCAACTTCTGGGGAAACCAGGGAATCCTGCATT
>REEC01000091.1 GCA_007695285.1 Spirochaetaceae bacterium | reverse complement strand
ATCCGTGCCGATAGAACCGGTTCTCGGCAGTATCGCCGGCGGCCATGTCGGCGGCCATGTCGGCGGCGTCGACTGAGAATTCCCCGGTGATGCCGTTCACCCCCGCGTCCGCCGGGTTCGAGAACGAGGTCCACGTCCACGTACCGGTTAGCCCCGGCGAGACGAAACGAACTCTCCAAGCCTGCCCACCGTCCCAGAACGCCGGTCGGCGGATCATCTTCCCTGACTCGTGTCTGAACTCGGCCCAGACCTCGAGATCGACGTACGGATTGTCGTACGTCTTCTGCGCGGTCAAGGGAAACTCTATCTCCTGCCACGGTTTGTTAATCATCGGATCTCCTGTTTTGTTTTTGTGCCGCGAGCGCAAGCGGCGCGCCTACTTGCCCGGAAGCGCGAAGCCGTTCGGGAAACTCGGGTCAAGCTGGTACTCGGCGAACCGTTCCATCATCTTCAGGTACTCGATCCCGTCGCGCGCCGCGGTGTCGGCGTCAGGGATCATCGGAGCGCTCTCGATCGTGCAGTACCCGGAGTACCCCGTCCGCTTCAGCGCGCGCATCACCGCACGGAAGTCGGTCTTGCCGTAGCCGGGAGTCAGCGAGTTCGAGTCGCGGAAGTGCAGATGCCACAAAAGCGGCTGCGCGTCGATCGCGGCCTCGTACGGATCGAGTTCTTCCATGTTCACGTGAAACCAGTCGAGTTGGATCCCGATGTTGTCGCACCCGGTGAGCTCGATCATGCGTTTGTGATTCGCCGCGGTGTTCACGAACTTTCCCATCTCGAGGTGGTTCGTCGCCTCGAACACAAGCCGCACGCTTTTAGTCCGCGCGTACGCGCTCATCCTCTGCAGTGCGTCGACCGCGACGCGCGTCGCCTCGGACACGGTCTCTCCGGTTATCGTATCGTGGACGGCGACCGCGATCGTCACCGACGGCGCCCCGAGCTCGGCCGCAAAATCGATCGACGACTTGGTCTCGCTCACCGCGAGATCCGCCGTCTTCGGTTCGGTCAGCGTCTTGAACGTCGGCGAGTACGGGTCCCACATCTCACCCCAACACTCATTGATACACGACACCTCGAGGCCGCTCTCGGCGATCAATTTCTTGTGCGTCGCGACGTAGTTCTCGATCGAGACACCGAGTCCGTATCGACCTTTCGGCGGACAGATCTCGATCGCGTCGTAGCCGTACTTCTTGAGACGCTCGTACGTCTTCTCGGGATGGAGGTACGCTTCCTCCTGACCGAACGTGAGTTGGAAGTAGCTGTACTTGAGCTTGTTCATCGAAGCCTCCTTCTGTTCCTACCTTCGGCGCTCGCCGATTGCCGCCGATCCCGATCACTCGTGAACGTACAACTCCCAGTCGAGGTACGTCTCGATCGCTTCCCGAAGAATTCCGTTCCATCGGCCGCGGACCATCGCGATATGGTGCTCGAATCCGTTTTTTGTGATGAAGCGAAGCAACTCTCGCAGTCCCGGCACCCGACACACCGCGACGCCACCGTCGATCGGAAACGGGTCGTCGGTGAACTCACCTTCGCCGAGGTACGCGGTGACCATCCCTAAATCGTCACGCGTTGAAACACGGAAGTACGTCATATCGCCGGCGGCCACCCGACCCTTGACCGCACCGAAGCAGTTCTCTCGGCCCAGCGACTCGCCGAGCACGTCCAGATCGGAGATCTCGATCTCGTTTCCCATGAAGCTCTTCGGGTAGTTCGAGCAGTGGACGTTGACGCACTTCTCCGGGTCGCTGCCATAGTTGTTGTTCCAGTCGAGAAAACCCGAAGGCGCGCCCGACGCAAGCGAGAGCGCGTACATCGAGAGTACGCCGGTGAGATCAACCTCACACGCCGACGGCATCAGCTTCTCACCCATCATGCTCATGGTCAGGCAGGTCGCGCAGCCATAGTTTTCCTGGATCGAGTCCCAGCACTGGATGCAACTTGCGTCGAGTTTGTTCTCATCCATCCACTCTTCGATGACCACGCTGAACTTCGCCTGACGGACTATCCCGTCGTTCCGAATCCGGCTCGGTATTTTCCCGTACGCGTTGAACTCCTCGAGTTTCGACCGCACCGAAGACGCGTTCTCGTCAAGCTTCGTCGCCCGCCCCAGGATGACCGAGAGGTCGACAGGGACGACGGTGATACCGTGGCGCTGGAGCAGTTTCTCGCTAAACCGCACCGTCTGAAACGGCGCGGGTCGCGCACCGACGGCGCCGATACGGGCAGACGTAAGCCCTTTTACGACGCGGCAGACTTTGGCAAACCGTTCAAGATCGGCGGTGAACTCAGCGCTCGCAATGTCGACCGTATGGCTTTCGGTGTCCGTGAATGGAATGCCGTACTGGACCAGATTGTTGCAGACGCTGATCTTGCCGCAGAAGCTGTCGCGTCTGCCTTTTACGTCCACCTTGTCGATCTCATCACGACACGCCTGCACGAGCACCGGCACGCCGAGCTTCGCGCGCGAAATCGACTCCACAACTCCGATTTCGTCGCCGAAGTTCGGAAGGATCACGACGATCCCGTCGATTTCCTCCGAGTGTTGCCGAAAGAGAGTCGCGCATTTCGTCGCGTCGTCGAGTGTCTCGATTGCACCGTGTCCGGTCGCGTCGACAGGAAGGATCACGACCCCGTATCCGAGTGCCTCGAGCTTACCGATGATCTCGGTGCGGGCGATACGCGCGTGGTCGGCGTTGAAAAAACCACGTGTGCCGACGATCACGCCGAAGGTGATCTTCTTGTGTATTGTCCTCATACGTCCCCCTCATACAGAAAACAGGTTTCCGGCGGTTTGCGAAAGCCATACAGAGTCGCACTTCTGAGCACGACTTTCGCGTCGCGATCGGCCCCGGGAAGATGACAGTGAAAACAACGATCCTCGGAGACACGAACGCTCCGATTGCGTTGTTATTGTAACACAGACGGAATTCTGCGTCAATTATTTTCATTTTTATGGTTAAATTTATGACTTTTATTTTTAATTGAGAATGAGGCGGATCACCGATCGGTATATCCCGTCATAAAAGTCCGGACAGATACTCCGTTCCGGCCTTGGCTTTTTTCTGCTCGTTCCGCAGACACCCAACGAGCCTCCCAGCGACCGTAAACCTGGTCGAGTAATTCTTTCGGCATAGTCGTGCTCCTTGTAGCGGACCGAGTCGATTACAACCCCTCAACGCGCTGCAACCTCCTCGCCATCTGCTCGATCGACCCATGCCAGGCCTCGAGCAGCCGGTCGTACGCGGGGTAGTCGTCGGAGTTCTCGTAGCCACCGTTCTCCCGGAACCACGCGATACACCGCGCGACGCCGTCTTCCCACGGGATTGTGTTCCTGAACCCCAAGTCTGTCTCGGCGGCGGAGATATCGAAGATCGCGTGAAACTGAAAGTGGACCGGAATCCAGCTCGAGAGTCTCGGCGCGAGACGTTCGAGCACGTCGGTCGGGATATGTACGATCTCGACGTCGCTCACGCCGAGCGCTCGTGCGGTCGCGCGCCAGTAGTAGTCCCAGCTCATCCAGCGGTCGGACGCGACCGTGTAGCCTTTTCCGTACGCCTTCGTGTTCCCGGCCGCGTTCACGAACGCGACCGACGCGTCCTCGCTGTGGCACGCGGTCCAGAGCGACGTGCCGTCGCCGTGAATGATGATCGGCTTGTGTTTCACGATCCGGTCGAGATGGTAGCTTCCTCCGCGGAACGGGTGCAGAGGCGCGCCTCCCTCGCGGTACGTCAAACCGGGCCGGATCACCGTCACGGCGAAATCGCCGCGCTTATGCGCGGCTTCGAAGATTTCTTCGCACTTCACCTTGTTCACCGCGTACGAGAAGCTCGGACGCGGTTTGAACTCGGTCGTCTCGCCGGCGGGAAGGTCGAGGTATTCGCTCAGACAGTCCTTCCGGTATACGTCGACGGTGCTGCAAAAGATCAACTGCTTCGTGAGGCCTGCGAACAGCTCGACGTCGACGTTCGCCTCGTCGGGCCCGTAACAGATCATGTCGATCACGCAGTCGTACGGCCCGTCTTCCTTTATCGTCTTTGTGAACGCTGCGACGTCCTTTCGGTCGCCGGTCACGTACCGTACGCCTTCGATCGGATCCGCCGCGCGTTTGCCGCGGTTGAACACGATAACCTGATCACCGCGCTCGACGAGTCTCCGTGTGATCGGCAGACTGATCGTACCGGTACCTCCGAGAAGCAGTACCTTCATGTTTTTCCCTTACTTCTTCCTCACCGCCCTGATCGCGATCCACGGTTTTCCCGGCAGCTCGAAACGCGTCATGCCGCTGAACGTTCCTTTCAACCGGTCGATCTTCATGTTCCACGTGTCGATTATGTCGACGACGTACTCGCCTTCTGAAGGCAACTCGAGATCGAAGATGCTCGGCTGGCGGACGCCGGTGTAGTACATGTACCACGCGTCTTTCTTCGCGAGCACCGGGTACATGCGTCCGAGCTTCTCGGGGGAGAGCTCGTTCACCGGCGCGTCGGCGAAAACGTCGCGCAGGAACTGAAAGCGTACCGGGGACGTGCCGCGTAATATTCCGCCCTTTGCCCACCACAAAACGTCGTCCGGGTTCAGGTACGTCTCGCCGTGGCCGGTCGGGTACCCTCCGCGCATCGTCGTCTCCCACATCCTGCGCATGAGCTCCTCACCCGTGATGTTGCCCCAGTTGTGCTGGATCTCGCCCTCGTAGCAGCACTCGTCGATCACGACAGGCTTCTTGTACTGCGTCCTCCACTCGTCGACGCGCTCGACGTCCGAGTGTTGCACCGAGAGGTGATGGACCCACGCCTTGTTGTGGTCGTAGAAAGCTCGGCAGTTATGGACCGACCGGAGGTGCTGGTACGGGTCGATCGCGTGCACGATCTTGAAGTACCGGTCCCAGTCGGCGGTGGTTTTCTCTTTCATCAGGTCCCACTCGTTCGCGAACGACCACCAGACGTTGCGGTACGCCGAGATTCGCGCGACGAGGTACTCGAGGTAGAGATCATCCTGCGCCGCGCTCATCGTCGCGAAGCCCCACCGGTCGTACGGGTGGAAGATTATGATGTCGGCCTCTATATTGAGATCCCGCAGTTGAGCGATTCTCTTCTCGAACGCCGCCCAGTACTTCGGGTTAAAGCGCGTGAAGTCGAACGAGCCGGGTTTGCCCTCGTAGACGTACTCTTCGGGTTCGTTCTTGTTGTACGTGTAGTCCTTCGGGAAGACGCACATCCGGATCTTGTTGAACGGACCCTTTTTCAGGATTTCGACCGTCTTGTCCTGGAGTTTGCTCGGCTGGTGCGTCCACGCGTACGCGGTCGTGCCGACCGGGAAGAACGGCGTTCCGTCGGCGTACTGGAACCAGTACGGCGGGTGAACCGTCACAGGACCGTGCACGCCCTTTGCGGCGTCGGTCGCGGTCACGGCGCCGGTTTGTCCGGCGAGCGCCGAGACGGTCGCGTACGTCGTGTACGTCCAGTCGCCGGTCTGGTCCGGCATGAACCGGACCTTGTACACGCCGTTTCCGTCGTAGAAGCCGGGCACCTTCAGTTCTCGCGCACCGAGTTTGAACGTCGCGCCGAACTTCACCTCGGCGAACGGATTACGCGCGCTCGGTCCTTTGAACTCGATCTCGATGAAGTCCCACAACGCGGTGCTTCCCTGTTTTTTTGCTGTAGCTTTTGCCGGTAATGTCGCCTTTGCCATCACTCTCTCCTCAGATATTATTGTCGATCGTTGTATCGATCTGCACGTGTCGGTTTACTCGTGCCCGGAGGCGCTCGAGAGAACTGTCTTTAACGCGGCGGCCCAGCCGCCGACGAGTTTGTCGCGTTTTTTTGTCTCGATTTCCGGCTCAAACGACTCGGCGAACACCGCAAGGTCGCGAAGGTGCGCGCGGTCGCGGTAGAGGCCGGTCGAGAGCCCCGCGAACAATGCGACGCCTTTGGCCGAGATCTCCTCAATCGACGCGACGTGAACCGGCGAGCGAATGATGTCGGAGAGAAACTGCATCAGAAAACGGTTCCGCGTCGGGCCGCCGTCGACACGAAGGTTCCGCATCGTCACGGACTTGTTTTCTTTCATGCGCCCGATCAGGTCGTCGATCTGGTACGCGATGCTCTCGAGCGCCGCGCGTACGATGTGATCGGCGCCGGACGCGCGCGAGAGACCGACGATACTCGCCCTGATCCCGTGCGCCCAGTGCGGCGCGCCGAGTCCGTTGAACGCCGGGATGACGTACACGCCGCCGGTATCGTCGAGTGCCGCCGCTCGTTTTTCTGCCTCGTCGTAATCAGAGAACAGACCGAGGTTGTCGCGAACCCATCTGACCGTGTCGCCGGTCGAGTGGATGTTGCCTTCAAAAACGTACTCGACCGCGCCGTCGGCGCCCCACCCGATCGAGAGCACGACCCCCGGCGGCGGCGTGAGCGGCTTTCGGCCGATGTTGAGCATCACCGAACTGCCGGTTCCAAACGTCGCCTTACACTCGCCGGCGTCGAACGCGCCCTGCCCGAACAGAGCGGCGTGCGAGTCGCCGCAGACGCCGACGATCGGGATCGATCCGCCGATCTCCGGGATCTGCGCGGATCCGAACGACGCGTCCGACGAACGCACCTCGGGCAGGCGCACTCCGGTGACGCCGAATAACTTCAGCAGAGCCGGGTCCCACTTGAGCGTGTGAACGTTGAAAAGGAGCGTCCGACACGCGTTCGTGAAGTCGGTCGCGAACACCTGGCGCCCGGTGAGGTTCCAGATCAACCACGCGTCGACCGTTCCAACCGCGAGTGTACCGGCCGCGAGCCGGCGCGCGGCGTCGGGGTTGTTCTTCAGAAGCCACGCGACTTTACTCGCCGAGAAGTACGTGTCGAGCAGCAGTCCGGTCCGGTCGTGAACGTCGGGATCGTGTCCCGCCGCGCGCAGCTCGTCGCAGAGCGGCGTTCCGCGTTCGTCCTGCCACACCATCGCGCGGCCGACCGGCTCGCCGGTCTCGATGTCCCACGCGAGAACCGTCTCGCGCTGATTCGTGATCGCGAGAGCTTCGACGCGGTCGTCGGAGGTCGTCGCTTCGGTCACGACACGCGCGATCGCTTCGCGCGTTTTGGCAAGAATCTCGGCCGAGTCGTGCTCGACGAGGCCCGGGCCGGGATAGTACTGTTTGTGTTCGATCGTCACCCGGTGCACGGGTTTGGCTTCATCGTCGAACAAGAGCGCCTTTGTCGCCGACGTGCTCTGATCGACCGCGAGGATGAATCGTCGTCCCGTCATCGCGCAGCTCCCATCGCGACCTTCCCGGACAGAAGGAGTTTCACCGCTTCTGCGATCCCGGCCGCGTCGAGGCCATAGTGCGAAAAAAGCTCACCCGAACTGCCCGCGGGGGCGAATGCGTCGGGAAATCCCAGGATTTTCATCGGCGTCGGTCGGTGTTGCGCGAGCGCCTCGGCGACCGCGGCGCCGAGGCCGCCGTGCACGCTGTGTTCCTCGACCGTGATGACCCTACCGGTCCGGTCGGCCGCATCGAGAAGCGCTTCGCGATCGAGAGGTTTGATACACGACATGTCGAGCACCGTCGCCGAGATCCCGCGTTCCGCGAGTCTACGCGCGGCCTCAAACGCGTGGAAAACCGTTTCCCCGGCCGCGACGATCGTACAGTCGTCTCCGGTGCGCAAAGTTTGTGCCTTGCCGAACTCAAAACACCGTTCGCCCTCGGCGTAGACATCGGGCACGGGTGAGCGACCGAGTCTCACGTACACCGGGTGGTCGTACGTCGTTAAAAACTCGGTGATCCGACGCGTCTGGTGCCGGTCCGCGGGCAAGATCACCGAGATATTCGGCACCGCGCGGTACGCGGCGACATCGTGCAGTGAGTGGTGCGTGCTGCCGAGCGCGCCGTAACTCACGCCGCCGCTCACCCCGATGATCTTCACGTTCGAGTCGGCGTACGCGACGTCGTTCTTCACCTGTTCAAAACTCCGCGCGGAGTAGAAACACGCGGGGCCACACACAAATACACGTTTCCCGGCGAGTGCGAGCCCGGCCGAAATACCGACCGCGTTCTGCTCGGCGATCCCCGTTTCGACGAACTGCTCGGGCAGCGCCGCTTCAAAATCGCCGAGTGTCACCGAACCTTTCGCGTCGGAGGTCACGGCGATGATCGACCGGTCGCCACGCGCGCGTTCGAGCAAGGCGCCGGTAAACGCGTGCCGGCACGACTCCCCTGTTACCGAACTCATCGTACGCGCTCCTTCACATTTTTAGAGAGCCTGACGATCTGCTCGTCGAGTTCGGCGAGCGCGGCCTGCAGTTCATCGTCGGTCGGCACTTTGTGATGCCACGCGGGGTTGTTCTCCATGAACGACACACCACACCCTTTCCGGGTGTGCGCGAGCACGAGCTTCGGCCCCGGAGTGCCGGCCCGATCCGACTCGAACTCGCAGGTCAGCGCGTCGACATCGTTCCCATCGAGCTCACGTACGGTCCAGCCGAAATCGCTCCATCGGTCAACGAGCGATGAAATCGTCATGACCGAGTCGACGTCGCCGCTGATCTGAAGTTTGTTGTAGTCGATGATCGCGGTGAGGTTGTTCAGCCCGTAGTGCGACGCGGACATCGCCGCCTCCCAGACGCTCCCCTCGGCCTGTTCTCCGTCGCCCATCAGAACGTAGACGTGGTTGTCCAGGCGGTCCATTCTGCCGGCGAGCGCCATGCCGACGCCGATCGAGAGACCGTGTCCGAGAGCACCGGTCGGAGCTTCGACGCCCGGCACGCTCATCGTCGGGTGGCCGTACAGCTTGCTCCCGAACCGGCCGTACGTCTCGAGTTCCGGCGCGGCGAAAAAACCCATCCGCGCGAGCACGTTGAGATACCCTTCGACGCTGTGACCTTTGCTCAGCACAAATCGGTCTCGCGTCGGATTCTTCGGTCGGGACGGGTCGATTCTCATGACCCTGAAGTACAGCGTTACCAGAATATCCAGCGAAGACAACGATCCGCCGGTGTGCCCACCACCGGCGCGATGGATCATTACTAGCATATCTTTTCGTATTTCCGCAGCTATCGTGCGGAGTTCATCGGGTGTTCGCACCGTCGACTCCCAAAACGGAATAATACCGCTCATTATTACGGTATTATCCCATGGGAGGAACCTTGTGTCAAGAAAAACGAAAAAAAACGCAAGACAAAGACAGAAAAACGATTTTGCGCCCGGTCGCCGGGCTACTCCGCGATCAGGACCTCAACACCAAGGTCGCCGAGCCGGGCGACCGTCTCGTTTTTTATCCCGGAATCGGTAATCAGGTACTTCGCGCACGAGATCGAACCGAGCGACGCGAACGCGGTGTTGCCGAACTTTGTCGAGTCGGCGACGATATAAATCGTCCCGGCCGCTTCGACCATCGCGCGTTTCACGGGAAGATCCGAGAAGCCCGGATACGTCAACTCGAAACTCGACGAGATGCCGCCGGTCGCGAGAAAAAGTCGGTCGACGAACATATTTTTGAGAAAACCCGCGGCTTTTTCGCCGGTCAGAGACAATGTCGGAGGTTTGAACTCGCCGCCGGTCACCATCAGATCGAACGTATACTCGGCGCCGACGATGAGCGCAATGTTCAGTGCGTTCGTGATGATCGTGAGATCGTGGTGATCGTGCAGCCTGCGCGCTATCTCGGTCACGGTCGAGCCGGAGTCGAGGATGATCCGCTCGCCGTCCTTGATCTCTTTCACGGCCCGCGCGCCGATCCGCATCTTTTTGTCGAGATTCTCCATGTGCTCGAGCGAGAGCGCACGCACCTGCTGCGCGACCGACCGCAGGAACGCGCCGCCGTGCTCGCGCACGACGTGGCCCTGGCGCTCGAGCCTCTCGAGGTCCTGCCGGATCGTCGGCTCGCTCACGTTGAACGTCTCGCTGAGCGCCGCGACGCGTGCGCTCCCCTCTTCGCGCAAGAGCTCGAGTATTTTACGCCGTCGTTCCTCGGCGAACAGATCTTTCGGTTTCGATTCTTTTCGCGGTGCCATGATCTTTCACCGGATTATGGAGAAAAAAACTCTGC
>REEC01000070.1 GCA_007695285.1 Spirochaetaceae bacterium | reverse complement strand
CGCCGAATTTGTCAGTCTGCATATGAAAGCCATGGTGGGTGGGGACAAGTACGCGTTTGTCGGATCGCTCAATCTTGACTCACGCGCCCTCCGCCTTGATACCGAGAGCGGCCTGATCATAGAGTCCGAGGAGTATGCGCAGCGTCTCCGCGGGATCCTTGAGCCGATGGTGTCTCCTCAGCAGGCGTGGCTCGTCGAGAACGCGCGCCTGGGGTACGTGTGGACTTCAAAAACAGGCTCCACCCGACGTCAACCCGCGCGGTCGTCGTTCCAACGCGTTGCCGACTCGGTCTTCTGGTTTCTCCCGCTGCGAGGACACCTTTAGCGCACGCACGCGTGCCAAGTGCGGGTCGGGAGTACCGGCGGTCGAAACCGGTCGTCCGCAGGTTTTCTTGATATCCGTCCCGGTACCGTCGATGCGCGGCATCATGGTCTACCGGTTGTTCCGGAAGAGAAGTTGCTCGGCGAGCGGATCGGCGATGCGAGACCCGATGAGTGATACGCCGACGAGCAGCACGATCGACGCCGGGAGGCCGACCAAGACCGGGTGAATCCCGAACGGATGCCCGAGAAGCTGCCAGACGACCGCTGCGGCGAGGCCGCCCCAGATCGCGGAAACGCCCGCTGCACGCGTCGCGCGCCTCCAGAAAAACGACGCGACCACCGGGGCTACGAGCCCGGACGTGAGCATCGCGCTTCCGGTCACCCAGAGCTCGACAAGCCTCGGGATGTAGAGGGATAGAAGCAGCGCGACCGTAGACGTCATAACGACCGAGTACCGACTGTACTTGAGCAATTGAGCGTCGCTCTTCAGTCCGAGAGCCGGCTTCAAGATATCGTTTACGACCGACGACGCCCCGGCAACGAGGTTTGAGTCTGCGGCCGAGACGATCGTGGCGATCAACGCAGTGATGACGACGGCAAGAACCGGTCCCGGAAGGACCTCTGAGCTGATCGCGTAGAACGCGAGAGCCGGATCATCGACCGAAATGCCTGAGAGTCGACCGGTCGATCCGATCACGAACACCCCCATTGTCAAGATGAAACTGAAAACGGTCGCGTACGAAAAAGCGCGAGTCGCCGCACGCGTGTCGTTTGCTGCCCAGATACGCTGCCAGACGTCCTGTCGCACGATCTGGTATCCCCCGAGCGTCAAAGAGAATACCACCACCTCACCGAACCGCATCGAAAACGGGTCGAGGAAATTCCGGTCCACGGCCATCGCCTGCGCGTCAAAGCTCCCCGGCGCCGCACGGGCGAACGCAACGACGCCTCCGACGACGAGCAGAATGCCGAGGTTCTGAATCAGGCCCTGAATTACATCCGACCGAATGACCGCCTTGAGTCCGCCGAGGTATGTCTTTGCCGTGAGAACGAGCCATCCGATCACGATGCCGATCCGGATATCGACTCCCGCGACGACCGTCAGAAAGCCGCCTATGGCTGTGTACTGGATTCCGGTCAGCGCGCAGTACGCGATCAGGATCGAGAGCGTGGCCGGCAGTCGCGCTTTTTCGCCGTACCGCAGCGCGATGTAGTCCGGAATCGTGATAAGCGAGTGTTTGATACCGACAGTCCGGATCGCTTTCAACATCACGACGATGATGAAAACGAACACGAGGTACGCCGGGATGATCTCCCACGATCGGCCCACGCCGCGGGTGTAACCGCTCGTCGAGAAGCCGAGAACCGTCGATCCGCCGATCGCCGTTCCCATCATCGTCAATACGAGAGGAACGACCGAGACGTCCCTACCGGCGATCGCGAAGTCTTCGTACGTCCGGACTTTTCGTGATGCGACGATACTGTACGCGACGATGAACACCAGCAGCACGGCCGGGCCTGCAATAAGGTAGAGATCGTCGTGAAAATCAGGCATGGGCCGTCACCCGCCGCGCCTCCGTGTCGCTCTTCAGTGTGGAGCATCGGTTCACAGTACTGGGAAACGTCAAGAAGTATAAAACAATCGAGTGCCTTTTTGCAAGTCGTTTCAAAACTATTTGTGTTGTTATCTCAATTCTTTTCTCATCCTCCAAATGGAGGTGAACCCTGCGCGGCGCGTGAGCGGCCCGTAATACGAGCGTCCTGTGTCGTGAAACCCAAGCCGTTGATAGAGGCTCCGCGCTCTGGGATTGGAGTTGATCACCTCGAGACGTACCGAGCCGTATCCCCGCTGCGCCGCCCACTCTGTGACAGCGTCCATCAGAGTCGTCCCGACTCCCTTTCCTTGCGCCGCGTTCGCTACCACGATCCCCTCGATCCTCAGTTCGTCACGCAGGAGCCGCGGAGACTCAAAAAACTTGATCACCTTGCGCCGAATCGCCCCGCACAAACCGAATTCCCGCAACAGAAGCTTCCAGGTGTACTTGACGAAACCGCGGTCGCTGCAACCCAAGCCCACCAGCCCGACGAGATCTCCCCGTTCATCCACGGCGTAGATTCCCATCGAGCAATCGATGCTCGCCGTCAGAACGCGGAGAGCCTGCTCTCTCGAACGAGGAATCATCAACAATCCGTCGTACTTCTGCCTGAAAACGTCGTAGTAGAGAGCGGCGACTTTGTGCTTGCTCACCGTCCGCGGTAGACTCGTGAGTATGCGCACACATTCTTTTCCGCGGGAGGCTACCCGTGCACCACCGCGATCCAAAGACTCCCTGCTCATTCATGACCTCCTCATCTGTTTTTCGCCGACCCGTTCGGGCCGTGCGTGTGCCGATCGAGCTGCGATCCCGTTTTCGGCCCTTTTACGGGAACGGGCACAGCGCCCGAGAGTTGGGGGAAGCCCGTCCACGGCGCTTCCCCCACGATGTCGCGTATCAGTAGTACCAGACCGCTTTCAGGAATACCTGCGGACGACCGATGTCGACTTCCGCGCCGCCGAGAGCATCCGGCAGAGTGAACCGTCCGTCGAACTCCGTGTCCTTTCCGCCGAGGAAGATCGAGCTTCCGAGGCTAACCTGGAAATCGTCGGTAACGTTCCAACTTGCTTCCGGCAGGATCACAGAACTCACGTCGTTGAGGTTGGTTAACGCGGCAGTCACCACGCCGGCCTTGTCGTCAAAGAGGCCGACATTCGCGACCGCTACCAGGTAATCCCGCGCCGCGAGGCCACCCGCAATGCGATGCAAAGGATCATACAGGTCCGGGGAGCCCGCTCCGCGTCCGCGACGATGATACTCGATCTGTATCGTGATCAACGAGAACGCCTCGTACACGGCTCCCGCCGCCGCGTCGACCGAGCTCTCGACGCTCCAGTCGGAGTCATCGGTCTCAATGGCGCCCTCGGCGTAGAGACTTACAGGTCCGAGAGAACCCGCGATCTCGCCGGTAATCCTTGTCTCGTTGTTGAGCTGCGCCGGGTTTGACGCGCTCGTCCACGCGCTCCGGGCGATCCCGACGGCGAAGTCCCACGCGCCGATGAACGCGCGTCCCCGCACTCCGAACGGAAGTTTCGCGGGGTCGGTCCAGTCCATGAGAGCGCCGCCGCCTCGGGTCCGCTCCTCAAAACCAACGTAGGCGTCCAGACCCCAGTGCGTTCCGAACGTGAGAGCGGCATTGATTGCGGTCAAGCCGGGCGGCTCGATTCCTGCGAGACCCGCCATCGTTGCGCTGTTTGAGAGATCCGTGGGGTTGAACGCGTACGCGGTTCCCCATACCACGGGTTGACGGCCGATCCGAAGGTCAAGCGGTCCGAGCGCGGCAGACACGTACGCGTAATCGATCGTGACCGCGTTGTGGTACTCCGTGCTGCCGGCGATCGCCTCGGGTGACAGAGGAAAACCTGTCAAGCCCATCCGGGCGACCGGGTTCGCCGCGCCGCGTCCGTCCCTGTAATCCGCTTCGAGTGTAATCGAGAACGAGTCCGAGGGTCGTACATTTCCGCGTATCCGGATCAGGTTTTGAAGTCCGAGCGTGAGCTCTCCGAAATCACCATCCCGCGGAACGCCTGCCAGGAATCTCGTCTCGAAGTAACCCGATAGATCCAACCCGGATCCAGGGCCGCCGCCGCCTTCCCACGAGTCGTTCCACTCGCCGTTTGAGTTGTCGTCCCAGTCGTCGTCCCAATCCCCGGCGTAACCGGGCGCGGCGGTGAGCACCGCCGCGATCATCACGCATGTAATGAACGATAGTACCTTGTTATCCATTGAGTTCTCCTACCGGTAAAACCGGTTCGGGTGGAAAAGGTCGGGATGGAGCGGCACATCCCACTCCACATCCTGAAGGCGTATCTCGGTTCGGGAGTTATCCGCGAAGTTGTTCATCGTGAGGTGCGTCGCGACGTTCCGACCGCCGGTCTCGACGATGCGCGACGCGTCGAGTCGTTTGACCTTATTTTCGCCTTCGTAGTACTCGATCACCACGGGAACGTAGAGTTTCCGGTCGACGTGGAACACAAGCCGGCTATACCGGCTGTCGGCGGCCGTCGGGACACCGGAGATAACGTAGTGGTCGGGTGTCTCCCGCACCATCCGGAAGTCTCGGTAGTCCTCGAGGAAACCGGCTCCCCCCATATCCTCGTACGAGAAGTCGCCGCCCACGCCTCCGACTGAACCACCCCTGCCGGAACCACCGATATTGCGTACTCGGCCGGTCGACGGGAAGAAGACCCTGATCGCGCCGCCCGCATCGAGAACCTTGAGCCCCGCGATGCTTCGCGGCGCGACAAACTCGATAAGCGAATCATCGAGACCTCTCGCGTAGCTGATCAGACGGATCTCTCTCTCGTGAACCTGCGCGTCGAGGTTCGGGAAAATCCGCATCGCCATTCTGCTTCGCGCTGTCTCGGGGCCACGTTGGGAGTCAACCCTCTCCATCACCTCCGTGGCCGTGGGGGCCTGGCCGAAGGCCCCCCACAGCGTAATAAGACCAAGGACGAAAACTGCCGGTACCTTTTTCATTTTGCCACTCCTGTGTTTTTTCTGAGTTTGTCGGAGACAGTCAGCAACGCCGGAAGAGCGATCACCGTCGCTATGAAGCACGTGCCGAGTCCCACGAACAGCAACGCGCCGATTGCCGCGATCGTCGCCATTTCACCCGCGACCGCAAGCGAACCGAAGGCGAGCATCGTCGTCACGGTCGTCAGCAACACGGCCTTACCGCTGTACCGGATAGCCGGGACAATCTTGTTCCCCTCGTGTCGATACCGATGGAGAATATGCATCGCGCAGTCGGTACCCATGCCGATGAGAAGCGGAAATACCAGGCCGGCCATCAACGAGAGGTGGGTTCCGGTGAGCGGAAGTATCCCAAACATCCAGACGATTCCGAAAGCCACCATCAAGAACGCGAGAACCACGTGTTTGAGATTCCTGAAGATGATGAACAGCAACAGAAACACCGCGATCGCGACGTACACCCCGGCTCTCGACGCCTCGGTGAAGATCTCGGAAACCAACGCCACGTACAACGGTACCGAACCGGTCAATCCCGGATCGATCTCGGTCAGCGACGAGTGGAACTCCATGATTGTGTCGCTTCCGCCCTGCGCGGCCGCTGTCGGAACGACCGAGATCAAGTACTCGGTGCCGTCGAGTGAGATCATGCCCCTCCGGATATCCGTCGGCAGATCCGCGACGGTCGGCGCCCGGTCGACAAGCATCCGAGCCTGCTGGGCTTCCATCGCACTAGAGAGAGCCGCGTCGAGGTACGCGAGCCTTTGCGCCGAACCCGCGGGGTCGGCTTCTATCGCCGCGATCGTTTTTTGAAACACCTCTCTCCCGGGTGCTCCAGTTTCCGCGCCGAGAATTTCGCGGATCATCGCGTTTCTTCGCCGCACGACAAGATTATCTTCCCCCATTCCGGCGACGGCGAGGTCGCCCATCTCGATGACATTCCATTCGAGCCTTTGGACCTCGTCGGCCAGAACCCCGACATCGACCGGCGTTCGCGCTTGAGCCCCGACACCGATCGGGTTTCCTGTGGGATTCCCGGCGCCGTGCTGTACGTCACGCGCGACCGTCTCTCCCGCCGCGATCACTGCCAAGCGGGCAGCAATCTCGTTTTCCGGCGGGAGCAGATCCGCAACCGACGCGACTCTCGCGACGAGCGGTGCCCTTCGGAACTGCTCGGCCAACTCCCTCGCTTCTTCGACCGAACCTCGTTTGGCGAACGAGATAAACGGAGATATCTCCATCTTTTCGATGATAGTCCTTTGCGTCATCGTGTAAGGATGATTGCGCGGGGAGTTGTTCATCGGGTCGTAATCGACCACGTTCTTCGGGATCGCCCAGATCGATATTCCGGTCAGCACGACGATAGCAACGAGCGCGACCCACGGATGGCTTTCGATTTTTCGACCAAGGCCGCCCATGAACGAGAAGTTGATCATCGGTCGCCATTTCGCGCGCTTTAGCTCGGTTTTCTTGCCGCCGAACGAGAGCATCAACGCCGGGAAGAGCAGAAGCATCGTCACGAGCGTGATCACGACGCCCAAACCACATACGATCCCGAACTCTCTGATAGCCGGTGAGCTCGCGAACCCCAGCGAAAAGAACGCACACGCCGTCGTTATTCCTCCGAGGAAGATCGGGGCTCCCCCGGTCTCCATCGTTTTTTTCATCGCTTCCGTCGGATCAAGGCCTTTGAGCCGGAAGTCGTCATAGTTGCTGACGAGGTGGATCGCGAAGTCGATTCCGAGACCGAGCAGAATCACCGCGAATATCGCCGTGATCATCGAGATATGCCCGACGACGATCTCGATTGCCCCCATCGTGATGATGATGCCGATCGCCAGGGCGATGATCGCCAGAACCATCTTCCTCATGCGCGTAAACGAGAAGAAGAACAGAACGAGGATGAACACCAGCGCGATGAGAGTCGGCATCAACGTATCCGAGTTGACGCCTTCGTGACGCGCCACCCCCCATGCCACTTCACCACCGATGCTGAGCTCAACGCCGGTCATCTCGGCGCTCACCTGCTTAACTATCTCGTCCACGCCTCCGACCGAGGCGTACAGCGCGTCGAAGTCGTCCATCTCGAAAGCCGGAATCAAACTGAACGTGAGCATGTCCTGATTCGGAGACCACGTGTAGGGTTCCCCGGCGAAGACCGTTTGAACGATGCTCTCCGCAACCGCGCGTGCGTGCTCTTCGGACTGAATGCCTTCCGGGCCGCCGAGCGCGGTAGCGAGTTCGATCGTGAGGTTCTCGAAGCTCGAGAGAGCCGCGAGACCGCTCCATTGATCCTGGTTCGTCGTGAACCTTTCCTCATCCGAGAGAACCGTTGTTTCCAGACTGTCGTTCAAGACCGTGAGCAACCCCGCAATGCTTCGTTGCTCCAGAAGCGCCATCGTGTCGGACATGCCGTCGATATCCCGTGCGAGCATCAGTCCCCACCTCAGAGCGTACTCAGGATCGTTCCGAAGGTTTATCGTACTGAAGTAGCCCCTTAGTTCCGGGTTAGCCGTGATCCTGTCGTGCACACGGTGCGCCGCTTCCACCATCTCGTTTCGGTTCTCACCTTCGACCACGACGATCAGACTTGAGGTGAACCCGAACGCGTTCGTCACCTCAAAGAATTGCTGTGCCGTCGGGTTTTGATCCCCGAGCAACTCCTCAGGGTCCGCGACAACACCTAGGTTTCCAGCCAAAACCAGGCCCCCGATCGTCAGAACCGCGAAGACCACGTACACGATCAGCCGACGTCGAATCGCTACGTCGGCGAGCCAGGCAGTCAATTTCTTTTCCCTCATTTCATTCCTTCCTCTTGTTCTTTCCTGTGAATGTGAATGGACAGCAGCGACACGCAGGCGTCTCGCAAACCCAGAACGACGCGGTACACCGCTGCCAGATCCGGCAGCGTCCCGGACAATACCGTTGTCCCGTCGTTCAGCAGGCACATCTCGGTGCACCCGAGATACTCCCTCATCCATTCGTCCAGCACGTGACCGGAGTGAATCCGGACGTTCCATCTGTAACTCTCCATGTCTTGTTCGGCACCTCCTGCTCTCGATTTGTGAGTTCGATAATGCGGCCCATCCGCGATCCGCGCCCCTGCCGAAAGACAGGTTTTTCGCCCTCCCGAGTCCACCCTCCCGTTCCCCTCCCGTGACCCGGGCCGGAGTTCGCCTACGAACGCGCAAATGAGTCCGCACGGAACAACGAGGAGGCAGTCAATTTGGGAGAGGTTTTCGGGAATACGGTGTGCGTGAAAGACGGTTTGGCGGACGGAGGATAAATTGCTACGAAGCTTGGAGAAAAGGTTTGGAAACGTTGGATACGCCGGGATTAGCGGGAACTTCACTAACCCGCGCGGGAGTTCACGTTGACGATTCGTGACGTGAGGTCGCGGGCACCGCTTATTGGTCGCTCGCTGATTCTGCGGAAGGCGTAACTATCCGGGAAGGCGGTGTTACTTCCGCCGCTTCACCCGATCCTCAGGTTTGCGATGAACCGCTCCAATGCCTGCCGCGCCTGTTGCTCGCGTTCGATGTCCACGATCGATTACTTCACCGTCCGGACCGCCGCTACGGCGGTTGTCACGTCGGCCTGAAGATCGCGGCCCCGGACGAGCGTGGTGCTTACGGCCTGCGGAAATTCACGTTGCGAGAGGAAGAACGTGACGCGCGAGCGATGACCGTGGGCCGGGATTTCCTCAACCCGTTTTCGATGCGGTTTTGTGAGGCGGTGGTGGTCTCTTTGACGCGCGGCAGATAACAGATTGTGATGCAGGACGTCTGGCAGCGTCTCCACCTGAACATCCGCAAAACCACGACGCCGCGTATCGATAGTTCAAAGGCGACCTCAAGAAATTCGGCGGACGATCGGGGATGAGCGCAGGGACTCCCGACTAGCTCGTTGCACGTGTGTGTACACTATAGGTGCCCTCGTAGCGGGAGAAGCCAATAGACCGAGTCGGCAACGCGTTGGAACCACGACCGTGCCGGTTGAAATCGGATAGACCCTGTTTTTGAAGTCCACACGTACCCCAGGCGCGCGTTCTCGACGAGCCACGCCTGCTGAGGAGACACCATCGGCTCAAGGATCCCGCGGAGACGCTGCGCATACTCCTCGGACTCTATGATCAGGCCGCTCTCGGTATCAAGGCGGAGGGCGCGTGAGTCAAGATTGAGCGATCCGACAAACGCGTACTTGTCCCCACCCACCATGGCTTTCATATGCAGACTGACAAATTCGGCGCTAATAAGGCCCGACTCGATGTACCCTGGGGCAAATCCCTTCGGTTGATGCCGATACTCATACAGGTCGATGCCTTTGCGCAACAGCCGTGCTCGGTATTTTCGGTATTGGCTATGCGCAATTGTGTGGTTGTTCGACGCTAAGGACGGCACCAGAACCCGCACCCGTGCACCACGATCTGTCAACATTTTGAGGCGATCAAGCACTCCATCGTCCGGGATCAAATACGGTGTAACGAGAATTACGTCGTCCTGCTGATGGGACAGGAACTCAGACAATGCCCCACCAACTCTGCGGTCCGCTCGCTCGGTGGGATGATCATAGATATACTGTGCCCGTGCCGGCATAATCTCGTCCACATTTCGGTCAAAGAACGCCTCCCAGTCTCGCGAGCCCGTATCGACGATCTTCGATAACGCATCCGCGTCCACGAAACGATCGATCCGTTCCCGAAACTCCAGGAAATAATCCCAGTCCCCGCGCGCATGAAGCGGCTCGCCGGAGTACGCGTAGGGGCTGTTCCAGTATTCATCGAACGAATCGAGCATCGTCGGCAACGCACTTCCGGTCACGACGGTGTCAAGGTCACGAAAGTTGTAACTGGAGCTGAGACCGAAATAGGCGTTCCCAATGTTGCGTCCCCCAATAATTGCAACCCGCCCATCAACAACAAACAACTTGTTATGCATTCTGCGGTTCAATTCCTGCAGGTTCAAAACATAGTTAATAATCCTGGTCGCAGGGGTACTGCGCGCCGGGATTGGGTTGAAAACTCGTACATCGATATTGCCATGATAGGTGAGCGCCGATAGTTCCCGGTCGCTGTGTGTCAAAAAGACATCGTCAATTAGAAGCCGTACGCGAACGCCTCGGTCGGCGGCATCGATCAAACGCCTCATCATGAGCAATCCGG
>REEC01000199.1 GCA_007695285.1 Spirochaetaceae bacterium | reverse complement strand
CGCTGAATGCCTCATTTTTATTGACGGCGTACAGAACCCGTGTTACCCTTGAAACAGGTTCGGCGCCATTTTTCTTCCTGCACCTTCCCGAAGCGCCGTTCCCGGCCTCTCGTGTGAAAGGTCACTTGCGTACTGCCGGCAAGGAAGGTCGCTCCCGTGAAAACTTTTGGGACACTGTCGGGTGCGAAGAAGCGAAAGGTCAAACGAAACGACGTCGAGTTGACGTTGCTCGCCGTGCCGACGATCGTGTGGTACGTACTGTTCACGTATCTCCCGATGTTCGGGATAATCATCGCGTTCAAGCGGTTTCGACCGCTTCGAAACACCGGGTTTGTGATGAGCCTGCTCCGCAGCGAGTGGGTCGGAATCGACAACTTCCGGTTCCTATTTGCGACACCCGACCCCGCGATCATGTTCCGGAATACTCTTCTCTACAACTCGGTCTTCATCGTGCTCGGGATTCTCGTTCCGGTCACGCTCGCGATTATGATGTCGCAGCTCCACTCGCGCCCGTTCGCAAAGGTCGCGCAGACGATCATTTTTCTCCCTCACTTTCTCTCGTGGGTCGTTGTGAGTTACTTCGTTTTTTCGTTCCTGAGCGTCGATCGCGGATTCATTAACCGTGTTCTGCTCTCGATGGGGCGCGAGGAGCTCCAGTGGTACCTGAATCCTGGGCCGTGGCCGTATATCCTGACGTTCACGAATCTCTGGAAGGGAATGGGGTACGGAATGGTCGTGTACCTCGCCGCGATCGCCGGGATCGACGCGGGCCTGTACGAGGCCGCGGTCATCGACGGTGCCTCGAAGTTGCAACAGGTGTGGTACGTTACGCTCCCGATGTTGAAGCCGGTCGTGATGATTCTTTTTATCCTTTCTGTCGGTCGAATCTTCTCGACGGATTTTGGGTTGTTCTACCAGGTGCCTCGTGACTCGGGGGCGCTCGTCACCGTCACGCAGACGATCGACGTCTACGTTTACAAAGCGCTCATGACCGTGAACAACATCGGTTTTTCATCGGCCGCGGCGTTCCTTCAATCGATTTTTGGTTTTGTCACGATCTTGACCGCGAACGCGATCGTCCGACGGGTCGATCCGGAGAGTTCGCTCTTCTGACACGCGGCAGAACGGTAGTGGTTAGGTAGAGGTAAAAGGAGGTCGACGGCGTGTCGGAGATACTGAGGAAACAAGCGATCGAGCCGATACGACCGCGACGGACAAAGATCGGGTCTGCCGCGAACAGGATCTCGAAGCCGACGAATTTTCTGTTCTCGATCATTTTTTTCATCCTGGCCGCGGTCTGCGTGATCCCCGTCATTTTTGTCATGATCATTTCGCTCTCGTCGAACGAGTCGATTCAGATCATGGGATACCGTTTCATCCCGACCGCGTGGTCGTTGAGCTCGTATGAGTACATCTGGGTACTGAGAGATTTTATCGGGCGTGCGTTCATGGTTTCGGTCGGCGTCACCGTCGTCGGCACCGTGATCGGCGTTTTCCTCAACTCGACGATGGGGTACGCTCTATCGCGGAGAAACTTCCGGTTCCGACGCCACCTCACGTGGCTCATTTTTATCCCGATGTTGTTCAACGGTGGGCTCGTCGCGACGTACCTCGTGAATACCCGTGTTCTCTTTCTCGGGAACACGTACTGGGCCTTGATCCTCCCGATCGCCGTGACGTCGTTCTACGTAATCATCATCCGCACTTTTTTCCAGCAGACCGTCTCGGACTCGGTCGTCGAGTCTGCACAGATGGACGGCGCGTCGCAGTTCTTGATCTTCTTCCGGATCGTGTTACCGGTCTCGCTCCCGGCGCTCGCGACGATCGGTCTGTTTCTTTCTTTTGCGTACTGGAACGACTGGTTCAGCACGTTGATGTACATCCAGTCGACGCACCAGCACATGTATCCTCTGCAGTACGTGTTGATCAGCATCGACCGCAGCTTGCAGTTCCTGACGCGGAACGCGCAGTTCATAATGGGCACCGAGGTCTCGCGGCTTCCGGCCGAGTCCGCGCGCATGGCGATCGTGATGGTCGCGGTGATCCCGATCGCGATGTCGTATCCATTTTTCCAGCGGTACTTCGTATCGGGTTTGACGATCGGATCGGTCAAAGGATGAGCCGGGCTCTATCCGCTTCACTACGAAAAACGACCGGTCGCTGACCGGAGGTTGCCGGTCGTTGACCGGCGCGCAGATCGTGTAAGGGGGGCTATATGAACAGACGAGTGGGCGTAACCGTAATCGCGCTGGTTCTCGTCGTCGTGCTTCCGTTCGCCATGTTGGCGGGTGGCAAGAAAGAGGCGGCGGTAGACGCGGTTGAGTTGATCTGGATCATGGGTAATCCGGGCCAGGTACCGCTCGACCAAGCGATGGTCGAGGAGAAGTTAAACGAAATCTCGATGCGCGAGGTCGGCGTACGGATGAAGACCTTGTACTACGACAACGACCGAACTCAGCTCGCGATGGCCGCGGGTGAAGACTGGGACATGGTTTTCACGAGCGAATGGTTCAACAACTTCGCGGTGCAGGCGCGTGCGGGGTATTTTGCGGACATCACGCAGCAAGTACAGCAGGTGACGCCGCAGCTGTACGCGACGATGCCCGAAATAGTTTGGGAAGGCGCCAAAATCGACGGCGCGATCATGGCGATCCCGGTCAAGAAGGACTACGCGGCGGAGGTGTTCTTCCGTTTCGACAAAGAGCTTTTCGTCGACAAGCTCGGGATGAATCCGCCACAGCTTCCCGACGACATGACGTTCTTCGATCTGGATCCGTACCTCGCGGCCGCGAAGCAAGCGTACAACGACGGGATCATCGGCCCCGAAGGGCAGTACCCGTTGTTCCTGACGAAAGGCGGATTTCCGGGTACCGACGCGTTGTTCGACATGGTGAACCGCGACGCGATGCTCGGCATCCCGTACTCCGCGGTCGGCACGCCCGACGCGAACAAGATCGTGATCACGGTCGAACACCCGGACCACTTCAACCGGCTCGTGAAGCTGCACGAGTGGTTCAACGCCGGGTACATCAACCGCGACGCGGCGACGATCGAAGACGCTCCCCGGTACATCCCGATCAAGGTCGGCCAGGGATTCTACGGCGCCGACGCGATATGGACCGGTGCCGACGGCTACACTCAGGTGATCTCGCGCTTCAGCGGTCCGTTCCTCTCGACCGGGTCGATCCGCGGTGCGATGAACTCGATCAGCGCGGACTCGGACTACATCGATCTCGCGGTGAAGTACCACGAGCTCGTGAACACAAATCAGGAGTATCGCGACATTCTGCGGTACGGGATCGTGGGAACTCACTGGAACCGCACGCCGCAGGGACTGGCGCAGCGCACCGATACGGGCCGGCAACGCTACGCGCCGTGGCCGTTCTCTCAAGGCTCGTACAGCCTGAGCACGGTCGAAGCGGCCGCGGGCATCGACGTCGACCCGAACATGTGGGACGTGATCTTCGACGGGTACCAGGATCTCGTCGCGACGAACACGATCGGGTTCTCGTTCGACATCGATCCGGTCGCGACCGAACTCGCGGCGGTTCGTGTCATCAGAGACCGCTACTGGGACGCGCTTGTGACCGGCACGACCGATCCGGTCTCGCAAGGTCCGCGGATGATGCGCGAACTCGAGGCCGCCGGAATCCGCAGAATCCAACAGGAGGCGCAACGCCAGTTCGACGCGTTCCTCGCGGGCAACTGACAATAGCCTTCTGGAGTTGATCGACAGGGACCGGAGAGCCGGTCCCTGTTTTTTAGAGTTACTTCCCGCCCTGGCTCATCACCGAGACCGTTACCGAGCCCAAAACTACGGGATCTGTCTCAAGACCTCGATCAACCGTGCGAGTACGATCTCCGCCTCGCCGGGCCGAAGAGTCATCGGGTTCAGGTGGAGCGCGGTGTCGCCGGCCTGGGCGACCGCGATCGCGGGCTCTCCTGAGCGCAGCGCCGCGACAACCGTGTCGCGGCGTTCGGTCGTCTCGAGCGTGACAAGAGTCCACGGAACGGGCTGGCCGGCCTCGTTCGGGAAGTCCCGGCGCGCATCTACACCCGGGATCCCCGCGAGTCCGTCGTTCCAGAATCTCACCGTTTCCTCAAATCCGCGGTTGCGCGCATCGTGGTCGAGACCGATGTACCGTTGTACCGCCGCGAGGATTCCGAGCAGCTCTTCCTTCCCGACCTTCATCGGCCGGCCGACCGCGTGATTCGGATTGCCGTGCACGCGGCACGCTTCGATGAGATCCTTCCTCCCGAGCACCAGCCCCGAGGACTGCGGCCCGGCGAGGTCCTTGCCGCCGCTGAAGAGAGCGAGCGCCGCGCCCATCTTCGTGAACCGGCTGAGATTCTCGGCCGGAGGCAGTTGCGCGGCCGCGTCGACGATCACCGGAACCGACGCGGCGTTCGCGATCGCGATCACGTCCTCGAGCGGCAGTTCGGTCGGCCGGTTCATCGCGCCCTGGAACCAGAAGATCGCCGCGGTCTCGGCCGAGATCGCGTTTTCAAGATCGAGACGCGACGTGCCGGCGTCGGTGCCGGCCTCGACGACCGTGACGCCGACCTGACGCACCGCGTAGTCGTACCCGTTTCGGTGAAGGTGCTGAACGATCACCTCGCTCTTCATCCCGGTGAGATCCGGGAACCGCGTTCGCGCATCGGGGTCGATCGCGGCCGTGCACGCGGCGGTCGCGAGAACCATGCCCGCCGCGGCGCCCGAGCTCACGTACGCGGCCTCGTTGCCCGTGAGCTCCGCGATTCGCTCGCCGACGCGCCGCTGCAGTTCGTCGAGGTCGATGAAACACCCGGCCGCGCTTCTCATCGCGTCGAGCACCTCGGGCGGCATGATCGAACCCCCGAGGCGCGTCAACGTTGCGCACGCGTTGATGATCGGCCGGATACCGAGCGTCGCGTACGTGTTCACGCGGCTCGTACCGGTCCCGGGCGCCGGTGCACCGGAGGGACGCACCGGTGCACCGGAGTTGAGCGGCGTCATCGCGCTTCGTCCGTTTCCGCCCAGTGGGGGAGGTGGTGGCCGTCTTCGTCGTACACGATTTCGCCGTTTCTCACGGTCATCGCGCACGTCAGCCGGCTCGTGCCGACCATCTTCGTTCGTGCGCAGTCCCAGAAACCAAACCGTCCGGTTCCGCAGCGCAACACCGCGATGTCGGCGTCGCTTCCCGGACTCAGGCTCCCGATTTCCGGGTGCCCGATCTCTTCGGCCGGCGCGACGGTCGACTTCCGGATCACGTCCTCGAGTTCCATGCCGATCGCGAGCATCTTCGACATCGTCGTGAGCATCGAGAACACCGGACCGTTAATGTTCCCGATGTGCAGGTCGGTGCTGATCGAGTGAGGATAAAACCCGTTCTCGAAACACCTGATCGCGTTCCGGTACCAGAAACTCGCGCTCCCGTGCCCCAGGTCGAACACGATTCCGCGTTCCGCCGCGTCGAACAGGAACTTCTGCGGCTTTTTCTTCTCGTCGAGAACCGGGAACTGCTGCGCGAAGACGTGTGTATGGATGTCGCCCGGGCGCATCTTGCGCAGAAGTTCCGGGTACGTCCGTTCGGGCCTCGGGAAGAAATCGACCATGACCGGTTTGCCGCAGATTTCGGACGCTTCGATCGCACGGTCGACGCTCAACCACGGTGGGTGTAACTCGTCGAACGGCTCGCTCGTCCAGTAGTGCGCGGTCTTGATCCCGACGCAGACATCCGGGTACGCGAGTACCGTCGCCGCGGCGAGCTCGGCGTCCATCTCTCTGATGTCGTGCTCGAACGGACCGATCATGCCGGACTTGACGACATTTACGAACGCAAAAATCCTGACCCTGGATTTGTCGATCACGGTGTTCTTGAAGTGAAGGAAGTGATTCGCGCCGGAGGTGCCGGTGTCGGCGACGGCCGTCACACCCGAGCGGAACATGTGGTGATCGGCGACGATGCTCAATCCGCCGGGTTCCTTCGTGTGGTACACGTGCGCGTGTATATCGACCAGTCCCGGCGTCACGTACAGCCCGGGAACGTCGATGACCTTTGCCGCCTCCGCGGGATCGATCCTGCTCGCGACCCCGGCTATCTTTCCGTTCGCAACGGCTACGTCGCTCTTCCCGTTAACACCGTTCTTCGGGTCGATGACGTGCCCGCCCTTGATTAGCAGATCGTACTTTTTGTCGGCGGCCATAAGTTCTTCCTTGTGTTACTTCTGGAGCGATTTTTGGTACAACGCGGTCGCGTAGAACTCGTACGACGCGGCCTGGTCCGGCACGTCGACGACGTGAACCGTGAAGCGCGCCGGGACGCCGTTATCCGGGCAGTTCTCCTTGAAAAACTTCCGATACGCCGTCGCGTACGCCGCGCGCAGCCTTTCCTGCTCTTTCTTGAAGCCTTCCGGGTCGACGAGCGGATTCGGCGTTTTCGGCTGGCAGCCGAACGCGTGGACCTCGATGAAGTCGACGTCCGCGATCGACCCGCAGATCCCCGCGTCCTGCAGCCACTTCTCCCAACACCGGAAGACCAGCGGCACCTCGATCTCGGGCTCCATCGTCGTGAGCTCATCGAGGTTCAAGACGCCCTTTGCCGAGTACCCGCCGGTCAATCCCGAGAAGTAGATCTTGAGATCACCGTCGCTCTGCTGCTCGGTCACGAGCGCCGACAGGACGGGATCTTCGCCCTGGTAGTAGTACGTCACCTTTCCACGCTTTTTGATCTGGAACGCCATGTCTCCTCCCTGTGAGTTCTGCGGTCAATCTTCCCGGTCTATTCGGCCGGTTGGTCCACGGGTCGCGCCAACGGCGCCCACCCCAACAGCTTGCGCGCCTTCGCGAGGCTCATGATTTTCTGTTCGTAATCGCCGCTGATCATGAACGTCTCGAACCCACCTTCAAACCGAAGCGCCGCGAGCATCGCCCGGCCGACATCGTCGGCGGCGGTCATGAACGACTGCTCGCCGTAATGCGCCTTTTCCATCCACGTTTCGATCGAAACGGGAAGGCAGAGCCGGAGCGCGTTGACGTTGATTCCCCAACGCCGGTACGCGTTGCGGCAAACCTCCTCACCGATCCATTTCGTGAATCCGTAGATGTTCGGCTCGTCCGGCGCGACGTCTTCATCCGGAAAGTAACGGTGTTTGAGATCCGCAAACACCGACATCGTACTGCAGTAGACCGCGTGGGTGATCCCGGCCTCCGCCGCCGCGCGCAGCGCAAAGTGCAAACCTTTGACGTTCACGTCGAACGCCGACTCGGATCCGCTCCACTCGCGCCACTGTTGGCTGCCCATCGCCATGTACAACACGGCGTCCATTCCTTCGGTCGCCGCGCGCACCGCGTCGTACTCGGTCACATTTCCTGAGATGAACTCCGCGTCGGTGTGTGGAGACGGGGCAAGATCGAAAACCCGCACCCGGTGTTCCGCCATGATCGTGGGAAGCACGAGCGTGCCTACGATTCCGCTGCCGCCGATAGCCAGTACGTTCATTGCACCGTTCCTTCGCGGTCGTGGTTGAGAATCCTCTCCAGCGTACAACCGGACCTACCCGCTGTCAAGGAATTCTTTTGGTTATTGACGATTCCTAATATACTGGAGCGCACCATGGAGGTAATCGCATGAAGATCACCGGCACGTTTCTCGACGAGATCAGCCACGACATTCCGCATCAGAACTGGGGGCGCGACGAGTGGAATGCGGACTTTTCCCATATGCGCGCGATCGGTATCGACACGGTCGTCTTGATCCGATGCGGCTACCGCCGGTGGCTCACGTATCCCTCGCGCGTCTTACGCGATCGCGAGTCGGCGTTCACGCCGCCGGTCGATCTTGTGCGGATGTTCCTCGAGCTCGCCGAGCAGCACGGAATGCGGTTCTTCTTCGGGTTGTACGACTCGGGCACGTACTGGACAAACGGCGAGTTCGAGACGGAAGCCGAGCTCAATAAGCGAGTGATCGACGAAGTCTGGGCCGAGTACGGCGGCTCGCCCGCGTTCGGGGGGTGGTATCTGTCGCAGGAGTGCAGCCGCAAGATCGGGGACATCACCGAGCTGTACGCTGAGCTCGGTCGGCACTGCAAGACGGTCTCAAACGGCCTCCCGGTTTTAATCTCACCGTACATCGACGGTCCAAAAAACCTTCCGCAGAGCGCATCCGCGACCCGACGCGACAACGGGATTTCAGTCGGGGATCACGAGACGGAGTGGGACGAGATCTTCTCCGGCGTCAAAGAAGGCGTCGACATCGTCGCGTTCCAGGATGGTCACGTTGATTTTTCGGCTCTTTCGGAGTTCCTCGCGGTGAACAAAGACCTCTGCGACAGGCACGGCCTCTCGTGCTGGACGAACACCGAGACGTTCGACCGCGACATGCCGATCAAGTTCCCGCCGATCAAGTGGGAGAAGCTGCTCTTCAAGCTCAACGCCGCCGAACAAGCCGGAATCCGGAACGCGATAACGTTTGAGTTCTCGCACTTCATGAGTCCACAGTCGGCGTACCTTCAGGCCGGTCACCTCTATAACAGATACCGCGATTATCTCGCCGCGTCTACGCCGGGTACAGAAGGTACGGAGACCTCGCCTCGATGAACGCCGCGGAGTCTTCGGCACACCGCGTGAGATACTCCGCGAGCCGGAAGTCGTGGGCGCGGAGCGAGTCGTCACCCGACAGCAGATCGATGAAAAAGCGTGCGTCCGGCGCGTCAGGTACGCCGCGTGTCGGCTCGAGAAACACGAACTCATCGTGCGTTCGGCGGATCGAGTCGATGAGCGCAACCGCCGCGGAGTACGGCCGGAACAGCGATCGGTCGGTAACGTGAAGCTGAAGCCCACGGCACGTCTCGCCCGCGTGCTTCGATATGTGCGGCCGGAATCGGCACTCGCGGAGCCGCACGCCCGCGAGCGCGCGTGACGCGCTCTCCGAACGCAGAGCCCGGAGAACGCGTTCGGTGTCGAGCCACGGAGCGCCGATCAGCTCGAACGGTTTTGTCGTTCCGCGGCCTTCGCTCAGATTCGTGCCTTCAAACAGGCACGTGCCGGCGTACACCGTCGCGCTCTCGACCGTCGGAAGGTTCGGCGACGGCATGACCCACGGAAGCCCGAGCTGATCGGCGTAGAGCTTCCTCCGCCATCCGGTCATCGTCACGACGTGCAGATCGCAGCCGACGCGCTCGGTTTCGTTGATGTAAACCGCGTACTCGCCGATCGTGAGCCCGTGGCGCACCGGCACCGGGAACCGGCCGACAAACGACGAAAACCGCCGGTCGAGCATGAGCCCTTCGACGATCTCGCCTCCGATCGGATTCGGTCGGTCGAGCACGATACACCGAACCGACGCGGCCGCACACGCCTGCATGACGTACACCACCGTCGAGAGGTACGTGTAAAACCGCGCGCCGACGTCCGGCAGATCGATCACGACCGCGTCGAGCTCTGCGATTTGATCGGCCGAGGGCGCGCGGTTCTCGCCGTACAGACTGTAAACGGGTAATCCTGACCGCTCGTCGAGTCCGGACGCGACGGCGTCACCGGCGGCCGCGTCGCCTCGAATCCCGTGTTCGGGTCCGAACAGAGAGGCGATCGTGAAGCGCTCACGCAACCGGTCGACCGTCGGAACCAGGCTGCTGTCGGTGGCCGCGGCGTTCGTGACGAGGCCGACCGTTCGTCCGCTGAGGTACGTACCCAGCTCCGCGTCTCTTTCGACTCCAAGCAGAACCGCCACGACGACCTCCCGATCCGATGTGTTACAACTCGTCGACGACGCGGCGGCGGCTCATCGGCGGCACGTCGAACGCCTGTGCGTAGCGTGTCCGTGTCGCGAGCACACCGCCACACGTGAGCTCCATATCGCCGATGTGTCCGCCGATCGCCATAATCGTGCGTTTTTCCCCGCCCGGTTCGCTCATCCGTTCCCTCCGTGATCGGCCGCCCGTCTACGGTCTGAACTTCCGCATATTGGCCCACGTTCTTACGATCTTGAACCCCGCCGCCTCGTAGATGTTCCGGGCCGGGTTCGCCTCGCCGGTGAAAAGCGACATGAACTCCGCCCCGATCTGCTTCAGCCCCATGCAG
>REEC01000197.1 GCA_007695285.1 Spirochaetaceae bacterium | reverse complement strand
TTCGTGCCGAACGTGATCGGCCTGATTCGCACGATCAGGGAGGCGAAACCGACCACCCCGATCATCGTGATGTCGCCGATCGTGAGCCCGGACCGCGAAACGGCGCCGAACGCGGTCGGATTCACACTCGCAGAGATGCGCGATGAGGTCCACCGTGCTGCGTCGCTCCTGCGCGATGCGGGCGACCATAACCTATACCTGATTGACGGCAGAACGGTTATCGGCGAGAAGGACGCGCACGTCATGCCCGACGGGCTGCACCCGGACGACGCGGGTTACGCGCTCATGGCCGAGCGCTTCGCCGACCGTGTGAGAGCGCTCAATCTTTCGCTTCCGAGTTGAGCGTTTTCAGTGGTCTCGTTTGTGCCGGAAGAGCGACAGTCCACCGAATCCGCTGATGATCGCGATGTAGAATCCGAAGTCGTACCACCAGCCGGTATTGGTCGTCTCGTACAACCGGACGTTCTCGACAAACAGACCGGCGATCAACGAGACCGGCGCGACCCACCCGTGCCACACGCCCCAGAAAAACCCCGCCGGCCGTTCGGTTGTGTACCGCGAATGCCCCGGCAGGCACCCGGCCAGTACGACGACGACGGCCACGATCACGACGATCTTGACGACGCGTCCGAGGTTCAGCGTACGTTCTTTCGATTTGCCATTTCTCATGCGCTCTCCACTGACGGTACGAAGACGATACGCGAACCACACACCCGTGTCAATCAAAGTGTTGACATCTCGGGATTCTAATCGTATAATGACATGTGATTAGAACTTTAAACGAATAAGGAAGTCAGATGTTATCCACTACCGCGTTACACGCCGTACGCGCCGTCGGTGAGCTCGCCGAGCTCGGAGCAGACGAATACGTCGGCGCGGCGACGCTTGCGAAAAAAATCGGAGCGCCGCCGAATTACCTGGGAAAGCTGCTGCAGCTGCTGACGCGGCACGGGATCGTCGACTCCCGGAAAGGCACGGGCGGTGGATTTCGGCTCGCGCGGCCGGCGCAGACGATATCGTTGTTCGAGATCGTCGATCCGATCGAACACGTCGATCGCTGGAACGGATGTTTTCTCGGCAATAAAAAGTGCGGGATGAACGGTGGGTGCACGATTCACAAGAGATGGGGCCCGGTGCGCGATGCGTACCTGCGACTTCTGAAGGATTCGACCGCGGACGAGATCGCGGCGGGTATTTTCCCGGCCGATACGACGACGATCGCGAGTTAGGAGTGAGTATGTTGTTGATGGAAAGAAGAACCGAGACCGAACCGGTGTCGCGTAGTGCGAAATGCCCCGTCGGACAGGTCTGCGCGGAGTGTTTTTTTGGATGCGCGTTAACCGATTCCGCGCGTGAAACTATCGTTTCACGCCGAATTCTCAAAACGTGGGAGAAGGGAGAGTTCCTGTTCCACGCGGGCGAACCCGCGGAAGGGATCTGGGCGATCTGCCGCGGCAGAGTGAAAGTGTTCCGTGAGACCGAAGACGGCAAACAACTGATCATCCGGATCGCGCACCCCGGCGACCTCGTCGGGCATCGTTCGTTGCTCGCGGGAAATCCGCTCTCGGGCTACGGCGTCGCGACCGAAGAGACGCTCACCGCGTTCCTGCCCGCCAGGGTCGTGGAACGCCTGATCGAGAACGAGCCGACCGTTCGTACACAGATCATGCACAAACTCGCGTGTGAACTCGGCCACGCCGAGAGCCTCGCGACAAACATGGCGTACAGCCACGCCGAGGAGCGAGTGTTGACCGCGTTGTTCGAGCTCGGACACACCAGCGTAGACCAACCACAAGTCCCGCCGTCCGAACTCTCGGTACCGCGCCAGGAACTCGCCGAACTTGCCGGCCTTACTGTCGAAGCGACGGTGAGAACTCTGCGACGGCTTGAACACGCGGGAATCCTCGAGACGCACGGACGACGGATAAGCATCGTAGACCCCGATCGCATGCTCGACGCGATCGCGGTGTGAGACTCGTCGATTATTCCTATAAAAAACATCAGGAATTGACCAAGATCAATTCCTGATACGCCGAACGGCGGTATTGTGACGGTGTTATGAAAACAAAACACCGTTTAGTCATGATTATCGTTCTAATAGGCGCGGCCATCGCACTCGCAGCGTGTGGTGCTCCCGACTCACCTACCGCTGCAAATCAAACCGAACACGCACCGGAGACGGCCGCCGAGAGCGGACCTGAAACGCAGCCCGCAGCAGCTCAACAGGACGACCACGATGACGGTGTCGTCGTGATCGAGATGCACGCGGCCGCGGGGCGCAACTACAACGACCCGATCGGGATTCACGTCGAACCGGGCACGACGATCCGTTTCGTCAATGCAACCGGGATGCACAGCGCAACCACGTACCACCCGGACAACGGTCGTGATCTGAGGATTCCGCCGGACGCCGAGTCGTGGGACTCCGGGCTCATCACGCGCCGGAACAGCACGTTTGAGGTCACACTGACGGTCGAGGGAGTCTACGACTACTACTGCGTCCCGCACGAAGCGATGGGGCACGTCGGAAGGATCATTGTCGGCGACCCGGATGCATCACCGGCATCGCCGACCGACGGGTTGATGGCCGCGGTGCGGAACGCGCTTCCGTCGGTCGAGAGAATCATGGCCGAACACATCGTGCGGCCGTAACGACAAATGAACGACAGGAAAAGGAGTATTGATATGAAACGTAAGGTATTTTCGCGCATTATGACGGCGACGCTCATTGGCCTCGCAGCAGCCTTTCTCGCGGCGTGCTCCGCGGATAGCGGCGGCAACACCGCGGGGAACCCCGCCGGAGAGCTCCGCCGGTTCACTCTGGTCACGCGTTCCGACACTCTGAATATCGGCGACGGCGTGACTTTCGAAGGCTTCACGTTCGACGGAACGATGCCGGGTCCGCAGATGGAGGTGAACGAGGGCGACACGGTCGAGATCACGGTGTTCAACGACGACTCGGTGACGCACGGCCTCTCGATTCACGCGGCGAACGCGCAGACGTCCAATTACGTCGGTAACATCGCACCCGGGGAGACCAAGACCGTGACGTTCACGGCCGATTACCCCGGCGTGTATATGTATCACTGCGCGCCGGGTGGACACGGTATCATGGCGCACACGATGGGTGGCCAGTTCGGCATGTTTGTCGTCGAGCCGAAGGAACAGTACAGGATGGAAGCCGAGCTCGGCCGTGAGCCGGACATCAAGATCTACATCGTGCAACACGAAGTGTACGCCGACGGTCGGGACTTCTTCGACGGAAAGGCGCTGTACGTGATGTTCAACGGCGAGAACTTCCGGTACGTCAAAGAACCGATTCAGGCGCGCCCCGGCGACTACGTCCGGTTCTACTACCTGAACGTCGGCCCGAACCTCACCTCGACGTTCCACGCGGTCGGTGGGATCTGGGACGACATCTACTACGGCGGCAACCCGAAGAATCTGATGCACGGGACGCAGTCCGTCGTGTCGGGGCCAACCGATTCGTGGGTGATCGACTGGATCATCCCCGCAGAGGGCCCGTTCACGCTCGTGAGTCACGCATTTGGAACGCAAGCGATAAAAGGAGCGATCGGAATCATTCAGTCGTCCGAGGACGCACCGCGGATCTCGGAGGTCAGGAGTGAAGGACGATCGACGCCTCCGATTGAGAACCCAAAACGGTTCGTGAGTCCGTTTGGACTCGGAAGCGAGACGCTCGACCACCCCGTAAGGTTCCGCGACGGCGACAGGATGTTCATCCAGATGGTCGGCAACAGCTACTGGCCGAAGAGAGCCGAGGTTCCGGTTGGATCAACCGTTACGTGGATCAACGAAGACGTGTTCGACATGCTCGAAGGCGAACGCACCGGCAAACACGATGTCGTCACGATCTCTGCCACGGGGCCCGATCGATTCGCATCGGAACTATTAAAACACGCTGAGACGTTCGAGACCGTGTTCACCGAACCCGGCGAGTACGAGTACATATGTTCGATCCATCCGTACATGCGCGGCAAGATCATCGTGTACGAGGACTGAGTACGAGGACTGAGGAGCCGGCGATGAGGAGCAGGGGCACGCGCGTTTACATTGCAGCTATCATCGCACTCACCGTGCCGGCGCGTTAACGCGGCACGCCTGCTACTTTTAACAAAACCAAAAATCTGTCCCATTTTCCTGGAAAATCGATCGGGGTCGCGTTCGCAGTGAATTCGTTTTCACGACACGACTCCCCATTTCTTCGCGAATTGTGTATCATTGAGGAAGAAGCATTGAAGGAACCGACGGTTGCGTGCACACGGCACGCATGGATATAGATGGAACCAATAATGAGAAAATCATTCACCACAACTCGCAGGAAAGAGCAGACACGAACGCAGTTCCGACGTCGACGAAGGACCGTCGATGTCGCGTATATCCCACGGGTCTGCCCGGCGTACAATCTCGCGAAAGCGTACAAAACGGTCATCCGAAACTTCGAGGAAGAGTTCCGCCCAATCGGCGTCTCTCCAACCCAGTTCGGAATTCTGGTGCACGTCGCGATCTCGGAGCCCGTCACAGCGGCACTGCTCGCCGAGCAACTCGGCTCCGACCCGAGCACGGTGTCGCGCAACATGGAGTCGGTCATAACGCGCGGATTCGTAAACTCCCGAACCGGAAAAGACCGACGGGAACGCGTGTACAGCCTGACCGAGGACGGCAGAACGGTTCTGGAATCCGCGGTGCCCGCGTGGAAGTCCGCGTCCCGCCGCGCGCTTGGGGGAATGCGAAAATCGGCGTGGGACGTCGTTCTCCGCGATCTGCGCACGCTCTCGAACTGAGCGCCGCGTCCGCATTCGCCGGCCGCCGACCAGCGATTGACCGCATATCGAGATATGAGTATTCTTGCCCCGGAAAATGAGTGACAAAGACGATCCGAGAACAACGATAAAAGACGGCGAGCAGCCGCGCTCCACGCGACGCCCGATCAGAATAATCATCGCAGTTTTACTCCTCGGCCTGGTCGCGGCAGGTGTCGTCGGCGCGGTTGCCGTACGTGCGCGCCTTTTCACACCGGTCGGCGCGACGGGAGAATTCGTGCTCGAGCGCGGACGTAGTCTGCGCTACATCGCGGGGCATCTCGAGCAGCTCGGGAAGATCCCTGACGGTGATCTCCTGGTAATGTACGCGCGTCTCGCGCGTAGATCCGCGTCGATTCAGGCCGGCACGTACGCTCTGGATGAGACGATGACCCCGGTTTCAATGCTCGACATGATGATCCGGGGCGAGACGGTCGACCTCTCGCGTCCGGTCACGATTCCGGAAGGCTGGCGCATCACGCAGATCGCGGCGCGGCTCGAGGCGGCCGGCATCGTCACGGCCGACCAGTTTGAGGCTGCCGCGACGATGCGTGAGGCGTACCGCGACGTCGAGTCGCTCGCGGACCTTCCGGACGGAATCACGCTCGAAGGTTTCCTTTTCCCGGAGACGTATCGTTTCAATCCCGAGTCGGGCGCCGAAGAAGTCGTTTTACGAATGCTGCGGATGTTCGAGACACGCGTGAATGAGGAGCTGCGCGAGAAGGTCGCCGAGCAGGGCCGTACGATGCGCGACGTCGTGAACCTCGCGGCGATCGTACAAGCCGAGTCCCCGGTCCGCGATATGCCCGAGATCGCGGGAGTATTCTGGAGCCGACTCCGGATCGGGATGCGGCTCGAGTCCGACGCGACCGTGAACTACTTCCTTGGGACGAGCAAGCTCCAGCCCACGCTCGCCGACATCCGCGTGCGCGACCCGTACAACACGTATCTGAACGCCGGGCTTCCGCCGGGACCAATCGGAAACCCGGGGATCGATGCGATTCGCGCGGCGATCGAACCCGCCGAACACGAGTACCTCTTCTTCCTTCACAAGCCGACGCTCGAGACCGTGTTCTCGCGCAACTTCACCGAACACCTTGCCGCAAAAGCTCGGTACCTCGATTAAGACGTCGCGACGCGGCTCGGCGGCGGTTCCTGAGGGCCGTTTCCTGAGCATTTCAGTCTAATCTTTTTGACTGTGCGCGTTTTTCGCAATATACTTGTATTTGCAAGGAGTTTGCGATGCACGTAGCCAAGAATGTTCGACCGTTCTTAATTCTCTCGTTGTTTGTCCTCGCAGTTGTCGTCCCGCTTTCGCTGACCGCGCGCGGGCGCGGTGAAACCGACCGGAGCGTCGCGCCGGTAAGCGAGCCCGACGACGGGGCCGACGCCGGGGAGGCGCCGCGCCGATCTCCGATCCGCGACGGCGCGACCGAAGAGATGCGCCGGCTCTCGCGCATCGGCGCGGGGTTACGGACAACGGGCGGACGTTCGACCGACGTCGAACTGCCTGAGCGGTACCACGGGCAGTCGCCGCCGCGGGGAGCGCATCAGTTCTCGACCGATTTCTCGCGCGCGCTGATCGACTACTCCGACGTCGTCGCGGGGGGGCCTCCCAAAGACGGGATTCCTTCCATTGACTTTCCGGTATTCGAGACGGTCACAGTCGCGGACGAGTGGCTCGCGGACGCGGAGCCGGTGATAGTCGTAAGAAGGGACGGAGAGACGGCGGTGTATCCGCTTCAGATCCTCACGTGGCACGAGATCGTCAACGATGAGATCGCCGGGCACCCGGTCTCGGTCACGTACTGTCCGCTCTGCAACACCGGCGTCGCGTTCGATCGCCGTTTCGACGATTTGGTTCTCGATTTCGGCGTCTCGGGCCTGCTCGTGTTCAGCAACATGATCATGTACGACCGACAGACCGAGACGTGGTGGGTTCAGGCCACAGGCCGCGGCGTCGCCGGCAAATTCGCGGGCCAACAGCTTGCCTTTGTCCCGTCCACTCTCGTCAGCTGGTCCGACGCACGCGAGACGCACCCGGATGCCCGGGTCTTGAGCCGCGAAACGGGTCACCGGCGCGACTACGGAAGCAATCCGTACGTCGGCTACGACGGCGCGTACGAGCCGTTCTTGTATCGCGGCGCGCCGGTCGTCGATACGGAGACCGAAAGCCCGATGACACGCGTACTGACGGTGTATCACGGCGGCGACGCCGCGGCGTACCCGTTCCCGATCCTGGCCGAGCGGCGCGTGATCGAGACTCTGCTCGACGGCAAAAACATCGTCGTGCTCTGGGAAGAAGGGACCTCGAGCGCGCTCGATACCGCCCGCCTCGCCGAAGGTCGCGATGTCGGCACGGCTAACGCGTTCTACCCGGACCTCAACGGCAGGACGCTGACGTTTGAAGTTGTAGACGGCGAAATCCGCGACAAGGAAACCGGCAGCCGGTGGAACGCCGCCGGATCAGCGGTCGAAGGCCCGCTCACGGGAGAACAACTCGAGCCGGCGCTCGCGATCCACCATTTTCTGTTCTCGTGGCGCGCGTTCCATCCCGAGTAAACGCCGCGCGAGCGGTCGCGCGCTACCCCTCCGCGGTCGTGACGCGGTACTCAACGCGCTCGAGCCAGTCCGGTTTGACCGTGACTCCCCACCCGTAGCCTTCGTCGGGTAGCTTCACGACGCCGTCGGAAACCGTGAGCGCGGGCGTGAACATCGCGCGAAAGTTCGTCTGGTCTTCGATCGAGAACTCCATGAACGGTCCCGGGTTCGGCAGAGCGTTCCGGAGCGCGAGAGTGAACACGGTCACGAGCGAGTGGTTCGCCGAGTGTGGAGTGCAGAGCAGCCCGTGTTCGGCGGCGAAGCGGGCGATCTTCAGCGTCCGCGTTACGCCGCCGACGTAACAGATATCGGGTTGGACGATGTCGACGACGTGATCGGTGATCATGTACCGCCACGCGGGCATGTAGTTGTCCTGCTCGCCGCCTGCGACCGGAATTCGGAGCTTCGCGGTGACGCGTTTGGTCCAGTCGTACTCCCAGTACGGGCACGGCTCCTCAAAGTGTCCGTAATCGTTGTCCTCGAGCATCCGACCGACCTCGAGAGCGCGTGCGGGCGAGTAGCAGCTGTTCGCGTCGGCATGAATCGTGACGTCGGGGCCGAGCGCTTTCCGGGCCGTCGGGATCAACTCTTCGGTTCGACCGGGCCATGAATCGACGTCATTTCCACCCCATGACCCGACGCGCAGCTTGAACGCGCGATACCCCGACTCATCGCGGTGACGCGTCATCCTTTCGGCTTCGTCGCGTGGCGTGATGTCGCGGCTCATGCTCGAGCCGTACACGGCGACCGGCTCGGGTCTGCTCCCGAGAAACCGCCACGCGGGCTGTTCGGCGATCTTCGCGCGTAGATCGATCAACGCGGTGTCGACCGCGGCAAGAGCGCGACAGATATACGAGCCGGGAAACTTCAGGTTCTTGTGCAGCACGTCGTCGAGGATTTTCTCGTGATCGTCGATCTCACGGCCGATCACGACCCGCGCGACCTGCCGGTGCAGGCACGTCGCGACGATGTCCGCCGCTTCGGTCGTCGCGATCTGCCCCCACCCGCTCGCCCCGGACTCACACGTCAGACGAACCAAAGCGACGCCCGGCGTGGAAAATGTTTCTATCGATGTAATTTTCATGGTTCCCAAAGTATACGCCAAGCACAGCGCGAATGTCACACCGCAGGCAAGGGAATGCCCGCGATTTCGTCTGATGCTTGACGCATCGTCGATTTATTCCGATATTACATACCGACCGGTCGGTTTTTTCCGGACAGGGGGCAGCAATGACGAACCAGAAGCGCAGCGACGGTACCCGCGCGCGGATTCTTTCGGCCGCGGTCGAACGGTTCACGCACGGCGGATACGACACGACCTCGGTCGCCGATATCTGCGCGGCCGCGAACGTGAGCAAAGGCGCGTTTTACCATCACTTCCCGAGCAAACAGGCGGTGTTTATCGCGCTGCTCGAACAGTGGCTCGACGAACTCGATGAAACGATACGGAGCGTGGCCGCCGGAGGCGAGTCGGCACCGGTACGCCTTTCGCGTCTGGCGGGGCTCGTCGGCCAGGTATCGGAACTCGGGACCGGACGGGTGCCGATGTTCCTGGAGTTCTGGCGGCAAGCCGCGAAAGACCCTGAGGTGTGGCAGGTCACGGTCGAGCCGTATCGGCGCTTTCGCGCCGCTTTTGCGTCGCTGGTCGCCGACGGAATTCGCGAAGGGAGCTTGCGCGCCGTAGACGTGGACGCCGCCGCGCTCGCGCTCGTCTCGATGGGGGTTGGACTCGTGCTTCAGGGCGCGCTCGACCCGGCCGAAGCGCAGCCGGCCGACGCGGGCGAACACGCGGTCGCGTTGCTTCTATCGGGTCTCGCGCGTGGGAGCGATCATGACACAAAGTGACATTATCGGAGCGTTGATTCTCTTCGCGTATTACCTCGTCGTGTGTGTCGTTATCCCGACGCCTTTCAAGTACTGGACGAAGGTGCCCGACGAGCTGATCCGGAAAGCCCAGCACATCGGGTACAGCATGTCGGTCTTTCTGCTGCTCAACCTTTTCAGCACGTGGTACGCCGCGATCGCGGCGTCGCTGCTTCTCGTCGTGATCGGGTACCCTGTGCTGATGCTGATGGAACGGGCGAAGTGGTACGCGCGGGCGTTTACCGACCGCACCGAAGGCGGCGGTGAGTTTCGGAACTCGCTGCTCGCGGTTCAAGGCACGTTTGTGGTCTTGATCGCCGTTTTTTGGGGCGCACTCGGAATCCGCTGGGCGCCCGTGATCGGCGTCGCGGTGATGGGATGGGGGTTCGGAGACGCGGCCGCGGCGCTTGTCGGAAAGGCGTGGGGGAAACGACGGATTCTATGGCGGTGGGTCGATCGCGCCAAGACGTACGAGGGAAGCGCGGCGATGGTCGCGTTTGGTGGGACCGCGATCTTCCTCACGGCGATCTTCTACGCAGGGCTCCCGTGGTACCAGGCGTTTGTGATAGCGATCGTCGTGGCACCGATTTGCGGCGTGGTCGAACTAGTCACGCGACGCGGGTTCGACACGATTACCGTGCCACTCGTCGCGGCGCTCTCGATCGTTCCACTCATGCGCCTATTCCTCCACCTCGGGTGGTGACATGAACAACCTCTCGGCCGAGCAGTCGGCGCGCCGCGAACGGACGCTACTCGTGGCGATCATCCTGAGCGCTTTTGGCCCGTTTGCGACCGGATACGCGGTCGCGGTGAGCCAATCGACGACGCAGATAGCCGATTTTGT
>REEC01000141.1 GCA_007695285.1 Spirochaetaceae bacterium | reverse complement strand
TCGACCAGTGCGGAGTCCTCGACCAGTGCGGAGTCTTCGACCAGTGCGGAGTCTTCGACCAGTGCGGAGTCCTCGACCAGTGCGGAGTCCTCTGCGTCCGACGTTTCGTAAAGTTCGGTCGGGAGCAGGTCTTCGTCGCTCAACTCAATCTCGTTATCGAATGGTTCGTGCGTTTCGCGATCGTCTTGAGCCTCGGGGCTTTCGGGAATCGTTTCTTCTCTATGAGTGGTGACATCGTCGCCCGTAATCGAACCGTCGTCGTCGCGTCCAATCGCCGTTTCGAAGTCGGTCTGATCGTCAAGTGGTTCGTCGAGGGGCTCAAGATCGAAGCTCTCGGCGTCCGATTCCTCGGATTCGGCGGACTCCGCGGCCGCGCCGTGCCGCGGTTCGGGCGCCTCTTCGGTGAACTCGGCCGTGTTAAGGATGTTGTCGAGTTCGTCGCCGGTCAAGGCGATCGTCTCGTCCTCATCGTCGTCAAAGAAACCGCCGTCGGCGTCGTCGGGTTCTTCGGTCGCGAGATCGTCATCCGGATCGTGCGCTCTGGCCTTGCCCTTCCCCCCACGCAGACCCGCGAGTTCCTTTCTCAAAGCAAAGAGTTCGCTCTTGATTACGCTGAGTTCCGACTCGATCGTTCGTAGATGCGTCGTTGTGTCTTCAGTCATCGCGTCGTCCTGTCCGTGATCGGTCTCGATCGACGACATTTCGTCGGTGACCGCACCGACATCGTCGAAAACTTGATCTGTTTCTTTTTTGTGTTCTTCTTCGTGCTGCAAATCTGATTCATACTCCGCCGAAACGGAAAAATCCTCAAGGTCGCCGATCGTGTCGAGGTCCGCCTCCTGATCGCCGAACGCCTCGGACTCCAACTCCGGAAGCTCCTCTTCGTCGTCGATCGTGATATCGTCAAGAGACAGGTTGTCTGATACTCCGCCCGGCAGCGTGTCGAGCGACGAGATATCGTCGTTCGCCGAATCGAGCTCTTCTCCGGGCTCGTCGGTCGTCTGATCGAGGTCCGAGAGGTCGGCGTCAAAATCGATATCGTCGATGTCGATCTCGGGGTGGGGTGAATCCTGCGCTTCAAGCGGCGCGAGCAGCTCCTCTTCTTCGGGCGTCAATGCGTTTTCGCCGTCGGCGGAGTCTTGCTCGAGCTCACCGAAGACGTCGGCGTCGAAATCTTCGGACTCCTCGTCAAGTCTCACCTCTTCGATCGAAAAATCATCCTGTGACTCTCCGATGTTCTCTTCTTCCAGCGAAAATTCCTCAAGCGAGAAATCCGTGTCGGCAAGGTTCGACGAATCGTCCGAGTCGCTGCTCGTCGATTCGGTTGAGTCTTCCGGGTCGAGCGTGGCTACATCGTCCGGGCCGGCTTTGACCCAGACACCGTATTGCTCGAGTTCCTGATCTTCGGATTTATCCTGGATCGTCGCCATTATCACGCTCCCAATGACCGGTGGTCTTCAAGACAAGTATCGGCACGATACCACCGATGGTTGACCCGTTTCGGATCAATGTACTTCGCGGTTTTTTTACGTGTCAATGCATGAGGACTACATTGTGTCACGTATCAAAACCGAAACTGCTTCGATACATCGATCCTTTCTCTGATTATAGCGCATTGATTGCATTTGTCGTACCGGATAATCGCAACTTCCGAGCTAAGACTTTTTGGATCACGTCGGATCGCGAGTGTTGCCGGCCGCCGGTAGCGCTAAAGCAAAGCACCGATTCGACCGTACTACGTAAGTGATGATCATGCGATACGCGGCGCTTTCAGCCATGGTCGGTCTCCTGGCCTTTCTCGGACTCAATCTGGGTTGGGGACCGGTCGGGCTGGCGGCGCACCGCGATCTCGTCGCCCGCCGCGATGCCATGCGCGAAAACGCCGCCGAACTCAGAGCAATAGGCGAGTACCTCGACGAATCGATCCACGCGCTTCAAACAAATGTCGACGCGGTACGTCTCAGAGCGCGCGTTCTTGGGTTTGTAGGGCCGGGAGAGGGGATCATCCGGATCGACGGATACGCGCCGCCCGAGCGCCCGCTCAGACCCGGCGCGATCCTGGTTTCACCCCCCGCGCCGGAAGACCCGACGATGCAACTTCGGGCCGTCGCGACGGTCGTCGCGCTGATGACGTTCCTGATTCTCGTGACTGTCGGTGCCGAGATTCGGCGGCGTTCCAATCGGCTCGGCGCGAAAAAAAATTCCCGATAGCCGACGCTTCCTCGATCTCATGACTCGATCTCATAAAGTGAGCGATCGCGCCTCGAGGTAGTATCTTTTCTCCGCGGCGCTCCCGAGCGAGAACGACTTGCGCGGAAGCGCTCCTCCCGTTTCGATCGAAGAAAAAATCGCGCTCCGATCGACGGGCGGTAGCAACAGTCCGACCGCGCCGGAGTTCGCGACGGCCGAACGTACCGCTTCGATTCCGTGGACGTAGTCGGGGCGCGCAGCGGCAAGAGAATCGACGAGTTCTTGGGCCGACTCCACCGCGAGCGATGCCGTGTCCGGGACGCGCAGCACCGCTGACACGCCGTCCGCGACCAGTCCGATCACCCGACGGTCGGACTCGACGAGACGCGCGATTTCGTCGATTGTGTGCGACGTTCGTTTTACCGTCCAACCGTCACCGAGAGAGTCGAGAACCGCCTCGCCGTCTGTTCCAAAGAGAATGCGGTGGATCGGTTCGATCCCGAGGCCGCTGTCGTGGAGATTCATGATCTCGACGAGCGCGTACCGCCGTGGATCGTCGCGGCGTGCGGCGGGCTTAATCGAGTCCCAGATCGCCTTTGCTGTCGCGAGCGAGTGGTTTCCGTCGCCGACCGCGAAGTAAAAACCGTTGTTTGATTGCGAAAACAACTTCTCGAACGCCGCGGTTATATCCTCGAGTGCCTCGGTCGCCGAGAAGCCCTCGATCCGGCCGCCCCCGAACATCAAATCGGTCTCGTAGAGTAGATTTGCACGACTGTGCGGGACCGGTCCGAGTACGGTATCAAGGGGATCATCGAACAAGACGAGAATGTGCGGCAGCTCTATCGGGGCGTCCTTCCTGATACGGATACGAGCCGGGAGCCGTTCGCGAATCGTGTCCTCGCTCGCCCTGATCGGCGCGTTCGATCCGCGTTCGAACGAGTACGCTTCCAGATCGACAGAAATCACGAGACCCGTGCGGACGCCGTGCGACGTCGTACGGCGAACGAGCACCGGCCGGTCCGGAAGTTCGATGAGCACACCGTCTTGTACGTACGATCGCATCGCGGTGTGTATCGCGCTGATTTTCTGGTCTTCATCGGACGCTTCGAGGAACACTTCCGGGAAAATCAACCGGAGCGTCGACGGGTCGTCGCCGATGAACCGGTCGACTTCGTACCAATACTCCGCATTCGACGTGTGCTGATCGCACGCGATCACGGCCCATTTCTCGAGGTTCACTTCGGAATTCGGGAGCAGGATCGACGGTGCGGCGAGCCCGAATCGCGCCAGACGTTCGGTGATGGTGTTCATTATTTACTAGAATATACCGCCGAGTGAATTTCCTCAACACGCCGAGCCGTGTTACAGTTCCTCCATGCGACTCGGCGTGTATATCGATGTTTCGCTCATGCCACCTCGTCCCGAACGTCTCGTCGAGATCGGCGAGTATCTCGCATCGCTCAAGTTCGACGCGGTGTTCATCGAGTGGGGGACCCTCTTTCCGTGGGAGTTTGACGATCGTGTGCGCGGCGAGTGGTGTTTTTCCGATGACACCGTGGTCGGTCTGCACCGAGAGCTCACGAGAAAAAAGATCGAACATATTCCGGTGCTGTCCGCCGCGAATCCCGCATTTCTTCGGTGGAATTCTTTGTTTCCCGCGCTGGCGTCCGACGGCGACGACACCGACGGATGCGTGAGGCATCTCGTGTTGACGATGCTCGGCGATATGCGCGCGCTGCTTCCGGATGTCGCTCGAGTCTGTCTGAACGCGCTCTCGGGCCCACAACGTGGATCGGCGCTGCGCGAACGCGAGTCGCGTATCATCCGGGCGGTGACGCGCGATTTAGTGCCGATGCATTTGACCGCCGTCACGGTCGACTCGGATGAAGGAGAGGCGTGGTCATCGACCGAGCCGCACCCACTTCGACCCGCCCGCGCGCTGATCGACGCACCTGGCGACACCGCTCATTCGTGCGCGGTGTCGCCGGAGTGGCGACTCGCGGTGATAGCGGATCGGATCCGCGCCGCACGTCCGGATGCTGAACTTCCGGAAGCGGCACGAATCGAGTACGAACGCGCGGTGAGGGCGGCACGGGCTTTTGAGGCGTTCGAGTCGGCGATGTCCGACGCGTGGGCCGAGTACCGCACAGCGGCAGAGATGATCCTATTGGCGACCGCGAACCGCGAGCGAACGCGTGCAGACGCGACCGACGTGAGCGATGGGCCCCGCGCGTCGATAGAAGCGTTTGATACCCGCTTGAAGCGCCTTGACCGCGCAGTCGACGCGCTCTACGAAGCGACGCGTCACGGGATCGATGCCGCGGTTTTCGAGCGTCGTGTCCGTGTATTGGTCGAGCCGCTGCGCGAGGCGTACGAGTCGTGCCGTTCGCGTTCTCGTGTACTCGGCTTTAGATTCGGCACCCAACCTTTCGGCTCAACCTGACGCCTCACGAAAAAAGCTACCCGATGAATAGACCGACGCGCATCTCGTCGGGCGACATTCCTCCGTGGCTGCTGATGTGATCTTTCGGTTTTTTACCGTCGGCGACGTACTCGATCGTGATCGGCTCGAGCGCTATGCCGATAAAACTACCGAGGTGCAGCCGCATCGAGTTTGACAGTGGGACAGGGCCGAATAACTTGAGCTCCTGCGCCTCGTGTGGCGTGAGCAGCGCGAACGACTCGGCGTGTCTTGTCGACAGGAAGTGCGCCTTAAACTCCGACTCGCGACCCGGTGTGACGTGGAAAATCGGCGCTCGCGCATCGCCCGACGGTGGTACCGAGAAGTATCTCATCATCGGATCGCCGTCGCGAATCACCCGGCGATTGTGAGGCGGGACGTTCACGAGGCCGTGGTCGGCGAGTACGACGATGCGTACGGCGTCGGAGGTACGCGAGCGGAGCGTCGCGAGCGCCTCGTCGTGTCTGCGGATGCTCGCGGCAACGACCGCCGAGTTCCAGCCTGATTTGTGCGAAAGAGTGTCGATCGTGTCGGAGTATAAGTACGTGAACGTCGCGGAGTTGGCCCGTGACAGGTAGCGAACGATCGAGCGGACCGCGTGTTTCGGCGACCGGTACGGTTGAATCTCCGTTTCGCCGCGCGACCAGCGCGGGTACTCACCGGTCGCTATCTCACGCGGCACGAAACTTCGGCACCGGCGAAAAAGACTCGGGTACGCGCTCCGGATCGGAATCAGCGACTCCAGAGATAAACCAAGCTTCTCGGCCGGGATCGCGGTCTCGCGTTCGACGAAAGTGAGCGGTGCGATCGTCCTCGACACCTCGCGGAAGTACGTCCACCATCCGGTGATTCCGTGTTCGGCCGGCCACGCTCCGGTCGCAAACGACGTGAGTGCGACCGATGTCGTCGACGGAAAAACCGCACGGAGCTCACTCACGTACCGCCGAGACAAAAAACCGCCGGGAGGAAACGAGCCGTGATGTCCGAGTCCAAGCCCGTCAAGCACGACGAGAATGATGTGATCACACGGGCCGATCGAGTCGCGCATCGCGCGGACGTGGTCCGTATCGGCAAACGCCGATACGCCGGAAAGAGAAAAAAGAGCACGAACCGTATCGAGAGTATTCGGAACGGAATCCACAGCCGGAAGTATCGTCCCGTCGGCAAGCGCCTCGGTTACCCGTTCGAACTCGGTCATACTACCCTCCCACGCGAATCGTGGCGTCGTTGTTTGACATCGTAGTATCACATCGCTCGAATCGGTGCAATCAAACGGTTACCTGAGAATCAACTCAACGACCTCTTCCATGGTCTCGACGGGGTGGACCGTGATCCCCGCCTTGATGTGGTCCGGGATTTCATCGAGATCTCGACGGTTCTGCATCGGGATGATGATCTCTTTCAGCTTATTCCTCTTGGCCGCGATCATTTTTTCCTTCAGGCCGCCGATCGGCATCACCTGACCGACGAGCGAGAGCTCGCCGGTCATCGCGAGATTCTTCCGGATTTTCTTGCCGAGCGCGAGCGAGAGAAGCGCCGATGCCATCGTAATACCCGCCGACGGCCCGTCCTTCGGCGTGGCGCCGGCCGGAACGTGCACGTGAATCGTGTTCTTCTCGAAGAACTCTGCCGATATACCGTACTCGGCCGCGATGTGACGAACGTACGTGAGAGCGATGTTCGCCGACTCCTGCATCACCGCGCCGATCTGTCCGGTGATCTTCAACCCCTCTTTACCGGGATTCGAGACCGCCTCTATTACCAGCGTATCACCACCGTACGCGGTCCACGCGAGCCCGAGCGCCATCCCGGGGCGCGTGATCCGTTTCTGCTCGTCGTCGCGGAAATCCGGCTGACCGAGATACTCGACGAGCGCCTCGGGATTGATCGAGATCGTCCCTTCAACCTTTCCCTCGACGATTCGGCGCGCAATCTTCCGGTGAAGCTTGTCGACCGCCTTCTCAAAGTTCCGGAGTCCCGCTTCGCGCGCGTATCCGTTGGCGATCGCGAGCAGCGCGGACTTCGTGTACCGTACGCTCCGTGCCGGGATTCCCGCGGACTTGAGCGACTTCGGGATGATGTACTTGCGCGCGATCGCGACTTTCTCTTGGTCGATATATCCCGACAGGCGGATGATCTCCATTCGATCACGGAGCGCCGGCGGAATCGTGTCGAGGGTGTTGGCCGTTGCGATAAAAAGGATGTTCGAGATGTCGAACGGGAGATCGAGATAGTGATCGCGAAACGCGACGTTTTGTTCGGGGTCGAGTACCTCGAGCAACGCCGACGACGGGTCTCCCTGGAACGACGCGCCGAGTTTGTCTATTTCGTCTATCATGAACACGGGGTTGGCGGTCTTGACTATTTTTAGGCCTTGGATAATTTTTCCGGGCATCGCGCCGATGTACGTGCGGCGGTGTCCTTTGATCTCGGCCTCGTCGCGCATGCCTCCGACCGAAAACCGGAAGAAGTCCTTACCGAGCGCGCGGGCGATCGACTTTCCGACCGACGTCTTCCCGACGCCGGGAGGACCGACGAGGCAGATGATCGAGCCTTTGAAGTCCTTCTTGAGCTTCCTGACCGCGAGAAACTCGAGGATTCGTTCTTTGACGTCGTCGAGTCCATAATGATCCTGCTCGAGTATCGCGTGGGCCTTGTCGATTTCGATCTCTTTCTCGTGCGGCTCACCCCACGGGAGCGACACGATCGTATCGAGGTAGTTGCGTGTGACGCCGAACTCCGGGGAGTTCGCTTCCATCAGCGAGAACTTCTCGAGCTCGCGCTCTACCTGCTCTTTGACCTCTCCGGTCAACTCGAGCTTCTCGATCGCTTCCTTGAACCGTTGATACTCCGAGCTCTTTGAGTCTACCGGTACGCCGAGTTCCTCTTTGATCGCCTTGAGTTGCTCTTTCAAAAAGTACTCGCGTTGGCTCGACTCAATCTTCTCGTTGATCTGTTTTTGAATGCGCTTCTGGATTCGGAGGAGTTCTTGTTCCTTCTTGATGAACACAAGGACCTTTTCCATTCGCTCCTGCACATTCGTCGTTTCGAGCACGTCTTGTTGTTCGGCGCGGTCGACGTTCAGAATCGACGAGATGAAGTCGGCTATCTTGCCGGGGTCGTCGATGTTGACCATGTTGAGACGCATCTCTTCCGAGAAGAGTGGGTTATTCTCGGACACCTGTTTCATCTCGGAGATGAGCGACCGCGTGAGCGCCTTCACTTCGTCGGTGTCGTCGTCGGTGTCGTCGAGGTACTCGACCGCCGCAGTGATCGGGTGTTCGTTCGTGATGATCTTCTTGACACGAAAGCGCTTCAAAGTCGAGATGAAGATGTTCAACCCGCCGTCGGGCAGGTTGATTTTCCGGACGATCTTCGCGACCGTTCCGACCGTGTGCAGGTCGGTACCTTCGGGTTTTTGAGTTTCCGGGTCCCGAACGAGTAGCAGCCCGATCATCGCGTCGGACGAGACGGCGCGTTCGATGAGCGCTATGTCGTCGGCATCCGAGATCATGATCGGAGTAAAAATCCCAGGAAAGATCGGTTTCCCGGAGAGTGGGACGATCAACAGCTTCGCGGGCAAAACTTGATCTGCGCGAATAATGTCTTTTTGGCTCATGATTCACCTTGTGTGTGGATGATGTTCCTTATAGAGTATGTATGCCGTTACGCGATCGTCAAGTCGGCGCGTTACGTACACCTTTTTCGGGGCAGAGATGAGCAGGAATGCCCGATTTCGCGCGGTGGTACTCCGCGCGAGCAAGTTCGGCGAGATACACAAGAACGTTACGCTGTTCGGTGAAGGTCGTGGCTTGGTGTCGGCGATCGCCCACGGCGCGAACTCGCGAAACGGAAGGCTCCGCGCGGCGGTCGGGCAGTTTACGTTCGGAGTGTGTTCCACGTACACCGATCCCGTAAAGAACGTCGAAAAAATCACCGAGTTCGAGGTCATCGACCATTTTTCGCACGTTCGGGATGTACTCGAGCGATTCTGGGCTGCGTCACTCTGGTGCGAGATCCTTCTCAAGACGTACGCGGGCGGCGAGACCGAGGGTATCTTCCGCTCGTTTGTCGACGCGCTGCACGAAGTAACATCGGCTGCGCCGCGCGATGTGCGCCGGATCACGTATCAATTCCTGCTTCGATTTCTCGAAGACTCGGGCGCGCTGCCGGATCTCGCGGGGTGTTCATCGTGCGGATGTCGCGTGCGGTCCGGCGACGGTGTCGTGGCGCTTACCGACGCGGGGGAGCCGGTGTGCGGAAAGTGCGGCGGTGCGAGCCGAACGATCCCCGCCGGCGCCGTTGCGTACCTTTCGCATACGCGGCGGATGGTATTTCGTGACGCGGTGCGCGTCGCGCTCGACGAACAAGCGGCCGCGGGCGTCCGTTCGTATCTCTTCTCGCTTCTCGAGACGCACGTCGACGCTCCGTTGAACACTCTGAAACTCGGCGACGGCGTCGTGTAAGTCGGATGCCGACGCGTTCCTGCGTTTTTTTGGCGCGACGATATGCAGGAGCCGACATCCGTGGTATTCTACGCCGTGACGGGAGGGACGGTGCGAGCGCTTGACCTTATTGTTAAAACGAGGGATCGGGGCATCCTGACCGCGGAAGAAATCCGGTTTCTCATAAACGGATATCTCGACGGGAGTATCCCCGAGTACCAAATTTCGGCATGGCTCATGAGTGTTTTTTTCGTGGGGATGGACGCCGAACAGATCGGTCACCTCACGCGCGAAATGATCCGCTCGGGCGACACGCTACGCCTTCCGCGCCGCGATATCCCGTACGTCGACAAACACTCGACCGGAGGGGTCGGTGATAAAGTCTCGCTGATTCTCGCTCCGGCTGTTGCCGCGTGTGGCGTCCCCGTACCGATGATGAGCGGACGCGCGTTGGGACACACCGGCGGCACGCTCGACAAGCTCGACACGATTCCCGGCTACTCGACTCACTTGAGTCCGGATGAGTTTGTCTCGGTAATCGAGCAATGTGGATTCGCGATGACCGGACAGTCCGACCGTGTGGTGCCGGCCGACAAACGGCTGTACGCGTTGCGCGACGTCACCGGGACCGTGGAGTCCGTTCCGCTGATAACCGCGAGTATCGTCTCAAAGAAGGCCGCCGAGGGCGCCCAGGCGCTGGTATTCGACGTGAAGTGCGGCAAAGGTGCGTTCATGAAGACGATCGAGGAGGCCCGTGAACTCGCGGAAAGCCTCGTCTCGACGTGTCGTGCGCTCGAGATTCGCGCGGTTGCCGTTATAACCTCGATGGAAGCGCCGCTGGGATACGCGGTGGGAAACTTCCTCGAGGTCGAGGAAAGTCTCGCGGTGCTTCGTTCGGTCGACGCCGATCCGCGTTCGCGTGACCTCGTCGAGGTGACCGTTCGGCTCGGCTCGTGGATGCTCGTCGCCGCAGGAGTCGTGCCGGATGTCGCCGCGGGCGAGAAGATGGTTCGTGATGCGCTCACATCGGGCGCGGCTGCCGATGTATTTCGGAAAAACGTCGCCGCGCAGGGCGGGGATAACTCCAAGCTCGATGCGATGCTCGGGACGTTCAGGCCCAAAATCGAAGAGACCGTCACATCCGACGCGGATGGAGTTGTGGTTGGGATCGACGCTTTTCGCGTCGGAATGGCGGGCGTGTATCTCGGCGTCGGCCGAAGCGTCGCGACGGACGCCGTTCTGCCCGACGTCGGGGTCGTTCTTCACGTGAAGCCGGGCGACCGCGTGAAACCCGATGACCCGATCTGCACGGTTTTTGCGGCCACGCGCGACGCCGCGGCCCGTGCGCGGCAGGAACTCGACGGCGCTTTTGACGTAGCGTCCGACCGAGAGTACGAACCCAAACCGATTATCCGGGAAGAAATTACAGCGTTATGAATTGGCACAAACAAGAAATAGCCCCCGACGAGGTTCGTGATCTGCACGCGCGCTACGGTCTCGATCTTTTGCCCGCCGCGATCCTCGCGCGTCGAGGAATCACGACGCCCGGCGAGATCAAGTACTACCTCGAGAATGACCTTCGGTACTTGCACAACCCGTTCCTGTTCGAAGAGATGGACGATGCGGTCGAGCGGCTGACGGCCGCGATCGCCGAGCAGGAAAAGGTTCTGGTGTTCGGCGACCGCGACGTCGACGGGATGACGAGCATCGCGATTCTTGTCTCGACGTTTCGTGAACTCGGCCTCGACGTGACGTGGGGGCTGCCGCTTGGCGATGATCCTTACGGCCTCACGATCGACGTGGTCGAACGGTTCGCGGCCGATGACGGTACGCTGATCGTCACCGTCGATTGTGGCACGACGAACACCGTCGAGATCGCGCGCGCGGTCGAGCTCGGACTCGACACGATCGTGCTCGATCACCACAATCCGCAGGACGAACTGCCCGAGGCCGTCGCGTTCATAAATCCAAAAGCACCCGAATCGTCGTACCCGTTCGCGGGAATTTGTGGTTGCACGATAGCGATGAAGCTGCGCGAAGCGTTGTTTTTCGCGAAGACCGAGTTCTTTAACGAGACCATTTGCCTCATGAACTGCCGGCCTGGGAACGACACGGTCGTGATCGAGGCGGTCAAGCTCAGGAATCTCGTCGAGCTCGATCGAATTCAGGAACACCTTGTGCCGGACATCGTCGACGCGACCGATACCCGCCTTTTCCGGTTCCTCGCGAACGAACAGATTCTCGTGTACGACGCGCCGATGCAGGTCGAGTTGTTGAAACGCGCTTTTGGTCCGTCGACCGAGATCAACGTGCTCGATATCGCGCCGCAGGTCTGGAAGCAATTCCCGGGGATCGAGGGGCGAAGCCTCTTGAAACTGCGCGATGGATCGAAGCTCGCTGTGTACGCGGACGGTCCCCCGGGTGAGATCGACGCGCTGATTCACGTGTTCGAGGCGTACGTAACGAAGCACGAGGCGTGGGTGGCCGAGAAGGTGAGGGATGTTCTCGATCTTGTTGCTTTGGGAACGACGGCCGACATGATGCCGCTCAGGAACGAAAACCGGATCCTCGTGCGCGCGGGAATAGCCGAGATACAGAAGGGGAAACGACGTGGACTCCGGCGGTTACTCGAGAAGCAGAACCTCTGGGGCAAGACTTTGTCGACGCGCGATCTTGGGTGGCACCTGACCCCGGTGCTGAACGCCGCCGGCCGCATGGGCGAACCCGACAAGGCGGTCAGACTGCTTCTGAGCGAACTCCCGGACGAACAGGACGAGTTATCCGATCAAATAATCGAGTTAAACAAGCGCCGCAAGAAGATCGGCGACGAGGCGTGGAAGCGCATCATGCCGAAGGCGCGTGATAGCTTTCTGAGTCTCGCCGAGCGTTTCGTCATCGTTCACGATAATGCGGTACACCGTGGGATTACCGGGATCATCGCGGGACGGCTCACGCGGTTCTTTAACGCGCCGGCCGCGGTGATCACGTCGCAGGATGGGCGGGCGGTCGGCTCGATTCGAACCGTACGCGGGTTCGGCGCGACGACGTTCCTCAAACAGTTTGAGGACGTGTTCGACGACTGGGGAGGCCACGACGCTGCGGGTGGATTTCACTTTCCGGTCGAGCGGATCGGGGACGTCACCGGCAGGATGAGTCTCGCGGCGAAAGATATCGTATTGACCGCGCTCGAAGACGAGAAAATAACCGTCGACGCCGAGCTGCCATGGGAGTTCTTTAACCCGAATCTCGAGTCCGTCGTCCGGCTTTTTGAGCCGTACGGCCAGGAAAACGCTCCGCTGGTATTTCTCGTTCGCGGCGTTAAGGTCTCGCGGTTGGATCTCATCGGTAAGACATCCGAGCACGTGAAGATGGTTCTCGACGCCGCCGAATATCGGTGGCCCGCGGTGTTCTGGAATGCCGCCGAGCGCGTCAAAACGGACTTCACGGTCGGCGACACGCTCGACGTCGTTTTCCAGTTCACGAAAAATTTCTTTCAGAACACCGAGTCGGTACAGCTTGTCGTACTCGACGTGAAGAAGGCCGGGCCGCGGGAGGTCGTCCGCGATCGATGAAAACCGCCAGTTTCGCGATGGTTCTTGTCTTCGGCCTACTCGTGCAGCCGATTCATGCGTTCATGACGGTCCATACGCCCGCGGCGGTAGCGCAGGGTGAGGTTTTGCGCGTGATGGTTCTGAGCCGGGCAGGTTCGGTTTCGGTCGTACTGTCGGGGTCTTCGGCGAGGATCACGCGCGCGGCGTTCCCAATCGAGAGCGATACCGCCGAGACCGTGTGGGTCGCGTTGATCGGGATCTCGAGCGTGTTGCCGACCGGACGGTACGAGGTGCGCGCGACGACCGAGATCGACTCGGGCGCATACTTCACCGCACCGAGTTCGGTCGAAGTAACCGAAACCGCGTTTCCGGTGCAGAGAGTTCGGCTCTCCGAACCGATGACGCGGCTGCTCACGACACCCGATCCGCGCCGCGATCGTGAGTCGCGCGTCCTCAACGAGATAATCAACACGTTCCGGACCGAGGCGGTGTACGAATTCGGTCCGTTCGTGCATCCTGTGCCCGGCGCACGCGAGACGGCGTTGTACGGCGACCGGCGGGCGTTTGTTCACGCCGACGGACGCGAGACGAGTTCGGTTCACCAGGGATGGGATCTCGCTGCGCCGACCGGTACCCCGGTGTACGCAGCCGGCGCGGGCCGGGTCGTGCTCGCAGAGGAACGTATCATCAGCGGGAACAGCGTCGTTATCGAGCACCTGCCCGGCGTGTACGGCTTGTACTATCATCTCGAGCGGATCGATGTCGACGCGGGAGAGTACGTCGAACCGGGGCGCAAGATCGGGGAGGTCGGTGCGACAGGGTTGGCCACCGGTCCGCATCTGCACTGGGAAATCCGGGTTGGGCCTGTCGCGGTGGAGCCGAGAATTTTCTTATCCGAACCGCTCCTTGACATCGGTGAGATATTTGGTATCATAAGACAACTGTCTCAAGAAGGGAGGTGATGCACATCGCCTACATAAGGGTGGACGACGGGGAGAATCTCGAAAAAGCCATTAAGCGTTTTAAGCGCATGGTCGAGAAAGAAGGAATAATCCGCGAATGGAAGAAGCGGGAGTACTTCGAGAAGCCGTCAACAATAAAAAACCGGAAGAAAAAGTCACTCGAGCGGAAACTTCTGAAAAAGGCCCGCAAGGTCGCCGCTATGAAGAATTACTGATCCGTTCTACCGTGATGAGTACCCGGACAAGGACGCCGCATTCGTGGCGTCCTTTCGTTTTTTGCCTGGTTGTGTTCCTCGTTCTCTCGTGCGCGGGGTCTCCGCCACAACTCCTTGAAACCTTTCTTCAAGTCACCGTATTTCACGACACCGAGCTTGATGCAACGTACGAGCAGCTCACGTTTTTTGCTCACGTACGCGACGAGGACGGGATCGACGATGTCGACGCGCTATTTCTGATTCACGACGAAACCCAGCTCGTCTGGCGTTTGACGCCGGATAATTGGGCGCTACGATCGCGAGGGACCGAGAACTGGCTCGGCGCCGAGACGCTCACTATGGCCGATTACACGGCGTTTCCACGCGGTTCGTACCGCATCGTCGTCTCGGATCGGGCGGGTCGGCGCGATGAGTCGGTCGTTACGCTCGCCGCGCGCGTCGAGATAGATCGCGCGACCGCACCGAGGCTCGTGTTGAGCGGCGATGAGTTACGCGTCGTGTCGGACCACGATCCGACTATTGTTCGTTTTTTCTCGCCCGCCGGTACGCTTCTCCGTACGACCGATGAACCGACTATCCCAATCGGCGATGTCGGCGGGGCCGGCGGCGTCCGGGCGTTTCTGTACGCCGATCTGGGCGGCTACGGCGTCGCGGCGGGGCCGTTCGTTTTTTAGGCTTGCCGGCCGCGTGACTTTTTCCCAAGGACTCGGCGAACGAGATCGCGGAACTGAACCAGCGGCGTCTTCCCAAACCGGGACGAGAAGTCTCTGACTGCGTCGGGTACCGTGAGTCTTTCGCCGTACTGTTCCTTCAGCAGGTGCCAGTGTTTAATGATCCACATGTAGAGATCTTCCGGTGTTCGTCCCGGGAAAAGCTGCATCGTCTTCTCCGCGACGATCGTGTCGATGATCGGCCGGAACAGGTTTTCGTACCACGACACGACCGCGTCGCGGAATTCGATCTCTTCGATCTGTCCCTCGTTCAGGAAGTACTTGTGAACCTCGATGTGATTGAGCAGTTCGTCGTACCGGCCGGGCGCGGTGAACGTGAGATCGAGCCCGGGGATGATCTCATTGATGCGGGTCGCATCGTAGAAACGGCGTTTTTCGTATGCGACGATCGTGCGCATCAGGCCGTCGCGCGTGACGTTTGAGTCCAGTTTGATCTCGGAGTTCAGCGACGATACCTCCGCGTCGATCATCTCGACACCCTGTGTCTTCGCGACCGAGACGCGGTGGTTTCCGTCGCGCACAAAATACACTCCGCCGAGTTCGTACAGGCGAATCGCCGGAAGGTTGATGTTGTCGAGACGGGCAGAGTCGACGCGCGTCCACCTGTGCCTGAGGTACTCGTGTTTCGGGAGAAAGCCTTTGCTGAAGTCCCTGTAACGCCCCTCGCTCCCGACAATGAGATCGATCGGGACGGTTTTGATTCCGCGGTACGTCTCACCTTTCGGACGGACGATCTCTTTGACTTCTGTCAGCGACAGAAGCTCGTAATCCGTCGGGGCAAGGATCTTTCGAAGTCTGAAAAAGACCTCTTTGGCGCGCGCGCGGTTGAAGTCGTCCGCGGCGAGTTGTTTCGATACCGACATTTACTCGTGTCCTCAATCTCAGTCTATATTTCCAGTATATAGTGGTCGTAGACGTTTATCACGGTCGTTTCCCTGTAGCGAGCGATTCTGACCGCATTCAGATCGTACAAGTGCACATGCCCGTGCAGCAGGTACCGCGGCTTGAAAACCTTCATAAGCCAAAGGAACGCTTTGAATCCGGTGTGGCACGGATCGTCGCGATCGTTTATCCCACGCGGCGCCGAATGCGTCAGGACGATATCGACAAAACGACCGTGCACGATGCGGTTCCAGACAAACCTCGGAACCATTCGGACGATCTTGCGGTACATCTGAGACTCGGTGAACTGGTTTTCTCCGTTGTTGTATCGAATCGAGCCGCCTAGTCCCGCGATCAGCAACCCGTGAGTCCGAAGGACTTTGCCGCCGATGTACGTGGCACCGTACGCGTTTCCGAGAAACGGCTGATTGAGTCCGTGGGCCGCACCGGCTACCGGATCGCTGCGATCGGGCCGGTAAATCCGGAGTGCCTTGAGATTATGATTTCCGAACACAAAAATAACTAACTTGTTCAGTCCGGAGGCGATGAAACTCAGGTACTCCATCGGCAGGTCACCGGCCGACAACACCAACTCGACATCGGCAAAACGTTGTTTGATCGCGGCACTGTACACTATCGGATCGACGTGATCTGCGACGCAGAGGATCTTCATCGAGGGATCTTTGCCTCCTGCAGGAGCTCTTGAAGCTTCTCCTTGTTCCATAGATCGACGGGCCGGGATTCCGCAAACTCAATCGCGACTCGAGTGAACGTTGAACTCGTCACGATGACCGCACGCGTGATGTTCTTTTTTTTAATGTCCTCGTGGATCGCTCGCACGCGTGATTCGTCGACCATCTCGGCGTCGCGCAGAAAACGGAACAGCTTTGGGAGTTTTCGCGTATTACGCCACCGCGACTGAGACTCCACGGCGATAACGTCGCAGCCGTCACCGTAGGCGGCTACTTCACGTACCGAAAGTCCGAGCGCCTCGACTATCGAAATGCAGAGCTTCTGAAGCTCCTCACGACTCGACGTCATGTAGTCTTTGACGCGGTCGTCCGTCCTCATCTCCTGGTACCGGCTGAGCTTCTCGGCGACGTCGCGGAAGCCGGGCTTCGCCCGATACACTTCTTCCCACATCTCGATCGCTCGCTCGATTTCTCGATTCTTCTCGAAGCACGCGGCCAACAGGTAACGCGCGTACAGCGTCTCGTTAGACAACTCGTTTTTGTCCTTGGACAGCGAGACCGCGCGTTCGAGCTCTACTATCGCGCGCGCGGTGTCGTTCAGCCCGAGAAGGCACATGCCTCGTTCGATCAAGCTTTTCAACTTGAATTCGGGCGATCGCGACGCTTTCTCGAAGGAACCGAGCGCGGCTGTGTACTCCTTGGCGTCCTTCTGGATTCGCCCGATGTAGTAGTGCGTTTCGGGATTGTCGGGTTGCGCGCGCACCGCGAAATCCAGGTACGGCCTCGCTTCGGTCGGGCGTTTGGCCTTGTATAACAACAACCCAAGGTGCAGGTGCGCCGACGCGTGTCGGCCGTCGAGGTCGATCGCTTTCTTGAAGTAGGCGGTCGCTTTCGCGGATTTCGAGCGCTCCTCAAATAACCGGCCGACACGGAAATAATACTCGGCGTTCTGCGGATCACGTTTCAGGAGCACCAGATACTCCTTGAGAGCTTCCTCCGGTTGATTGAATTTTTCGAATAATTCGGCTATCTTTGTCCTGAACGGTACTTCCGGGCAGATTTTTGTGAACTGCCCGATCTGGTTTACGGTCTTGAACTCCATTAAGGCGAGTTCGGGCTTTGAATCGGCGTCGTACGCGAGGCCCAAGAGGTAATGGGCTTCGGGGTTTCGGGCGTCCTTTGCGATCATTTGCTTCGCGACTCGGATCGCTTGTGCGGTCTTTTTTTGCTTCACAAGCTCGACGAGGTGAGCGGTTTTCTTCGGCGCGATAACCGACTTCACGATGAAAAAGGTTATTAATCCGACGCCGACGCCGACGATTATTATGAGGATAATTATGCCCATTGCGCGTTTAGCCTGCCGTCTTTTTTTTGTGAAAACTCAAGAAACCGGTACATGTTACATCGGGATTATAGCCGTCGACAACGGAGTGTGCAATGATGCCCGGTAATTCGCGTATAGCGGCGGTTTTTCTCGTTTTTCTCGCGTGTCTCGTCGCTGAACTCGACGCCGAGTCGTTCCTACGGCGTGGCGAGGAGCTGTACGTCAACGACAAGCCGGCCGAAGCGATCGTCATGTTTCGCAACGCGCTCGAAGAGGAACCCGCAAACGAACGCGTGTACCTGTACCTCGGCATTACGTACGAGCAGCTGGGGCGTTACCGCGACGCGATCGAGATTCTCCAGAAGGGTCTCGACGTCTCGTCACGCTACCGCGACGTGATTCTGTTCAACATCGCCAACAACCACTTGCGTCTTGGTAACCGTGACGAAGCCGAACGAGCATATACCCGCGCGGTCGGCGAAAACAGGAATATGGCCGACGCGTATCTGAACCGCGCAAACGTGCGCGTTCGCGACAACCGTTACGACGAAGCGGTCGATGATTATGTCGTTTACTTGAACCTTGAGCCTCACTCAAGCCAACGCGAAGAGGTCGAACAGATGATCGCGTTGCTTCGCGGTGCGATCGCCGAACAGCTCGAACGTGAGGAGCGGGAACGACAGAGGATAGCCGAAGAAGAGCGCCGCCGTCGCGAGGAAGAAGAGCGGATCGCGCTGGAGGAAGAGCGCCGCCGTCGCGAGGAAGAAGAGCGGCGAATAGCCGCCGAGGAAGCCCAGAGAGTCGCAGAAGAGCGGCGTCGCGCGCTTCTCGACTCGGTCCTCGACTCGCTTTCGACCGCGACCGAATCGACTCGGCCTATATCCGCCGGCAGCGAAACGATAGAAGACTTCCGGCCCGAGCTGGACCGCGAGGACTGATTCACGACGGACAACGACTGCCGATCGTGCTCGGTCGGTTAAACGCGCGTCACGCGCATTTCTTAACTGGGAGAAAGTCATGTACTACGACAAGAGAAAACTCGCGGTCGTCGCGCTGCTCACGATATTGATTCTTGGGATCGGCGTCGGCGGTGTGTTCCTTGCGACGAGATCGCGGCGGCCGGCGGTTGATGCCCCGGTGGCGGTCGATCCGGCCCGCGAAAACGCGCTCCGCCTTGCGCGGGAGTACCTCGATAGCGGCGAGTATCAACGTGCTCTCGACATACTGGACCGGCTACTGATCGCCGACGCCGGTGATGAGGAAGCGCGCGCGTTGCAGTCCAACGTACTCGCGGCACGCCGTGAACGCGATCGCCTCGCCGAAGAAGCCTCGAGGCAGGAGCGACGCGAGCTCGAGGAAGAACTCGCCCGCTTACGCGCGCAGGCTGAGAGCGCGACGGCACCGGACCCCGATCTGCAGGAACGGATAGCCGCCGCTGAGGCGCGTCGGCGCGAGGAAGAGCGGATCGCGCGCGAGGCGCAACTCGAACTCGAGCGCGAACGACGGATCGCGCGCGAGGAGGAGGAACGCCGGCGCGCAGCCGAAGAGACCGCGCGTCGCGAGGAGGAGGAGCGCCGCCGACTCGAAGAGGAGAGGCGAGTGCGCGAGGAAGAAGAGCGGCTCGCGCGTCTCGACGCGGAGGCGCGCGAACGCGCCGAACGCGTGAGGCAGTTAGTCGAAAAGGGGCATGAGTCGCTCAAAGACGACGATTTTCTCGCGGCGCGCGGGCATTTCAACGATGCTCTGCGCATCGAGACCGATGCACCACGCGCACTGTCGGGTATAGCGCTCTCGTTGGTCGAGGAGAACGTGTCGTCTGCGACAAACCGGACGCAGGCGCGCGAGTACGCCGATCGGGCTATAGCACAAGACGCGGATTTCTGGGAACCGTACTACGTTCGTGGCAGGGTGTTTCAGGAAACGCGAGATTTCCGCGCTGCGATCCGCGAGTTGAGTCGGGCGGTCGAGTTAAGTCCGCCCGACGAGGGAATCGACGCTCTTTTTCGGCTAGCGAATGCGCAGTTTGACGCAGGGCGTTTCTCGGACGCGCGGCGGTCGTACGAGAACGTCGTACACATCGACTCGAGCCACGGGCGTGCATTGTACAACCTCGCGCTAACACACGAGCGTCTCGGCGATCGCCGAGCGGCGCTCAACGTGTTAGGCCGGGCGGTCTCGGTTCGACCGGATCACATGCAGTCACACCTGATGATGGGAAACCTGCTGCGTAGCGAAGCGAACTTGCCGGGAGCGGTCGAAGCGTACCGACGCGCGACGCAGCTCGCCGAGACGACCGCGCAGCGCGCGTCGACTTTGCGGGCCCTCGCGACGACGCTCTACGAGATGGAGCGGTTCGACGAGGCGGCGACGCACTTCCGCGACGTCGTGAGACTGGAACCCGGAAATGCCGCGAATAATCACAACATGGCGTTGGTGCTGCTTGGCGATAACAAGGACGAGGAAGCTCTGAGATTCGCAGCGGAGGCCGTGCGGATCAGTCCGAACGAACCCGAGTACAACTACACGCTCGGGCAGGTCGTCGCCTCGCTCGGCAGCCCCGACTCCGCGGTCGGATACTTCGAGCGCGCGATCGAGCTGAACCCCGAGTACGTCAAACCACGCGTCGAGATCAGCGCGATCCTGATCGCCGAGGGTCGATACGAGGATGCACTGAGGCAGCTTCAGGCGGCGTATCGAATCGACCGGACTTCTGCTGAGGTGAACGACGGGCTGGGCGACGCGTATCGTCTTGCCGGACGGTACGACGATAGCATCCGTCACTATCAGGCCGCAATTCAGGCGGATCCGAACAACGCGTCATCGAGGTTCCATCTCGCGCTCTCGTACATCAGCGCTCAGCGCCTGACGTCCGCCCGCGACGCGCTGTCGGCCGTGATCAACCTTGATGCGCGGTATTGGGAAGCGTACCACCGTCTCGGTGAGGTTTATATCAGATTGAACGATGCCGAGAACGCGAAGAAAGTGTTGAACACACTGCTGGCCGAGAACCCGCAGTACGCGCGGAAGGGCGACGTCGAGAGTATTCTCGCGAGTCTTTGAGCCGAGCTCTACGTTCGCCACACGAGCCGAAACAACTCGTCGCGCGAGAGCGAAACCCAGACCGGCCGGCCGTGCGGACAGTGCGCGTCGTCGAGCGAGAAAACCTCCGCAAGAAGCCTGCGCGCGTCGTCGGGCTCGAGCACGTCTCCGTCCTTGATCGCCGCCCGACACGCGATCGTCGAGTAGAACTCGCGTTCGAGGTCGTTTGCCGGCGCTCTCAGCCCGTTCACGGTGTCGATGAGATCGTCGGCCGGCAACGTAAATGCGTTCGGGATCGCGGTGATGCTCCAGATTCCGCTGCGTGCATCCTCTTCGACGGTGATCCCCAAACGTGCGAGTTCGGCGTGCCGACCGCGAAGGTAATCCACATCGTCGGGTTCAAACTCGATCGGTTCCAGCAGACGTTGCACGTCCGAACTCCGGCGTAACCTCTCGAACAGTACACGCTCATGGCCCGCGTGTTGATCGACGATGAACAGTTCGCCGTAAAGTTCGGCGATCAAAAAAAGCTCAAAAACTTGACCGAGATAGCGCACCTCCTCAGGGGAAACCGGGGAGGGTTTCCTGTGTGGCCGTTCGCCCGCCGCCGGCGGGGTAGGCGTGAACCGCACCGCGAGATCAAAAGCCGTCCGGGAGGAGTCACGGTACGGTCTGTTCGGTCGGTACCGCGTGTTCGAGCCCGTTGGATTGGGGGCGTACGGGAGCTCGCCTTCGCGCGCCACCGATCCGGATGGTTCTGACTGGTTGGACGGATCGGACGAGGCGCGGTGCGGTGAAGCTTGTCCGACTCGCAGAGCGTACGACCTCATGTGACCGCGGACGACCTCGACGACGCGCCGATGAATCTCCGGCAGATTGCGGAATCGCGCCTCGCGTTTGGCCGGATGCACGTTAAAATCGACGAGTTCCGGGTCGACGTCGACGAAGAGAAACGCGACCGGGTGGTTGCCTCCGGGCAGATACTCGGAGTATCCGTACTCGAGCGCTTGAACAAGCGAGAACTCGGTGACCCGACGACTATTCACGTATACCTGGACGAGCCGCCGATCACGTCGCGCGAGGTCCGGCGCACCGAGGACCGCGCGCATAGTGAATCCGTCGCCCCGACCGACGAGATCGTGGAGAAGGCGCGGATCAAGATCGAAAGCGGTCGAGATTCGCGCGGCAGGATCGGCGGGAGGCAGAAACAGCCGGAGCTCGTTCTCAGCGTGAAACCGGAAGGTTATGTCGGGGAATGGGAGCGCCTTCTCGAGAAACGCCGTGCGACAGAGCGTGACCTCGGTCGCCGGGCGCTTGAGGAACTTCCGTCGAGCGGGGACCGAGTAGAACAGGTCCGAGACGTCGATAGTCGTGCCACGCGGGTGCGCCGCGCTGTCGAGAGATGCGAGTTTGCCGCCGTTTACGACGATTTTCGCGCCGCCGGAGTCGTCGACGGCGCTCGTGATCGAAAGCCGGGCTACTGCCGCGACACTCGCGAGAGCCTCACCGCGGAAGCCGAGCGACGTAATGTGTTCGAGGTCCGTTTCCGACTCAATCTTTGACGTTGCGTGAGGGAGCCAGCAGATCTCGAGATCCCCGCGCGTCATCCCCGAGCCGTCGTCGGTGACTCGAACACGGTCGATCCCACCGCCTTCGATATACGCGGTGATGTTTGTCGCTCCCGCGTCGATCGCGTTGTCGGTTAACTCGCGTACAAGCGAAAACGGCCGGTCGATTACCTCGCCGGCCGCTATTTTGCGTGCTACTGCATCCCGGAGGATCTGGACCCTCCGGGATGTTGAATCATTGGCCATGAAACGCGACGATCAGAAACCGATGCGCGTCTCGATCGTGATCGACGGTCGAGACATCGGCCGCCCGTTCTCATCGTACCGAATCGTCCCGTCGTCGTTGCGGAGCACCGTCGTGGTTACCATCCCGACGAGGTTGAAGCCCGGTGCGAGTGGATACACGATCTCGCCGGAAAGTACCGTGTTGGCGTCGAAGAGCGAAAGCTCTCCGGTACCGTCGAGCAGAGTCGGCACAAACTTTGTCCTGCTGTACGTCACGTCGCCGGAGATTCCGAGCGGCAAGAGCCCCGGCTGGATTCCCGCGGTCACCGTCAGGAAGTCGTCGTCGGATCCCTGGATCGTTCCGTCGGCGGTCGTCTCCCACGGCCAGAGGTAGCCGATCCGGAACTGGAGCAGGTTGAACAGCCCAAACGTGCTCTCGCCGTAAATGCCCATGAGCGTCGACTCGTACCGCGGGTCGGTCGGGGCGCCGAGGTACGTAATGACGTCGGCGGCGTACCCTCCGCGGAGCCGGTCGTACGTGCCGTCGTAGAAGTACGGACGGAAGACGCCGTCGAACTTCCGGAACTCGAGCCGGTACCCGGCGTTCAAGATATTACCGAAAACACCGGTCATGATCCCGTAGTTCTTGAACGTCATCGTATCGATATCGACGAGAGCGTCGAACCTGAGTCCCGCGTCGACGCTCTCGTCGACAGGATTTCGGACGTACGGAACCAGACCGCCGACGTCCCCGAAGAGCACGATCGAGAGAAGACCCGTCTCGATGATCGGAATGTCGATGTCGAGCGCGGTGTTGATGAACACGGGGTCGGCAGTCTTCGCGTCCCCGAGCGCCCCGTCGGTGCCTTCGGGAATGACCGAAGCCGGTGCGATGTCGGCGATCCCGGAGAGCCCGACTGCGAGTGGGAAGCTCGTGCCGAGAGGTCGGAAGAAGAAACGACCACCGAAAATCTCCGGGCGAGCGATGTCGTTCACGACCGACTCGATTCCGAACCCGCCACGATCGATCCCGAGGTTCAACCCGACGCGACGAACCGCGGGGAAGTCCGCGTCGTTCGCGTAGTTCATCATCAGGATCCCGTGTCCGACGGTCATGTTGTTAAGATTCCCGACCTTGAAGAAGAACGGATCGCGTTGCTGTCCCCACTCGATGTACCGAATCTTGAGGCTCAAGTCGGTCAGGAAGTCGAGCGCCATGTCGAGAGGCTCATCCTGATCGGTGCCGAACGACCACTCGTTGTTTCCACCGGGCTTATGCCAATCGTCGGGATCGAACAGGTTGTTCGTGTAGATAATCGGCAGATACAACCCCGCGCGCAGCCGTCCGACCTGGACGTGCGGGTTCAGGGTCAACTTGGAGTATGTGCGACCGTCGATCGTGACCGACCCGATTTCCATTCCGACGTACTCGCCGAGGAAGTTGAAGAGCGGATCAAGCACTCCCGGATCGTCGGTGATAGCGGGATCGATCGTGACGGGGTCGGTCGTCGTCGGTTCGTCGACGACGACCGCCGGATCGGTTACCGGAGCTTCCGGGTCGTCGGGCTCATCGGGTGGCGTTTCGACGAACGGTTCACTCGGGACTTCCGCGGGATCGAGAGCTTCGAACTGAAGCTCCGAGAGAAGCTGGTTCAACTGTTCTTGGGTCAGCTGGATCGGTTGAAATACATCGCCAAAAATGTCGATGTACTCACCCGGGTTGACGAGGAAGCTCTGACCCGTGGCGGGGTTCAGGAACTCGACCCGGCCCGTGAACACGACGAGCGCGTCGACCTCGCCCGGTACGACCTCCATCCCAAAGTCCGTGCCTCGCACGCCGCCGACGGCGCTGGGTGTCCGAACCTGGTAGTTTGCGCCCGCGACGGTCGCCGCGACGCTTCGTACGCGTCCCGAGAACAACTGGAAGTTGTTACTCGTCGCGCCTGCGCGGCCCTGGATCGCCTCTATCTGAAACCGTGAGTTGGCGCCGATCTTGAGAATCGAGCCGTTCGGTTGCAGACGAATCTCGGCGGTCGAGCTCCGTGTCGTGATCGTGTCCCCCGGAAGCAGGTCCATCCCGAGGTAGAAATCGTACTCGAAGTCGTCGGCGTCGACGATCGTGATCTCAAAGTCGTTGTCGAAGTACTCGAGAACCGCGACCGGGTTAGCGCCGACCATCGCGAGGCCCGTCACGCCGAACACGACCGCGAATACCACGACGGTCCGTATTATTTTCCTCAGGCTCATATTCTCCCCCTCGTTTCACTCAATAACACTTTCATACACATCCTGTCTCTCGTTCACATCCTGTCTCTCGTTTTGTCAGAACAATCTGGTCAGAACAGTTGAATACTCGTCTCGAGGCCCGACGTGACCTTCCAGGGCTTCGCGTCGTCGGTCGGGTCGTACTTCACGTCGTAGACGAGACTCACGACGGCGGGCCCGGTTCGATAGTTGAACCGCGCTCCGATCACCGCGTTCTCGGCCGAGAAGATGTCGCGCGCGGCTTCAATCTCAAACTTCGTGTAGTGAGCCGAGAGCGACACTCCACGGATCAGCCCTTCGGCGATGATGAACTGCGATCCCAGGGTCGGCGAGACGCCGTCTTTGTCGCCGAACGGGCCGCTCATGTTCACGTTGAACACGATAATATCGTTGAGCAGCGAGAAACCGGCCGTCGCAAACCAGCCGACGTGCCCCTCGATCAGCGTTTCCTCGGCGTTGTACACCGCGTACTTGTCGGGCCGTCTCAAATCGTACGTCGAATCGAAGTAAACCGGGATGAAGTTGTCGCCGAGGAACCGGAGCTGCGCTCCGTACGTGATGATTCCGATCAACCGGCCGCCCGCACCGAGCATGCCGCCTTGAGCGTTGTTCTGGAAAACCAGGTCGCCGAACGTCGCGAGACTGACCACGGGGTTCGAGAGGATTGGTTGGCGAAAATCGAGACCGTACACGAGCACCGACGCGTCGTCCGCGTCCGCGGGGAGTGCGGTCTCGTCGATAAGCCGCGTGTGGTAGTACGGATCGGTATCGATCACGAGAGTCGTGCCGATCTGCAGGTTGCGGGCAATCGGGATGTCCATGCCGATCAACGGACGCACGAACAATCGGGTTCCAAAAAGATCGAACGCGGCGAGGTTCGCGACAAACGTCTCGATACCAACGTACGGGAAGTTAAAAAGCGCACCGTCGACGTCGAGACTCAACCCAAAAATGCGTCTTTGCGGCAGAAACTGGGTGTTCGCGTAGTTCCCGAGGATGAAGCCGTTCCCGAGCACCGCAGCGTCGATCGAGCCGAACATCACGAACAATGGGTCACCTTTGTGAGCCCATCGCGCGTAGCGGATTTTTGGGAGATAGAGCTCGAGGAAATTGAGGCCCGCGGCCGCAGGATCCCAGTCTTCCCGCCTGATCTCAAACTCATCGCCGTCGTCGCCTCCCGTGAACGTATAGTTGATTCGCACGTCGAGGCCGAGACCAAACTTTCCGAACGAGATGTCCGGAGTAAGGCTCAAAGACTGGTACGTTTTCAGATCGCCGTCGGGTTGCGGAAAACTCTGAACACCGATCCCGAGGCCCAGCCCAAAACCGAAACCGGCCTCGTCCGCAAATGCGGTGCCGGATACGACGAAAAGCACGGCGAGAAAAACAACGATCGCCTTTTTCAAGCGCATTTATTCCTCCTCAATTCAGACAAATTATACAACTTCGCTCCGGAAAAAACCAAAACCAGGGCCTGCCGTTTTAGCGTGTCCGGTCACGCCATCTGACTATACTCCGATCGTCCCGCTGCGTCCATTCATCCGACCTCGTTCGTCAGAATTTGTACACCGCTTCAAATCCGATCAGACCGCCTATCGTCACGCGTCCGGTTGGGCGGTAAGCGACTCCGATCCCGGCGTTGATCGCGAACGACCCTCGTTCTGCAAGCGCCAACTTGCTCTCGACGCGTCCTGAAACAGTCGTCTCGGCGGTGTCGGCTGCCCGATACCCTCCGGCGAGCGTGAGCGAATTCCGGAAAAATGCGCCTTCGGCGATCCTGTCTTCCACCCAGCCAAAGCCGAAGAAACGCTTCGGTCGTCCGGTCCACGCGTACGTGATCGAGTGATTACCGCGGAGGAAACGAGGCGGCGGCGTATCCACGCCGACCGACCACACAAACGTGCCGTCGGTCGTTATTTTGCGTTCGGATTCGACGAAGATCGTCGTGCTGTTCGCTACTCGGAGCTCGGACGGAGAGTCGCTCTCTCCGGTGATCGCGACGGTTGTCGTGGTTTCATCGCTCCGGTACCACGAAAAGACCGGGTACGCGCCGACTTCGCCGAAAAGATTGATCGCGGCAAATGTCGTCCGAACGGTCCATCGATATGTGGCGTAGACCGTCTCGCCGTCGAGAGTGAACGTGCGCCGATACGTCGCGTCGACTCTCGACGGCGCGAAGAGGTCGATCACTCGCGATCCGAATCGCCGCGAGAAAACGATCGTCGCGGTCGGCGAGTACTCGAGAAAGCGAGCGGCGCCGGACCCAGGGAACCCGATGCGATCGGGCGGGGAGAACAGCTCCGCGTACGGTACCGCGAGTCCGAGGTATCCGGCGTCCGTCACCGCGTCGAACGCGTCGGTGAGATCGACCGCGAACGTCGTCGATCCCGTGTCGTCGTACACCGCGCGAAACGAACGGTCGTACTCTATGCGGACCAGGAGCCCATAAACGCGCGGCCCGAGCGGGAACGGAAGCGCGAGGCGGGCCCCAAATTCGTGGCGGCGAAAACCGTCGGTCTCCGCGGTGTTCCGCGTCGCGAGACGCGGCGCGAACGATATCTCACCCGTCGAGAGACCGGCCGTCGCGCGAGCCTCGATCCGCGATCGGCGTTCGATCGAGCTTCCTTCGGCAAACGGAGTAGTGAGAGCGTGTCGCGCTACCCACGCGGCGCCGTACGTCGACAGGTCGCCGTCGTAACCGTGCGAAGTCTGCGTTGCCGAGTACTCCGAACGAATCCCAAAAACCCGCGGTACGATGCGTGCGCTCGCATTCCACCGTTGTTCGACGCGGTTTGTCGTGGCAGCGCCATCGCCGGTAACCGTTGCGGCGGTCTCAAACGAGTACGTGCCGTAGCCGCCGAGGCCTGCGGTGATCCGGGTCGTACCCGCGAACCGGGAGTTCGGCGTCGCGTCAAACACATCGGAGACCGAGATCGGACCGGTTTCGGGTGCGCGAACGGTGTGGCCGGCTGAGAGCTCGAGCTCGTCGGGGGTCGCCTCCGCGGTATGGCGAATCTCGGTGCCGATACCAAAGACGGTCGCGCCGAGTATGAGCGACGTCGAACCGGAAGGAGGCGCTGTGTCGAAGATATCGGCCACCCGGAACTCACCCGTGGCGGAAAACCGTGCGTCGGCGACCGCCGTGACCTCGCCGAGCGTCAAGACAGGGCCGGATGCGGCCCACGAGTACGCCGCGCGCGCGACGAAATCCCATCGCGAGCGCACTCCCGACGCGTACGGCTCGGTGAATCGCACGATCCCTGCCGTTTGACCGCCTTCGGCCGGCACCGTGAACTCGATGCGGTGCAGTCGCGCCGAACCGGGTGTCGTGTCGCGGAGTACGGCGTTCGCGGCGGGTTCACCGTCACGATACACGACGCCGCTGTCGCGGTTGATTTCGATCTTGTGCCACGTCTCGCCGGCGGGTAACTCAACCTCGATCGCGATCTCGCCTTCGGCTTCCGCCGACGCGAGCAGGCGCGCGGCCAACCGGAGCTCGCCGGTCGCCGGCGAACCGTCCGCCGACGCAACGCGGCGCGCAAAAAAACCGAAAAGCCGGTAATCGCTTCCGTCAAAAGGCGTGACGTGATCCGCGACACCGACCGTACCCGCGTTCAGGTCCGACCACTCGATCTCGAGGACCTCGTGTTCCTCACCGACGCCGAGGTTTTGTGCGTCGGCGGGACGGTTTGCGGCAAACGCCGTGTCGATCACGTGGCGCGCGGCGACGACGGCGCCGGTCGCGTCGGCCGACCGTATCGCGCTCACATCGGCGCGGTTGAGCTCAAAACTCTCGATCGCGATGCGACCACGAGCAAGCGTCGCGCCGGACCGAACGACGATAACCCGCACGCCGCGCGCCGCCTCGAGCGCGTCCCGCCTTTCGGCGGGAAGACCGGTGAGATCGAACACAGCTGTTTGGGACTCGTCCGACGACGCCGCCGACGCCGACCCGACGTACCGAGTCACCACGAGTTCGGGGATCTCGCGGTCGAGAACCCCGTTGCGATTGGCGTCTTCGGTTCCGACGCGCGTCGAACCGACCGTATGCCCGCCGGCTCGGAGCGTCACGCCCGCGTTCATGTCGGTGAACGGAATCCACGGGTCGTACTCGTCGCGTCCGCGGTCGATCTCGCCGTCGCCGTCGAGGTCCTCGTCGATCGCGCCGATCTGGAGAAAGACGTCGACCTCCCCGTCCTCGATTTCGAGCGCTCGCCACGTGAGCGAGATTTTTGTGACGTCATGCAGAGTCTCGGAGCCGAGCGCCTCGCCGTAGAACTGCGCGCCGACCCACAGACCGTTTCCCGCCCCGTTGCCCGCTGAGTCCGCCGGGTCGAGATCAAAATCGAGAACCGCGACCGTGCTTCCGGACGTAGAGTCGCGCGCGGGGTACGGGCCGATCCGGCCACCTTCGGCGTACGGCTCGGGCGGGCCGACCGCGGACGAGCCGATCGGAAGCAAGGTGACGTTCCCGAACGCGTCGCGGCTCGTGTGATCGACAAAGAGCGCCCGGCCGCGGTTTGTCTGGTCCAGATCGTACGGACCGGGTCCGTCGATCGCGTCGATCCGATCAAACGGCGCGGAAGCGGGGTACATTCCGCTCGGGGTCGGCGTGACGACGATGCGCCGGCCGCGCGGAGGCATCAGCCGGAGAAGGCCGGTCGTGTTGGGGACCGAAAACCGCGTCGCCGCGTCGGCTTTGAACCGTGACCGCTCGAAATCGCCCGCGACCGACGCGGATAAGACCGCGCTCCCGGGGCTCGCCTCAGGATCGACGACGTGACCGGAACGTATCGGGTCCCACGTGGCACCGAGCGCGAGCCGCGCCGTGAGAGATTCGCTCAGCGAGATCGTCGAGCCGATCCCCGCGGCGATCGTCGCCGAATCTATCCCGGGTTGCGAGTACGTTATCTCGATTTTCTCCCGGTCGCCCGGAGGCGGGCGAAGAGTGACCGTTCCGTCGGAGGCGACCGAGAAGTCGTACGACTCGCGGCCCGAGCGGAACACGCGGACCGTGCCGGGCCGGAACTCCGCGTCGATTCTGATCCGCTCGACCGGCACGACGCGCGTCGTCTCGATCGCAAACTCGGCGTACGATGATGACCGCACGCGGCCCGGGCCGTACAGCGCGGGGTAGGCGGGGGACCCGGACGCGAGTGGATACCGTGCCGCGGGCGCGCGCGGCGACGACGTATCGCCGAGAACGAGCGTCCGTCCGTCGGCGGCAACACTCACCGCGTACCGCGGCTCGACCGGAACCGTCGCGCCGGTCGGGGAGCGAACGAGCGCCGTCTCGAGCGCGGAACTCTCGCCGGATCCCGCGTCGAGTTCGTAGCGATTCGCAAACTCGAACGGAGAGAACCGGTTCGGCTCGTACAACAGGAGATAGTCCTGGCCGGCGACCTCGACAGCGTACTCGTTGAGCGGGCGCCCGAGGTACACTGTCGGGCCATTCGTGCCGTCGAACGAAAAATCAACCGGCGTGCCGTCGGCGTCGATCAGGCCGTCGACCTCAGCGGCGAGAAATCCTAATCCGAGCGAGGAGTCCCCGACCGGCGCGCCGTCGACGGTGTAGTAAACGAGCACACGCCCCGCGATACGGCGTCGAAACGTGACGAGGCCGTCGGCCGTGGAGGCCGTGAAATCGGTACCGGGGACCGCCTCGCGATAGCTCCGCGCGAAGGCCGTGCCGGACTCCTGGACGTCACCCGAGGAGTCTTCGATCAGGATGCGCAGTTCCGCGACGCCGGCGTCGGGCAGAACGAAGAATCTACCGGTCGTGTAGTCCGAGACCGGGATCCTGGTGCTCTCGACCCGGTTTTTGCCGCGGAACGTCTCGCGTGTGCGCGCGACCCCGTCGTAGCGAAGCATGATATCGGTGCGTGAGCGATCCGATTCGATCGCCGCTTTGATGCCGGGCGCGGGTGCGGGCGTATCGCCGAGTTCGATGAACGGATACGACGGGAACTCGAATGGACCGTACCCGAGCCGGACGGAGCGCAGCGGTTCGCCGGAAAAACCGTCGTACCCGAGGAAGAACGACTGAAGTGTGAAGTCGTCGACGATCACGGTCTCAAATGAGAATCGTTCCATCAACCAGAGCGAGAGAACGAGCTCGACCGAGTTGTAGAAAGGATTTGGCGTGAAGCCGGGAAACTGCGACCGGACCGCGCCGTCTTCCCCAAAGCTCCAACCACCCGCGAGAATACTTCCCGTCGTCCACGTGCCGTCGATGAAGAGGTCGACATCGGCCTCGCCGAGCCGTGTCGAAAATATCGCCGCGGGCGCCTCTTCATCGCGGGGCACGAACCGGTCGGCGCCGGGCGGAAGAATCGCCCCGGTATCGTGCGCCTCGGCGCCGGCCGCGACGACCGACGCGAAAAACACCGTTATCGCGATCAGAAAAGTCCGCGCGACGTGAGAGATTGCGTGCGAGTTCGCTTTGTTTCCCCGTTTCATGTGTCTCCGTCGCGTCGCCGCAATCGTATCGCAACTCGCGGCGGGTTGCAAACCCGCGACCCCCGAATCATAATGGACGCGATGCCTCTTCAGAAGATCGCGATCGAAATAGATGATGGCCGACTCGTCACGGTTGCGCCGCTCGAGCGGATGTCACGCGGCGAGACCGGCATCACGCCGATAGAAGCTCATCAGGAAGATGCCGTCGTCCGTGTGTACCGCACGACCGCGCAACGGCACGAGTTGCTCACGACGTTTCGGCTCGCGCATCTCACGCGGTTCGGACGGTCGCGACCCGTGATGCGGCTTTCGACCGTGATCGGACGCCGGGGCAACCTGGTCATAACGGTCTCCGTCGGCTCGGTGCAAATCGCGAGACAAACCGTCGACGTCTCGAAGTACGTCGGCCCCGGGCCCTCACGCGCTTACATCGGTGTGATCGCGCTCGCCGTGGCCGTGTTCGTGATCGTCGGCGCCGTCTATTCGGTTTTTCGCTCGCCGCGGGTTGCCGACCGCTCACCGGACCGGCGTACGGAAGTCCCGCGGTCGGAAGCGGCATCCGTCGCCGCGCAGCCGTCGGTACCCCCCGAGCGCGAGCGGCGCGAGCCGCCACTCGCCACTGCGCTTTCCGAGCCGGAACAAGCGACGCCCGGACCGGTGTCGCCGGACACGGCGGGACGCGATACCGTGCAACCGGAGCCGGCGATACGCGACGCCGTTCAACCGGAACCGCCGCACGCGACCGATTCGCACCGCGCCGACAACGTGACACACGAGCCTGTTAGCACGGTGTACTTCGCACCCGATAGCGCGCGGTTGACCGACGCCGCGGTTCGTGAGCTCGAGGCGGAGTTGTCGGGGATTAGCGCCGCGGTCGCCGCGGGGCTGCGCGTCGTGGTCGAAGGACACTGCGCGCCGGCCGGACCGAGAGAGTTTCTGCTCGCGCTCTCTCGCGAAAGGGCGGAGGCGGTCGCGGTTTTCCTGGCCGATGCGGGGCTGCCGGCGCCGGATCTGATCGTTGGGTACGGTGCCGACCGAGCGATCACGTCGGACTCGGACCGACTGCACCTCAACCGCCGCGTCGAGATCGTGCTCGAATCGCCGAATACTCGATAACGCACTTGACCGATCGCGGGCACGGCCGGTTATAATGCCCGGACCACACCGGGATGCGGTTAGGTGCCGGGTGGGCCGAGGCAAAAATGGTCGTATCGATGATTCAGCTAATAATCGAGCTTCCCGAGACGACGTCGATCAAGGATAAGCGCCGCGTCGTGAGCTCTCTCCGGTCGCGGATAATTCGTCGCTTCCACATCACGGCCGCCGAGGTGGATCTGCAGGACAGCCTGGGATTTGCGCAGATCGCGGGCGCGGTGGTCTCAAACTCGCGGATCTACGGCGAAGGGGTCATGCAGAAAGTCTTACGTTTTGTCGAGGACGAAAGCGACGGCAGTGTTCACGACGTTCAGATTCACTCGGAGACGTTCTGATCGAGTCACGATGGGACGACAAAAAGGTCCATGAGGTTGAAGTCGCTCAGGATCGAGTTCGACGGCCGTGGCGACGCGTCGAGTTCAAACGAGAAGTAACGGTGAAACGGCTCGAATTTCGGCTCTTCGACCCGGAGGCAAAACTCAAAAGCTTTTTTTTCACCAGTCGAGCCGGCCGGAACAGGCGCCGGCCGAAACAGGAACGTGCCGGGTGTGTGGTTCGAGACGGTGTATGGATTCTGCCACCGGTTGTCGACCATCTCGGCAGTCCGGCCTTCGAACAGCAGTTCCACTTCGACCTCGGCGAGCGGCTCGAACGTGGCTCCGTTGATCAAACGCCCTTTGATCGTCGGGAAGACGTAACACGGCCCATCGATACTCGTTGGGGTTTCAGGAACGTCGTCGTAGTAGTCACGGCGGAACGCGGTAACCCGACGAAGCGCTTCGTGCGCGAGCGCGGCGATGTCCGCAGCGTCCTGCGAATTGTCGCCGAACTCAGACTCCATGTGCGCGTGGCCGCGCACCGACGTGACGTATCGTGGAGCAATCCGATTCAGAACGTAACACGCCGCGTCGAGCCGGCACTCGGGTTGCGTGCAGTACTCACTCGACGCGGAGGTCGAGTCGCATATCTCATCGATGAGCCGAATGACTTCGTCTTCGAGGAGATTATGAATCTCCACTTGACGTACCCTTCCCGAATTGGTTGATCTCGAGTATGTCCTGATGCGCCTCGATCGCCTCACGGAAGTCCCGAATCGTCTCTTTCAGCGAGAAGTAGTTCAGTCCTGCGTAGTATATTTTCGAGAACACCGTGTACGAGATCTCTTCCTGAGTCGCCTGAATGTTCACGTAACACCCGTACTCGTAGCAAATCCGGAGCATCTCGTCGACGCGTTCGCGGACGAACTCCGAGAGAGTCGGTGAGAAAGAAAACGTGAACGCGAGTTCGAGGAACTTGCTGTCACGGTCGATGAAAATTCCGCCTTGAAACCCTTCGCCGCTCTCGAAACCCGCCGAGTACGTGTCTTCATGAGCGTCGCCGTCGAGCACCTCGTAGCCGAGCTCGGCAAAAAGCACCCGGACGCGGCGAATTCTCTCCTTCATGAGCTTTGAATACTTCATCAGAACCCCAATCCCATTTGTTGAACCGCCAGTTTACATGATTTCCCGGGTGGAATCAATCGTGTGTCGTGGATTGCCCCGGTTGCGTGCCGTCGCGCGAAAAGACCGAGCACCAATCGAATCGCGCGTCCGCGTACTCAGGGTCGACGATGATGCGAACACGGCGAAGCGTTCGCGTGAATCCCGTCACGACGTCGGCATCGAACACCGTTCCGACAGACCTGTCGCGGAACTCGAGCGGGATCTCGAACGAGACGTCCTCCGGCACATCGATCACGACCGACTCGGGCTCAACCGATCGGCCCACGACGCGCGACAATTCTCGCGACAAATCGGCCTCGATTTTTTCGCGGTAGACCATGTCGCCGAGCCTCGTGTGCGCCTCGATCGAGGAATCGAAACCTTCTTCGTGCACGATCTTGAATAGCTTTCGACGCGTGACATTGCTGATCAGGCGAAAAGGAGCGAACTCGGTCCGCTCGGCAAGGAGTACGAACGAGTCGTCGTCGAGCCCGTATAGGTCATCCGGTTTCCAGACGCCGTCTCGCAATGCAAGGTGAACAGCGCGTTTGATCATTGCCGTCGCAACTCGGACCGTGTGGTGCCAGTACACCGCGCGGTACATGAGGTACTTCGAGAAGAGAACGCTTTCGAGTGCCGTTACCCCGTCGGGACCGAGCGAAACGCCGGTTTCGGAGTCCGGCACGATACGGGAAATCGCGAAATCGATATCTTGAACGCCGTACGGAACGCCGCAAAAGTACGCATCACGACTCAGGTAGTCGAGTTTGTCGGGATCGAGCGGGCCCGACAAGACCCGCCTGAAGAATTCTACTCCGGCGTCGCTTCCCGCGTCGATCGACGTATCGACTATCGCCGCGACGCGTGCGGCGTCGACGCCGACCGTGTTCTCGATCCGACGACGGATCGGATCGCGCGATACGATCTCGCCGGTGAGCTGCTCGTGATCCTTGAGCGGGAGTTCCTTCATGCTGTGCGTGTACGGGTAGTGGCCGAGGTCGTGGACAAGCGCCGCGCAGAGAAAAGCCTTTACGCCTTCGACGTCGACGTCGAACGCGTCGTGCGAAGCGAGCGCGCGGATCATCCGGCGGGCGACATGGAACACACCGAGCGAGTGTGAGAATCTTGTGTGTGTCGCGCCCGGATACACCAAGTGCGCAGGCCCGAGTTGCCGGATACGCGTGAGCTGCTGGAACGGCTCTTCGTTGATGATTGCGATCAGCGCGTCCGACACCATGATGTTCTTCCAGAGCGGATCACGTATCGGGCGGCTGTAATCTGTGTCGAGGTGGCGGATAACGGTGTTTCGACGATCCACGCGACAAGCGTATACCGCCGCGCGGACCGGTGTAAAGCAGCCGGGTACACCACGCGCACGAGTTCAGCGGCCGATTGTAGATCGTCCGTGCATTTGGTACGATCTCGGTACGATGCGACGACGAAGTATTACCGCCTTTGCGATCATCGCGATTCTCTCTGCCGCCGTGGCGATGTCGTTCCTTCGGGTGCAACGCGGACCGGTCGAGGCCGTCACCGAGTCCGGTTCCGCGGTCGGGTCCGAGACGTCCGAGCCTGCGGCAGCCGGACGGTCGACTGAAGCCGAGCGGATCTCGCTGACGATGCGCAGATCGGACTCCGACAATGCACGCGGTTCGGACCGAACGAACGTCACGTTGGCGGGGAACGCCGACCTTTTCCTTCTGCGCGCGGCGACGCGTCGCCGGATCGTCCCGGAGGACTTCACCCTTGGGCCGCTCGCCGACCGTTTTGCGACCGATGCACGGGTCCGCTCGATCACAGAGGTCGTGACCCGCTTTATCGACGACTTCGCCGCGGCCACGCCGACCGGCGACGCGTTCCTGCCCGAGGTGCGCTCGGAACTGCTGCGACGGTTGATCTCCGACCGCGACGCCGGGCCGACGGTCGAGCGGGCGCGCATAGCGGCTCCCCAGTTTGCCGATAGCGAAACCGCGGAGCTCGAAGTCGTGCTGTTCTCGCGGGAAGGGCGTGCGGCGGCCGAGATTTTTCTTGAACGTGTCTCGGGTAGGTGGTACGTTAACGGTTATACCGTCGATGTCGATGCGCTCGCGCGACGGTACGCCCGGCCGCAGGAAAAATTCGAGCCGTCGACATCGACGCGAGTAATGCCCGGCCTGTGACCGCGTAGTTTCAGGGAGGTCCTATGGCACAGACGATAAATCACGTCGAAAAAGAGTTCATTTTCGACACGACGCGTGAAGACGAGTCGGAGTTCGTGATCGTGTCCGACGTCCGGAGGATCCCTGCGACACTCGCATCGCAGAGCGAGGAGTTCCTTCAATTTCGGTGCGAAGCGACGTTCCCCGAGCGGTCGAATGTGTCGGTGTACTTCAGGTTCCGCGGCCATCCGATGACGTTCAAAACGCGGGTGCGAAAATCGACGCCGGGTTCGCTCGCTTTGCGACAACCGCGAGTCCTGTATCGTGATCTATCCCGCAGGTACGAGCGGATCGAAACGCCGGCCGGGATCGGTGTCTCGTTTCTGCACAAGGGTCGACGCGTTTCGCTCGCATTTCCCGAGTCGACGAGGTACGTCGAAGTCGAGACGCCGAACACGGTCAAGGATTTCGATGCCTCGCGTCTTCAAGCGTTGCTCGAGAGTTTTCGCGTCGATGCGCAGCAGCACGCGACCGAGGCAAAGATCGTGATGTTCCGTGCGCGGTCACCGAGATCGCCGCAGGAGAAGATCGTCGCGCGAACCGGCAAGGTACTGATGGTGCCTTTTTACTCGGGTAGACCCGACGAACTGTCTGAGTTTGCGTCGGAGAATCTTCTCTTGGCCGCCGAACTCGCCGAAGATGCAGACGCACTCGAGAAGGCGGTCGTCGGGCTGAAGTCGCAGGGGCTGCACCACGAGATGTACTGCCCGATAATGTACTTGCAGTACGTTGTCGGATACCTGTACTTCATCAAAACGGGGCGCGACACGGCGGGTTTCGATACCGCCGCGGTTGAATTTGCTCTTCAGATGGCACACGTTTTTGCGTACTCGCTGAAGGCAAACGGATACTTCGCCTCCGATGAAAGCGTTCCCGAGTACCTCACGACCGATCTCATCGACATCAGCGCAACGGGAATCCTGTTCTCGTGTCCGACCGAAGAGGTAGACCTGAGCCTCTACACCGATATCGAGATCATGCTTTCGATCGACGGGACCGACGTTCCGATAATCGGGCGAGTCGTGCGAAAGTTTGCCGACGAGACGCGAACGTTCTACGGTGTCAACTTCCTGAGAATCGCCGAACCCGACCGCGACCGGCTCGTCGACCGATTGTACGGGAAGGATAGTACCTCGGGGTTTCTTGTTCCCGCCGCGGACGCGGCGTCACCGGAGTGAATGAAAGTTCCCTTATTGTATCGCTTTACTAATTGGGCTCGTCGTTCGATACTAGTACGACGACCATGGTGTATTTTATTCTTGTCGAGATCGCAGGCTACCGTCAGTTAGTGAAGCTCCGTCCGAACGTAGTGCGTGAGGTCGAGCGTGTACTCACGAACGAGTTCCTGACGCGCGGTGGTGTGCTCGAACCCGCCGAGAGCGGGTGTATTCTCGCTCGGTTTGAGAAACTCACGACGAGCGACCAGGCGAAGGTTGCCGAGAGCTTAGTCGCCGCGCGCGACGAGCTGCTCGGGCGCGCGGACGATCTCTCGGGATTCTCGGTCCTGCTCGATCAGTGTGCGGTCGGATGCGATGACGAGAGTCTCCGGCGCATGAGGGATATTCTGACGACTCTGCCGGTCGATGACGCCGCGTGGATCACGCGGCACGCTTCGCTGTCGATGGCCGTCTACCTCGAGTACGAGAGCGACGGCCCCGCCCTGCGCGTGATAGGGCGTACGCCCGACACCGGCGGAAACGCCGGGAAGATTGAGAGTTTCGCGGCCACGCGACTGAAAACCGAAGAACTTCTCGACGCCCTGTTCGCGGCTCGCGACGGCGGCCTGATCGTCGTCCGAGGGGGCGATGCCGACGGGCTCCATTACGCGATCGACGCGGCGGTGAGCTCTTTCGTCGGGCCGAAGATAGCCGCGCTCGACGTACGGCCGCGCCGGATCGCTGAGTACCCGTTTTCTCCTCTTGAGACGGTCGTCGGTGCGTTCGGTCTGAACGAAACACCGCATTTCCTTAACTCGGCCGAGCGTGCGGTATGGGAGTCGCGCTCGGCGCTGCTTGAGTACATCACGAAACGCGAGCCGCGCCCCGAGTTGTTCGACGCTGCGGCCCACGATTTCCGTATCGCCTTGATGCTTTTCTTGCGCTCGTACGCGCGGAGGGCCGAGTCGGTGATGTCGGCTCCGTGTCTCGTGATTCGGTCGATCGACCGGATCGCTACGCCCGCGCTCGAACTGCTCCGCGCGTGTCTTGACGACGTCGGCGGATTTGTCGTCGTGGCCTCGTCGGCCGAAGAGGTTCCTGCGGTGTTTCACGACGTGCAGCACGCGACCGTGTACGCGGCGGATGTCACACCCGCCGAGATCGAAGATTTTGTGAAAGACGCCGGATGGAGTATTCGGCCTTCTGAGACCGCTGCGATCCTGCGCTCGAGCAACGGGAAACGACTCTCCGCGTTCCACTCGATCTGCCTCTTGGTCGGTCGGAACGCGCAGTTCGCCGACGGAGCGCCCACACGCCACGTGATCGAGAATCTCGAGCGCGAACCGCTTTTTGCATTGTACGCGGGGTTTCTTCTCGACGGATCGGCATCGCTCGATGAATACTACACCATTCTCGAGCCCTGCGGCGTCGATTCGAGTTATGCACCCGAGATCCTCAAAGAGCTCGCGACGCTCGGCTTGATTCCCGACGAGACACTTTACACGCCGACCGAACCGAGCCTGATTGGCGACGTTAAGCGGCTGCTCGGCCCGGATTCGGGGAAGGTCGAACTCTCGGTCGTACGATTCGCCGAACAGCGGGTAGCCCGGGGCGGTCCGAAAACCCGGTGGTTTGGTATTCTCGAGCAGTTCGCGCCGATCGAGCGGGCGATGCGCGTGTTCCGTGCCCTGATCGATCGATCACTCGACCGCGGGGACCGCGCAACCGCGCGCGAACTGTTGTATCACCGGATACCGTTCGGTGACCGGGCCGTTCGCCCATCCGAGATCGCAATTCTAGAGAGTATTCTGTTCGCAGGACGACTCAGACTGGCTTTGGTCAACGGTGAAACCGCGACCGCGCGGCGCATCGTCTCCGCGTGGGACAGCGAGGCGATCGGCACGCCGTCGACGTACGGCGATGTCGCTCTCGCGCAGGCGCGGTACCGCGCCGCGATCGGAGATTATCGTGAAGCCGCGGCGACCGCAAAACGGTCGATTATGGCGTTCCAGGACCAGGACGACCCGCGTGGCGTATCGACCGCGTACATCGAGTTCGCCCGGATTCTACTCGCGTCCGAGAACGTCACCGATGCACGCGAGTATTTTGCGATCGCCGCGACCGAAGCTCACAGAGCCGGAGATCCGTGGCCGGTTCTCCGCGCGGCATTCTTCGAGTACGTCGGTGATTTTCTGTACGGCGATTACTCTCAGGCGCTCGCGCGCGCCGAGCGGTGTATCGCGGACGCAGACGAGATCGGAGCGCACGATTATTCGATGTACGCAACATTTGTTCACGGCCGTGTCTTCTTCGAACTTGGCTTGTACGATGAGGCGCTCGACACGTTCAGCCGCGTCGCCGCGATCGGTCGCGCGTACGGTCGAAGCGACGTGTGCCGGGTCGGCCGGACATGGGTCGCGCGAACGCACGCGTACCGTGGTGAGTTCGCCGCGGCACAGGCGCTGCTCGAAACGATCGTGCCGTCGTTCGAGAGCACTGTGTTCCGGGGCGAGGCGGCATTGCTCGCCGGGGAGTATCGATGCGCGTTGGAGCACCTTGAAGCGGCCGGCGCGTATCACGAGGAGCTCGGTGAGACACCGGTCCCCGACAGGCCTTCGTGGCGTGACGGTTTTGAGTATCTCGAGGACACGGCGATCGGGGTCGTGGCCGGTGGCTCGGTTCTGAGTCGTGTTCGCGATGCGTATTATGGGTACGCGCTTTCGGAGCTTGGGGGGGCCGAGCAGGCCATCAGCATCCTGTACGACCTGGTCAGAGTAAAAAAGCCTTCCGATCACGACCCGTACACGCGTTTGTACTGCTTTCTTTACAGTGAAGTCTTGAACAACTCAAATTCGAGGGACGCCGACGATCGTGCGACGATTCTTGGGAAAGCGGTGAAGTCCGCCCAGGAACGAACAACGCGCATCGAGAAACACGTCGACCGGACCGCGTTTATGACGCGAAACCACTGGAACATCACGTTGGTAGAGCGCGCGCGTCTGTTCAACCTGGTGTGACGGCCGCGTGGAGCAATTCTAATTTTAGGAGGGGTGTGCCGGACCCCAACGCCGATTTCTGCATTTTCGTGTCGAAACGACACGAAAAAGCCACGAAATCGGCTGCAATCTGAACTGAGGCCATAGGCAGTTCGCATTTTCAAGGCAAAATGCGAACTGCTGGGCCGCGTGTGTGCGCGTTGACAGGAATGGGGAGCGTTGATATAGTCAGGAACCTGAAAAACGAGGTGGCGTAGCTCAGTCGGTAGAGCAAACGGCTCATATCCGTTCGGTCGGGGGTT
>REEC01000196.1 GCA_007695285.1 Spirochaetaceae bacterium | reverse complement strand
GAACAGCCGAAACCCGCGTACCATCGGCTGCTCGAGTTCATCCGCGAGTTCCGGGCGCCGTGATGCGGTCGGAGCTCCGTGATCGGCGTGTCGAGCACGATCCTCATTTGTCGCTCACGCTGTGCCACTCGTCCGGCGGTGTGACGGGTGTATCGATGTTCGCCACGATCCGCGCGGTGCCGCGAAGCGCCTCCTGTGCAAACCCGTGATCAATATTCACGTACCGGATCAATTCGGCAACGAGCCGACCCCGCTTGCTGATCACGAACCGTGACCCTGACTCGCTGACCTCATCGACGATCGAGAGGCACTTTGCCTTGAATTCACTCGCCGAAATAACGTTCATATGACCAGGATAACTGACCAATCAGAATGAGTCGAGTACGGATGTTCGGTTCGTACAACACCGCGTTCGATCCGTCTATTGCCTCGTATCGACCGGCCGTACATACTCGCGCTATACTGAACAGAACGAGGGCATAGATGGAAATTCTCCGCGACGAGTATCTGCCGTATATGACGTCACGATCCGTGAAACGGCCGCTTTTCTGCGAGCTTTTTGGCCCGCTCGTCGGGCTAGAGGACGAGTGGCGCGCGCAGGGCGCGAGCGAGGACGAGATCGAACTCACGAAATTCGGTTTCGATTACGTGAAGCGGCACCGGGTCGGAGTTTCTTCGGGGGGGATGTTTCCGTCGGTAGAAAGTGTCGTGCTCGAAGACACGCCGGAGCAGACGATCACGCGCGACCGCTACGGCCGGAAGATGAAACTCATAAAAAAAAGCGCGACGATTCCGCTCCCGATGGAGTACCCGGTCACCGACTGGGACAGCTGGCTCGCGATCAAACCACGGTACGAGTACTCCGACGACCGGTTGCCCGACGGCTGGGCGGAAGCGGCGCTCGGCGCGCGCTCGGAAGGCGCCGTGATCAACGTATCGATCCCGGGCGGTTTCGACGAACCGCGGCAGCTCATGGGTGAAGAGGAACTCTGTGTTTCGTACTACACGCAGCCCGATCTGATCCACGACATGCTCACGACGATCGGCACGACCGCGGTCCGGGTCCTCGAGGCCGTCGTCTCTCGCGTGCCGGTCGATATCCTTTCGGTGCACGAGGATCTCGCCGGGAAAAGTGGAAGCCTCGTCGGCCCGACGCAGATCGACGAGTTTATCCGACCGTACTACCGCTCGGTCTGGGATTTACTCGCGTCGCGCGGCGCCGTACTTTTTCAACAGGACAGCGACGGCAACATGAACTCGGTGATCGATTCGTTCCGGGAAGCCGGCGTGAACTGTTTTTTCCCGATGGAGCCCGCGGCCGGCATGGACATGGTCAAGACGCGCGAGAAGTACGGAAGCGCTCTCTCGTTCATGGGCGGCATCGACAAGTTCGCCGTGATGCGCGGACCCGATGCGATCCGCGCCGAGCTCGAGTACAAGCTCTCAGCGCCGATGCTGACCGGTGGCGTGATTTTTGGTCTCGATCACCGGATCCCGAACGGCGTCACGATCGAAAACTACCGGTACTACGTCCGGACCGCGCGCGAGATGCTCGGCCTCGACCCCAACCCGGCACCGTCGTGGGGACGGCAGGCGTTTTAGCGAATCCCGGCGAAAACCGACGAGACCGATGCCATGGGAGGAACCCTGATGCGTTCGTTTTGGCCGTTGATCGTTGCCACAATCATTCTTGGTGCGACCGTCTCATGCGCGACGTCGCGCGACTCGGTCGAGACCGGTGTTCGCGAGGTCGAGTGGGAACTCGTGTGGTCCGATGAGTTCGATTACACAGGATTGCCGGATCCGGAACGATGGTCGTACGAGACCGGGATGGTTCGGAACAACGAGGCGCAGTACTACGTGCCCCGAAGCCTGAGCAACTCGCGCGTCGAGGACGGGCGCCTCGTAATCGAGGCGCACAAACAGCGGTTCGGCACGGCCGAGTACACCTCGGCGAGTATCCACACGCGGTTCACGCAGAGCTGGACGTACGGCCGCTTCGAAATCCGCGCGAAAGTACCGGCCGGTCGTGGCACGTGGCCGGCGGCGTGGTTGCTCGGGTCGAACATCGGACTCGTCGGTTGGCCGATGTGCGGCGAGATCGACATCATGGAGTACGTCGGGTTCGACCCGCGGCGTGTACACGGCTACGTTCACACGTTCGCGTACAATCACACGCGCGGGACGCAACGTGGATCGTCGCTAATGTTGCCGTCGCCGTACGATACGTTTCATGTCTACGCGATCGAGTGGTTTCCCGATCGCATCGATTTTTACGTCGACGATCAGAAATACTTCACGTTCCACAACGAAGGAACAGGGGCCGATGTCTGGCCTTTCGACGAGCCTCACTACCTGATTTTGAACCTCGCGATCGGGGGCAGCTGGGGTGGGCAACGCGGAATCGACGACTCGATCTTCCCGGCCCGGTACGAGATCGAGTACGTGCGCGTGTACCAGATGGCGCGATGAAAAAACCGCTCTGTATCAGGCTTCCGTCCGCCGCGCGAGTGGGCCACCGCGGAGGAGCGGCAGCAGCGCAAGACTCGCGACCGTAAGGACACCCGCGATGACAAAGCCGAGTCCAAACACCCCCGCCGAGCCGGCCGCGCCGAGCGCGCGTGGTGCGATACCGGTTCCGACGAGATTCGCGAGAGGGATCGCGAGAGAGACCGCGAGGCTGCGCGCGGCCGGCGGAACGACGAGCGTCAGACCGTTGATCGCGACCGGAAAGAACGACTGCACCAACATCGGTTGTAAAAATACCGCGATCAGAAGCGGTGCACCCGTCGTGAGCCCGAGCAGAATCGTCATCACGCCCGTGACGCCGATGATCACCGCGATCACCGCGCTGAAACCGATCCGGTCCGCGAGAACACCCGCGGTCAGAATCGCGACAAACCCGGTAACCCTCGAGACGCCGATGTACGAGTTCACGAACCGTTCGGAGTAGCCGTGCTCGGCGATCAGGAACGTCGGAAGGACCGAGTACACACCGATCGCACCGACCGCCGCGATCGCGAGCAGGAGCACGATGACCCAGAACGACCGGTCGTGGATGAACATCCGCAGGTTCGAGAAGTTCGGCGGTTGCCCGGGCTCGGCCAAACCCCGGCCGGAAATCAAAAAGACGATCGCTGCGACGATCGCTGCGACGCCGAACACGACAAAGACGCCGTGCCATCCGAAAGTCGGCGCGATCGCGGCCGAGAGCACCGGAGCGAGGATGAACGCGATGTTCGGCCCCGACTCGTGGATTGCCATAGCCTTGCCGCGGTGTCGGTCTGCCACGGCGGCCGCGACCGAGGTGACGCCGGAACCCGGGTACAAGCCGGTCGCCCAACCGCAGAAAAAAAGCACGACGTGGAACGCCGCGAAGGAGCGAACCATCGATAGCGCGATCAACAGAATGCCGGACAGACCGATCGCAAATACGATCGTGAAGCGGTGCGTGAGCCGATGCGCTATGTAACCCGACGTCAGTAAACCCGTCACGAAGCCGAACGAAGCGGTAAGAAACACCGCTGACGCTCGACCGTAACCGACTCCGAACGTCGTCGCGATGCGAAGAAGCAACGGCGATAAAAGAAAACGCGGTGAGACCGCGAAAAAAACCATCATCATGAGCGTGAGTACCGACGGTACCGATCGCGAGAAGTTCTCTTGGCTGTGCATCGTGCCCGTACTGTGTTCGTTTTGCCCGATGACGTCAAGGCGACCCGTGACGAACTCGCTTCTCGCCGGTGTGTTCCCACGACGTCGGCGCTGGTGTATTCTCACTCGTATATGGAAAGTAGCTTCGCGGGCTGGCCGGGCGGTTTTCGCGCCGCGCTGAGCCTGACTTTCGACGACGCGAGACCGTCGCAACTCGATAACGGACTCCCGGTGTTCGCGGAATTTGGAGTGAAGGTCACGTTCTACGTTTCGTCGGCCGGGGTCGCGGCGCGTCGCGACGAATGGCTTGACGTTGTGCGCGACGGGCACGAGATCGGAAACCATACGCTGAACCATCCGTGTAGCGGCAACTTCGTATTTTCGCGTAACGTAGCGCTCGAGGATTACACGCTCGCGCGGATGCAGGATGAGATAACGGGAGCCGACCGGTTCATCGACGATCAGCTCGGTCTGCGACCGAAAACGTTCGCGTATCCGTGCGGCCAGACTTTCGTCGGGCGAGGCCGCGCGTGCCGCTCGTACGTGCCGCTCGTCGCCGAGCGGTTCCTCGCTGGACGCGGATACCGCGGTGAGAGCGCGAACGATCCGGAGTTCTGCGACCTGAGCCGGCTCGACGCGGCAGGATGCGACAACTCGTCGGCCGACGATCTCGTTCGATTGATCGACTCCGCGCGTTCGGCCGGCGCGTGGCTCATTCTCTGCGGTCACGAGATCGGCAATTCCGACGACAGATTGAACACGGACCCCGCGGCATTACGCCGTGCTCTAGAGTACGCGCTACACGACACCGATATTTGGATCGCACCGGTCGCCGAGGTTGCCTCGCACGTCCGGTGCGAGAGAACAGGCGATACGGGGAGGGAAGCACATGTACAGGATTGGTGAGGAAGAACTCAACGAGATCAGGAAAGTGATCGAGGGCGGCCGGATATTCCGGTACGGCTCGGACGAGGGCCAGTGCGCGCGGTTCGAGCGCCGGTACGCCGAAAAGCTCGGTGTGAAGCACTGCATCCAGACCGCGAGTGGAACGAACGCGATCACCGCGGCTTTGATCGGCGCGGGCATCGGACCCGGTGACGAGGTGCTCGTCCCCGCGTGTACGTACATGGCGACCGCGATCTCGGTCGTCGCCGCGGGTGCGATTCCGGTCATCATCGATATCGACGATTCACTCACGATCGACCCGGCCGCGATAGACGCCGCGATCGGTCCTCGTACGCGCGCGGTGATTCCGGTGCATATGTGGGGTCTCGCGTGCGACATGGACCCGATCATGGAGATCGCGCGCGTGAAAAACCTGATCGTCGTCGAGGACGCGTGTCAGGCGGTCGGCGGCGCGTACAAAGGCACTAAACTCGGGGCGATCGGGCACATCGGCACGTTCAGCTTCAACTACTACAAGAACATGACGTGCGGCGAGGGCGGCGCGGTCGTGACGAACGATGACGGATACGCCGAGAGGGTCGGCTGTGTGATCGACCCGTGCCGGTTCTACTGGGACGGGCGTGAGAACGCTTTTTCGGGGTTCGTGCAGAACGGCGCCCGCGCGTCGGAGTTCGAGGGCGCGATGCTGAATATCCAGCTCGACCGGATCGACGACATGATCAGCTCGATGCGCGCGCAGAAAAAACGTATCATCGCCGAGACGACAGGGGCCGGCCTTTCCGTCGCCCCATCGCACAGTCTCGAGTGGGAGTGCGGTACCCACGTGATGTACCGCTTCGAGAGCCCCGAAGCGGCGGCCCGGTTCGCCGAACTCACGGGCGGAACGGTCGCGATCAAGACCGGCCGGCACGTCTACACCGAGTGGGACCCGATTCTCGCTCATCGCGGCGCGCACCACGATGCGCTCAACGCGTTCAAAATGAAGGAGAACGCCGAGTGCCGCATGAACTACTCGACCGAGATGTGCCGCACATCGCTCGATATTCTCGAACGCACGGTGTTCATCCAGACGCACCCGGACCGCAGCGCCGACGAGACCGCTCGGTTGATAGAGAGCATAAAGACCGCGTTAGTGTCCGTGTAGTGGGTTTGCGCGTCGCGAACAGTCGGAAAGCTTTTGCCCGGATGCATCGGTCACGGAAGAAGCTCGATCTCCAGGTGCCTCGCGATTAACCGCGCTGCATCTTCCATCTCGCGCTCTCGGCCGGAACCGAGGTCGATCGTGAGGCGCCTACCGTCTTTCGTCTCGATCGAGACGCTGTGTACCGGTTTGCGCGGCCTTCGTGGCATACCGAGTTCATGGCGCACTCCTGCGAGTTCCGAAACCGGATACGCTCTCGTGCGGGTAACAAACAGCCAACCGAAGCGACGACGAACCTCGTGAGCTTCGGAGTCGAAATCCCAATCATCGACAAAAAACGTCGCGCCGAGGGCAATAAAGAACAGTAAGCCGGGGATCGGTGCTATGGAACCGTCGACGAACATGATCATTCCCATAAACAACGCGAACGCTCCGAACAGGACACGAAAGCTGAGGGGTACCCCGACGCGTAGCACGGTCGGTGATACCGCATGGATCCGCTGGGTGTACTCCATCGATTAACCGCCTGCGGTCATCGTTCGAGCGCTCCGCGCAGATTGAGCGACTCCGCGAAGTGACACGCGACGTAACGGCCGCCGTCAACTTCCCGCAGCGGCGGCGTTTCGTTCCGGCACTGTTTCTCAGCGTACGGACATCGCGGGTGGAAGTAACAGCCACTCGGCGGGTTTGACGAGTCGGCGACCTCCCCCTTAAGCGCGACGCGGGGGCGGGATTCCCTGACTCGAGGGTCGGGGATCGGGACCGCGGCGAGCAGCGCTTCGGTGTACGGGTGGAGCGGTTTAATGAACATCTCCAGTGCGGGGGCTACCTCGACTGCCTTTCCGACGTACATCACGACGATCCTGTCGCATACATGGCGTATGACGCTGAGGTCGTGTGAGATGAAAACGTAGGTCAGATCGAATTCGTCTTGAATCTCTTCGAGAAGGTTGAGAATCTGTCCTCGGATCGAGACGTCGAGCGCGGACACCGCCTCATCGCACACGACGAGCCGTGGATCGGTGATCAACGCGCGCGCGATCACGATCCGTTGCCGTTCGCCTCCGCTAAAGGCATGCGGATAGCGCTGCATATACTCGTTTCGAAGTCCAACTCGTTCGAGCAGTGCCGCAACACGATCCTTCATCTCCGTAACGGTACACATCCGGTTGACGCGCAGTACCTCGCTGATTACGTCAAAGACAGTCATCCGCGGGTTGAGTGAGGAGTATGGGTCCTGAAAGATCATCCGGATTTCCCGCCGATACGGGCGGACCCCGTTTTCGCTGAGCTGTGCAAGATCGACCGTTTTGCCGTCCGCCCTGCGATACGCGATTTCGCCCTCGGTTACAGTGTATCCGCGTACGATACACCGTCCGGCCGTCGTCTTCCCGCAGCCGCTCTCGCCGACGAGGCCCAGCGTCTCTCCTTTCCTGACGAATATTGTCACGTCATCAACCGCGCGGTTCAGGCCTTTAACCGAAGAAAACAGGCCCCGAACGATCGGAAAATGCTTTCTGAGACCGCGTATCTCGAGAAGGTTCGTCGGGTCAACCGGACGGGTCCCCGACTCGGCTGGAAGCGGTGTTTGCGTTTGGCTCATTTTTCGACTTCCTCCGGTTTGGCCGTGTTTTCAAACAGCAGACACCGTGCAGAGTGGCCCTCTCCAAGGTCGTAGACACCAGGTTCTGTTGTTCGGCATCGATCCATCACGCTTTCGCACCGCGGATGAAATGGACAGCCGGTCGGACGGCGGAACGGACTTGGAACCATGCCTTTTATCGGATCGAGTTCGGTGCGGTCGATCTCGATCCGCGGGATCGAACGAAGAAGCGCGCGCGTGTACGGGTGCTTCGGTGTGTGGAATATGGTGTCGACCGTTCCGTACTCGACGATTCTGCCCAGATACATCACGGCGACGTCGTCTGCGACTTCGGCGACAACCCCTAAGTCGTGTGTTATGTACAGCACGGCCATGTTGAACTGCTCCTGGAGTTCCTTGATCAGGCTGATAATCTGGGCTTGCGTCGTGACATCAAGCGCGGTCGTCGGCTCGTCGGCGATCAGCAGATTCGGGTCGCACATTAATGCCATCGCGATCATTACGCGTTGGCGCATTCCGCCGCTCAACCGAAACGGATACTCGTCGATCGTTCGGTCGGGTTTCGGCAACCCAACACGGCCGAGCATCGCGATCGCTTTTTCTCGGGCTTCGTCTTTGGTCATTGCGAAGTGTATACTCAACGCCTCACACAGCTGGTCGCCAACCGTATGCATCATGCTCAACGACGTCATCGGTTCCTGGAAAACCATACTGATCTCTTTCCCCCGGATACGCCGGATTTGGTCTCCTTTGGGATCAAGCCGGGCTATGTCGATTGCCGTTCCGTCGTCTTTGCGGTAAAGGATACTCCCATCGACGATCCTCCCGGGGCTTCGCACGATGTTCAGAAACGTCCGGCACGCGACGCTCTTTCCGCAGCCGCTTTCGCCGACCAGGCAGAGCGTTCTGCCGCGGTAGAGGTTAAGGTCGATTCCGTCGACCGCACGAACGACACCTTCGTCGGTGAAAAAGTGGACCTTGAGTCCGACGACTTCAAGCAGTGTATCCGGTTTATTCTCGTTCACGTCCATACCGTCCTTACGATGCGTACGGGTCCGCAGCGTCGCGCAGCCCGTCTCCCAGGTAGTTGAGTGCCAGGACGGTCACGAAGACGGCGGCCGCGGGCCAGAGGAGCCACGGATGATCCGCCATCGCCGCGACGCGCTGCGCGTCCTGCAACATGACTCCCCAACTCACCACCGGCGGACGTAAGCCCAGGCCGAGAAAACTCAATGCGGTCTCTCCGATTATCACGCCGGGGATCGTCAAGGTGATGGAGGCGATAATATGGCTTGCAAACGACGGCAGCATATGTCGTGTGATCAATCGTGTTTTGGAGCACCCATCGAGTCGGGCTGCGAGAACGAAGTCTTCGTCGCGAAGCGAAAGGAATTTGCTCCTCACGACGCGGGCGAGCCCGGTCCAACTCAGAAAGGCCAGGATCACGGTTATCATCATATACGTTTGCAGAGGACTCCAATGTATCGGGACCATCGCCGCGAGTGCCAACCAAAAAGGTAAATGTGGTATCGACAAGACGATTTCGATGACGCGTTGGATGAAGTTGTCCAATCTTCCTCCGATCAACCCCGAAATGCCCCCGATCAAGATGCCGAGGATGAACGTCAAAGTTACTCCGACAAGCCCGACGGTCAGAGAAACGCGCGCGCTGTAGATCATCCTGCTGAATACGTCTCGTCCGAGCCCGTCCGTTCCCATCAAGAAGAACGGATCATCGATGTTTTTTGGTCCCAAAAGCCGTCTTTCGGCCGGAAATAGACCCCACATCCTGTACGGTTGCCCACGAACAAAAAAGCCGATCGGGATCACGTCGTCCTCATTCAGCGTCCAAATCCGCTGCAACGACAGGGGATCGCGTTCAAATGTGTAGCGAAGCACATGGAGCTCGAACCTGCCGTCCGAAAAAAAACGGATCCGCTGCGGTGGAACGTACACGTGCTGCGAACTGTGGCTGCGCGGCAGCCGAGGCGCCAAAAACTCCGCGAAGATAACGGTCGTGTAGAGAACGGCTACGATCGCGAGGCTGATCATCGCGAGCTTGTGTTTCCGGAACTTCCACCATACGAGCTTCCACTGCGATGCGACCAAAATGTCCGGTTCCGACTGCGTCGACGCGACTGCGACGGTTTCGGAACCAGGTGCGTTCTCGGTTTTCGTGACGGAAGCATCATTGTCATTCATCAGAGCGCATGTCTCCTTGTTTCATTGAATCACTGAAAACGAATTCTCGGGTCCAAAACAGCGAGTAGAATGTCAGACACAAATGTCCCTACCACCGTTAACGTGCTGAGAAGCAACAAAAAACCGGCAGCCAGGTACATGTCTTGATTCGCGAGCGCGTTGAAAAGGATCGGGCCCGATGTCGGGAGGTTGAGCACTATCGATACTATGACCTCTCCTGAGATCAACCCCGGAAGCGCCCAGCCTAGCGTACTGATGAACGGGTTCAACGCGTGGCGAACAGGGTATCTCCAAAGCAGTTTGTTTTCCTTTTGCCCCTTGGCGCGGGCCGTATCGACGTACGGTTTATTCAGTTCATCGAGCAGATTTGCACGTACTGTGCGGATCAAACCCGCGGTGCCTGCGGTTCCGATCACTATGACCGGGACGACCATGTGTCGGAGAAGATCGACCAGTTTTGCAAAACTCCATGGAGCTTCGACGTACTGTTCCGAGAAGAGCCCGACAGCCGCGATACCGAAGTACCGATACGCGATGAAAAGGAATAAAAGCGCCAGCAGGAAGTTCGGCGTTGCCAGTCCGATGAAACCGAAGAAATTGACGATGTAATCGCCCACGGTATACTTGTTGACGGCGGAGAAAATCCCGGCCGGCAACGAGACCATCCACACAAACATGAACGCGGATAACGACAACGCGAGCGTCATCGGCAACCTGTCCCTGATGATGACGATCGCGTCCCGGTTGTACAGAAATGAGTACCCGA
>REEC01000193.1 GCA_007695285.1 Spirochaetaceae bacterium | reverse complement strand
TTTCCGAGCTCGGGCAAAACCGACTGCATCGGCTGCTCGACTTCCCGGCCGAACGCGTCGACAAATCGTACGCCACGACCGTCCTGACCGCGCAGGATTCCGTCGTACTCGCGTTCGATCCCGGTCTTTCCGAGCACACTTCCAGGTCCGTAACCGTGGTTAAACAGGACCTGAAGTTCTTGCGGCGTGATTGCACCGAGATAACCCGCGACGTGCGAGACGAGTGGGCCGTCGGGATAGTGCCGCAGCGGCCGACTGATCCACGAGAGACCCGGGAACTGGTCGATGCGTTCGGCGATCTCCGTTATTGTTTCGAGGTCGAGCCCTACCTGGAGTTCGATCTCGCGGTACTGTCGACGAATGTTGGTCGGGACACGCTGCTCGAGCCGCTGCGTGGTAGTGCCGAGGATGGGAGCGAGCCGTTCAAACAGGTCGGTGAAGCCGTCGCGAGGGACGTCCGCAGGGTTAAGCATCAATGTAAATGCATCGATGTTCGTCGCGATCGGTTTTCCATTCCGATCAAGAATCTCGCCACGACGCGACGCGATCGCCGCGCTCCTTCGTGTGATCTCCTGGGCACGCTGCGCGTACTCGCTTCCTTCGACGACTTGAAGCGAAAACAGATGCCCGATGTACAACATGAACACGATGCCGATCGCGACTGCAACCGCCGCGATCCGCGTTTTTGAGACAAATCCTGCGCGCGGGTCGCGGTAAAACCCGTTATCAAAAAATTCCGACATCTATCCACCTTAAGCAAAAAACGGTACTACTGCCTACCATTAATGTCGGTCGATCAACCGATTGTCAACACGGTTTGGCGACGAAACCTGGTTCCGTCGTTGACCCGCCGATCGGGATGCGGGTAGACTCGTGCGCAACCTCGCCGCGAGGTATTACAGTGAGACATTACAGCGAGGAGTTGCGAGACAATGGACTCTCCGAGAATTGAAGCGATCGTATTCGACTACGGCGGCGTATTGAGCCTGTTTCAGGACGAGCAGTCGTGGAGCGCGATACTCGACGTGCTCGGCGTGACGAGCGAGACGGCGCGTCCGGTTTTTTGGCTCCATCGGCACGAGTACGACCGTGGTGATATCGACGGTGTAGAGTTCTGGAGTCGAGTCACGAGCGATCTCGGCGTGAACGTCGAGCCGTCGCGCTTCGCGTTTTTGATCGGCCTCGACTCGATGAGCTGGTCACGGCTGAACACCGCGTTGCTCGCTTGGGCGCTCGCTTTGCCCGACGCCGGACGTCGAATCGGGATCTGTTCCAACATGCCGATCGAACTGACCGAGGATTTACTGGAGGGGCGACACTGGCTCACGCGATTCGAGCACGTCGTCGCTTCGTGCCGCATCGGGGTGAATAAACCCGACCCCGTAATCTTCACGCGTTTTATCGATCTTTTCGATCTGCCGGCCGAACGGATCGCTTTCATCGACGACAGTCAACAAAACGTAGACGGCGCGCGCGCGGTCGGGATACAATCGGTCGTGTTCAGAGCAAACCGGGAACTCGCACGGGACCTGGCGCGGCTCGATTCGAGTCTGCCCGAGGGACCACGCGCGTAACTCAGTTCACGGAGGGTTTCTATGGAACAGCGAACGGTAAAGACCCGAAGACTCAGCCGCGCGACCGACGCGCAGCTCGACTCGACCGAGGAGTTGCTCGAGAACTTTCGTGCCGAGCTTGTCTTTGCCGAGTTTCTCTGCGGTACGCACCCGGCCTCCGCGACCGAGTGGATGAAGCTTATCGAGTCCGCCTCCACGATCGTGTCTTCCGCGGCACAGACGGTGCCTCTTGCCGAAGCGATCGCACAAGCCGAGAAAGTCCTTTCCCCACTCGCGGAAGCGGCGAAGACATACACCGTACACTGCGTCGGGCACGCGCATCTCGACATGAACTGGATGTGGTCCTGGCCCGAGACGGTTGCGGCGACGATCGACTCGTTCCATACGGTGTTGATTCTCATGGACGAGTTTCCTGAGTTCGTTTTCAGCCAGAGCCAGGCGGCGGTGTACGAACTAGTCGAGCAGCACGACCCCGAGTTGTTCGCGCGGATCCAGGAAAAAGTCGCCGAGGGCCGTTGGGAGGTCACCGCGAGTCACTGGGTCGAGTGCGACAAGAACATGTCCGGGTCCGACGCGCTCGCACGGCAGCTTCTCTACACTCGACGATACTTCTCGAGCCGGTTTGAACTTTCGGCGGCCGACGTCCCGATCGATTGGGCGCCCGACACGTTCGGGCACGCGGCGACGGTTCCGACGTACCTTGCCCGCGGCGGCGTCGAATACCTCTACCTTCACCGGCCCGGCGCCCACGGCGGCGAGAGGCCGCTCGCGTTCCGGTGGGCGGGACCCGACGAGTCCGAGGTTCTTGTCGTGAACGACATGAACTGGGGGTACAACGGAGTCGTGCGGGCGAGTGACGTCGTCGACAAAGCGACCCGATTCGCTGCGGCGGTCGGCGTACGCGACGCGATGTTCGTGTTCGGTGTCGGCGACCACGGTGGCGGCCCGACTCGGCGCGACCTGAGCGCGGTCGCCGCGCTCGACAGGCTTCCGGTCTTCCCGAGAGTCCGGTTCTCGAGCGCAAAGCGGTACTTCGAACTGCTCGCGGCGTCGCGCTCGGAGCTTCCGCAGATCTCGGGCGAGCTCAACTTCGAGTTCACCGGCTGCTACACGTCGCAGAGCATCATCAAACGCGCGAATCGTCTCGGTGAGGAGCGAATCGCGGAAGCCGAACACGCGTGTACAATCTCGAACCTTTTGACTCGGGCCAACTACCCCGGTGCGGTCCTCGAGAGCGCGTGGCGCGACGTGCTGTTCAACCAGTTCCACGACATCCTTCCGGGCTCCGGCGTTCGCGATACGCGGACGTACGCGCACGGGATATTTCAGCGCGCGATCGCGTCCGCCGGCTCGAGCGCGACACGCGCGTTTCGCGCCGTTGCCGCGCTCGTCGAGACGAGCCACGCCGAGGACGCGTACGCTTCCGCCGACGCGGGATACGGAGCCGGCGTCGGGTACAACTCGGCCGAAGGCCGCGCGACGATGAACGACAGGTCGTACGCGACCCGCGGACGCCCGGTCGTCGTGTTCAACCCGACGTCGTACGAGCGGACCGAGGTTATTGAGTTCACGGTTTGGGACGACGGAAGCCACCGACCGGCGGGCTCCGACGCGCACGGCGGCGTCTTCGCGGGTCGCCGGTTCGAGGTGCACGGCCCCGACGGTGCGGTCGCCGAGGCGCAGACGGTCGAGACGGACCGGTACTGGGGGCACGAGTACGCGCGGCTCGTCTTTCCGGTGACGGTCGGTGCGTTTGGGTACGCTGCGTACGGCATCCTCGAGTCCGACGCTCCGGACGGATCGACCGGAACCGCGCGAACGGAAAACACGTCAAAAACGGCCCGGCACAGCAACCGGCCGCACCACTGCAGCTACTCGTGGAGCGAACGCGAAACACTCGCCCTCGAGAACGGCCTGGTTCGTCTCGAGCTCGATAGTGACGGAGGTATAGCGCGATTTCTCGACGTGAGTTCGGGCGCCGAGTTGATCGCGCCGAACGAGGCGGGGATGAACCCGCTCGAGTTCCGGTACGAGCAGCCGCACCCGATGTCGGCGTGGCACGTCGACCGCGAGATGCCCGACGACTCGCTGCGGTGTACCCGTATCACGCGTGGGCTCGACGGACCTCACGTCGCGCGGATCGACGCGACGTTCCATTTCTCCGGCAGCGAGTTCTCAATTACGTACGAGCTTAAGGTCAACGACCCGGGTTTGTACATCGGCATCAAAGGAACGTGGTTCGAGCGAGGCGATGAAACCCGTGGTGTCCCGGTCCTCAAGCTCGTGCTCCCGTTCGCCCTTGAGCGCTGCTCCGCGCGGTTTGAGATCCCGTTCGGTTCGATCGACCGAGAAAGCGACATCCTCTCCGACGTGCCGATGCTTCGCTGGGCTGCGCTCACCGGTACGAGCACGGCCGGCCCGGCGACGGTCGTCGTCGCCAACGACTGCAAGTACGGATGCCTCTGGGACGGCCGGACCGTGCGGATTCCGCTCATTCGCGGCAGTTATCACCCCGACCCACTCCCGGAGGTCGGAGAGCACGAGATGCGGTTCGTCGTGACCCCCGTCGTGGCGTCGGCGGACGGAGCCGACGATATCGCCGCGGCGTATCGGGTCGGGCGGAGTTTCAACGCTCCGCTGATCCCTGTCGGAACCGACGTACACACCGGCGCCTTGCCTTCCGGAGGGGCGCTTGTTCAAGTCGAGCCCGGGGATGTCGCGGTCTCGGGTTTCAAGACGTCCGAAGACGGGACGATGGTGGTCCTCACGGTGTACGACCTTACGGGTATTGCGTGCACGGCACGGCTCGCGTTTCCGCGACGGATTTTCGGCGCCGTGAGAGCCGCAGTGCAGCTCGACTTATCCGAGCAGCCGATCGGTGACGTCCCGGTGACCGCAGACGCGGAGCAATCGGTCATCGAGCTGCCGATCGGACAAAACGCCGTCGCGTCGGTCGGGATCGTGTTCGAAACTTCTGCAGTGAGGATGACATGAGTTTTTCGCTGAAACCCGATTACGACGAGAGCTACAAGCGGTACGAGGCGTTCTGGCATCACGAGGTGATCGACCGCGCACCGGTGAGCATCGTGCTGCCGGCCGAGAAAACGGTCCCGGTACCGGAGAAGGCACACAAAACACTCGAAGACCGGTGGACCGACGTCGATTTTCGCGCCGAGAAGCTCGCCGCCGAAGCGCATAACCGCGAGTACTTCGCCGACGCGCTCCCGGTCGTCTGGCCGAACATGGGCCCGGAGATCTTCAGCGCGTGGTGCGGCTGTCCGTACTTCTACGGCGAAGGCACCACGTGGACCGAGCCGTGCATCGCCGACTGGGCCGCCGACGCGGAGAAAGCGGTTCTCGACATGGATCACCCGCTTTTCCGGCTTCTGGTCCGGTTCACCGAACGCCTGCTCGAACTCGGGCGCGACGCGTTCATCGTCGGGTTGACCGACTTTCACCCGGGAGGCGATCACCTCGCGGCGTTGCGCGATCCCGAGGCGCTTGCGATCGACATGATCGAGAACGTCGACGCGGTGGAGGCGAAGCTCGCCGCATCGTACCCCGAGTACTACGCCGCGTACGACGTGTTCTACGAGATGCTGTCGTCAGCCGGGATGCCGATCACCTCGTGGCTCCCTTTGGTCCACACCGGCAGGTACTACATTCCGTCGAACGACTTCTCGTGTATGATCAGCACAAAGATGTTCGAGGACGTCTTCCTTCCGGGCATTATCGATGAGTGCCGCTTCCTCGACCGCTCGATCTACCACCTCGACGGCCCCGGCGCGCTCAGGCATCTCGATCTGATTCTGGACATCCCGGAACTCGACGCCGTGCAGTGGCAGTTCGGTGCCGGGAACGAAGGTTACGAACGCTGGATTCCGGTGTACCGCAAAATCCAGAACGCCGGGAAGAGCATGCAGATCGTTTCGATCACTCTCGACGAGTTACCGCGCGTGTTCGAGACCTTGCGTCCGGAGGGCGTCTGGTTTTCTCACATCGACGGCATAGAGGACCGTGAAACCGCCGAACGCGTCGTGAAACGTATCCGAAACTGGAAGTAAACCTCAACTTTTTTATTGACGCATCCCGCCTTGTGTATTATGATACCAGTGTATTAGTTATTTAGTACATCGTTGCGGAGCGACGGTGACGGGGAACGGAGGCAGTATGAACGCGGCAATTTCGGTTGACTCGATCTCGTACGCGTACGGCGAGATCAAAGCGGTAAACGGTATTTCGTTTGAGGTCGCGCGCGGTGAGATCTTCGGATTTCTCGGTCCGAACGGTGCCGGCAAGTCCACGACGATCAAGATGCTCGTCGGGCAGCTCGTACCGCAAGCCGGCTCTGTCCGGATTCTCGGGATGCCGGTCCGTGGGCACTCTTCGGAAGTCAATGCGCGGATCGGCGTGAGTTTCGAGGAGAAAAACCTCTACCTTCAAATGACAGGCGAGGAGAACCTGAGGTTCTTCGCGTCGCTGTTCGGCATAAAAAAACTCGACGTTCGGGCTTTGCTCGAGCGAGTCGATCTTTCCGGCCGTGGTAAGGACCGCGTCGCGTCGTACTCGAAAGGCATGAGGCAGAGGCTCATGATCGCGCGCGCGTTGATCAACGACCCCGACGTGTTGTTTCTCGACGAGCCGACCGACGGGCTCGATCCGGTCTCGTCGCGCGCGATCCGCGCGATCATCGAGGAACGCGCGCGCGCCGGCACCGCGGTTTTACTCACAACACACGACATGAACGAGGCCGACAGACTCTCCGACCGCGTCGCTTTCATCAATGAAGGTCTGTTTCACGCGATCGACACGCCCGAGAATCTGAAACTGAAACACGGAACCAGGTCGGCGACCGTGCGCGTTCGCGTCGGTGACGAGATCGTCGAGAAGCGCGTTCCTCTCGACAAAGACACCGTCGGTGACGGACTCAAGGGCGCGGTGAGCGACGGCGAGGTCGTGACGATCCACACCGAGGAGGCCACGCTCGAAGACATATTCGTCTCGATGACCGGCCGAGGGCTCGCGTGATGCGTGACTCAAGGCGCGCCGCGATCGTCGCCGCGATTCTCAAAAAGGACTTGATCCAGTTCTCGCGCGACCGAATCTACATGGCGCTTTCGCTGTTCGGCCTCGTGATGTTTATCGTGGTGTACTGGCTCCTCCCGGACACTGTCGACGAGAGCGTGACGATCGGAGTCTCACACCATGACCTCGGACAGTTCGAGGCGATGCTGGCCGACGCGGAGGAAGGACTCGAAGCGGTGGTGTTCAAGTCCGAAGAGACGATGCGCGCGGTAATCGCCGGCGACGCCGAGGCGTGGCGGACCGACGCCGGGCGCATCGTCATCCGGGACACCGCTGCCGGTGAGGCGCGGCCCGAGAACGCGGAGAAGCTCTCGGTCTTTGTCGGTATCGGCTTTCCCGAGAACTTCCTGCGGGACACCGCGGCAGGAACGGTCAGCACGGTGCACGTGTATGTGAACGACGACACGCCCGCGGAGATCCGCACCGCGATGGTGAGTTTCATCCGTGAGATCGCGTTTATGCTCGCGGGCGCGGAGCTGCCGGTCACCGAACCGGACGCCGAGCAGATAATTCTCGGGACAGACCGAATGGGCGCGCAGATCTCGATGCGCGAGCGCATGCAGCCGATGTTGGTTTTCTTCGTGCTGATGATGGAGACATTCGCTCTGGCGTCGCTGATCGCGGTCGAGATCACGCACCGAACCGTGACCGCGATCACCGTGACTCCCGCGCGGTTATCGGACGTCTTGATCGCGAAGAGCATTTTTGGGATCGGTCTCGCGATGGCGCAGGCGGTCGTGCTGCTCGCCGCGATCGGCGCGTTCGCGGCCGGAAATCCGCTCATCATCCTTACTGCCGTTTTGATCGGAGCAGCGATGTTCACGGGGATCGGGATGGCGGTCGGCTCGTCGGGGCGCGACTTCATCGGCACTCTCTTTTACACGATGGCGTGTATTCTGCCTCTCGCGATTCCCGCGTTCTCGGCACTCTTTCCCGGGATGTCACCCGCGTGGGTGCGCTTTGTCCCGAGCCACGGCATCATGCAGGCGCTGATCGACGCGACTGCGTACGGCGCGGGCTGGGCCGATGTCGCCGCGCCGCTCGGCACCGCGACGCTCTGGCTGGTCGTTCTGTTCGCTCTCGGCCTCGGTGTGTTGACGAAAAAGGTAAGAACGTTATGAGTATCTCAAGAATCCTTGCGATCTTCCGGAAAGACCTCGCTGTCGGACCACGTTCGCCGATCATCCTGTTTGCGCTCGTGATGCCGCTTCTGCTCACGCTCGTGCTGAATTTGGTTTTTGGCGGACTGCTCTCGGCAAAGCCGCGGCTCGCGATCGTCGACGCCGGACAGTCGGAAGTGACCGAACTCGCGATTGCGCTGCCGGGAATCGAGACGACGGTCTTGAGCGACGAGGCCGATCTCAAGAGGCGGGTCGAAACGAACGAGTTCGACGCGGGCCTCGTGCTCTCGGCGGAGTTCGATCGGCTGGTCCGCTCGGGTGAAAAACCCGAGCTGCGTCTGTTCATCGCCGGAGAGAGTTACGCGGTGAACAGGCTCGTGCTCGCGGTGACCACGATCGACGTGATACGCGAGGTCGAGGGCAAGTCGCCGCCGGTCAACGTCGAGCTCGTCGATCTCGGGCGCGCCGACCCGATTCCGCTCTCGAGGCGGTTTGTCCCGGTGATCGCGATGTACGCGTTCATAATCGCGGGTCTTTTTGTGCCCGCTTCGAGCATCGTCGAAGAGCGCGAGAGGCGTACCGTCGTCGCGGTTCTCACGTCGCCGGCGAATGTCACGGAGTTTCTCTGCGCAAAAGGCGCACTCGGCATCGTCTTGACCGTCACAATGACGACGATCACGCTCTCTCTCAACGAGGCGCTCGGCCCCGCGTACGGTTCGATGCTTGCGGTGATCATGATCACATCGGTGTTCTGGGCTCTTCTCGGGCTGGTAATCGGCCTGGCGTCGAAAAACTCCGAGACGCTGTTCGCGATCGTGAAGGGGTCCGGCGCGCTGCTCATGGCGCCGGTTGTTTTTTACATCTTCCCGGACTGGCCCGAATGGATCGCGCGGATCTTCCCGACGTACTGGGCGATCGATCCGCTCTGGCGCATCATGGTCGACGGTAGGACTATACGCGATGTGCTCGGGCCACTCGCGATCGTCGTCGCGATGTCGCTCGCGCTCATTCCGGCGATCGCGGTGCTCAGTCGAAAGATGCAGAAGCAGCTCGCCACGGGGTAGGTCTCCGCGCACGTCGCTGCGGTTCACGGTGCCGCGGCGACGTGGTACACTCGATTGCGTGCAGCGCATCATCGTCTCCGTGGCGGGAGTTCTCCTGCTTTCCGTCGTTCAGCCGCTCTTCGCCGGCCTCGGTACCGCCGGAACGGTTCTGCCGGATCCCCGTCACTCGCACTTCAACCCTGCGCTCTCGGCGCTGCCGCGCGGAACGATCACGGGACCCGGCGGCCGGATCCCGTTGGGGGCGATCGGTCTCGTCGCCCGATCCGTCGGTGCCGAACTCGAAGCGTTCGACCTCGCACCGTTTGTCGAGCAGTTCACGCGGCCATTTCACTTTGTCGCGAACCCGACCGAGAGCCCCGACACCGTGAGAATCGTGATCGATGCGACTGGAATGAGGATCGATGGGTACAGACCGGTCGACGCGTCGGGCTTCGATGCGACGCATCGATCGTATCCCGGAACGCCGTTGTTCGGCCGGCCGGTCGTGCGTTATCACCGACGATCCGGACGGTGGGACGCGGGAGTCGGCTTGTATCTCGGCGCCGGAGCAATCGGTTTCGTACCGAACGATGAGCTGCGCGCTACGATCGAGACAGGAGCCGTCAAACCCGACTCGGTGTACGGACTTTCGGCGGTCGCATCTGGGGAGACCGGAATTTACGCGTCGGCAACGTACCTCGTGGCCGTCGACGACTTGCCGTTCGCGCTCGACGTCGCGGCACGCGTGGTCGCCGCGTACTCGGCGGCGGGTGGCTCGGCCGAGGTCGACGTCGAGACGACGACCGATAGCGCCGGGTTTCCCGCCGAGAGCTCGGTCGACGGCGCGTTTGCGCTGTACCGCCCCGGTACCGGCGGCGGCGTCCGCGTGAGGGGCGATCTCGGCGCCGTCGCCCGAACCGGGGGATGGACGCTCGGCGTCGGTGTCCTGAACGCGCTCGGGTACGCGGTCACACGCACGAACGTCGTGGCGCTCGGCGATGATTTCGATGCGGCCGAACCTCGTCTCGATTCGTTCTCGGCATATTTCCCACAGCTCGTCCTGCACGGCGCCTACACCCGGAGCGTACTCGGCGTCGCCACGGTCATCGTCGCGGGCAGCGCGACGTACACCGAGTCGTTCGGTGTTTCGGGTACCGTCGGCGTCGAACGGGGACCGGTTTTTTTCCGGTGGGGAATCGGTGTCGACGACGATGTAACCGCCGCGTTTTCGGTTGGAGCGTGGTTCGGGCGCTGGGCGCTAGAAGCCGGCGTGCAGTCGTTCCCGACTCCGTTTGGACTCGGCCGGTCGGTCGGGTACGGCCTCGCGGTGCACGGAGGTCCGTGGTGAAGCGAAAAACGTCCACGGTGATCGCGGCGGTCGCGCTGAGCCTGGCCGCGTGCGCGGCCGGCACACGCGTGATCGTGTTCATCGACCTCGCGTCTTTTATCGCGTCGGCCGATACTCCGACCGATGCGTCGGCCCTCCGAGCAATCCTTCCGAGCGAACCGATATCGTTCGAAGCGTACTTCCTGCCGGGGTACGAGATTCGGAGCGTCGGAGAAGGACCGAGCGAGGCGTTGCAGCCCGGGTACCCGGTCGTGTTTCCGGTCCCGAAGCACGCCGCCACCGACGCTCGGCTCCGGCTGAGGGTCGCCGGGAGTATCACGGTGACGCCCGCGCCGTTCACGAACACGGAACTTGCGGTCGGTGCGGTTATCGCACCCGCCGGAACTCTCAACGTCTACGCCGACGGCGACGAGCAGGTGCTCGAGGTCGAGTCTGAACACGGGTTCACTGTCAAGTTCGAGTTCGATTGGGAGGCCGGGACCGACTCGCTCGTCGACGAGATCCTCGCTTCCGGTAAGTTCCGGATCGGTGTGTTCGTGCACGTTCAGATCGAGCAGTTGGCCGGCTTCGGGGATCTGGATCCCGATGAACTCGAAGTGCGTTACGATATCGAGTTTCTGTTCGTCGAGATCACCGCGTACCCGATCGACTTTCTCCCGTGACGTCACCGCGAGTGCGCCTGATACCGGCGGCCGGTGAGCGCCGAGCGGCTACCCGATGCTGCGACGCGTCTCGGCCGCGTTCGCGACGTACCGGTTCGCGGACGCCGGCAAATCGGCGATCTCCTCGGGCCGGAGCTCCCGAATCACGCGAGCGGGGACTCCCGCGACGAGCGTGCCGCTCTTGACCGTCATGCCCGGCGGCACGAGCGCGCCCGCGGCGACGAACGAGTTGGTCTCGATCAGCGCGCCGTCGAGCACGACCGCGCCGATTCCGATCAGCGAAAGATCCTCGACCGTGCAGCCGTGCAGCGTCACCGCGTGACCGACCGTGACCATGTTGCCGATCACGAGCGGATGAGTATCGTGCGTGACGTGTAGCGTACAGTTATCCTGGATGTTCGTCTTGACGCCGATTCTGATGAAATTCACGTCGCCGCGGATCACCGCGTTGAACCAGACGCTCGAGTCTTGTCCAATAGTCACGTCGCCGATGACCACCGCCCCGGGGGCGACAAAAACGGACTGATCGATCTGTGGAAGCAACTCACCGTACGGAAGAATAGTGCTCTCGCTCATTCTCTAAAGATCCGCACTTGGCGCCGTTCCGTCAATACCGTATTGCTGGACCGTATTGCCGGTGGAAACGTGATGTGCCACAATGGCCGAACCATGAGCGCCAATACGATAGCGGTGTTGATTATCGGGGACGAGATCCTGACGGCGCAGGTGCGCGAAACGAACCTTGCGGTGATTCTCGAAGCCTTCACGCACGCGGGGTATACGGTTGCCGAAGCGCGGATCGTGCGCGACGTTCCCGAGCAGATAGCGGTGGCTTTTCGCGAGCTTTCGGATACGTACGAGTACGTCGTGAGCGCCGGAGGGATCGGTCCGACTCATGACGACGTGACTCTCGAGGCCGCGGCAGCGGCGTTCGGAGCGGAAGTTGCGGTACACCCCGGGATGAACGTGTTCCTCGAGCAGATCTACGGCGACCGGATGAACGACGCTGTGTCTCGAATGGCGAGGCTTCCGGTCGGCGCCGACGTCTCGATCCGCGATGACATTCACTGGCCGATCATCCGGTTCCGGAACTGTTTCATCCTCCCGGGACTCCCTCTCGCACTGAAGGAGAAGATCGAGTGTATTCTTGAGCTCATTCCCCGGCGCGACGCGCTGTGGGTCGCTCGTTTGTATCTCGATATCGGCGAGTCCCCAATCGCCGCTGAGCTGACCGACCTTCAGGAGAGACATCGGACCGTCGCGGTCGGATCGTACCCCGTGCTGGGAGACGCAGAGTACAAGACCCGCGTCACGTTCCGCGGCGCCGACCGAAAGACCGTCGATGTCGCGATGGCGGACGCGATCACAGTCTTTGAGCCCACCGGGGTCATCGTTCGAATCGATCCACCGGAGCAGTTGTGATGGGATCGCTCTCGCACCTCGAGCGCCGTGCGCGCGGCACCTCCGCCGCGCGCGGCGCGGTCGTCTTGTTGCACGGTTTTGGCGCCGAGCCCGAGGATCTGTTGCCGATCGCGCATGAACTCGACCCCGATGAACGATACGACTGGTTCTTCCCGGCCGCTCCGATCTCGATCCCCGGGTTGCCGTACGGCGCCGCGTGGTTCCCGAGAACGAAGTGGGAGCTTCAGGTCGCGCTGTTTGGGCCGTACTTCGCCGATCTCGCGTCGAAAGATAGCGACGGGCTCGTCGAGGCGGCGGCCGAGATCGATACTCTTGTCGCGCAACTCGGTGTGTCGTGGGGTCGGACCGTGATCGGCGGCTTCAGCCAGGGCGCGATCGTCGCAGTCGAGTGCGCGATAGCTGGGCACAGACCGGCGGGCGTCGCGATTCTGTCGGGAACGTTGATGGCCGAAGACCGATGGCGTGCTGCCGCCGAGAACCTCGCGGGCCTTCGCGCGTTTCAATCGCACGGAGCGTTTGACTCGCTGCTCGACCCGGAAGGCGCGTCCGCGTTGCGCGAGTTTCTCACCGCGGCAGGTGTCGACGTGACGTACCACGAGTTCTCGGGTGGGCACGACATCCCGGCCGAAGCACGCGCCGCGCTCGGCACATTTCTCGAGAACACTTTCGCCGACGCCTGAACTCACTGCTCCGCGTGCGATGCCACGTGAAACGAAGCGGTCGCGGTGTTGCCGTGTCGGTCGATCACCGCGATCGTGTGTGTCCCTGCGGGTAACTCGAACGCGCGGGTGTGGTCGGACTCGGTCGGTCCGACGTACTCGTCGTTCAGGTACCAGAACAGCGCTCCCCCGCGATCGCGATGCGCAGCGCGCACGACGATGTTCTGCGTCGTTCCGTCGAGATCGCGCGGAAGGAATATCCGTGCGCCGTCGGTCGGGTACGTGATCGCGACCGCGCGCGAGTCGGTGACGATGCAGTCGGGAGCCACGGGCGGAATCGGGCGAATGAGCCGTCCCGCGCCGCGCAGGTACTGCGCGATCGCCGGAGGGTACACGACGACTGTTTGCTCGTCGTACTCGCCCGGGACCCAGCACTCCGACGTCACGCGGAACGCGCCGTCTTTCGTCACATGAATCGTCGCGTGATACGGGTCGCTCGCGAGCGGCCGCGCGCCGGACGGCGCCCGCGCGCGAACGGTATCGGTCGTGTGTCGGGTCGCGCGGTAGCCTGTCGACTGAACGATTTCCACCTCGACAAAGTCCCCGAGAGCGGGCTCAAACCACGCGTTGGTTGGGTCTTTCGGAAGCAGATTGAAGATATCGAACAGAAGAGTGCCGGCGCCCGAGGTACTCGTGAGATTCCTGTTGCCTTCGCCCGTGAAGTTGCCCGCCCATACGACGATCGTCCAGTCCGGCGACACGCCGACCGCCCACGCGTCACGCTGCCCGTAACTCGTCCCGGTCTTCCACGCGATCGGGAAGCTGCCGGCAAAGCGCGCCCAGTGCGTCTCGACTCCCGGTCGTGAGACGTCGCGCAGCACGTCGAGCACGATCAACGCCGCACCGGGTGAGACGAGGCGTGGAGCTTTTTGGGGCGCGTCGCGCGGAAGGTACGTGATCGATCCGAAGTCGCCGCGATTCGCGAGACCGCGGAAGATTCTCGCGACGTCCCACGGCGTCGCCTCGACACCGCCAAGAATCATCGGTAACCCGTAGTCGGACGGCGTTCGTACGAGCGTCGTGATCCCCGCGGCGCCGAGGAACGTGTGAAACGCTCCGAGCCCGTACTCGGCGAGAATTCGCGCAGGCGGAATGTTGAGCGAGAGGATCAAGGCGTCGCGCATCGAGACAAGGCCTCGGAACGATTTGTCGGGGTTCTGCGGCGTAAACGCGCCGAAATGCGACGGGATGTCGGGGATCATCGATTCCGCGATCATCATGCCGTCGTCGATCGCGAGAGCGTAGAGAAACGGCTTGAGGATCGAGCCCGTCGACCGAGCGCCGAGCAGACCGTCGACGGTTCCCGCCGCGTCGTGAGCGAGGTAGTCCTGCGACCCGACGTACGCGCGCGCTTCGCCGGTCCGCGTATCGACGACGAGCGCCGAGACGTTTTTCACCCCGAGCGACGCGAGGTACGTCGCGTGGCGTTCGGCCGCGGTTGCGACCGAGCGCTGGATCGCGCCGTCGATCGATGTTCGGACTACCGCGCTCGTCGATCGTCCCGACCTCGTCAAATCGCGGCGGATGCGATCGGCGAGGTGAGGCGCGTCGAGAGGCGTCGCGATACGACCCGACGGAACCGGCTCGGCGAGCGCCGAGTGAAGCGTATCGGCGTCGATCTTCCCGTTCCGGTGCAGTGCAGTGAGTAATCGATCTCTGCGGTCCCGGAGCACCGCGGGGTCACGGACCGGAGAGACCAGCGACGGTGCGTTCGGGAGCACCGCGAGAGTCGCGGCCTCGGCCCACGTGAGCTCCTCTGCGCCTTTCTCGAAGTACATCGCGGCGGCGGTCCGGTAACCGCGGATATTGCCGCCGTACGGAGCGTTCTCGAGGTACGCCGCGAGGATCTCGCCTTTCGAGTGCAACAGCTCGATCTTGAGCGCCTGGAAAACCTCGAGGATTTTCGAGCCGATCGTCCGCGGTTTTGGGTCCGCGAGCCGCGCGAGTTGCATCGTGATCGTGCTCGCGCCGCTCACGCGGCGGCCCGATCGCAGGTTCTGTCGCATCGCGCGCGCGATCGCGTACGGGTTGACGCCGGGGTGGAGCGCGAAGTACCGATCCTCGAACGTCGTGACCGCCACGCGGAGATTGTCCGGAATAGGCGCATCGGTTGCCGGAGGGAACGTCCACTGCTCGTCGCGATTCATGTACAGACGCAGGACTTCCCCGTCGCGGTCGGCCACGACGAGGCTGTACTCATCGGCGAACAGTGGACGCGGAAGTGGCGTCGCGAGAACAACGGCAAACGCGGCGAGCACGATCGCGCCCGCCGCCGCGCAGCCGGCGGTTATCCGCGGCCGACTACCGATCACGCCCAACGACACGGACTCGCCCACCCGGCACGACCGAACGGTAGTCCGAGCGGTACATCGCCTCGGCGACCGCGGGCGGCAGTTCAAAATCACCCTCGTACACCGCCTGAAGTTTGACTGCGAAGTCACGCACGGTCGCGGTCCGCGGGAACGCGAAGAACCACGAGACTCGGTCGTCGCGGATCTCGGTGTGATCCTCGCGCGAGAGCTCGTACCCGCGCATCCAGTTCGGATACTCTTCGCCGGTAAGCCGGATGTTCACGATTTCCCAGCCCGACGGGATAATTTGCGTCACCGCGAGTTCTGCCAAGTCCTGCGTCTCCGCGCGCGTCTTGCGCACGCGGTAGTGTGCCCAGAACTCGGTGCCCTGCGTGAGTCGGGTCGGGTCGATCGTCCTTCCGTCAATGTCCGCGAACCTGACGTCGAGCGAGAGATTCCGTGACGATGCGGGCTCGACGCCGACGAGCGGACGGCCGGTCCACTCGAGCGAGACGAAAACACGCCGCGCCGAAAGCCCTCGGTCGATCTCGACCCCGACGAACGGCGGAAAGTCCGGAACGACGCCGCCCGGGAAAACTTCGTCGGTGAGCTCGATCCGCGTGACGATCTCCTCCGACTCGAAACGCGTGCGGCTGCCGTCGGGCAGTTCGATAAACCCGGCCACGGTGTTTCCGTTTCCGGCCGAGATCGAGTCGAGATACTTGCCGGTCGCGAGAAGCCCGTACCCGAGCGTCTGCGTGCTGTACCACGTCTCGCTGTCCGAGATCGCTTCGGCGACGAGTTCGAACACGCTGTCGGCGACCGAGTCGTTGCCCGTGACCACCGCCGCGTCGAGGATCATCGCGTAGTCGCGAACCGTAGAGCCGTACGAGCCGCCGAACTCCGCGTACTCTTCGACCTTGGTTCCCGCGACACCGAGCACCGCGTTCGCGGTCGTTTCGATGCCCGCGAGGCTGTACGCCGCGCCGAGCAGCCACCGCTCGACGTCGCGCATGCGCGCGAGCGTGTTCTCCCGGAGCAAGTTCATCGCGCCGATCGCGGGTTCGCCCGCGAGAGCGAGCAGGTACGTCCGGTACACGCGTTCGATCACTGTGCCCTCGGCGGCGATCGCGGCCGAACGCTGGAAACGCAGCCACTCGTTCATCATGGAACTCGGCACTTCGTACCCACGCGCCTTCGCTTCGATCAGGAAGTGGCCCGCGTAGTTCGTGCCCCAGATCGACGCGTTTCGCTGACCGGGCCAGTACGCAAACGCGCCTGACGGAAGCTGGAAACGTCGGAGACTCTCGATCGCCGCACGGATATTGCCGTCGAGATCGGCCGAGTCGGGGACGATTCCGATCGCCGGCAGATACAGCTGCGGAAGCACCGCCGAGACAGTCTGCTCGATGCAGCCGTACGGGTAACGGATGAGCCAGTTCATCCGGTGACCGAGGTCGAGGTTCCCGCGAATCGCTATCGTGAGCGCCGCCGTGTTTGTGCCGGCGATTCCGTCGATCGGGACGCCGAAACTCGTACGCGCGCCGGGTTCGACCGTCGCGTCGAACACCGCGAGCGCGGGTGGAGCCGAAGCGCGGATTTCGATCGGTACGCGCAGCGTCGCGAGGAATCCCGGCGCGTACGTCGTGAACGTGAGCGCGCCGCGCCCGACCGCAGCGTCGGTTTCGATCTCGAACCGGACTTCGCCCTCTTCGTTTTCGCCGAGCCGGATCGTCCGATTCCGCGAACCGACGATCGTGATCGGACCCTCGGCCGCGAGTTCGACCGTAATCGTTCCGATGCCGTCGGCGAGCGCGAAGAGGCTCACCGGTAGCGTTGCATGCTCGGCCGGCCCGAGCACACGCGGCACGGTCGGCAGCGTCACGATCTCAGACTTCACCGGGACCGCCCGTTCAAATCTGCCGTATCGTGCTCCGACCGCCGAGATCACCATCACACGAACCGAGCCGAGGTAGTTCGGCATCGTGAACGTTGCCGATCCCCGGCCGCTCGAATCGGTCGTGATCGGGCCGGCAAAGAGCGAGACAGGCTCAAATCGACGTTCTCCGTCGGCCCCGCGCTCCTCGAGTCCGAGTTCACCCATCGCACCACCGCCGATCGAGAAGACGCGGAAGATGTCGCCGCGATGCGCTCCGATCACCTGGTTGAAGAGGTCGTACGTCGCGACCGCGAGCCGCTGTTTGCGGTAGAAATTCTCCCACGGGTTCGGAGTCCGGAAGCCGGTCAAGTCGAGCAGACCCTCGTCGACGACCGCGACGACGAACTGCGTCGGACGTTCGTCGGCGGTCCGGACCGAGACCGTGAAATCGGCCTCGGGTTCTATGACGTCGGGCAGATCGACGTTCAGCCCCTGCCGCGACGCGGCCGAGTACACGTTGATCGGAACGACGCCGTACATCCGGATCGGCCGGTCGTTCTCGGTCTGCGCGTGCGGTTGGAAGAGCGAGACCGAGACGTACGCGGTCGGAGCGAGATCCTCGGTTATCGCGAACTCGAGGATCGTCTCGCGGCGGTTTACGGTGACCCGACGATGCGAGAGAACCGCCGCACCGCGTTCGAGCGTCGCGAGCAATGTCCCGTCGGCCGGCGTGACGACGGTTACGCGGGCGGTGTCGCCCGGGGCGTACTCGGTGCGATCGGTCGTAACGGTCAGTATCCCGTCGTCGGGTCCGACCGCGCTGTCGGCCCAGCTCGACGCGCGGAAGAAGAACGAAGCGCGGTGCCCACTCGCGTCGACGACCTCGAAGAGATACTCACCCCATCCGTCGGGTACAAAAGTGACGTTTCGCGCGGCCGTTCCGCTCGTGACGGTCCCGGTCGCGACGCGCGTCGTGTTACCGTCGGACCGGTACCGCGAGCGGAAGTCCGAGTACGTCTCGTACTCCCACCACCAGTAGCGGTCGTTGCGGTACACGTTGTACGTCATGCGGCGTCCGGCGACCGCGGTACCGTCGGTGCGTACCGAAAGTACCGGCACCGTGAGCTCCGCGCCGATCTGCGCGAAGCCGTACCCAAGGTCAGGCTTCGCGATCCCCGCGTAGTGCGAGTATGGATCGACCGGAACCGTAACCGAGCCGAAGTTCGCCCGGCCTCCGGGTTCGAGGACCCGCGCGCGGATACGCAGATCCGCGGCAGACGGGACTCCCTCGAAACTCGGCAAGCTCCAGACGAACTCCGCGCGCCCGGACGCGTCGAGAGTCCCACGGTGCGCCTGTTCGGACGCCTGCGGGAACGAGTGGCTTTCACTCGTGAAAGAAAATCCCGGGAACCGCGCGAAAGTTTTCTCGCGCGCGGCGGTATCGATGTTTACTTCGAGGTCGAGGTTCGCCGACGGCGCGCCGAAAAGGTACGACGACTCGACCGAGACTGTGATCCGGCGGTCGTCGGGTCGGATAACGTCCCTGTCGGTCGTGACCCCGACGCGAAGTCGGTTCGGGACGACGGTCTCGATGCGGATCGCCTCGGTGAATCGGCGCGTCCCCGCGGTCAACTCGGCGTGCCACGTGCCGGTTGGGTCGGATTCGCGCGTCGGGATCGTGAACGTGTAGAAGCCGTCGGTCCCGTCGGTGGTCGTGCGTTCGAGATGCAGCTGTCCGCGCGAGTTTGTGACCTTGATCGAGACCGGATGACGCGCGGGGAACGAATCGTCGGCGTTACGCAGGATCGCCGAGAGGTTGATCGTATCGCCCGGTCGGTAGACGCCGCGTTCGGTGAAGATGAACGCACGGGTGCCCTGTCCGGGATCGTCCGCGCCGGCGACGTCGAAGCTCGAGAGGTTCCACGCCATCTCGTTCGCTTTGATCACGCTCCTTTGTCCGTTTTTCTCGGCCGTCGCGTAGAACGGATCGGGAACACCCGGTGTCGCGATCTCGGCAAATCCGTTCACGTCGGTGACGGCGCTTCCGGCTACCTGGTTCTGGAACGTCCGGAGCGTGACCTCAACGCCCGAAAGCGGTCGGCCCGTCAGCAGATTCGTCGTGAACACCGCGTGGCGTTCGCCTTGCTTCTTCCACGTCAAGCCGACGTCGCTGAGCATGACCGCTTTCGTCGCACGGCCGTTCGCGTGCAGATACCCCGGTGACCGCGGGTCGTTAAAGTAGTCGTCGCCCGAGAACCACCGTGGCCCTCCCGTGAGGTCGTACAGCATATCGTCGCGCTCGAACCGCAGCTCGACGAGGTACAGCCCCTTATCGTGATCGTCGAGAATCCGGCGCAGGTCGAGCTCGTTCACGAGCCACTCGTTTCGTCGTTCGCCGATCGTCAGAACCTCGGTTGCGACCGGCACGCCGACGCGTTCGATGAAGTACTGGTTGAACCCACTCCGGCGGGACCGTGAGCTCGAGAGCTGTTCGGTCTGGAGAAACTGTCCGAGGTTGTTCTCGAATACCTGTGTCACGGTCACGTGGACGGCGCGCACGTTCACGGTTCGAAACTGTAGTCGTCCGTCGCCCGAGGACGGCAAAAATACTCCGTCCGAGAGATACTCGATGCGCGGTTTGACGTCCGGGACCGTGGTCGTCTCACGGACGAGAATCCCCGTTGCGCCGCCACGCGTGCTTCGGACGCCCGGCTCGACGACGACATCGTACGAGTCGCCGTTCGCGAACTCGCCGTGGATATACGCGGTCCGGCCGACCGGCTGTATCCTGACATTTCTATGCGGCTCAACCCGGATGAGGCCCGTGAGGTCTTGATTCACCGCGAGTTCGTCGCTGAACTCGAGCGCGAACGAGACCCCCGCGCCGTTTCGCGCTTCGATAGACCTCACCGCGAAGGTTCCGCGTGGTTCGAGGGGCGCGGTTCGCGTGAGCCCGCTGGACAGCTCGAGCACGGCCGGATCGACAAAAAACGACAACGACCGCTCGCGCCCGATTCGTTCGATCGGTGCCGTCGCGAACGTGTACTCGGTTCCGTCGGGTGAAGCCTCGAACGATGCGCGCACCGGCGTGCCGTTGAGCGTGAAACTGACCGCGCGTTCGACGCGCGCCTGAGCTCGCGGTGCCGAAAAAGCGATGATACCGGAGTACGCGAACGTATCGGGATCGTCGTCCGCAGCCGGTTCCCACGCGCCGTTAACCGCGAGAATCTCCGGTCCGTCGGTCGCGAACGAGAAGACGTACTCTTTGGACGCCGAGTCCGGCAGCGTCGCACCGAACACGCGCGCGAGGTCGATCGTGGCCGTCACTTCCGCGCGCATCGGAAACGTCGAGTCGGGCGTAAAACGTAGTGTTCTGGTATCCTGCCACACCGCGTTTCCCCGGACGCGTGGTGCGAAGACCACGGCACGGTCGGCGGGTGATCCGACCTGAGAGCTCTCGACGACGTCCGTCCCAAAACGGATCAAAATCGGTTGGGTGTGTGGCACGACTCCACCCGGAACGTGCGAAACTAACTGCGCGATCTCGCGCATCTCGTCGGCGTCGTACGCGCGCGCGGCCGACCCCGCGGTGCACGACACAAAGAACCCACCCACCGCGACCATGAGTGCGGCGGCGATCGACGCGACAATCCGAAAATGACGTCTCATTGAAGGCTCCTGCCGGGAGCGACACCCGGGTGACTTGAAAATACGGTATCGGAAAATGATCTCGTTTGGCAAGAAGAGATGCGGATGGCGGTACGGCGCGTTTATGTGTCCCCGACAGCGGCGCTGTAGACCGTTTCTTCCCTTCGGTGCCGCGCGCGGAGGACCGACTCGAGCGCGGTCATAAACTCGGAGATGCAGTCGCACGTGAGGTCGTAGTACACCGCCGTGCCTTCTTTTCGGTCGAAAAGCAGACCGGCGCTCTTGAGCAATGCCAAGTGACGCGACACGGTCGACGTGTCGGCGCCGATTCGCTCGGTGAGCTCGCAGACGCAGTGCGCACCTTCGCGCGCGATCAGGTCGACGATGTAGACGCGGGTCGGATGCGCGAGCGCTTTCAGGATCGTCGCGCGAGCCTGAGCTCGAAGGCGTTCCGTTTCATTCATCGTTTTGCCGTTCATCACTATCTTGTTCATCTCTATTTGTGTATATTGCCAAGAAAGCGGCCCATAGTCAACGAATACACTACCCCATTATCCGCGCGGAAAACCACCGTTCGTTATAACGGGCGTGCCTATTTGGTGATGCAAGCTAACATTCGAGCGAGAGGAGACAAGATGTTCACGATCGCGTTTTACGCACTTGCCGGCGCAGCGTTGCTCGTGTCGGTACTGTCGGACCGGAACAAGACGAGGCAGGCGCTGAAAAAGGCGTGGAAGGCCTTTCTCGGGATCCTTCCCGAGTTTGTGATCGTGATAATCCTCGCCGGAGTCGTCCTGTCGTTTTTTGACTCGGCGATGGTGTCGCGCATCATCGGCGATGAGTCCGGGTGGACCGGAGTGATCGGGGCCGCGGTCGTTGGCGCGGTCACGCTGATACCGGGTTTCATCGCGTTTCCGCTCGCCGCGCTTCTCGTCGAACAAGGCGCGGGATTACTGCAGATCGGCGCTTTCGTCTCGTCGCTGATGATGGTCGGCGTCGTGACGTTCCCGGTCGAACGGGCGGTTTTTGGGACCAGAGTCGCGCTCGTACGGAACGCGCTTGCGTTTGTTTTTTCGTTGTTCGTAGCCGGCGTACTGGCCCTGGTGCTCGGAGGGTCGTTATGAGGAAGAATCCGCGAACCCGGTACCTCGTCACGGGCGCGACTATCGTGTGTTTCATCGTTTTCTGGATCGTTACACCGGATCGGGGGTTGGCCGCCGTCCGGACCATCGGCATGAGTCTCAGGGAGTTGCTGCTCGTGATTCCGCCGATTTTTGTCTTGTTAGGGCTGCTCGACGTATGGGTGTCGCGTGAACGATTGATGCGGTACTTGGGGCCGGGCGCGGGAGTCCGCGGTACGCTGATCGTGTTCGTGATGGGATCGGCGGCCGCCGGACCGCTCTACGCCGCGTTCCCGATCGCCACGGTGTTGATGCAGAAAGGCAGTAGCTTTTTCAACGTGATGGTCTTCATCGGTGCCTGGTCGACGACAAAAATACCGATGTTGCTCTTCGAGTATACCGCCCTCGGTCACCGGTTTGCCCTCACGCGCCTCGCAGCAAACATTCCCGCGATTCTGTTGATGAGTTTTATCCTCTCGCGTATCGTCTCGCGCAGCGAGCGCATCGCGGCTTCCGTTCCGGATGCAGTGCCTCCGAGCGGATCCGGTTGACATCACGGCGATATTGCAATATTGTTTATATAACCAAATAACCACGGGTAAACGGAGGAACACATGAAGATTCAGATTTTGGGACCAGGGTGTCCGAACTGCCAAAACCTCGAGAAAAACGCGCGTGAGGCCGTCGAACGGCTCGGAATCGAAGCGGAGTTCGAGAAAGTGACCGACATGGACCAGATCGTCGAGATGGGCGTGATGCGCACTCCCGGTTTCGCGATCGACGGGAAGGTTCAGAAATCCGGAAAGGTCTTCACGTCGGAAGAACTCGAGGAGAGCATCAAAGCGTACACCGCATGACACGGCGCTTCTGGAGTGATTCGAAGAATCGCTCGTTGACGGTGATGGCCGGCGTGTTTCTCGTCGCGCTGCTCACGCCGTGGTCGGCTCCGCGGGTCTCGGCGGCCGTGAACGAAGCGTTCTTGATGCTTGGGTATTACGCGCGCGAGCACGTCCTGCTCTGCCTCGTGCCTGCGTTTTTCATCGCCGGTGCGATCACGGTTTTTCTCAACCAACAATCGGTCATCAAGTACCTCGGCCCGACTGCACCCAAACTCGTCGCGTACAGCGTGGCCTCGGTTTCCGGGACGATCCTCGCGGTATGCTCGTGCACAGTTCTACCGCTTTTCAAGGGAATCTACAAAAAGGGCGCCGGACTCGGTCCGGCCGTGAGTTTCCTGTACTCGGGCCCCGCGATCAACGTGCTTGCGATCATCCTGACCGCGAAGGTGCTCGGCGTCCAGCTCGGCGTGGCCCGAGCCGTCGGTGCGATCGTGTTCGCGTTTGTCATCGGGGTCGTGATGCAGCTTCTCTTCTTGAAAGAGGATAAGGAACGCACGACGAACGCGGCGATGTTCGAGAGTACCGACGACGACGAGCCGCGCGGCATCGGCAAGACCGTGATCTACATGGCTTCGATGATCGGCATTCTCGTTTTTCTGAACTGGGCGCCGTCCGGGGGAGAGGTCGTCTGGTGGGACTTCCTGTATCGATGGAAGTGGGCCATTGCGGGTCTGTTCGGTCTCGTGCTTTTGTACTCCTTAATTCGGTGGTTCACGCGAAGCGAACTCTCGGACTGGGTGACCGCGACTCGTGACTTCGCCGTTCAGATCCTGCCGCTTCTGTTCGGCGGCGTGCTCGTCGCGGGATTCCTGCTCGGGCGGCCCGGCCACATGGCGCTGATCCCCGAGAGCTGGATCGCGAATCTCGTCGGGACAAACTCACTCGGCAGCAATCTTTTCGCATCGGTCGCCGGCGCGTTGATGTACTTCGCGACGTTGACCGAAGTGCCGATCATGCAGGGGCTGCTCGGCGCCGGTATGAACCAGGGCCCTGCGCTCGCGCTTCTGCTCGCCGGACCATCGCTCTCGCTGCCGGCGTTACTGGTCATCGGCGGCGAACTCGGGGTAAAAAAAACGCTCGTCTACGTCGGGCTTGTGGTCGCTCTTTCGACCGCGGCGGGAATGATCTACGGCAATCTGATCGCTTAGCGCGAGACCGCGTGCCGCGGTTTTTCTCATCGTCGTTCGGTAACGATCAAAGGCCGGATCAGGTACTCGAGGCCGTTGGTCTTGATCTCGGCGACGGCCTCGAGTTGCCGACCGAGTTCTCCGGCCGGGAACCCTTTCTGCTTGAACCACAGAACGTAGGCCTCCGGCAGGTCGACGAGGTAGCGCCCGGCGTACTTGCCGAACGGCATTTTTGTGTTCGCGAGCCTCACGAGGTCCTCGTGCTCGGTGTTCACGAGAGCGTCGTCATCGTGAACGCTCGGCCACGATCGGCGGAGTTGTACATCCCGTAGATCGCCTCGACGACGTGAAGCGCGCGCGCGGCCGGTGAGCCGGGGTCTCCGGTTCTTCCGGGGTACTTCAGAAGGTCGATCAAGCCGCAGCCACGAGCATCGAACTTGTAACCGCCGTCTGCTGTGACCGAGCGTCGCCTTCCTTCGGCGTCGCGTATCGTGACGGGCGAGTCGAACGTGTTCGGGTCGCCCGCGTCGAGTAAACCTTTTGTCCCGTACAGCACGAGCCGCGGATAGTACCCGACCGACTCGGTAGTTACCGAGAGCGTCACGATCGCGCCCGAGGCGAACTCGAGCGATCCGGCGACCGCGGTTGGTAGCGAGATCCGGATCGTCTTTCCGTGATTCGGGTTCGACGCATGCGTGAACGTACGCGTACTCGTGACAGTGTTTGTGAACCCCATTATCCGCCGGATTGGACCCAGGAGATGCGTGAGTGCGGTTAGATAGTACACCCCCATGTTCGGAAACGGCTCGCCCGCCTCGCGGTAGAATCCATCGGCGCCCGCGTGAGGCGAGTCCATCGGTGAGCCCATAACGATGCTTGCCTCGCCTCCGAATATGGTCCCGATCGTCCCGGACTCGAGTATGCGACTTGCCGCGCGTAGTCCGGTGCCGAAGATCGTGTCGGGGGCGGAGCCCAGTTTCACTCCGGTATTCCGGGCCGTTATCACGAGTCGCGCCGCTTCGTCGTACGAGCTCGCCATGATTTTCTCGGTGTAGACGTTCTTTCCGGCCGCGATTGCGCGTGAGTTGAGCGAGAAGTGTAAAAAAGCGGGCGTGAGGTTCACGATAGTGGGGATGTCGCGCGCCGAGAGCAGCTCCGTGTACTCGATGATCCGGGGAATACCGTACTTAGATGCTTTTTCGCGCGCTGCCGTTTCCGACGTGTCACAGACGGCGACTACGTCGACCGCGTCTGCGAACTCGGACGTGAAATTCTTCAGGTATACGTCGCTGATCTCGCCGCACCCGACAACAGCGATTTTTTCGCGTGTTCCGATCATGGGTCTCCCGAGGCCGTCGGCACCAAGCGTAACCGTCGGCGCGCGGTGAGTCAAGGTTCAACAGGAATCCCATTTTAGGGCAAAACGAACTGCCTGCGGTGTTCGTGTATCACCGCCAAATGGTATACTCGCGGATCGTGAAGACCGATAATCCGCAGAGTTCCGCGCAAATATTTCTTGTCGGCGTCCTCGAAGCAGCAGGCGCGTTCGCGATATGGGGTATGGTGCCGCTCTACTGGGACCAGATCCGGTCGGTCCCTTCGATCGAGATCGTGTACCACCGGGTTGCGTGGACGTTCCTCGCGGCGTGGATCGTCGTTGCGGCGCGCGGAAAGCTGCGCGAGGCGCTCGCGCTGGCCGGCCAAAGGTCGGTGATCGTACTCACCGTGTGCGCCGGGCTGCTCGTCACGTTCAACTGGTCGATCTTCAATCTCTCGATCGTGATCGGCCGAGTCGTTGATTCGAGCCTCGGATACTACATTAATCCGCTCTTCAGTGTCTTTCTCGGAACAGTTTTTCTCAAGGAGCGGCTCACGCGACTTCAGGTCGTTGCGTTGATTCTCGCGGCGATCGGGGTGGGGTACCTCGTCGTGTGGTACGGCGAAGTACCGTGGATCAGCTTGGGGCTTGCGTTCACGTTCGGGTTGTACGGTTTGATCAAGAAGCAGACGAAGACGCCGGCCGACATCGCGATGGCGCTCGACATGAGCGTGACCGCCCCGATCGCGATCACGATCATCGCCGTGACGGGGCTCGCCGGAAGCGGCGCGTTCCCGAACGCGGGAGCGCGCACCTCGCTCTTGCTCGCGGGGGCAGGGTTGGTGACGTTGATACCGCTTCTGTTGTTTGCGGGTGGAGCCAGAAAGATTCCGCTCTCGAATCTTGGGTTTATTCAGTACATCACACCGACACTCTTTTTCTTGATCGGCGTCTTCCTTTTCCGCGAGGACTTCCCGATTGCGCGTCTTCCGGGCTTTGTCCTTGTGTGGGTAGCGTTGATCCTCAACACCGCGTCGAACATCATCGCAGTCCGACGGTACCGAGCAGGGACACCAAGCCGTTCCGGCTCATGAATACCTAACAAAGGTACCCTCAAATAAGTGGCGTGGCGGCGGTTGCAACGTTTTACGGTTCTCGATATCGTTTACGATAATTGTAGTCATGTAATAAATTTTTTGAGTTTGTGGTAAATCACCGCAGGGGAAAGGGAATGAATAGTCTGGGAATAAATGTTGGGTCTTCGAGCCTCAAGGCTGTGTTGCTCGACGGCGACTCGGTCGTCTGGAGCACCGTCGTTCCGCACGACGGTGACATGAAGGGCGGGGTCAGCCGAGCTCTTTCGGCGGCACCGATTCCCGCGGGGGTGACGACGCTCGTGACCGGAAACGAGGGCAGGTATCTTTTCAACATCGCGAACACGATCGAACCGATCTGCGTCGAGACCGCATTGGCGTTCAATGGCTACGACGTCGACGCTGTCGTGAGCTTGGGCGGCGAAGACCTCATCGTCTACACGATCGACGCGAACGGCAAAATAATCAACAACTTTTCCGGGAACAAGTGCGCCTCCGGCACAGGCGAGTTTTTCAAGCAGCAGCTCGCGCGGATGGACATGAAACTCTCCGACGTCGACGCGGTTCCGGACGACTCGCGGGTGATGCCGCTCTCGACGCGCTGTTCGGTTTTCATGAAGAGCGACTGCACGCACAGGCTCAACAAGGGACAGGCGACGACAAACGACATCGTTCTCTCGCTCAGCAACGTGATGGCCGGGAAGGTGCTCGATTTTCTCACGCGCGCGAAGGTCACGAAAGGTCGGGTATTACTTACCGGCGGCATCACGCGCAATCGGCATATTCTCCGGTTCATCCGCGAGAAAAACCGCGATGTCGAGTTCATCGTTCCCGAGGAAGCGCCGTACTTCGAGGCACTCGGCGCGGCGATTCTCGCGCGCGAAAACGGATCGCGTCTTCCGTCGGTCGCGAAGATGCTGCGTCCCAACACGATCGGCTTCGGCAACCTCGACGATCTCAAGGCGTGGGAAAACCGTGTGACGTACTTCGAAGCGGACGAGGGTTCGGTCGAGGCGGGGCGCGAGTACATTCTCGGTGTCGACGGCGGCTCGACGACGACGAAAGTCTGTTTGATCGATGCCGAGACAAGCCGGGTCGTCGCGTCGCACTACGGCCGTACGCACGGCGATCCGGTTCGGGCGCTCAGGAACTGCCTCGCCGAGATCCAGAAGAAAATCGTCGCCGACACCGGGAGCCCTACGGTCAACATTCCGCTTGCCGCGACGACTGGATCGTCGCGCGAAATCCTTGGGGTGTTCCTTGAGACGCACGGGGTGTACAACGAGATCATCGCGCACTCGGTCGGCACGACGTTTTTTGCAGAAGACGTCGAGACGATCTTCGAGATCGGTGGGCAGGACGCGAAGTACGTCCTGCTCAAGAACGGGGTCCCGATCGATTACGCGATGAACGAAGCGTGCTCGGCCGGGACCGGGTCGTTTCTCGAGGAATCAGCGCAAGGTGACCTGAACATCGACAGCGCGCGTGAGATCGGCCCGATCGCGCTCGAGGCCGACGCTCCGCTCAAGTTCGGAGAACACTGCTCGGCGTTCATCAACTCCGATATTCGAAAAGCGATTCAACAGGGCGCGACGCGCGAGAACATCACCGCGGGAATCGTCACGTCGATCGTCTCGAACTACCTCAATCGTGTCGTTGGTAACCGAACAATCGGTGGCAAGGTGTTCCTGCAAGGTGGAGTCGCGAAGAACAGCGCGATTCCGCTCGCGTTCGCGATGTTCCTCAACAAGGATATTCTTGTCCCTCCGAGTCCGGAACTCATGGGCTGTTTCGGCGTTGGGCTGCTCGCGAAGAAAAAACACGCGGAGGGATCGCTCGACAAAGCATCGTTCGATCTCCAGGCTCTGATCGACCGCGAGATCACGTACGACAAGGTGTTCACGTGCAAGGCGTGTGAGAATCTCTGCCCGATTCAGATCCTCGTCGTAAACGATCACAAGTACATGTTCGGTGGTCGGTGCAACAAATACGCCAATACGCGCCGGAAAACCGACGACGTCCCGGTGTTTGACTACGTCGCGCGTCGGCAGGAGTTGATGTTCGAGACATGTGCGCCCGACCCGGACACCGTCGTCGCGACGCGACCGTACACCGTCGGGATTCCTCGCTGTTTCTCGGTTCACACGCTCTACCCTCTGTACTCGTGGTTCTTTCATGAACTCGGCGTGCGGACCGTTCTGTCGGACGAAGTCGCCGAGCAGGGCGTCGCCCGCGTCGAGAGCACGTACTGCTTCCCGGCCGAGATCGCTCACGGCGCGGTACAGGACGTACTCGACAAAGGCGTCGATCTCGTATTTCTCCCGCACTTCCGCGACATGGCGAGTTACGAGGAGTCGGTGCACGCAAACTTCTGTCCGATCACACAAGGTCTTCCGTACTACATCGAGAAAGCGTTTCCGGACGTCCCGAAAGAGAAGTTCCTTCCCGTTGTCGTGAGCTTCAAGTTCGGACCGGCAAAGGCGCTCGAACACTTCGTGACGTTGGCGCGACGACTCGGGTTTTCCGCGGACGACGCGAAACGCGCGTTTGACGCCGCGAACGAGAGGCAGCAGCAGTACTTCACGCAGGCGCAAGAGCTCGGCCGCGAGGCGCTGCGCGAGTCGCGCGAGGCGGGCCGTCCGGTGATCGCGCTGCTCGGCCGACCGTACAACGCGTTTACCGGTGAAGCGAACATGGGCATTCCACGCAAGTTCACGACGCGCGGGTACTCGGTCGTTCCGTTTGATATTCTGCCGTACGAGAGCGAGAAGATCTTCCCGAACATGTACTGGTACTACGGGCAGCAGGACATGAAGGCCGCGGCGATGCTCAAGAAGGAAGATAACGTCTACGTGACGTTTATCTCGAACTTCTCGTGCGCACCGGACTCGTTCATTCTTCACTACCTCAAGTGGACGATGGGAACAAAACCGTTCCTTGTGCTCGAGCTCGACTCGCACTCGGCGGACGCCGGGATCGACACGCGCGTCGAGGCGTTTCTCGATATCATCGAAGGCTATCGCAGCAAGCGCGAGGCGATCGAGGAAGAGCGGTACGACAACGGGTACCGGTTCGTCAACAACGGTCGCGACGACGTGCACGTCCTCAACACGCGCACCGATGAACAGATCGCCGTCAAGAACAACAAACGCGTGAAGCTGTTGCTCTCGAACATGGGCGCGCTCTCGACCGACCTGCTCGGCTCGGTGCTTCGAACCGCCGGCGTGAACGCCGAGGCGCTTCCGGTCGCGACGTTCAAAACGCTCCAGGTCGCGCGCGCGCACGCGTCCGGAAAGGAGTGCGTCCCCGCGCACCTGGTGCTCGGAAGCGCGCTTCAGTTCTTCATGTCGGACAAGTATCGCAAGGACGAGCTGTATCTGTTGTTCGTCCCGATCACGACAGGCCCGTGTCGCACCGGGCAGTACTACGTCTTCTTCGAGAACCTCTTCCGCGATCTCAGGCTCGAGAACGTCGTCGTGTTCACTTTGAGCGCGGACAATTCGTACAACGAGCTCGGCCCAAACTTCTCGCGAGATATGTGGCTTGGCCTTGTCGCCGCGGACTACCTGAAAGACGTGCAGTCGGCGCTCCGCGCGTGCGCGGCCGATCCCGCGGCCGCAGTCGCCCGGTTCAACGAACTCTGGACCGACGTGATCGCGGACGTCGAGTCCGGCATCAACCGTCTGATTCCCGGCCTCCGGAAGATCGGCCGGGAGGTCGCAAAGATTCCACTCGCGAAACCGCTTCACGACTGCCCGAAAGTACTTGTCGTCGGTGAGATCTACGTACGGCGTGACGATTTTGCGGTCGACGAGCTTGTCGAGCTGATGGCGTCGCGCAACATCGTCTCGAAAGTCTCGGGCGTGTGCGAGTGGATCCACTACCTCGACTTCGTCCGCGAATACGATCTCAAGAAGCGGATCAAACTCCTACCGCCGTGGAAACGAGTGCTCTCGGAACCGCACAAGAAGCTTATCCGGCTCCGGCTCGAGATGGCATGGAAGCACATGGTCGAGCGCCGCGTGAAGCGTTCGCTCGCTCGGTCGCGGATGATTCCTCACGCTCCACACGACATGAAAGAGATCATGGCGAATACCTCGGAGCATTTTGTCGACCACGAGCTGAACTCCGAGATCGCGGTCTCGAGCGGCGTCGCGGCGACCGCGATGCAGGACGGGTACTCGGGGGTCGTGAACATCTCGCCGTTCGCGTGCCTGATCGGCCGCGTGATCGAGGGAATCTACACGCCGTGGGCTCGAGAGCGCAACTATCCGACGATCTCGGTCGAGGTCGACGGAAACCTCCTGCCGCCGAACATCGTGAACAAGCTCAATATCTTCATGGTGAACGTGCTGCGCTTCCGCTCGCACGCCGAGGCGGGAGAGCTCATCGAGCCCGCGGACTCGATCTCCGCGGAGATGGTCGCGATCGCCGAGTCGTCGATGCACCGTGACGTTGCGAATCCGGCCGAGCTGCTGCGCCAGGAAGCCGCCGCCGAACGCGCGGCGCGCGAGAAGACCGAGGAGCGCGTCGGGTAGCGGTACGGGCGGCGCCTCGTCGCCGCCCAGCCTCCGGCCGGCTACCGCATCACGAGGCCGCCGTCGACGACCCACGTCTGCCCGGTGACGTGGGTCGCACGGTCGATCAGCGAGAGAATGACCTCCGCGACGTCCTCCGGTTGAGCGGGTTTCCCGAGCGGCGCGCCGCCGGACGATCGCGCGACGTGGTCCTCGTGCCCCTCGACCCAGCGGCTCATGACGATCCCGGGCGCGACGGCGTTTACCCGGACGTCCGGCGCGAGCGCGTACGCGAGCGACTTCGTCAAGCTAATCATCGCGGCCTTCGACGCGGCGTACGCCATCGAGCTTCCCTTTCCGTGAAGCCCGGCAATCGAGGCGACGTTCACGATGCACCCTTTGTTTCGTGAGAGCTCCGGCGCAGCGGCGCGGCTCACGAAGAACGCTCCTTTCACGTTGACCGCAAGAATCTCATCCCAGTACTGCTCGGTCAAGCCTTCCAGGTCCGCAAGCTCGACGTACCGTGTCGTGCCTGCGTTGTTCACGACGATGTCGAGTCGGCCGAACTCGCGGACGACTTCCGAGATCATCGCGCGGACTTCGGTGTCCTTTGAAACGTCGGCCTTGCACGCAATCGCGGCTGCGCCGAGGCCGCGTAGCTCGGCCACCGTCTGCTCGGCGTCGTCCTTTGATCGTGAGTAGTTCACCGCGATTCTCACACCTTTTTGTGCCAGAAGAATCGCGGTCGCCCGGCCGATGCCGGTTCCTCCGCCGGTGATGACCGCGACCGTGTCTTTCAACTGCATGAGGTTCCTCCCGCTAATGTCCTCGCTTCGGCCAGTATAGAGACGATCGTCGAGCCACCGCAAGCACCGGTAGTTTAACACCGCGCGATCGGGATATTCTTCCCGCTACGGAGGGCGCCTATGGCGGATACGCCGGATCAACTCGAACAGGCGACAATACCCGACGAACTCCGGGCCTTGATCGATAACCGAAACTGGAAGGAACTCGCGCGGCGGCGTTCCGCGTGGCCGGACATCGACGTCGCGGCGCCCGAAATGTTCGACGTCCTGATGGACGTCGAAAAACGCGATCGAGTTCTGCTTTTCCGCGCTCTTCCGCGCGATCTCGCCGCCGAACTGCTGTCGTGGCTCGATTCCGAGACCGCGGATCGACTACTTCTTGAGCTCTCCGATCCCGAGACACGCGCCGTGCTCGCCGAACTCGATCCCGATGACCGCGTATCGCTTCTCGAAGAGTTGCCGGCTACCGCGACCAAGCGGTTGATGAGTCTGCTCTCACCAGAGGATCGCGCGGAGGCACGGCTGATTCTCGGGTATCCTGAAGACTCGGTCGGACGGTTGATGGACCCGGACTACGTCGCGGTCCGGCCGGACTGGGATATGGCTCGCGTGCTCGAGCAGGTCCGTTCGTTCGGTCGCGAGAGCGCCGCGGTGTCCGTGATTTACGTGACCGACGAGGCCGGCGTTTTGATCGACGCATTGCCGCTCCAGCGTTTTGTCGTCTCCCCGGCGGACCGAATCGTCCGCGACATCATGGACGACACGTACGTGTCCGTCGCGGCAACCGACGACCGCGAAGAAGCGGTCCGTGTCATGCAACGCTACGACCAGATCACCTTGCCGGTCGTCGACTCCGGGCGCGTCTTGATCGGAATCGTGACGTTCGACGACGTCATGGATGTCGCCGAACAAGAGACGACCGAAGACTTCCACCGCGGCGCCGCGGTTACGCCGCTTCGGCGAAACTACTGGGATTACAGTCCGTATCTTCTGATCAGGAGCCGCATCGGGTGGCTCGTCGCATTGGTTTTTGTCCACCTGCTCTCGGCCGGTGTGCTCTCGGCATTCGAACACATAATGGCGCAGTACGTGGTACTCACGTTTTTCATTCCACTCGTAATCGCGACCGGCGGAAACTCCGGGATTCAGTCGGCGACGATGATAATCCGGTCGATTTCGACCGGAGAAGTGGAACTCTCGCAGTGGTTCAAAGCCGTATTGAAGGAGACTGTGGCCGGACTGGGCATCGGCGTCTTGCTCGGGCTTCTCGGGTTTGTTCTCGGCGTGATCCTGGGGCGTGGACCGGAGATCGGTCTTCAGGTCGGCGCGATCGTCGCGTTTACGCTTCTTACGATAATCGTCGCGACGAACCTTTTCAGCGTCGTGCTGCCGTTTGTTCTCACGAAGCTCAATCTCGATCCGGCGCTCGCGAGTGGTCCGTTCATCACGTCGGTCGTCGACGTCGCGGGCCTGATGATCTACTTCGCGTGGGCCGGGGTTTTTCTGTTATGATCGTCGTGTGATGATCCCGAAGAGTCACGAAACATTCAGGTAGTTCCCGCCGCACACCGTGATGCACTGGCCCGTCACGTAGTCCGAGAGGTCGGTGCAGAGAAACTCGACCACTTTCGAGACGTCGTCAGGAACCCCGAGGCGGCGTAACGGTATCGTTGCGGCGGCTTTGACGCGATCCGGGAACTGCGCGAGAGCGCGGCTCGTCGCGATCAGAGACGGCGCGATGCAGTTGACGTGGATCCCGAACGGACCGAGCTCGGTCGCGAGCGAACGCGTGAAACGGACAATAGCCGCCTTCGCCATGCCGTAACTCGTGAACGTGACGCCGCTCATGAACGCCGCGGTCGAACTCACGTTCACGATCCGGCCGCTTCCGCGTTCCTTCATCGACGGCACGACGAGTTGGCAACAATGGACCGTACTCATGAGATTCACGTCGATGATGAACTCGAGGTCGTCGATGTCCATCGTAGACGCCGCGCTGCGCTCGACCGGACGCAACATTCCACCCGCGTTGTTCACAAGAATATCGATACCGCCGAACTCGCTCACCGCGCGCTCGACGAGACTCGCGACCTGGTTCCTGTCGGTTACATCCGCTTCGACTCCGATCGCGCGCACGCCGAGCGCGATGCACTCGTCGGCGACCGTCGCCGCGGTCAGCTCTTCGTCGAACTCGGCGGCCGCGTCGAGTCTGATATCGTTCACGACGATGTTCGCCCCGAGCGCCGCGAGCCTGAGCGCGTGCGCGCGACCGAGCCCGCGGCCCGCGCCGGTCACGATCGCGGTCTTTCCGGTGAGTTTCCGTTCCATTTATCGCTCCTTCAGGGATTCTCTGCTGTACTCGCGATCGCCGCGAGATTCCGGATGCTATCCTCGAGCCGTTTGCTCTCCCACTTTGCGGCCGACTCTGCGGTCGACTCGCCGGCTCCTCTCTCGAGCGGCGTCTGCCACTCCGCCGGATCGTCGACGTTCTCACCGCGCTCGCGCGCAATCCTCATGACCGGCGCGAGTGTTCGGGCCTCGCGGCTCCCGAATCCATCCCAGAATGCATCGTCAAAGATGCGGATGTAGCGTTCGCTGAGCGCGGCCATCTCGATACCGCGTGGGATCTCCGGTCGCCGCTCGAGGACCGGCCACAACGAGCGGAACTCGACGACACCCGAACCGATCGCGCAGTGAACCAACCGGAACCCGTGCGGCGTGTTGATCATCCGGTAGTCCTTCAGGTGAACGTCAACCAGGAACGGCAGTATCTTCTCGGCGAACGCGACCGGGTCCTCACCGACCGCGATCGGGTTTCCGGTGTCGAGAGTCACTCCGATGTACTCGCTTCCGACCGTCTCGCAGATCCGAAGCAGGTCCGCCGAGTCGTGGTCCTGGTGATTCTCGAGCCCGACGCGCACGTCGTTGTGTTCGGCGACGGGAGCGAGGTCGCGGAGAATCGAGATCTCGTTATCGACGTGTCGCTGCCAACCCGGAAAACCACCGACCGGAGAGCGGTCACCGCACAACACCGCGCTTCCGGTGCACCGAAACCGCTTCGCTCCCATTCCCGACGCGAGTGCGATCAGGGCCGCGAGATCGGGGGTCGCGGTGATGTTTGGACCCGCGATCACGACGTCGAGTCCGGCCCCACGCGCCTGCTCAGCGTACTCGCGGAGTTGACCCGGATCGAGTGCCGCCGAGACAAACGGCAGCGAGACCTCGATGCTCGAGAGGCCACGGTCGACCGCGAGCCGAAGAAACTCGTCGGCGGTGAGTGCGTTTGGATTCTCGTTCGGAGTCCCGCGTCCCGCGGCTCCAACGAGGTACTGGATACCGTACATGCATAGTCCAAACGGGTGCCGGTCACGGCTCATCAGAAGCTCCTTACTGATCGGGTGATTGCCATTCCCAAATCGTCGCGTTTCCGCGACAATGAGTATACCAAGAACAGCCGGGTGGTGCATCGCTTGACATTGGGGGTAAGGCGTGGAGTTAAAGGAACGAGTCGTGTTGGTCGCCGGAGGAACGAGTGGAATCGGGCTCGCGGTTGCGCGGGCGTTCGCGAACGAAGGTGCCACGGTCGTCGTGTGTGGTTCGGGGCAAGCCGGTGTCGACGCGGTGTCCGGAGCGCCGGGACTCGTCGCGCGCGTATGTGACGTGACCGATCGAGCCGCGGTCGCCGAGCTGTTTGGCTGGGTCACGGCCGAGTACGGCGGTCTCGACATCCTTGTGAACAGCGCGGGTTTGAACGTCGGAAACCGGATGATGGCGAATATCGCGCCGGAGGATTTCGACCGCGTGCTTGCGGTGAACACGACCGGTGTGTTCAACTGTATTCACGCGGCGCTTCCGGGGATGCGGAGCCGAGGAGAAGGGCTGATCGTGAATGTCGTTTCGCTCGCGGGTCGGCGCGTCATGGAACTCGCGGGGCTGCCGTACTGCGTCTCGAAGTTCGCGACATCGGCGCTCGGGACTTTTGTCGGCATCGAGGAAGCGAAGAACGGGATTCGCGTCACAAACGTGTATCCCGGCGAGACTAATACGCCGCTCGTCGACAAGCGCCCGACACCGACGCCGCCCGAGAAGCGCGCGCAGATGGTGCAACCCGAGGACATCGCCGAGTGCGTCGTCATGGTCGCAAAGCTACCCGCCCGCGCGGTCGTTCCCGAGCTTATCATCACACCACCACACATGATGGTCGGATAGGAGGAGATATGGCACGATTGAGCGGCAAGGTCGCGGTCATCACCGGCTCGACGTCCGGAATCGGCGCGGGCATCGCGCGTCTGATGGCGCGCGAAGGCGCGTCGGTCGTCGTGAGCGGCCGCAGAAAACCCGAAGGCGAGGCCGTCGTCGCGGCGATCCGTGCGGGCGGCGGCACCGCTGTGTTCCACGCCGCCGACCTTGCGAACGTCGACGAGTGCGCGCCACTCATCGACCGTGCGCAGACCGAGTTTGGTGGCCTCGACATTCTCGTGAACAACGCCGGAATCTTCCCGATCGCGACTTTCGAAGAGACGACTCCCGAGCTCTGGGACAGGCTCTTCGCGGTCAACGCGCGCGCGGCTTTTTTCTGCGCTCAGGCCGCGACGCCGCTCTTGCGTTCGCGTGGTGGAGGCTCGATCATCAATATCGGGTCGACGCACCCGTTCGGCGTCGGCACCGGGCAGTTTGCGTACGGGATCAGCAAGGGCGCAATGTTCACGATGACGCGAAAGCTCGCGATGCTTCTCGCACCCGACAAGATCCGTGTGAACTGGATCACTGTCGGTTGGGTCCTCACGGAACAGGAACGCGCGCTTCGTAACGTCCCCGAGGACGACGCGGAGTGGATCGCCGAGAACCGGGAACGGATGCCTCTGCGCGAGTTCACGACGGTCGAAGACGTGAGCGAGACATGTCTGTTTCTCGCCTCCGACGCCGCCCGGAACATCACCGGCACCGACATGGGCGTGTGTTCCGGGATATCGGTACATATATGAGTCGAAAGAGCACAGACAAACTACCACAGGTCAGCACAAGGGGAACACAATGATTATCGATCTGAAAGGAAAAGTGGCGATCGTGACCGGAGCCGCAGCCGGCATAGGCCGTGAAATCGCGCTGACTCTCGGCCGCGAGGGAGTCAAGACGGTTGCGACCGATCTCGACACCGACGGTCTCACGAAGCTCGGTGATGAGTTCGCGAAGAACGGTTTTGAGGGGCTGCAGATTGCGTGCGACGTCGCCGACGCGGCTGCCGTCAAGGAAACGGTCGCGCGTGTCGTGGCCGAGTACGGCACGGTCGACGTTCTTGTGAACAACGCGGGCGTCGCCCCGGGTGGTCCGGTCGAGACGCTTCCGGTCGAAAAATGGGACCTGAACTTCTCGGTCAACACGCGTGGACCGTTTCTCATGAGTCAGGCGGTGATCCCGATCATGAAAAAGCAAAAGTCCGGTCGCATCATCAACGCCGCTTCGTTCGCCGCGATCGTTCCGGCGATCGGCGGTGCCGCGTACGCCGCGTCAAAGGCCGCGGTCGTGTACTTCACGCGTGTGCTCGCGGGCGAGCTTGGACCGTGGAACATCACGGTGAACTGCTACGCGCCCGGCATGATTCCGAGCGGAATCAATAACTTCGGCTCGCTCCCGCCGGCGGAGGCCTCGAAGATGCTCGATACGCTCACGCTACGGCGGTGGCAGAGCTCCGACGACGTCGCCAACCTGGTCTGCTTTCTCGCGTCCGATCTCGCGGGCTACATCACCGGTACGATGGTCGACGTGAGCGGCGGAAAACTCGCGACGCAACGGCCGTACGTCGCGTACGAAGGGCCCGCGGTGTAGGCGCGCGTTCTCCGATGATGCACCCGACCGGCCGGCAAAGGAGATCAGATGTCGCTACGATTTCATGAGATCGCCGAACGCGATCACCGAATCCTCAACCCGTTCACCGAGGAGCAGCTCATGCTGCTCGGTGAGATCTGTGCCCTGAGGCCGGGCACCCGGCAACTCGACCTGTGTTGTGGTAAGGGCGAAATGCTGTGCCGGTGGGCCGCCGCTTTTGGCGTCACGGGGATCGGCGTCGACATCAGCACGGTCTTTCTCGCCGCGGCGAATCGGCGCGCCGAGGAACTCGCGGTCGACGACCGCGTCGAGTTTGTCGAAGCCGACGCAAGCGCGTACCCGATATCGGCGGGTGCTTTCGACGTCGTGAGCTGTATCGGCGCGACGTGGATTGGAAACGGGTTGCCCGGAACGCTCGAGATAATGCGGCCCGGTCTGAGAAACGATACAAGCCTGATCCTGGTCGGCGAACCCTACTGGATCGAGACGCCGCCCGATGAGGCGTTCACGATGCTCGTCGACGGCGACCGCGAGGTGTTCACGAGCCTTCCCGGCACGCTCGACCGCTTCGACGCCGCGGGTTTCGACTTGATCGAGATGGTGATCGCGGACCACCACGGGTGGGACCGGTACGAAGCGGCGCAGTGGCCGGCGCTCTCGGACTGGCTACGCGATAACCCGACCGACCCTGATGCTGCGGGTATTCGCGATTTCCTCGAGAAAAATCGTCGTGCGTACCTCACGTACGGCCGGCGATTCTTCGGGTGGGGCGTGTTTGTGCTCCGCGCGCGGTAACGCGCGGAGCGATCAACTACCTGATCACGACTCTGAGGTCGCCTCCTGAGGCGATCCAGTAGTAGATCGGGAACTCCAGGATCACGACGTCGGCGAGCACGATCGGATCGATCTCGATCGTTTCGGTGCGCGCGACGAGTTCGGCTTCGCGAATCGACGGAAGAACCGAGCGCGAAATTACGATCCGGTACTTGTTGCTCATCAGAAACGCTTGCGCCATCTCGTCGTCGCCGCTGTCGTCGTTGCCTCCGGGGATCGCGATCTCAAACCCCGCCGACGTGCGCACGAGCGCGAACGGAGCGTCGTCTGCGGTACCGCGCGTAACTCCGCCAGGATACGAGAACTCCGCATCGAACCCGAACTCGTACGGCGTGTTGACCGTCAGGACCGACGCTTCGGTCGCGGCCGGTAGTTGGCTCAAGAACTCTTGATCGATCTCGCCAAACTCCTCCGAGAAAAACATCTCGTCGCTGTCACCGTCCATCATCGCTCCCGCAAGAGAGAACGGCGCCTTTTGAAACGTCATCCGGACGCGCACATCGACGTCGCCGTTCGGCGACGAACCGACGTAGTGCAAGACCTCGAGACATCCTGACAGAAAAACCGTGGTCAGAAAAACACCGGCTACGACCATGGCCGTGCGTATAACTTTTTTCACAAATCCCCCTCGACGCAGCAGTTCTCATTTCGTCTTGAAAATGAGAACTGCTCCCTTCAATGAACTGTCCGAGCATAGTACCGGATCACGCCCCGCCGTGCAAACCGGGCGCCGGGCGAATCGAGGGCGTTCTGTACCACCGGATGTCAGTACCGCGCGACGACCGCGCAGTGCCCGGTGAACTCGGGCACGATTGCTTCGACGGTATTGACTGTGCCCGCGAGGGAGTCGGTCGGTGTGGTTCGTTGTGACTTCAACTCGATTTCATCGGGAACGAGCGTGAGCGACGCGACCTCGACCGGGAGCGCGAGGCGCACGCGCACGTTTCGGATCGGCACGAGATCCTCGATCACCGAACACCTTCCGCGCGAGATCGGCGGGCCGTACAACAGGTGCGCGACGTATCGCCTCTCGTCCGGTTGATGGAGCAGGCTCACGCGTCCGGCGCTTGGAAGCGCGACGTCGATCATCGGGTTCGGGTGCTGCGGCCGGAGTACCGATGCGAAGAACGCCCGGTGAGCGATAGCGCCGTGCGCGTAGTACATCCGATCGAGCGCGTGCGCGAATACCGTGAGGTTTTCCGACCGGAACGCAGCAGGGTGCCCTGCAGGTTCGGGGCGGAACGGGGAGTTCTGGTGCCCGCAGTACTTCGCGTACGTGCGGCTGAAGTACGGCTCGTGAACCCACGCGATGATTTCAGCGTCCGGTCCGGGTGTGAATCTGAGCGCGGAAGAATAATTCAAAAAAGGTGTGTTCGGGAGTTCCCGCGGCCTGTCTCCCCCGTCGGTGAGTGCCGTGAAGTCCATGTCGAACTGGCCGGGACCATTGTACGTCGCGTTACATCGAAGAGCGGGCTGCTCGTCGGCGTCGAGAATGCCGTCGCCGAGCGTCACGACGCGGCCGCCGTTTCCGAGGAATACCTCGAGTTCCAACCGCATCGGGTCGATCAGCCCTGCGACCGACGGGATCACGATCGTCTCGAACCGTCTCAAATCATCGCCCGGAAGGCAGATGTCGAAATCGATTTGCTCCTCCATGAGCACGCGCGCGAGACCTTCATCGGCCGCGAGCTCGAACGACGGGACAATCCCCAGCGTCGCTACCGGTACTCCACCGATGCCGTACTGCTCGATCTTCTCGATGTACTCGTACGCGGAAGCGATGTTCTCGTACGTCTGCTTGTCCATCCGTCCAAGTGGATGCAACTGGTCTCCGAAGTTGCAGCGCGATCCGAACGCGATCATCGACGCGGCCTCGAACTTGATCGCATCCGGAGACTTGAAGCCGCCAAACTCCCCCCAACTGGTATGGAATTTCCCACTCATCGCGACGATCGGTTTCTTCTCCCGATGGAAGAACTTCGCCCGAAGGGGGAATTTGTCGTACCCGCCCCACGTCGTCGGAAGGTCTTCGAGGTCATTCTTCGTGTTGAACTCGAAGA
>REEC01000108.1 GCA_007695285.1 Spirochaetaceae bacterium | reverse complement strand
GAGATGCCGATCCGCGGTATCTCGCTGCGTGACGTCACGATCGAGGTCGAGCCAAAGCCAGACGAGCCCGAACGCGTCCCTGCGATGGCGCTCCGCGTCGCCGCCCGACGCGGCGACGGGTTCTCCGCGCGGTTCGCCGAAGATCTCACGCTCGACGGTGTGCGTATCACGTGGGCTGTTGGCGCGCCCGCGGGTGAGTCGTTCCGGTTCGAACGTTCGCAGAGAGTTGTCGTCGACGGAGTCCCGGCAGGTGGCGATCGATGATGCTGTACGGTGTTCTGTTCGGGCACGACTACGCGCGGTACCGGAATCAGGAGCCGGTGAGCTCGTGATCGGCGCTCATGTTTTTTTCTTCCTTCCTCTCGCGCTCGATCCGTTTCTGACCGGGGTCTCGAATACGCTCGTGAACGCGTTCATGGCGCGCGCGGCCGACCGCGAGGTTCTGATCGCGGGGTACGGAGTTGCGAAGAACCTGCTGTTTCTGTTGTTCGGCGTATTGATGATGGTACGCCAGACCGTGACGTGTTTTGCCGAGGACCGACCGTCGCTCGCGGTGTTGAAGAAGTTCTTCACGGTCGTCGTGCTCGCGAACGTTGCGCTGCTCGCGTTCGTCGCGTTCACGCCGGTCGCGGGTTTCGTGTTTGGACGCATTCTCGGCGTCGGCGAGCCCGCGCTCTCGCAGGCCGTCCGCGTCTTCCGGGTCTTCGTCGCGTTTCCGATCGCGGTCGGGTTTCGGCATTTCTGGCAGGGCTACGCGCTGAAGCGCCGAAAACCGAGCATCATCGCGGCCTCGATCATCGGGCGCGTGGTGTTCCTCGCTGTGCTCGTGTACGGGATCATGCTCGGAGTACGCCCGGCCGCCGAAAACTCCGCGGCGCTTTTCATGTCGTCGGTCGCGTTCGAGGGCGTGCTCGTGTACGGGCTCGTGATCGTACTCGGCATCGCGCTTCCGCGCCGCCGCGACGACCGTTCGGTGCCCGAAACAGAAACGACGATCACGCCGCACGAGATCGGCGGTTTTTTCTTTCCACTCGCCGCGACCGCGCTGATCCGCACGATGGCGCTTCCGATCCTGAACGCGGGGCTCTCGCGCGCGGTGAACCCCGAGCTCGCGCTCGCGTCGTTCACGGTCGGGTGGGAGCTCGGGTACATCTTTTTCGCCCCGATGATGCTGTTCCACCACGTCCCGATCGAGTTCCTCTCGCGCGGGGGCGATCACCGGATGCGCGTCGCTTTGACCGCGCTTTTGTTCGCGGGCTCCGCGACCGTCGTTCTCGTCGCGCTCGGATTCACGCCGCTCGGACCCCTCGTGCTCGAGAGATTCGTCGGCGTCTCGGGGGATCTTCTCGCCGGCGCGGTCGTCTCGCTCAGAATTCTCGCGCTTCTTCCGGCGTTCTACGGAGTCAGGGAGTACTTCTGGGGAGTGTTGATGTTCGAGCGCAGGACGAAGCCGATCTCGTTCTGCAAGGCCGTCGCTCTCGTCGTACTCGTCGCGTGGGTCGTGTTCGCGGCGACCTTTTACCCCACGCGGCCGTGGGTAATCGTGTTCGGTTTGATCGCGTCCGAGCTCACCGAGGTGATTCTTCTCGCGATCCTCGCACGCAAGGACCGTTTGGCGACGGCCGCCGGCGCGTCGGAAATGCCTCCGGTGTCCCCAAGGAGTGACCGTCCATGATCGACGAGATAGTCGCAGTCAACCGTTTCGCCGAAAATCCGATCGTAACCCCGGACTCCGACGACCGGATCGGAGACAACATAAATGGGCCGTCGCTGATCCGGGTCCCGGACTGGCTCCCGGGTGCGCTTGGGAAGTACTACCTGTACTTCGCGCACCACAAGGACTCGTTCATCCGGCTCGCGTACGCGGACGATCTGAAGGGGCCGTGGCGCGTACACACTCCCGGCGTGATGTCGACCGATGAATCGGGCTTCACCGGCCACATCGCGTCGCCCGACGTGCATATCGATGAGGAGAGGCGCCGGCTCGTGATGTACTTCCACGGTGCGCCGGCCGTGTACGAGACCGGCCAGGCGTCCGCGGTCGCTGTCTCGCGCGACGGGATCTCGTTCACGCGCATCGGCGGGCTGATCGGACGCCCGTACTTCCGCGTCTTCCGGCGCGACGAGTGGTACTACGCGATCGCGATTCCGGGATGGCTGTACCGCTCGCGCGACGGGCTGACCGGGTTCGAGAAAGGGCCACTCCTGTTCGATGAGGCGACGCGCCACTTCGCGGTACTCGACCTCGGGGATGCGCTCGACGTGTTCTACTCGGTGCGCGGCGATGAACCCGAACGGATCCTCGTCTCGCGCATCGAAGGCGGGCCGGACTGGACCGCGTGGCGCGCCGAGAAGCCGCGCCTCGTGCTCGAGCCCGAGACCGAGTACGAAGGCGCCGACCTGCCGGTCGAGCCTTCGGCCAAGGGACGCGCCCGGGGACGCGTCAGGCAGCTTCGTGACCCGTGCATCTACCGCGAGCACGGGCGCGTGTATCTTTTGTACAGTATAGCGGGGGAGTCGGGTATCGCGATCGCCGAGATCGTGTACGGCGTCCCCAAAACGGAGGCAAGAATATGAGCATTCGAGAGACTGCGCGCCGTTTCGCAGACGCGCCGCGCTACGTTCAGATTCCCGATCGATGGATGATCCACGCGTACTACACGCTTTCACCGTTCGCCCCGGACGGTTCGGGCCGGTTCATCGCCGCGGCGGCGGATCTCGACTCGGACCCGGTGCACGGAGAGGTCGTGATTCTTGACGCCGAAGGGAACGTGCTCGATTCGTTCGGGCGGAACCCGGTTTCGGCGTCGTTCTGGCACACCGGTTTCTGGCAGTGTTTCAGCCCGGACGCGCGGCACGCGTACTACCAGTCGGGTACACTGAAGGAGCCGAAGGTCGTTCGGCGCGAGCTTTCGACCGGAGCCGAGCTCGAGGTCGAAGGCGACATGGAAGGCCTGCCGCCGTCGGGCGAACCTGGGCTCTCGTGCAGCCACGGGTTGTTGTACGCGGCCGGGTACGGGACCGGCGTGTTTGCACCCGAAGAAGCGCCGGTTCCGTTCCAGGCGCGCGAGCAGCACGGGATCTCCGAGATCAGTTTTGATCCGACCCCGTCGTCGCGCCTCGTGTTGAGCACCGCCGAGATCCTCGAACGACACCCGCAGCGCGACCTCTTGCTCAAAGCCGACCGCGAGATGAAGGCGAAGTTCGGCGCCGACGACGGTTTGACGCTGATGACGTACTGCATCCGGTGGAGCAATCGCGGCGACCGGTTCCTGTTCTACTTCGGCAATCACAACGTGATCAAGGACCGCGGCGAACCGCGCATCGCGTCGGTGTTCACGGCCGATCGATCGCTCAAGGATCTGCGGCTCGCGGTCGACTTGAGTTTCGGCCGACGCGGCGTGCACTGGTCGTGGCACCCGGATAACGAGAGACTCGTCGGGTACGGACCCCGGCCCGACGACCCGTCGCGCGCGTGTCTTTCGGTCGTGAACGCCGACGGAACGGGCTTCCGGAAGGTTTCGGACCACGCGACCGGCGGCCACCCGAGCGCGCACCCGGTCGAGCACGAACTCTACCTGACCGATACCGGAACAAACCCCGGCCGCGTCGAGCTGATCGACGGTACCGACGGCGAGGTGCTCCGCTCGTGGGAGCTCCCGCGCGTGAACGGTGAAACCGAGCCGTCCGGCCGGAACCCATTCCGCGTCTGCAACCACCCGGTGTTCAACCCGGACGGTACGCGGATTCTCGCGAATATTCTCCCGGGCCGGTACGCGGGTCTCTGCACGATCGACACGGTGTGAGCAATGGAACTCTGGATTCACGTCGATTTCAAGTACATGCCGCCGACCGTCGAGTCGCTGATAAATGACATCGAGAACTGGGCGGCCGAAGGCGCGACCGGCGTCGTGTTCGAGTGGGAGAACATGTTTCCGTACCCCGGGCTCGGATCCGCGGTGCGCGCGGACGCGTACACGCCGGGCGACGTCAGGCTGATTCTCGACGCGTGCCGCGCAGTCGGGCTCGCCGCGGTCCCGTTGGTCCAGACGCTCGGTCATCTCGAGTGGCTGCTGGAGCACGAGGAGTTCCGTCGTTTCCGGGAGTTCGACGAAGATCCGCGGCAGATCAAAGCGTGCGACGGCGAGGCGCGCGCGATCCTCACGCGCAAGATCGCTGCGCTGCTCGAGGCGCATTACGACAGCGAGTACGTGCACCTCGGCGCCGACGAGGCGTACGGCCTGGAAAAGATCGACCGGAGTGGGTGTTCGTCGGTGGCAGAAGGTGCGGGAACGGTGTTCCTTCGGCACATCGCTCCGCTTCTCGAACAAGTCGAGGCGGCCGGGAAAAGGCCGATCATCTGGGCCGACATGCCGCTGCACCATCCCGAGAACATCGCCGAGTATCCCCAAAACGTCGTGTTCTGCGACTGGCTGTACTCGCAGACCTCCGACCACGCGTCTTCCTTGCACGACTGGGAGCTCGGCCGCGTCGAAGCCGACCGATACGCTTTGGTGCCGGAGTACCGGCGCGGGTTGTTCGAGCCGTACTGGAGCATCGGCGCGCGTGAGTTCCCCGGTGAGTTCTACCAGTTCCCGTACACGCCGTATCTGCGCGACTCGGGGTACGACGTCGTCGTCGGCCCGTCGACGCTGTACGCGGGAAACGCGCTCTCGGCGCAGGATCTCCCGAACGCTCGAGCGAACGCCCGGGGTTGGCTCGGCGCGGCGCGCCGGTTCGGAGCTATCGGTGCGCTCAACACGTGCTGGGCGATCCGCGGCGCGTTCAGAGAAGTAACGAACGCCGGACACCGCGCGTTCCTAAGGCTCGGTACACAAACGGAAGACGCCCAGGACGACGCCACGCTTTCGGCAGCGTGTTGGCGTGGGATAGCGGGCGACGACGCGCCGGCCGTCGCGAAGCTGATAGACGGCCTCGCGCCTCCGGTCGACGAGCTCTCAAGCACGCGTCCGATCGTGTTCGACGCGGCGCGTCGTACGCACCGTCCGCGTGCGTACGACGAGCGCTGGGAATCTCTCCGTGAGACGCTCGCCGCGCTCGACCCGGGCGACCCCGACGTCGAGCAGCACGAAGCCGCCGCCGATCGCGGACGCCGGACGGCGGAGACTCTCGCGGCGTTCGGGTCCGAGCACGAGCAGCTGCGCGCGTGGGAACTCGCCGCGCGAGAGACCGCGCTCCGTGCGGAGGTTTGGCTCGCCGCGTGGAGAAAAGCACGGACGCGTCCGCACCGCGAGTCGCTCGATCGGCTTGCAACCGAGATCGACGCTCAGGCCGGACTCATCGAGCGGTTCATGACCGGGCGGTACATGGCGAGCGACCGCGAGCTGGTTCTCGAGGACCGGTACGGGAGCCTGTCGCGGTTGTTGAAGTTAATGGCGTGACGTGACCGACGTGACCAGGCGCCGCTGCGCGTCGCGAGGCGGTCGGGTAAGGCTTGGTGGCGTTTTGTGCAAAAAATGAACGGATTGTGTATGGCTCGGCGCTCGCTCGTGCAACTTTGTAGGATGGTTTCCTTATCTTCCTATGGCATCATAGTCTTTGAGCTTTCAATTTCGCGGAAAGTCGGGGCGGTTCACCGGGGTGGAGTATCGAAATGTGCAAAAAATGCTCGGTTTATAAATGGCGTATTCACGAGCGCATGGTACAATGAGTCATCACGATGAGTACCGTGGCGCGGTCAACGCGTCGCGGAGTCAAATCAGGAAGGAGGCTACAATGGCACGAAAGATAACAGCCCTGGCGATTGTCGGGCTGCTCGTGTTCGCAGCGCTCGCGTTTGCGGGCGGCGCGAAAGAAGCTCCGGAAGCCGCCGCAGCGGCGGTCGAGCCCGGCAACGAGGCACCGATGCTCGCCGCGTTGGTGCAAAGCGGTGAACTACCGCCGCTCGCCGAACGGATCCCGGAAAACCCGTACGTCGTCGAGCCGTGGGATGAGATCGGCCGGTACGGCGGGACGCTGCGCCGGTCGTACTCGGGTACCGGTGACACCGAGGGAATCCGGAAGCTGAGCCGCGTCGGTCTGGTTGAGTTCAGTCCCGACGGGTCTGAGATCGTCCCGGCTCTCGCCGAGCGGTATACGATGTCGGACGACGGTCTGACGTTTACATTTCACCTACGACGTGGAATTCGCTGGTCCGACGGCGAGCCGTTCACCGCGAACGATCTCGAGTACGGATACCGGCACGAATTGTTGAACGAAGAGCTCACGCCGTCGGTTCCGTCGGTGTGGCGCGTCGGCGGTGAGCGGATCCGGTTCGAGATGATCGACGACTACACGTTCCGCTACGTGCTGCCGGGTGTCTCGGCGACGTTCCTTCAGGACCTCGCGCGCGACACCGAGTGGGGCAGTGGACCTCCTGCGCACTACATGCAGCAGTTCCACCCCGATTTCGCCGATGCTTCGGACCTCGAGGCGATGGTTCGCGCGGAAAACTTCGACACCTGGGTTCAGTTGTACGAATCCAAAGCCCACCAGTGGCAGAATCCCGAGCGCCCCTCGCTTCGCGCGTGGGTGATGCAGGACGCGATCGGTGCGCAAACCGTTCGAATGGAACGGAACCCGTACTACTGGAGGGTCGACACCGCCGGAAATCAACTCCCGTACATCGACCGAGTCGAGAATCGATTGATGCTCGACAAAGAGTCGATGATTCTTGCGATCATTTCGGGTGAGCTCGACTTCCAGGGCCGGAACGTCGCGTGGGGTGACTACCCGATCCTCATGGAGAACAGAGACCGCGGTAACTACAATGTGCTCCGGTGGCCGACCGCGCTCGGCTCGGCGTACGCGTTCATGCCGAACCTCAACGTTCCCGATCCGAAGCTCAACGAGCTCTTCAACGACCGTCGGTTCCGGATTGCGCTTTCGCACGCGATGGACCGCGACGAGCTGAACGAAGTTCTGTTCCTCGGCGCGACCAAACCCCGCGCGGCGACCGCGGTTCCCGGCTCGACGTACTACCAGGAGGATCTCGAGAATCTGTATGCGGAGTTTGACCCCGCGAAGTCCGAGCAGCTCTTCCAGGAGATCGGACTGACGAGGGGCTCCGACGGGTACTGGAGGCATAAGGACGGCAGCCGTCTCTCGGTCGTCCTGAACGCAATCCAGCTCGACACGTACGGCTCGTGGCCGGACCTGCTCGAGATGGTCGGCGAGATGTGGGACCAGTTCGGACTCCGGAACGAGGTGATCATCCTGGACCGGTCGCTGTACACGCAGCGATACCAGGCCGGTGAGTTTGAGATCGGCGGCTGGGCGTGGGGCCGAGGCTTCACTCCGTTGATCGCGCCGAAGTTCGTTTTCCCGTCCGACAGCACGTGGAACCCGGGTCCGCTTTTTGGTACTTGGTACCAGACCGGTGGAGCGTCGGGCGTAGAGCCGCCGGCGGATCATCCGGTGCGCAAGGCGATGGAAATGTACGACCGGTACGTGACCGAACCCGACGTGGAGACGCGGACGCAGATCGGTAAAGACTTGATCCGGCTGAGCGCCGAAGAAATCTGGAGCATCGGAACGGTCGGTGAGTTCCCGGATCCGCACGTTGCTTCACGTAGACTGCGCAACGTGCCGCAGGATCTGCTTTCGGAGCACTTGATGATGACGCCGTCGAACGCGCGCGTCGAGCAGTTCTTCTTTGTCGACTGATCGGGCATTTTAGATCTCCGGCATAAGTGGCAATTTGTCCCCGAACGGGTTTTCCGTTCGGGGACGTTTGACGGGCGCTCGCTCGTACGCGCATAACTCGTACGCGCTTAAGGAGACAATCAAGAAATGGTTACGTATCTCGTACGCCGTCTGGGGTACATGATAATCACGGTCGCGTTGATCTCGATCGTGGCGTTTGCGTTGATTCAGCTTCCCCCGGGCGATTTCATCACGACGATGATCAATCAGCTCGAGGCTCAAGGGACCATCGTTGACGCTGAGATGGCTCAAAATCTCAGACAACAGTACGGTTTGGATAGGTCCTTGGTCGCTCAGTACACGACGTGGGTAACGGGTATCCTGACGCGCGGCGATTTTGGATGGTCGTTCGCGTACCTCCGACCGGTGTCGGTTCTGATCTGGGAACGTTTTTTTTTGACGATCTCGGTGACGCTCTCGGCGATGATCTTCACGTGGATCGTCGCGATACCGATCGGAATCCTCTCGGCTGTGAAGCAGTACTCGATCTTCGATTACATCGCGACGGTTCTGGGTTTTCTCGGACTCGCGATTCCGAACTTCATGTTCGCTCTCGTTTTGATGTGGTTTGCGTTTGACGTTTTTGGCGTCAACGTTACGGGATTGTTCTCCCCGGCGTATCAGCAGGCACCGTGGAGTTTCGCGAAGATTCTCGATATGCTCGGGCGAATCTGGGTTCCGATGTTGATTATCGGCACGGCCGGAACCGCCGGATTAATCCGTACTCTACGCGCGAATCTGCTCGACGAACTGCGTAAACCGTACGTCACGACCGGCCGATCGAAAGGCTTGAAATTCTCGCGCGTACTGTTGAAGTATCCGGTGCGAATCGCTCTTAACCCGTTCGTCAGCGCGCTCGCACTCCAGTTCCCGTCGTTGATCTCGGGTGTTGCGATCACCGCAATCGTTCTGAACCTTCCGACTCTCGGACCGCTCCTGTTGTCGTCTCTGCAATCCCAAGACATGTACCTGGCCGGGAGCATCGTGTTGATGATGAGCTCGCTCACAGTGATCGGTGTTCTGGTCTCTGATATTCTGCTCGCGGTTCTTGATCCTCGGATACGGTTCGGCGGAAGGAAGTCCGTATGAAACAGCAATTTGAAGTAAAGGGCGGACCCCGGACACCGTCACCGGCGGGGCCCGACACCGAGATTGACCCAAAAAAAATGCTCCGTGACGAGTCCGATGCGGGAACCGGGACGGGGCGACGGCCGTGGTGGGCGATTCTCTCTCGCCGGAAAAATACGCATATCGATGTCTACACCGCGTCGCAATGGACTTTGATGTGGATTCGGTTCAAGAAACACCGCCTCGCGTACATCTCGCTGTTTATCGTGATTTTTGTGTACCTGGGCTCCGCTTTTGTCGAAGTTATCGCGCCGAACGATCCGCGTCGTTCTAACCGAAATTACCTGTTTGCACCGCCTCAACGCCCGCGCTTCGTCGACTCGGAGGGCCAATTCTCGTTGAGACCGTTTGTGTACGGAGCCACGCAGGCGCGGGATCCGGAAACGTTCCGCCCGATCGTGACCGACGACCCGACCGTCAAAAAGCCGCTACGACTATTCGTCTCGGGCGCTCCGTACAGGTTGTGGGGTTTGTTCGAGGGCACAACCCGAATTCTCGGCGTCGCCGAAGGCGAATGGTTTCCGCTGGGAACCGATCGGTTGGGCCGCTGTATTTTTTCGCGGATCGTGCACGGAACGCGAATTTCGGCGAGCATAGGGCTGATCGGCGTGCTCATGAGTTTCCTTTTGGGCCTTCTGTTCGGCGGTCTCTCGGGTTACTTCGGCGGCGTCACCGATACGATCATCCAGCGTATCATCGAGTTCCTGTCGTCTATTCCCCAAATTCCGCTCTGGATGGCGTTGAGCGCGTCGCTCCCGGCAAACCTTTCCCCGATCGCAATTTACTTCGGGATCACCGTGATCATCTCGCTTATCGGATGGACCGGACTCGCGCGTGTGGTCCGTGGACGTTTCCTTTCTCTCAGGCACGAGGACTTTGTGCTCGCGGCAGAACTTTCCGGATCGGGAAAACTCAGGATCATTTTCCGACACATGGTTCCGTCGTTTCTGAGTCATATTATCGCGTCGATCAGCCTCGCGATTCCGGGCATGATTCTCGCCGAAACGGCGTTGAGTTTTCTCGGACTTGGGCTCAGACCGCCGATCGTGAGTTGGGGGGTTCTTCTGCAGGAGGCGCAGAGCCTTCAGACCGTCGCGTTTGCGCCGTGGTTATTGACACCGGTCCTGTTTATCGTCGTGACCGTTTTGGCGTTCAACTTTTTGGGTGACGGGCTGCGCGACGCGGCGGACCCGTACTCGCGATGATGTGTTTGGAACCTGACGGTCGAAAACGACGCGATGAAATTACAAGGTGGATACGATGAGCGAAACCGGCGAAGGAAATAGAAGGAAAATCGTGCTCGACGTCAGCGACCTGGAGGTGAAGTTCTTCCAGGACGTCGGCACCGTCAACGCGGTGAACGATGTCTCGCTTTGCATACACGAAGGGCAATCGGTAGGAATCGTCGGTGAGAGTGGATGTGGTAAGTCGGTTACGTCGTACTCGATCCTTCGGCTATTGCCGAACAACGCGAAGATCACGAAAGGCACCGTGTTGTACACGCCGGCAAACGGAAACACGATCGACTTGACCCAGGGCGATCCCGACGGAGAGCTCATCCGGAGCGTCCGCGGAAAAGAGATCGCGATGATCTTCCAGGAGCCGATGTCCGCGTTGAGTCCCGTGCACACGATCTACGACCAGATGTC
>REEC01000171.1 GCA_007695285.1 Spirochaetaceae bacterium | reverse complement strand
CGAGCAACGCATCGGATGCGACGAGAGACGGCCACAGGAGCCATGTTGCATCGAAGTGCATATCGTAATTATCACCCGAAGCAAGAAGCAGCCGTATGCGATCCGGATAATCACCCCACGGAACATGACGAACGACGACAGTCGCGCCGATTTCTTCCGCAAGTATCGTGTTTATGTGAGCCCAAACACGGTCCGCATCGGGCATTGCTTCACCGACCTTGTAGATCTGTATGACCGGGAGCTCACGGGTCGCCTCCTTTCTGCCCGCAGAAAAAAGCGGTGCGACCAGCGCAGCCATAAGCACACACGCAATAAGCCAGCGAAAAAAACGTATATTCCTCATATACACCACCTCCTACGTGGTTACCAACAACCGGACAGTATTTGATTCGACGGCGACTCACGTCCGGAAGTGAAGAACCGTCGACAATACGCGCGAAACAGTTATCCTTTGATCCCTCCTATCGTGAGTCCCTTAATGAAGTACTTTTGCAGGAATGGATACAGGAATATGATCGGACCAATTGTCACGATAGTCGTGGCGAACCGTAGCCCTCGTGTCGGCAGGGTAATGCCCAAATCGCTCGCGTGACGGCCCATATCACCAGCTAGAAACTGGACGCGAGACATGACGGATCGAAGCATGAGCTGAAGCGGCTGCAGACTTACGTCATCGATGAGCATGATCCCCAACCACCAGTCATTCCAGTATCGCATCGCCGTGAAAAGTCCGATCGTGGCGATCGCGGGTATGCTCAACGGAAGAAATATCTGCAGAAAAATCCGCATCTCACGAGCGCCGTCCATTTTGGCTGATTCGGCAAAGTCGTTCGGGACCGATCGAAAATATGACCGAAGAATCAACAGGAACCATGCATTGGAGAGATACGGAACGATCATGGCCCATACATTGTTCCGCAGCCCAAGGATATTCACCATTACGATAAACCAGGCTACCATTCCCCCACTGAAAAGAAGCGTGAAGTACGCGTAAAACCCTAAAACGTATCGATATCTACACGATGGTCTGCTTATTGCGTACGCCATCATCGCATTGATCAACACACTTAGGACTGTCCCGACGACCGTAACGAAAATCGTGACCCGGTACGCATTGAGAATCCGTTCAGGTCGAGCGAACAACAGACGATACGCGTCGAGACTTGGCTGACGAGGTATCACAGATATAGAGTCGCGCAGCTGTGTCTCGGCGGTGAACGATCCGGCAATAGCAATTGCGAAGGGATACAGACAGATAAAGCCCCAAAGACAAAGTGTACCATAGATGAGGGCTTTTGCTGATGCGCTAAACTCATTCGATCGGGTCACGAAATCCGCTCCTAAAAAAGGCTTCCCTCAGGGAACTTACGTCTGGTATACGAGTTAACGAGAATGACCAGGAAAAACCCTATTACGGACTGTATAGTTGCCGGCGCTGCGGCCATTCCCACATTGCCAAGACTGCGCAAAGTTCGAAACACGTACGTATCGATTACATCTGCAGTTGGGTATAGTCGCGAGTTCTCGCCCACAAGTGCATAAAACTTACCGAAGTCAGCATTCATGATGCGTCCAACTTCGAGGAGCGAAAGAATCGTGACGATAGGCATGAGAAGTGGAGTTGTAATTGCTTTTATCTGCTTCCAGCGACTGGCTCCATCCACCTCCGCCGCTTCGTAGAGTTCCGGGCTTATACCTGCCAGAGCAGCGAGATACAGGACGGTTCGATACCCACCTTCACGCCAGTTATCCGCAATCACAAGTATGCCCGGCCAGGCTTCCGGCGTACCGTACCAGTCGATACGGTCCAAACCGAAACGTCGCAGTAAGCCGTTAATCACGCCGAAGTCGTAGGCTAACAGTGCCTGAAGCAGCATTCCCCCGACGATCCAAGACATAAAATACGGAAGCAGAAACGAAGCCTGTGACACCTTGACGAACGTTTTACTTCGAACCTCGTTGAGCATGACCGCGAGTGTTACGGCAACTGCATTCCCAATTACGATAAACGCTAAATTGTACAGCAAAGTGTTCCGCGTTATCCGCCAGAGAATGCCGGAGCGAAAAAAGAACTCGAAGTTTCTGAAAAGCGGATCGGCCCAGGGACTCCGTACGATCCCTAGCGAGAAACTGAACTCCTTGAACGGAAGAATAAGGCCGAACAGGGGAAGGTAGTTGATGAGAAAAAACAACAGGATCGCTGGTGCACACATGAGATAGAGCGTCCGGTTCGTTGCCAACTCCCGCAATAGACCTTTACGGCGCTGAATTTGCTTGCCCATGGCCGACAGTCTATGGCTGGAACGCCGAGTACGCAACGGTACTTTTCAATTCATATGTTAGAAAATGAAAAATTACGGGTCCAATAATCCGCGATGAGGTGCGAAAATCTCTGGAAGGTTCGTCTATGACGGCGCATGGGCGTTACGGAACTGCTGGGGGGTCATTCCTTTCGTCTTTTTGAAAAGGTAGTAAAAGTGTTTTTCACTTGCAACGCCTACTTCCTGGGCTATGGTGCGTACTGGAAAATCAGTCTGCCTCAATAAATCGCAGGCGTGGGATATTCGAACACTGCGAATATAATCGTTGACAGTAGAGCCTGTATACTCCTTGTACAGATGCCCGAAGTAGTTTGCGCTGTAACCGATCCTTTCGGCAAGAAACTCGACCGAAATATTCGGATTTGCATACAGCTCGGAAACCGCTGCTTGGATCTGCTCGACGAAGGCCTGCCGCTCTCTCGAAACGCGTTCGTCGTCTGTTCGTGATCGCTGTACCTGGTGACGATTGTACAGCTCTACCAGACCCTCGGAAAACCGATGAAAAGAGTCAAAGTCTTTTGCAGGATCTCTATGGTAGGTGTACGATTGCCCATGTCTCGCTGCAATACCAAAAAATACCTTCGCACATGAAGCGTAGAGAACCTGGCACACCTGAACAGCATAGTCCGGCCTGCATGATTCAATATACTCTCGTAGAGCCTCGATGGACTCGTTCAATGATACGCGGTCGCCGAGTCGTATCGCCTGAACGCATTGTCGATCCAGTCTGTCAGGGTAACGAGGAGTCGAACTCGGTAAGGCCGTGAGCGTATCAGACGCAATGACGGTGCCGTACCCAAGTACAAACCGCGCCAGAAGACACTGCTGGGCCATCAGATAAGACTGCTGCAACTGTGAAACCGAATCGACCGCCGGGCCTATAGCTACAGTCAGGCTGGAGTTAATGTTCACAAACGAACCTTGGGTCACGGGAAGCCAGAACTGTGAGTCGACACATTCCTGAACAAGCGCACGTGTCCAGAACACGACAAGCACGGTACCCCCGAAATCATCAATGACATCAGCACCCTCCTGGCCGGCAAAAACCTTACGCAGTTCCGCGCTTAACCAGTTTTCGCGATACGACTGAACTGCGGCACCACCGCGTTTGAATCCGTCAATTGCCACAACACAAACGCGTACGAAAGAGCCCGCTCGTCTCCCAGGTAAAAGAGTTTCCTGAAAGCTGCTCATCGGTTCGGGTTGCGTCATTAAGCGATACAAAGTCTTTTCCCGGAGCAGTTGCTTATAGTCTCTATCCTGCTGCCGCAACAATCGCAGATCGTCCAACGCCTCGGTAGAGTACTGCAATATCTGCTCTAGATCAGTTACGCCATTCGCACGAGTCGCATGAACCGTGTTAATCCGGAACGCGTCCAGGATCGATGTAATGGGTTTAAAAACCTGCCGCAGTACGAGAATAATCGTTACGAGTCCCGCAAAGAACACGATCAGGGTAACCCATATAAATCTTGCGCGCTGCTGCGAGACTAACCTTCGTATGCTATCGGTGCGGTGAATCGTCGCGACGAAGAAATCGGCGCCTTGTGACGTAAAAGCAAAATGGGCCGAAACCCGGATTCCGGACCACGATAGCTCTACCGTACCGGTCCTTGCCGAATCCGCATTACGAACTCCCCTGACAGCCGCGATCACCGTCTCCACGAGAGCGAGATCGGAATCATGAATCAGAAAAGACCCGTCAAAATCCGCCACAAGCGTGCCAAGCCGATCCAATACCGCCGCGTGGTCACCAGAGGGTCGGATACCCGGCACTTCGACTTCGAAAAAAACCGCGTTGGCCGAGTCGGCTCCTTCACGAAACGGAACCCGGAAAATGTATCCTGCCGTCGGGTTCCGGTCCTGTACAGCATCACGATACGGGACCACGAGCCATGCCTCATTGGTGCTTCGAATTAGATTGCGTTGACGTAATGCATCCGGACTTCTATTGCTGTGTGAGGACGAAACAAGTAAATCTAGTTCATGATTAAACACCGAAACGGATTGCAGCTCCGTTCGAAGATAAGGAAGACGGCTTACAGCTCGCCGCACTGCCAGGGCGTCGATAGGAGAGAACTCCTGTTCGGCGAAAAATCGCGTGACCTCAGCGGAAGTAGATAAATCGATAAAAGTGCTGACAACATCGGTATGAAGGCGTTCCAGTGTTCGACTCAACTCCATAACTGACTCGGTGTTTTCAATCACGGCAACCTGAAGTAAAGCGTCGGTGTATACTCTGTTAAAGTAGACCGACAGAACGAAAATCGTGACAAAAAACAACGCCCACGTCGAAATGACAAGTCTGCTCAGAAAGCTTCTGGTCCTGTGGTGTCGGGTATATATTCCTCGGCGACACGTGATAGGTCTCACGGGGTCCGTTTCCTCACGCATTTTTCGAGCATCTGCACTCTCCTTTATTCTGCTGGCGAACAGCCTGTAAGAGAACGAAAGGTACGCGTAAAGGTACGTATGCTTCCATACCCCACACGGTAGGACACATCAGAACCCGATAAACCGCCGCTCATGAGCAGAGCTTTTGCAGCAGAAACACGTACGTGGCTTAGGCGATCGATATACTTCTGTCCGGTGCGTTCTTCGAACAGACGGCTCAAATACGGAGGGCCTATCTGGAAATTCTCGGCAACCGAGGAAAGTGACCGGTTCGGATTCGTGTAGTTTTCTTCCAAAAAACCTGTAACCTTAGTGATGAGTGAAGATACAAGTCGATCATCTCTGATATTTTCTATCTGTGACGCAACCAGTTCAACGGCATGACCCGCTATTTCCCGTATTTCGCCAATCTCGGATACCTGTCCTACGTCCCGCCATATCTTTGAAACCTCGACTCGCGCATTGACCTGGACATACGGACCCACTGCTTCTGCAACATGAATACATCCCATAAAAAGGTGGCTGTTGAGACGCTGCACGCTGTCGAATGCAATATCTCGAACGGTTGCCTCATCAAAGAATGCCGCTAATGCCTGTTTGAGCCTGGTACGCGCACCTTCCTGGACACGTTCCGTTACGGACCGAAAAATCCCAATCAGATTGGAAATGGAGTCAGACGAGTCTACCTCGAGCATCGCGACATCAGAGTATGTATAAACGGTACGACTCCGACTATGCGCTGCGATTTCGCGTGCCTGTTTCACGACTCGACAGCAGTCGGGTATCTGCGACAGTGCGTTCGGCGCTGTGCTCAGGACAGCGAAAACTGCACCCCAGTCAAAACCGGTCTTGAGGGAGTTCAGTACGCCCTCCCCAACGAGCACGCACGACTCTCGTGAATTAACGGAGCGATCGGAACACCCAAGAATCGGGATAATCGATCCATCCGATCCGACCCATGGTATGCACCGAAAACCGTTGACAAGGCGTTTGGCAACAATCTGATTCACGAGCATTTCCAGCTGATTTGGCAGCTGAAGCGTTCGGCCCCCATCTGATTCGAGAATCTTTGGCCGAATGACAGCTATACAGGCTGTGGGTAGAATCATCCCAGCGTTCGGAAGATGGATCAGTACACGATCCGCATCATCGGAGCCACTCATGATTGTACGAATACGGTGAATTTTAGCATCCGCTGTACCTCTGCGTCTTCCGTAAAGCCCGTTTTCGAGCCGTACAGCAAAAATGTAAGCTCAGCTTCAAGCGCTCGAACCTGAACCAAAAAAAAACGCGCAGCCTGCCCACTGTGTGCACCGGCAACATGGTATTCACGTGTTTGATAAAATCGAACGCCGGGTCTACGGTAAATTTCGAAAACAGCGTGGCGAAGACAACCGAAACGCCAATGAGAAGTACACGACTCCGATCTCCGCCAACAGCCATCACCTCGAAAGAATACGCCGCAGACCCTGAAATGTCAAAACGTACTGCGGAAAATGAAAAATAACCGAGATCTTGATTTGTGAACGCCGGAAAGGATAAGAATGTCCGGAAAAATCAATCATTGTTCTTAACTCGGTTCGGTAGACACGGAGTTAGGCAGTCGCGTATGAAGAAAACGGGAAGGATGGAGAATGGGAGAGAAAAGGAAAACCTACTCGAGAGAGAGTCCGGGGAACAGGCAGTTGAATTGCTGAATACCAGCGGGAAGCCCGGCAACCAGATCGAGGCTGAGCTCGGGGTTGGCAACGGAGCCGTGTACCGGTGGAGGTGGCAACGCAAAGACGTGCGATGATGAGGTGACGGTGTTTTGCCTCTCCCAGTATTTTTTTACCCAGCGGTTGTCGGGATCAAAACGCAGTTCGTCGATCTGGTCCAACGATTCCATCCAAGGCTCGGCGGTGAAGCCGGCACCGCCGGCGTGAACCTCACATCCCAGAATCGCTTCCGTCCACGGTACTCCCGTGTACGGCTCAGCGGTCCAGAAAGCGCTCTGTCCGACATCCTCGAACTCGTTGAACATACGTTCGTAATCACCGAGAAAGGCATCGACATCGAGCATCTCAGTGGTGATTCGTTTGCCCGGCACCAGGAGCGGAAGCGCGGCGGAAAAATGTCGTGCGATGAAGAAATCACCGCACCGAAACGAGGTAGGCGGATACGCGACAGGTCGGCGTTTCCAATACTCCTTATGCAGCGCGATACGGTGCGAAACGCGTGATTCAGTCACTGTTATCCCCTCCATTGCACGCAATCGATAACGCCGACCGGTCGCTCTTGCTCGCGCGAACTGTGCGACGGTTCATCAGTCCGATCCTACCGGAACGTACTCGTGACGTTCGGGCACGAACGTTGCTCCCTCGAACGCGCGGACCAGCGACGTGTAGACGCGTACGAGCATCGTGTTTGGACCATCTCGCAGTTCGCCATTGGAAGGGTAAACGCGGTACGGGGACCACAGCGCCGGATGAAACGGGCCGCCGTTAAACGAAACCTCGCACGCGACGCGGCGAGCTGGTTCTCGAGCGGCGCTGCGGTGACTGACACGGCCGGGCCGAAACGGCCCGCGGCGTCGGCGAGTTGCAGACTCCAGTTTCCGAGCCGCGCGAGATTGGCCGAGAGAAGGCGCGTACTCGTCGGCGCGCCGACCGGGATCGTCTCGACCGCACGGTCGGTCCGCTGCCGGGCGGCTCCCGGGTGCGCTCGTCGCTCATCCGTGCTCACGCGCACCAGAATCGACTCGAACGGCGCGAGTCTTCGCTCGTACCCGAGATCGGTCCGCTCGAGAAGAGGTGCCGCCTCGGGATCGAGGGGGAGTTCGGTGAGCACATCCGCAGTCTCGAACACGACGCGCGCGGTCTCGCGTCCGGTGTTCACGACGAAGTACACGCGTCCCGCGCTTCCCGAGCGCGACACCGAGTACACCCGATCACGGTCACCGTCGAGCAGCTCGATCGGGACCGTGCGCGCGACGCGGTGCTCGATCGCGGTCAGGTCCGTCGCCGCGTCGGACGTTCCGCGGATCACCGTGCCGCCGCCGGCTTCGAACCGCGCGAGCCACGCGGCAACGTCGTCGTCAACGAGGCCGACCGGCGGCATCACGACCGACCGGCACTCGAGGTCGCGAATCATCACCGCGCCGGCCGAGACCTCGCTCGGCGGGCGGTCGGCGAGGACTTCAAAATCGACGATCACAAAGCCGCGGTGCATCGCGACGAGTTTTTCCATTATGCGTTCGTACTCCGCGGAGTCTTCGGCGCTCGGCTGGTACGGGTTTGGATCGATCACCGCGATCTCCGCGTCGATTCGCGTTCCGGAAAACGACGCCGCGATGCCGTCGATCCGATCCGAAACGTGGCGCCAGAGCGGCCAGTACGGCATCTGGAAAAAGAAACTCGGCGGCGCGTCGTGTTTCCGGAGTCCGTGCGTCGAGTAGAAAAAACCGTGCGGAACGAGGTGGTCGATTCCAAAAAGAAGGAGCGTATCCGTGATGAGCCGAGCGTCTTGCATCGTCGCACCCCATCCCATGCTGTGGTAACACTCGCACAACGCGCCGGCTTTTTTGTACACGTACGCGGCCGACGCGACCGCGCGCGCGTTCGCGCGCGTCGGCGCTCGGAGCGCATCGGTCTTCCGTCCGGCCTTCGTGTGGCCGGGCTCGCACCCGGGGATGTCCATGTACGCGAGCTGCGACGCGCGGTACGCGGGTTTCTCTCCGCAGTACATGATCCGGTTTTTGCGACACCAGCTCGCGATCGGTTGTTCGAACGCCTCGCAGAACATCTGGTGCCGAAGTCTCTCGAAGTCGCGGACGACCGAGGCGTGGTTGGGATGATCATCCTGGAGCAGAGCCGGCAGTTCGCCGATGAGATCGCGTCCGTACTCCGAGGCGAACCGGGGAGCGATGAGCCGCGACCAGCCGGGCTCGGTCTCGTCGGTGAAGATCGACGGAACGACCGTGCCGAAGAACTCACCGAATCGCGAGCGATAGCGCTCGTGCGTCGTCTCGATGAACCGCGCGACCGCGTCCGGGTTGAGACAGTCGATGAAGCTTCCCCAGTACTTGTGATCGTCTACGACTTGTGTAATCGCCGCGCAGATTCGCCAGCTCGCGTGTGTATCCGGCAACACCGTTTCGAGAACCGGCGTCGGGCCGCTCGCGAAGAACCGTTTCCGGTTGTACGTCGTGAGCCCGGTCTCGTTGTAGCTCGGGCGTGCGAGAACCATCCCGACCGAGTTGGTGAAGTCGATCTCGTCGGTCCAGATCGGCAAACCGTCGGTCCCGATCGGGTACGCGACGCACCGTAGCACCGCGCCGCGTGGGAACTCGAGACGGCATGGCCCGGACTCGACGTCCCGCACCGTGGGGACAAGACGCGTCGCGACGTACTCAGGATTCGAGGCCGGGACCTCGCCACCCGCGACTCCGCTCGGGTACGGATACTCGTCGTACAGGTGCACCGTGAGCCCGCGCCGCGACGCCTCGTCGATCGCGACGCCGACGCGTGCGAAGAACGCGTCCGACAGGTACGGCACGGTCAGCCCTTGCCGCGGGTGGATATAGAATCCCTTGATGCCGTGATCGGCCATTTCTTGAATCTGTCGCCGTATCTCGGCCTTTTCCATCTCTCCGTTCCAGAACCAGAACGGGTAAAACCCCGTCTGCATCGTGACCTCCCAGGAATGTGCCGACTGTCGCTCTTTCGTGCATTGTACCGCGTCGGGCTCAGTTGGGACACCGATTATTCCGTGGCACTCAACACGTTGACGATATACTAAAATTCGATATAAATTATCCACATGAAAGCTGTACAAGTCATGATAGACGAAGATACGCTTCGACGGTTGTCTGAAACGGACGAAGTTCGCGAATACGGTCGGTCCGAGGTTGTACGCCGAGCGTTGAACCAGTATTTGCGCAAAAAGGAAGATGAGGCGATCGCTGCGCGGTATCGCGCTGCTTACAAAGACGCAGAAACCTTAAATCAGGAATTAGGCGAGTGGGTAGCGGAGGGTGAATGGCCCGAGACGTGAAACGCGGCGATGTGTGGTTGTACACCTTCAAAAAGCCGGACAAGCGCCGTCCGGTTCTCGTCGTGAGCCGCAACGAGGTCATTGGCCTTTTACGGACCGTTACCGTCGCGCCGATCACCTCAACGATTCACGGCGCGCCAAGTGAGGTCATTCTTGGAATCGATCACGGACTCAAGAACACATCGGCCGCGAATATGGATCACTTGCTCACGGTATCACAGAGCCATCTGCACACGTATGTGGGGCATCTCGACGAAACGAAACTCCGCGAGGTGTGCCATGCGATGGCAGTAGCGCTGGGGTGCCGATAACCGCCGACCGATCCCGTGTTATTTGACGAGGAGAGTATGAGCGAGCAAACCCAACGGTTGATCGAACCCGACGAGCCGCCGGAGAGCGAACAACTTCGAGTGTGGATGGGCGAAGGTTACCGGTACTGGACGGCCGTGACCGCGATGATCGAACGGAACTACCCCGGGGTATTCGACCCCAACTGGCAGTTCGGCGGAAAGAAACACGGCTGGTCGCTCCGGTACAAGAAGAGCAAGTCGTTCTGCACCTTGATTCCCGAGAACGGGTGCTTCGCGATGCTGATTGTGTTCGGCGGCGCGGAGCGCGAAAAGCTCGATACGATACGCGGCGAGATCTCCGAGGCGATGCTCGCCGCGTACGATTCCGCGACGACGTACCACGACGGGAAATGGTTTTTTTTTGCGGTTGATAACGACGATACCGTGCGCGACGTCGAGCGCCTTCTTGCCGTGAAGCGCCGCCCGATCGGTGCGGCGAGAAAGTAGCCGTCCGTCGGCCATCGACGGTACTATCCGCTACACCAGCCCGTGTTCGACGCGCGATATGTGCAG
>REEC01000071.1 GCA_007695285.1 Spirochaetaceae bacterium | reverse complement strand
TCGAACATGGGCGCGGGCATCGTCACGATGTCGTGTCTACGCGGCAGAATCGAGGGTAACCGCGTCGAGGGCAACCTCGGCAAGGTGAACATCGGCCCGGGCCAGATAGGCCTCTGCGACTATCAGAACGCTGCGGGTCCTCACGGCATCACGGGCGTGACCGACGTCACTATCCGCGACAACCTCGTCATCCTCGACCGCGACAACACGACCGCATTTTCTGCGGTCCACATCTCCGAGGGCCCCGAGTGGGAGCGCGTCGGCTTCACGGATAACCGCATCGTGTTCTTCGATCACGCGGCCGGCCAGTACGCGTACGACATCGGCACAGGCCCACGGATCGAGACGTACTCCGGGAATCGGTTTTTCGGGACCGGAAGCGAGGATTTCCGCGCGGTCGCGCCGGGTGGCCCGTACGCGTGGGAAAGCTGGCGCGCGAGAGGCCTCGACGAAGGAACCGCATTTGCGCCGCTCGACGACACCGCGCCGAGCCGGATCACCGGGCTCACGGCGGCGCGGACCGAGCGTGGGACTGAACTGCGGTGGAACGCCGCGCGCGACTCGCGCAGCGGTGTGCACCACTACAACGTCTACTGCGGCGATCGGCCGGACTTCCCGCGCCGGTACGTGACTTTGGTCGGCCAACCGACCGGGATCTCGTTTGTCGATGAAGAGTCCGGTGACGACGGCGCTCCGCGGTGGTACGCGGTCGAGGCCGAAGACATGTGCGGTAACCGAAGCGGGTGGTGCGTTTCGGTGAGTGTTGCGTTCGGGTGACACGACGGTGAGCCGCATCGATCGGCTAAATCGCGTGGTTCGCGCGACTTGCCCGAATCGAACGAATTGATTAATATAGGGCTGATGAAGAAGGAGAATCCGCGATGAAAACGTTCACCGCAAACGAGGCAAAAACGCGATTCGGCGAGTTCATCGATCGTGCACAGCGCGAGCCGGTGCGCGTGATGCGCCACGATCGAGTCGTCGGTGTCATGGTTAGCGCAGAGGACTACGAAGAGATGCGTGCCTTTTACGCGGATCGATTGAAGCGGAGCATGACGGAGAGCGCCGAGATCGCGGCGGAGAGTGGACTCACGGAAGAGACTCTCGCCGAACTGCTCAGCGATGAGAGTTGATCCTGTTCCCCGGCAGGAGACGCTTCCTCGATCGTTCTTGCTTACTGTTATCGACACGAACGTTCTGATCAGTGCGTCGCTTGTTCGCCCAAGCGTTCCTGCGACCTGTGTATACTCTGTGTTGTCCGGGGGCAGACTGGTATTTTCCGAGACGACACTCTCCGAGTTTGAGTCGCGTATCTGGAAACCCAAGTTCGACAAGTACCTCTCGATCGAACACCGCCGCAGAATCGTCAATGATGCCGGGGCCGCAGCGTTTATCGTGGCGATTCCCGAGAAACTTTCGCTCAAAAAATACTCAACGGATCCGGACGACGATGCCTTCATCCATGCTGCGATCGCGGCCGGTTCGGAGCGCCTGATTTCAGGCGATCCTCACCTCTTGTCCGTCCGCTCGGTCGGCAAGCTGCGTATCGTGACGCCGCGCGAAGCTTTTGAAGAGATTTGTGGTGATCCGCCCCTGGGTTTGTACGAAGCACGTTTGGTCAATCGGCCCCGCTAACGGCCGGCGCGCGAGGGGCGCGCAGGGCGACGGCGCAGCCGGCGGTCCGCAGACTCAGTGGGGCGGCTATCGCTTGCCGGCACCGGCGCGGACGGAACCCCGGAGCCGACCCGACCCCGCGCAGGGCGCCCTGCGCGGGGTCGCGCCCAGAAAGGCCAACGCGCCCAAATTTTCCTTATCCCTTGAACCCCTGAATCCGTGAAAGGTCGTCGTCCGTGAGTTTGATCTCTCCTCCGTGGATGACGCCCGCGACCTGCTCCGGGGAGCGCATGCCGACGATCGCGGCGGTGACGCCGGGTTGCGTGAGCGTCCACGCGATCGCGACTTCGCCCGCGGTCGCGTTGTGCGCGCGGCCGATCTCGGTGAGAAGATCCGCGAGTTTGAGGTTGCGGCTGAGCGCGGGCTCGTTGAACGCGTCGGACTTCTTGCGCCAGTCGGTGTCGTCCATGTTTTTGACGCGTTCGGCCGACATGCGGCCGGTCAAGAGGCCGCTCGCCATCGGCGAGTACACGATCACGCCGACATTGTTCTCGGCGCAGTACGGGAGTACGTCCTGTGTGACGTCCTGTTTGATCAGGTTCAGCGGTGGCTGATTGCTCGTGACCGGAGCGATCTTCGCGCAGCGTTTGAGCTGCTCGACGCTGAAGTTGCTCACGCCGATCCAGCGCAGTTTGCCTTCCTTTTTCAGATCGGCGAGCGTCTGCCACCCTTCCTCGATGTCGGGGTCCGGGTTCGGCCAGTGGATCTGGTAGAGGTCGATCTGTTCGACGTCGAGCCGGCGTAGGCTGGCCTCGACTTCCTTGCGGATCGAGTCTTTCTTGAGGCTGTTCGAGACGTCGCCCGCGTCGTTCCAGACGAGCGAACACTTCGTGAAGACGTACGGCTTCGCGCTCGTCGTTTTGAGTGCCTTCGCGACGACCTCTTCGCTGTGCCCGAGCCCGTACACCGCCGCGGTGTCGATCCAGTTCACACCCGCGTCGAGCGCCGCGTGAATCGTTTGGATCGACGCGTCGTCGTCCTGTTTCCCCCAGCCGTACTTCCACGGCCCACCGATCGCCCACGCGCCGAATCCAACCGGCGTGAGCTCCATGTCTGAGTTTCCGAGTTTTTTCATATATATAGGATACAAAATAAAGCGGCCGGAGGGTAGGGGACGAGGAAAACCGGTGTCGGGTCTTCCGTGCGAAAAACCCGAAAAAAACCGAAGAGGCATCGATTTTTCTTCACATACGTACCTGTTACGCAGTATATTTCCCACGTTAATTAAATGAATGACCATTCATTCATTAAAGGAGCGCGAGGTGGCGCGACAGTTGGACGACGAGAAGAAACAACGCATCCTCGAGTCGGCGTTCGAGGCGTTCGGCGAGGCCGGGCTCGCGAACACGACGATCAAGGATATCGCGTCGCACGCCGGGGTCGCGGCCGGGACCGTGTACACGTACTTCACGACGAAGGAAGAGGTGTTCCGCGCGGCGGTCGACCTGGGGTGGAACAGGTTCCACGACGACATGGCCGAGATGCTCGAGACCGACGAGCCGTTCGAGGTTCGAATCAACAACCTGATCGATTATGGCTTTGATCTACTCATCCGGGTACATCCGATCCTGCGCGGAATGTTTTCCGACGCGAACAGGATGGATCTTCTGACGCACCACGTCGACGTGCTCTGTACCGGCATGGAACGGTTTTTTGAGCAGGGCCGGCGAAGCGGCGTGCTCGTCGGAAGTCCTAATCCGCGCGTTCGGCGCTTTTTTCTGAACTCGGTCGTATCGGGGATCCTGTTGAACATCTCGGTCGCGCCGCCGGAGCGGTTGCGTGATGAGGTCGAGTCGATCAAGACCGCGGTTCAAGAGATGATGCGCGAGTCGCTCGTCGCACGCGCGGTTGTGGAGGGCCGGCTGTGAGCGGCGCCCCGACGCGCAAATCGCCCGGCGCAACATCGCCGTCACGGGCGCGCGGTGGCGCGCCGACCGGGCAGAAGATCGGCAAGCGGCGGCTCCGGGGGCTCGTCGTCGTTCTGGCTCTCGCGGGGGTGTTCATCGCGCTTCCGGTGATGCGGTACCTCGCGGCGCTACGCGCCGAGCCTCCTGCGGTCGCCGCGACGCCGGTCGTGATCGGACCGCCGCGTATCGATACGATCGAGCGCCGGCTCCGGTACACGGGGAATCTGCACGCGGATTCTACCGTCACGGCGGTCGCACGAATTCCCGGTACCGTCGACGCGGTCCGTGTGCGCGCCGGTGAGACGGTCGCCGCGGGCGACGTCGTCGCGAGGATCGACGACGCGACGGTACGGCTGCAGATGCAGCAGGCGGCCGCGGCGTACGCGGGTGCGCGCGCGCAGTACCAAATAGCTCGGACCGGAGCGCGCGAGGAGGAGCTCGAGAGCGCGCGTGCGTCGCTCGAACAGGCCGAAGAGGACTTTGCCACGGCGAGGGCGAACTTCGAGCGCACCGAGCGGCTGTTTGAGGCGGGCACCGTCGCGCGGTCGCGCTTCGAGGAAGCCGAGAACGCACTACGCTCGGCCCGTACGCAGCTCGAGAACGCGCGCCGGTCGTTCCGGATGATGGAGCAGGGCGCGCGGCCCGAAGAGGTCGAGATGGCGCGCGCGAACGCCGACGCGGCGCGAAACCAGTACGAGCTCGCGCAGCTTCAGCTCGGCTACGCGCGAGTCACCGCTCCGATCGCGGGCACCGTCGCGCGCGTACTCGTGCAGGAAGGAAACTCGGTTTCGGCCGGAACGCCGCTCATCGCGATCGTGACCGACGGCGTGATCAACGCGACGGTCGCGGTTCCCGAGCGGCATTACGGCGCGGTTCTGACCGCCGGAGCAGCGATCGAGGCGCGGATCGTCCCGATCGCGTACGCGGATCGGGAGCCGTTTCCGGGGCGCGTGACGTCGGTCGACACTGTTATCGACGGCGAGAGTCGTACGTTCGAGGTCGAGATCGCGATCGAGAACCCCCAGGGATTACTGCGGCCCGGGATGTTCGTGAACGCGACGCTGATCCTCGAGCGTCGCGACGACACGCTGATGGTGCCGTCCTCGGCAATCGTGTTCCGGGACGGGCGGCGCGTCGTGTTCATCGTCGACGATTCGGAGTCAGCACACGCGAGCAGCGTGCCGGTCGAGATCGGAACGCAGGATTCCGGCTGGGTCGAAGTTCTGTCGGGGATCACGGCCGACGACGCGATCGTGATCGAGGGAAACGCGTTCCTCGAAGACGGGCAACGCGTTCAGATAGCGGAGCGGCGATGAGTATTCCACGCTTTGCGGTGAAACACCCGGTCACCGCGACGATCGTGTTCGCCGGCCTGTTCGTGTTCGGTATCATGTCGCTCACGATGGTCGGCCAGGAGTTGTTTCCGGATATCGATCTTCCGACCGCGGTCGTGTACACGATCTCGCCGGGCGTCGGTCCGACCGACGTCGAGTCGACGATCTCGCGGCCGATCGAAACGTCCGTCGCGGGTCTGACCGGAGTCGAGCAGATCACGTCACGGAGCGAAGAGAGTCTCTCGTTCGTGACGGTCGCGTTCGGTTCCGGCACCGACATCGACATGGCCGTGACTGAGGTTCGCGAACGACTGTACGACGTCGAGGACGGTTTTCCCGACGGAACGCGCAAGCCGCTCATCTTCAAGTTCAGCCCGACGATGCTGCCGAGTTTGATTATGAACGTCTACACCGAGACCGACGGCATCGACATCAGGCGACTGATCGTGAACGAGGTTGTGCCGGAGCTCGAGCGAATTCCGGGCGTCGCGCAGGCCGCGGTGTTCGGCGGCCGGACCTCCGCGGTGATGGTACGGGTCAATCTCGACACGATGATCGCGCTCGAGATCCCGATGACGCAGATCATGCAAGTCTTTGAGGGCGAGAACGTGAGTTATCCCGGTGGATCGCTCGATCTCGAGGATCGGCACGTCGTGATGCGAACGATCGGCGAGTTCGAGTCGATCGAAGACATCGCGACGGTTCTGATCGGATACCGCGGCGCGGTGCCGATCTATCTCGGTGATATCGCCGAGATCAGCCTTGATTTTCTTCCGCAGTCGGAGTTCGTCCGGACGAGCGGTCGCGGAGGAGTCCGGCTCGCGATCAACAAACAACCCGGGTACAACACGGTCGACGTGAACGACGCGGTGCTGATGCGGCTCGAGAGCCTCACCGGCAGGTTGCCGCCGTCGATTCGCTTCGAGGTGCACGAGAACCAGGCCGACGGCGTCCGAAACGCGATCGGCGGCGTCGCGACCGCAGCGTGGCAAGGCGGGCTGCTCGCGATCCTCGTGCTTCTCGTGTTCCTGCGTAACGTCCGTTCGACCGTGATCGTCTCGACCGTGATTCCGCTCTCGATCATCGCGACGTTTTCGCTGATTAACCTCGCGGGAATGACGCTGAACATCACGTCTCTGTTGGGGATAACTCTCGCGGTCGGGATGTTCGTCGACAACGCGGTCGTCGTGCTCGAGTCGGTGTACCGTAAGCACCTCGCGGGAATCGAACCCGAGCAAGCCGCGATCGAGGGCGCCGAGGAGGTCGCGACCGCGATCACCGCGTCGACGCTCACGACCGTCTCGGTGTTCCTCCCGGTGATGTTCGTCGAGGGGCTCGCGGGCCTGATGTTTGTCGATCTCTCGCTCACGATCGGATTCTCGCTCGCGATTTCACTTTTTGCCGCGCTCGCTCTGATTCCTGTCCTGTGCGCGCGATTCCTCCGGCTCGGAAACGTCAACATTCTGCGCAACGTTGCCGCCGGAGCACACCACGAGATTTCGCTCGCCGACGTTGAGATCGAGACCGATTCGCGCTTTCTCCGCCGGATATCGGAGACGATCCAACACGCGCTCAGGCGGCTCGACGAGTCGTACGAGCGCGCGATCGGCTGGGCGCTCGATCACGTGGCGTACGTGATCGGCTCGGCGGTGATCCTTCTGGTGCTCTCGGTCTCGTCGATCCTTTTGCTCGGGATGGAGTTCATCCCCGAGACCGACGAAGGCCGCTTCACCATCGAACTCGAGACGCGAGTCGGCGCGCCGTACCGCGTGACGACCGACAAGGTCGTTCAAGTCGAGCAGATCGTGCGCGAGACCGCGGGGTCGAGCATCCGGACGATGTCGTCGCGTATCGGCGACGGCGGCAGTAACTTCGGCGAGATCGGCGTCGTTCTCGTCGACAAGCAGAACCGTAGCGCGAGCGTGTGGGAAATCGTGAACACGATCGACCGCGAGATTCCGCGCCGCGTTCTCGACGTCCGGCACTCGATAAGGATCGACGGAATGGGCGCGCTCGCGTCGATGGCGCAGGGTGGTGGAGCCCCCGTCTCGATCGAGATCGCGGGCGACGATCTCGACCGGATGTACCGGTACGCGCAGACGGTCGAGAGTATCGTCGTCGAGACGCCGGGTACGCGCAGCGTCCGGATCGATTACGCCGCCGGGAAGCCCGAGCTACAGATCAGAGTGAACCGGAACGAGGCGATGAGTCTCGGCTTGAGTCCTCTCGAGATCGCCGGCACGATCCGGGCAGCGTACCGTGGCTCCGAGGTTTCGCGGTTCCGGCAAGGCGCCGACGAGTACGACGTTATGTTGGTTCTGCGCGACGAGGACCGGCTCGATCTCGACCGGCTCGCTTCGATGTTCTTTGTGAACCGCGCAGGGACAAAAATCCCGATCGAGAACGTCGCAACGATCGACGAGGCGCTTGGGCCGATCTCGATCACGCGCGACAACCGCACGCGCGTGATCCGCGTGCTCGGAGAGCTCTCGGGTGAGCGCGCTCTGAACGCGGTGACGACCGAGATCGAAGCGGCCGTCACCGCCGCGGGAGGTGCGCCGCCGGGAATCGACGTGACGTACACGGGAGCGCGAAGCCAGATGGACGAGTCGTTCGAGGGGCTGTTTTTTGCGCTTCTGATCGCCGCGATGCTCGTGTACATGGTGATGGCGAGTCAGTTCGAGTCGTTCACCTCACCTTTGATCATTATGTTCTCGATCCCGTTCGCGATCATCGGCCTGGTCGCCGCACTGCTCGCGACGAACACGACGTTCAACCTGCTCGCTTTTGTCGGCGGAATCCTGCTCGTCGGGCTCGTCGTGAACAACGCGATTGTATTGATCGATTACATCAATACGCTGCGCACGCGCGGGCTGCCGTTGCGCGACGCGATCATCCAGGCCGGCCGCACGCGGCTGAAGCCGATCCTCATGACGACGACGACGACCGTGCTCGGGCTCTTGCCGATGGCGATCGGAATCGGTACCGGAAGCGAGATGCAGGCGCCGCTCGGGCGCGCGGTCGTCGGCGGGCTCACGACGTCGACTCTGATCACCCTGATTCTAATCCCGACCCTGTACTGGGTCGTTCACTCGGCGATCGCGCGCCGCCGCGGTGCCCCCGACCACGAAGAGGCTTCGGCTACCACCCCGACAGGAGACTCTCGATGAAACACGTACCGTTTACCGTAACCGGCCGCCGACCGGCCCGGCGAGTGATGCGACTCGGTGCGCTTGCACCGGCTCTCGCGCTCGTGATCGTACTGTCCGGCTGCGGGCAGTATTTCTACAAAGCTCAGATCGCCGGATATGTGAAAGACGCCGAGTCCGGCGCGGGTATCAACGGCGCGCTCGTGCGAGTGTACACGACGGACCCCGGAACCGAAGCGGACGCCGAAGGCTTCATCGTCGAGACTCCGACCGCGACAAGCGGTGGCAACACCGGCTACTTCTCGAGCTCGGTGATCTGGCAGAACCGGAGCGGCCAGTTCGGCAAGGAGGGCGACTCGACCGAGCTCTTCCTCGGCGTGTCGCATGAAGACTACCAACCGGCGGTCGTCCGCGTCCGCGGGATCCTCTCGGACGATCTCAATCTTGTTCCGGACGTACGACTCGACCGCGCGAGTTTCACCTCACCGCGTCTTTCCGGTCGCGTCGTGAACGCGACCGGTGAGGGCGTGAACGGCGTGCGTCTCGTGCTCGACCTCGACTCGACCGAGTCCGAGACCGACTACATCACGACGACCGACACGATCGACGGCGAGGCCGGATCGTACCGCTTCACGGACGTCCGGTGGCGCACCGACGACCCCGAGACGCCGAGCTCCGACACCGAGACCGCGACCGTCCGTGTCGACGACCCGACGTACGAGTGGAGGGAAAACGACGAGGACGCGCGACTTACGGTCACTCTCGTCTCGGACGAAAACACCGTCGCGCCGGAAGATATCACGGTCACGCGCAAACCCCGAACCGAGTTCACCGCGACCGTCGTCGGCCGCGTCTACCGCGAAGTCAACGAGACGCGCTTCGGCGTCCAGGGCGTCACGGTGATTCTCACGTTCAACGACGACGTCTACGACGACCCAGCGGAACCAAAGACGTACGTCACGAACACGAACGCAAACGGCCAGTACACGTTCTCGGTCAGATGGGTCGACGCGGCCCCGGGCGGCAGCGGCGTGCCCGAGGGCGAGGACGTGCAGGAGATCGTCTCGATCGAGTTCGAAGGGTGGGCAGGGCGTGACATCGATCCGATCACGGACGCACAGTTCAAGCTCCGTTCGTGGATCACGCCGAACTACGCGCCCGACCGGGTGGCAGAACCCGAGGCCGCACCTGAGAACGGAGGGGAATGATGATGCGTGCGGTCGGTGCGTCGCAGCCTGTCGCCGTGACTGTCGCCGCGCGCCGGGATGTGGCCCGGGCTGTCGTTGCCGCTTTCGTGCTGCTCGCCGCGTTCACGCCGGCGACGCTTTTCGCGGACGCGTATGGCGCCGAGCTCACTCTCGCGGAGGCGATCGCCGAGGCGCGCGCGGCGTCCCGGGGGTTGGAGCGAACGCGGGCGGAGCTTGCGCGCGCGTACTACGCGGTCGAAGAGGCGAAGGCGCGGCGGTTGCCGCAGCTCGAGATGAACGCGTCTGCGTCGTACCTTACCGACCCGCCCGACGGGATCAGGCTCCGGCGCGGAGAGCTCGGGTTTGCGCCGTCGCCGGGTTCGGCGACGCCGACCGCGGTGCCCGATCGTGACATCGTGCTCGTGCCCGATCCCGAGAACACGTACTTCCGCATCGGCGCGACGTTCCGCCAGCCGCTCTTCACGTGGGGCAAGATCACCGGTGCTATCCGGGTTGCCGAACTCGAGACCGAACTACGGACCACGGAAGTCGTTCACGCCGAGCGCGAACTGACGCGCGACGTGCGTCGCGCGTACTACGGAGTGGTTTTTGCGCGGGAGTCGGTCGAGATCCTGCGCGAGGGATATACGTTTCTCGAGCGTGCGGCGCTCGATCAAGAAACAGCGTACGACGCCGGAGCGGTGAACCGCGAAGCCGTGCTCGAGGCGCGGTTCGAGCTCGCGCGGCTCGAGGCTGAGTTGGTGAAGGCCGAGCAGAGTTACCGCAGCGCGGTCACGGGGTTTCTCTTCTTGATCGGCCGGGACGCCGATGCCGCGGCCGAAAGGCAACCGCGGCTGACGGATCCGCTCCCGTCGCGCGTTCCGGAATCGCTTGCGGCGGTGGAGGACGCGACGGTGATCGCCGACGCGCGCGCCGCGTCGACCGAGCTTGCGGTTCTTGATACACGGCTGCGCCAGGCGCGCGAAGCGGCCGCGATCGAGAACGCGAGCGGTGCTCTGCGGCCCGACATCGCGCTCACGGTTACCCTCGACGTGACGGGGCAGCGGGTCCCGGCGTTAGAGGCAAACTGGATCGATACGTGGGAGTCGGGTGTCGTGTTCACGATCGGTGCGCAGCTCACCGCTTTCGATGGAGGTCTTTCGGCCGCGAAGCGGCGACAGGCCGAAGAGACCGCGCGTATCGCGGAGCTCGGGCGCTCCGAGTTCGACGACTCAATTCGGGTGAGCGTGATGCGGCGCCTCGAGAGTCTCGAGAGTTCCGCCGCTTCGGTTCGGGCGCGCGATCTCGCGCTCGAGTTCGCCGAAGAGCGGCTTCGAAACGCGCAAGTCTCGTTCGAGAACGAACTCGTGACGCG
>REEC01000118.1 GCA_007695285.1 Spirochaetaceae bacterium | reverse complement strand
CGCGAAGGTACCGTCTCGGTCGATATCACCCGGAGGCCCGACGGGGTTGTGTGTGTCACCGTCGCCGACGACGGAGTCGGGATTCCCTCGGGGGTCGAAGCGCACACGTCGGAAGGATTTGGTCTGCAACTCGTGCTCGCCGAGGCCGAACAGATCGGCGCGGCCGTCTCTCTCGTTCGCGACAATGGAACGCGGTTCGTGATAACCATCCCCGCCGAAGCGTTCGTCAACCCGGAAACCGGCTGAGCTCAGGAACGCCGCCGCGTTTCCGACCGATTCCGGATCGAGCCGAGACAAGGCGCCGACGCCACGGGCCCCGCGATATCCGCTTGATCGATCCGCCCTCGACGAGCCCTTCGACCGCCGCCTCTTTGTCTTCGACTGTCCAGTCATCGGCCGGCGGACACGTCCCGGCGGGCAGTCTGTTGCTCGAGCACCACGCCGCGGCGAGTTCCGCGGACGCGTATCGTCGCGGCCGACGCGCGACTATCGTCGTGAGCTCGCGCGCAGCGTCCGGCACCCGGACCACATCGCCGCGGCACGAATCGCATCCGAAACACGCGGTGCACTCGATCCCGAGCGCACCGACGAGGTACTCGCGCCGGCAACCGTCGGTCAGCGCGTAGCCGAGCATCGCCTCGAAGCGCGCGCTCGACCGCTCGTCGCGCACGAGCCGTCGACGCGCAAAATCCTCCGACCCGTACACCAAGACGGCACGTGCGGGCTCCGTGTCGCGACCCGCGCGTCCGGACTCTTGCAGGTAGCTTTCGACCGACGGCGGAACGTCGCGATGAAGAACCGAACGTATGTTCGATTTGTCGACGCCGAGTCCGTATGCGGTCGTTCCGACGAGAACTCCGTCCGTGCTCTCGAAGAACCATCCTTCGACCAGGGTTTTTTCTTCGCGCGAGAGCCCGGCGTGATAGAACTTCACTTCGCGCGTCGCGAGCCGATCGCGCAGCGCCCGCGCGGTCATCTCGGCCGCGAGCCGTGACGAGCAAAAGACGACCGCCGGTCTGCGGTACTCAGCCCCCCGGAGCAGCGCCGCGAGAGTCCTGTCCTTGGCCAAGCTCGGTACCGCGGCGTACGCGATGTTCGGTCGGTCGGGGTTTCCCTGGACGATATGAACCGGCTCATCGCCGAACACGATCTCGCGTACGGCGGCGAGAAGCGCCGGAGACGCCGTTGCGGTGAACGCGGTAACGACTTTTGGATGCACCGCGTCGATAAACTCGCGGATTCTGAGGTACGCGGGACGGAAAGTCAGGCCCCACTCGGCTACACAGTGCGCCTCGTCGAGCACGACGTGTAGTATACCGATGTCGCGGAGCGTCGAACTCACCGCGTCTCCCGCGAGCACCTCGGGGTTCGCGAGAACGGTATTTGTCTCGTGTCTCTCGAGACGACCGAACGCCGCGCGTCTTTCGTCTGCGCTCTGACCGCCACGCAGAACGACCGGTGCAGGGCCCGAGCTCGAAATGCGCCGTTCCTGGTCCGAAATGAGCGCGAGCAGAGGATACACTATGACCGTGATGCCCGTGACCATCCGCGCGGGCAGTTGAAAACACAGTGACTTGCCCGCACCGGTCGGCAAAATGACGATCTGCCGTGCCGGTGCGGTGTCATCGCCCGATGCCGCGTCGAGCACGTTTGAGATCACGAGCCTCTGATACGGGAACAGATACCGCACACCAAACTCCGTACGCGCGGCGTCACCTATCGGATCGGGGAGTTCCAGCTCGGGCATACAAAGATATACATGCCGTTTTTTTTCGACGCTTCACCAAGCAGTTCGTACCGCTATTCGTGCCGCACGTACTCCGGTATAGTGGCAACGGCCGAATACATCGATACGACCGGAACAGTTCCAAAATTCCGCACCCGCGAGGGGGACCCACTTATGTTCAAGACGCCGTACTTCTGGAAAAAACTCCACGAACCCGTTTACTTTCAAGGAGGCCGTCGACGGAAAAGGTACTTCGAAGGATGGTACTACAAGGTGGTTTTCGAGACGTGTTCGTACGCGTTCATCCCCGGCGTGTCGTACGCTGAAAACGATGCGCATGCGTTCGTTCAAGTGCTCGACGGCAGTCGTGGGACTTCGCAGTACCATCGGTTCGAGATCGAAGAGTTTTCGTCGACGCGCGACGAGTTCGGCGTCACGATCGGGCGCAACGTCTTTGCGCTCGACCGGTTCTCGATCGATCTACCGTCGCTCTCCGCCGATTTTTCGGTTACCGAGCCGATTCTCTGGAAATCGCGGTCTTTTTTTTCTCCCGGCACGATGGGATGGTACTCGTTCGTGCCGTTTATGCAGTGTAAACACGGCATCATCGTTCTCGACGCCGGAGTCGACGGTACGATCAACGGTGAGCCGATGAGCGGCGGTCGGTTCTACCTCGAAAAGGATTACGGCGTGTCGTTTCCTCGCGCGTGGGTGTGGATTCAATCGAACAACTTCGATCGCCCGGCGTGCTCGTTCTCGTGTTCGATCGCCACGATACCGTTCGCCGGCGGCGGCTTCACGGGTTTTCTCTGCGGTGTCCTGATCGACGGCGAACTGTACCGGTTTACGACGTACACGGGCGCTCACGTGCGTGCGATCACAATCAGCAGCCGTGAACTCGACGTTTTAATCAAGTCCGGCGATCTCGCGCTTCACGTGCGTGTCGAAAGGCGCGACGGCGCCGACCTCGCTTCGCCCGATGTCGGCGCGATGAAAGGCCGCGTGAACGAGACCCTCGAGTCGCGAGTTCACGTTACGGTCACTCAAAAGGGTCGCGCGATCTTCGAAGGGGTCGGTGAGAACGCGGGTCTCGAGGTGGTTCACCCCGAGCTTCTGCGGATAAAATGAAGCAGGCTGACCGAGATTGCCGATTGTGATACTATCCGACACATGAGCGTCGACACGCAACGAGTTATTTACTCTATGGTCAGGGTGGGTAAGAGCCATGGGCAAAAGCCCGTCCTGAAAGATATTTCTCTCTCGTACTACTACGGTGCGAAGATTGGGGTCCTCGGCCTGAACGGGTCGGGGAAGAGCACATTGTTACGAATCATGGCCGGGGTCGAAAAGGACTATGTCGGTGAGACGGTCCTTTCCGACGGAATGACGGTTGGGTTCCTCGAACAGGAACCGCACGTCGATCCGGAAAAAACCGTCCGCGAGGTCGTCGAAGAGGGAGTCGCCGAGACGACGGCGCTGCTCCGCGAGTACGACGAGATCAACGAGAAGTTCGGCGAGCCGCTCGACGACGAAGCGATGAACAAGCTTCTCGAACGGCAGGGGCGCGTTCAGGAAGAACTCGAACGCACCGGAGCGTGGGAACTCGAGTCACGGCTCGAGCTCGCGATGGACGCGCTTCGCTGCCCACCGGGGGACGCGGTCGTCTCGGTGTTGTCCGGCGGCGAGCGACGCCGTGTCGCGCTCTGTCGACTGCTTCTTCAGAAACCCGACATCCTGCTGCTCGACGAACCGACGAACCATCTCGACGCAGAGACCGTCGCGTGGCTCGAACACCACCTCCAACAGTACGAAGGAACCGTCATCGCGGTGACGCACGACCGTTACTTCCTCGATAATGTCGCGGGCTGGATTCTCGAGCTCGACCGTGGTGAAGGGATCCCGTGGAAGGGAAACTACTCGTCGTGGCTCGAGCAGAAGCAGGAGCGCCTGCGGCTCGAGGAGAAACGCGAGAGCGAGCGGCAGAAAACGCTGAACCGCGAACTCGAATGGATCCGGATGTCGACGAAAGGGCGCCACGCGAAGTCCCGCGCTCGCATTACGCGGTACGAGAGTTTGTTGACGCGCGAGGCCGTCGAGAACGCGAAGGATCTTGAGATCTTCATTCCCCCTGGGCCGCGGCTCGGCAACAAGGTGATCGAGAGCACCGGTCTCTCGAAGTCGTACGGTGAGACGCTGCTGTTCGAAGACGTCACGTTCTCGCTGCCGCCCGGAGGCATCGTCGGCATAGTCGGGCCGAACGGCGCGGGCAAGACGACTTTGATCCGGATCATCACGGGCGTCGAGACACCGGACGCGGGTGAGCTTGTGATCGGAGATACCGTGAAGCTCGCGCACGTCGATCAGATGCGCGACGTTCTCGACCCGAACAAAACCGTTTTTGAGCAGATAACCGGTGGATACGACTCGATCAAGCTCGGGCCACGCGAGATGAACTCGCGCGCGTACGTCTCGCGGTTCAACTTCTCGGGTACCGATCAGCAGAAGAAGCTCTCGATGCTCTCGGGCGGAGAACGTAACCGGGTGCAGCTTGCGATGATGCTCACAACCGGCGCGAACGTGCTTCTGCTCGACGAGCCGACGAACGACCTCGACGTCAACACGATGCGCGCGCTCGAGGAAGGAATCGAGAACTTCGCCGGTTGCGCGGTCGTCGTGACGCACGACCGGTGGTTTCTCGACCGGATCGCGACCCACATCCTTGCTTTCGAAGGCGACAGCCGCGTCGTCTGGTTCGAAGGTAACTACTCGGAGTACGACGAGGACCGTCGCCGCCGGTTAGGCAGCGCGGCCGAGATCCCGCACCGAATCAAGTACCGCCGGCTCACGCGCGAGTGACCACCGGCCCCCGACGGGCGAACGGAGCAGGGCAACGCTTTACCGTTCGCTCGGCGGGACGTACGTCTCGTCGAATGTTCCGGTGTACATCGCGCGAGGCCTGAAAATCCTGTTGTTCTCGAGGTACTCGACGACGCGCGCGCACCACCCCGCGACGCGCGAGACCGCGAAAATCGTCGTGTATAGCTCTTGCGGGATTCCCATCGCCGAGTACACGATCCCCGAATAGAAGTCCACGTTCGGAAAGATTTTCTTCGCTCCCAGCTCCGAAACAACCGCGTCTTCGAGCGCGACCGCGGTCGCGTACGTTTTTCTGCGCGTCTCGTCGTTCTCGGTGAGCAGCGCGGAGATCGGTCCGAGGATGCGCGCGCGCGGATCGTACGCCTTGTAGACCCGGTGCCCGAACCCCATGACCTTTTTCTTGGCCGCGGTCGTCTCGCGGAACCACTTCTTGACGTTCGACGGATCGCCGATTTCGGCGAGCATCTTCACGACCTCGACGTTCGCACCGCCGTGTAGCGGTCCACTCAGCGCCGATATTCCCGCGCCGATCGCGAGGTAGATGTCCGACAGCGTCGACGCGACGACCATCGACGCGAACGTGCTCGCGTTCATCCCGTGATCCGCGTGCAGAATCAGCGATATATCCATGATCCGCTCCTCGAGCGCGGTCGGACGCCGTCCGGTGACCATGTAGAGGTAGTTGCCCGCGAGACCGTACTCCGGAAGCGGCTCGAGCGGAATTCGTCCCGCGCGCGTTCGACCGATCGTCGCCGCAACCGATGCGACACCCGCGATCAGGTTGTAACAGCTTTCGATCTCGTCGGAACCGACGAGCGCGTCTTCCGACGCCGGGTGTACGCGCTTGAACAGGCCGGTCAGAAACTCAAACACCGGGTTTTTTTTACCGGGCGGCCGCGTCTCCATCGGGATCGAATCGTCGTCGGTCGCGAGAATCTCTCCGACCTTCAGGTCTGCTTCGGTGTCGGTGTCGCGGTACGTCTGTTTCTGCCGCATGAGGTTTGTACCGAGCCGAAGTGCGGACATCGGGTTCATCGTTTCGACCGGAAAGCTCAACATGAGCCGTTGCGTCTGCGGAATGAACATACGCTCCCGTAGTGACGTCGTGAACTCGGTCAGCTCGGCCTGACTCGGCAGCCGTCCGTGCAGCAGAAGGTACGATGTCTCCTCAAACGTCGAGTACGCGCAGAGGTCGAAGATGTCGTACCCGCGGTAGATCAACCATCCTTTCGACCCGTTCACGTACCCGACCTTTGATTCGCACGCGATCGCGCCTTCGAGCCCGGGCCCGACGGTGCACGTGATCGGCCACTCGACCGCCGACGTCAACTCCGGCTCCGGTTCGTGATCGGTCTCGGCGTACGCTTTCTTTTTCGCCTCAAGGATCAGATCACGAATACTCTCAACCGACGGGGCGGGTATGTGCCGTTCTTTCGCTTTTTCGGTTTTATCTTTCATTTCTTCTCCTCCTCGGTGAACTGGCGTCTCGCTCGTACTCGGCGATCGTCGGCGGTTCAGCGCCCGCGCGCGAACACGTCAAAGCCGCCACTCGCGCGGCGAAAATCAGCGCCGAACGCGCGTCGTCGGCGGAGAGCGCGGCGATCGTATCGATCGCGAGGCGCCCGTGCGTCTCGAGCCACGCGAGAATCGCGGCGTGGAACGAATCTCCGGCCCCGATCGTGTCGACAACGTCGGCAGCGACCGCGGGTTGCTCGACGGTGTATCGGTCGGTAACGGCTATCGCCCCGTCCGCGCCGCGCGTCACGACGACGAGCGAGCCGGGCCGGAGAAACCGTCTCGCGGCGGTGACGAGGTCGAACTCGGCGTCCGGGAAGAGCCACTCGAGGTCGGCGTCGCTGACCTTCACGATTGTACTGGTTTCGGCGAGTTCGGTGACGAGACTCACGTACGCGTCGCGGTCCGCGATCATACTCGGTCGGACGTTCGGATCGAACGACAGGACACGTCGGCCGCGCTCGCGCGCCACAAAGTCGTGAATCGTCGAGGCGCCGGGCTCGAGCGCCAACGAAATCGAGCCGTACGCGATACACCGTACGTCGTCCGGGAGGTTATCCGGCAGATCGGACCGTGAGATCTTCCGGTCGGCGGTGTTCTGCGTGAAAAACGCGTACCGCGCGTCGCCGCCCGCGAGACGGCGCACAAAAGCAAGCGTCGTCGGATCGTCCGCGCGTACGATGAACCGCCGGTCGACGCCGTTCTCGATCAACCTCTCGACGATGAGATCGCCGAAAAAGTCCCGCGACACGCGGCCGAGGTACGCCGTAGGTACTCCCAGACGCGCGGCAGCGATCGCTGTGTTGAACGGAGAGCCGCCGACGCGCGGCAGAAAAGCCTCGTTGCCGTCTGCGTCTTTGCCGGGAAGCATGTCAATGAGCGATTCGCCACACGTGAGTATCATGGAAGCTCCTTGAATCGTCATTCTACCCCGGTACCGAGACCGTGAAAAGCGCGCACACTCTTGCGGAGAACCCGGAGACTCGGCATAATCGGCGTATGGCGAAAAACATTCTTGTCGTCGATGACTCCGATGCGATCAGGCAGAGCGTAGCGTTCATTCTCGATCAAGCGGGTTACACGGTTCAACAGGCCGAGGACGGACTCGACGCGTTGAAGAAGCTCGAAGGCTCGACGTTCGATATGGTGATCACCGACGTGAACATGCCGAACCTTGACGGTATCGGGTTGACCGCGAAAATCCGCGAGAATCCGACGCACAAGTTCACGCCGATCGTCGTCCTTACGACCGAGTCGCAGTCGTCGAAGATGGACGAAGGTAAGAAGGCGGGCGCCACCGGGTGGATCGTCAAGCCGTTCAACGCTGACAAACTGCTCGGCGTCGTGAAGAAGTTGATCGGGTGACACCGTGACCGCAGTGGTGGTCGCTATCTCCCGTCAGAGCGGACCTGAACCACGATGAGTGCAATCCCGCACGTTGTTTTGTACGCAATCCTGTTATTGTGTGAGCTCGGCGAGCCATGCAACGCACGGAACGTGGACGTGTTCGAAGCCGGCGAACTGACCCATCGGTTGGAACTCGTCGCGACGGACGACGCAGTGCTCGTTCGGGCGAGTCTTCCTGACGACGCGCTCGCGACGATCGAACGATCACGGCACGTCGCTCACCTCTATGTGTTTCACAGCGATTCACCGACTATTGTGGATCTCGCAAGTGTTTTTTCGACCTTAGTGAGGAGCCGGGACGAAATACGCGTGCAGGGCGGAGATTTTCCCGGTGAGTGGATCGTTCGAACCGAATCGTCCGAAGGCTCCGAATCCTCGGTTATGTACGTCTCGAACGGAGCGGTCGGAATCGTCGCGGTAGCGCGGTGACCTCACGATCGTGATCGATCGGTACAGAATCGGCGGGCCGATCTTCGGGTCACGGTACCGTGCGCGAAAGCCGGATTTGCTCGAGAAGCGCCGCGACCGCGTCTTCGGTCGCGACCATCACCGTGCCGTCGCGCAGCATCATTTCCATTTCGGCGGGAGACTTCACATCGCGGTCGCGTTCCGTCCGACGTGCCTCGCGCGTGAGCTTGCGCGCCTGTGTGTCGTACGCGACGTTAATCCGCTGAAGCCCGTCGGTGATCGTCTGCACGTCGAGAAGACCCGAAACCGGCGGCGCGATTGGACCTAGCGGGTGTTCGTATCGATATCGGATCTGTTCGCGCTCGATCGTGCGGATGTCGTCCACTTTGACCATGCCCATGATCCGCTCGTCGAGAAACAGAGTCACGGTTTCGTCGGACAGAATCAGACGAAGTTTGCGCGCTCGGAACGTCCCGGTTATACCGACCAGACGCAGAAGTGTCGGGGTATGTTGCTTCACGACGGGCATACGGCAACACTCGCTTCGATACCGACGTCCTGTTCGACTCGGAGGCTGTTATACCGGCCGACGGTTATAACCAGAAGGACTACCGCCGTGAGGAGCAGCGCAAAACTAATCGCAAACAGAACCGTGCTTTTTTTCATCACCTCAAATGTAGCGCAATGTGCTATGTGACGGCAAGTACACGTTTCGATTACCCGCCGATTCGGTGTTCGCGCAGGCGTTTGATTTTCTGTCCGGTTTCCCGGTATAGTGATCGCGCGACCACGCTCGCTCAAGGAGTTTCTGTGATTACACACGCTATACGCATGTACGGGAAGAAAGACCTCAGGCTCGAAGAGTTCGAGTTGCCTCCGATCGGTGACGATGAGATCCTCGCGCACATCGTCTCGGACAGTATCTGCATGTCGTCGTACAAGGCCTCGGTCCAAGGTAGTGACCACAAACGCGTTCCATCGAACATCGCCGAAAAACCGGTGATGATAGGCCACGAGTTTTGCGGAGAAATCGTCGAGGTCGGGAAAAAATGGCGCGATCGCTTCTCGACCGGGACCCGTTTCTCGATTCAGCCGGCACTGAACTACAAAGGAAGTCTCGACGCACCGGGCTACTCGTATCGGTACATCGGGGGCGATGCGACGTACATCGTCATTCCGAAAGAAGTCATGGAGATGGATTGCCTGCTCGAGTACACCGGCGACGCTTTCTTCCTCGGCTCGCTCGCAGAGCCCGTGTCGTGTATCGCAGGGGCGTTTCACGCGCAGTACCACACGACTCAAGGCTCGTACGAGCATACGATGGGAATCGTTCCCGGCGGAAAAACCGCGATCCTCGCGGGTGTCGGCCCGATGGGGCTCGGCGCGATCGACTACGCGATTCACTGCGACCGGCGCCCGGCTCTGCTCGTCGTGACCGATATCGACGACGACAGACTCGCTCGGGCCGCGTCGATTTACACTCCCGAGGAAGCTGCGAAGAACGGTGTCGAACTCAAGTATGTTAACACAAAAAGCTTGGCCGACGTCGAGAAAGAGCTTGTGTCGCTCACGGGGGGAACCGGGTTCGACGACGTGTTCGTCTTCGCGCCTGTACGCGCGGTGATCGAGCAGGGTGACGCTATACTCGGAAAGGACGGCTGTTTGAACTTTTTTGCGGGTCCGACCGACCCGGCGTTCTCGGCGACGATGAACTTCTACGACGTGCACTACGCGTCGCACCACATCGTCGGAACGAGCGGGGGAAACACCGCGGACATGCGCGAGGCGCTCGAACTGATGTCGGCCGGCAAGATCAACCCGGCAGCTATGATCACGCATATCGGCGGGCTCGACGCGGTGATCCCAACGACGCTCAACCTTCCGAACATTCCAGGCGGCAAGAAGCTGATGTACACGAACATCGAACTCGAGTTGACCGCGATCGATGATTTTGGCGAAAAAGGGAAGTCGGATCCGCTCTTCGCGCGACTCGCCGAGATTACCTCCGCGAACAACGGACTCTGGTGCGCCGAAGCCGAGAAGTATCTGCTCGAGTCGTTGACGAAGGCATGAGCGACGAATCGATCAGAGTTCTGTTCGTCTGTACCGGCAATATCTGTCGAAGTCCACTCGCGCACGCGGTCTTTCAACATCACGTTGACGAAAGTGGATGCGCGGATCTGTTTGAGATCGAGTCGTGTGGGCTCGACGCGTACCATGTCGGCGAGAACGCCGACGAGCGGATGCGGAGTGTTGCGGCGCGAAATGGAATCGCGATCGACCACCCGGCGAGGCAACTTAGGACAACGGATCTCGAGTACTACGACGTGATCTACGGTATGGACCGCGCGCACGTGCGACGGTTGAAAAAACTCACGCGCTATCCCGGGAAAATCCGGCTGTTCCGGGACTCGGATCCCGTGAGAACGGATGAGCTTGATGTTCCGGATCCGTGGTACGGCGGACTCTCGGGCTTCGATTACGTGTACGACATCATCGAGCGAACGTGTCGGAAGATCGTCGACGAACTCGCCGTGCGGAGTCGTGCCGGTTAACCCCGAAACATTCTAACGATCAGCGCGACGATGAAACCGAAGCCGAGCAACCCGGCGAGACCGTACCCGATCAGCCCGATCACCGAAATTCCCTGCCACGTCGGTGGAACGGTCGCGCCGATGATGAGCGACGAGCTCACCATGATCGACGCAAGTACGAGGCCGAAAATGATCCGCACGCCGAATGAATCGATCGTCCGAGCGATCGGTTCGAGCCCGGTCGCGCGAAACGTCAGACGCACATTGCCGGTTTTGACTAGTTTCAGTATCTCTCGCAGATCAACCGGTAAATCGCGCGCGAACTCGCCGTACCGCGCGGCGATCTCGTACCCGTCGGTGAGTATGCGGCGCGGGTTGAGTCTCCGGTAATACAGCCGCCGAACGAAAGGTTTGAGGACCTCGACCAGGTTGAAGTCCGGCCACAATTGAACTCCGACGCCCTCGATCGAGATCAGTGCCTTTGTGACGAGTGTGAGCTGCGTCGGCATTCGCAGGCCAAAGCGTACGAGCAGCGAGATCAGATCGGTAAACATACCTCCGATGTCGAGGTTCTTCAGCGAAACATCGATATACTCGTCGATGATGTCGTACACATTCTCGCTCAGCTTCGCCGTGTTGACCGCGTGTTTCGCGTCCGTCAACGCGAGAAGCCCGTCGGTCACGGTGTCGGCGTCACGATTGACCGCACCGATCATGACTCTCATGAGGGTCTCGCGTTCGCGCGGCCTGAGTTGACCGACGATGCCGAAATCGAGAAAGCAGACGACGTTGTTCGGGAGGATGTAGATGTTTCCGGGGTGAGGGTCCGCGTGAAAAAAGCCGTGGATAAAAATTTGCTCGAGCACGAGATTCGCGCCGTTGCGCGCGATTTCGTGTTTGTCGAACCTTCCGGTCGTATCGGACTCCACAGAGCCGAGCCGTTCTCCGTCGATGAACTCCATCGTGAGGACCCGTCGAGTCGAGTACTCCGGGAACACTTCGGGGACCTTTGTTCGCGGGTTTCCCGCGAACATAACCCGGAAGCGCTCGAGGCTCCGTAGCTCGCGCGTGAAGTCGAGTTCATTTGTGATGCTCTTTCGGAACTCCTCGATAACCGCCGTGGGATTCAGGAGTTTGGCCTTGGGGAAGTATTTCTCGATGAGTACGGCAAGGTGATGTAGGATCTCAAGGTCGACCCTCACGGTCTCCTCGATCCCCGGGCGGCGTACTTTGACCGCGACCTTGTGTCCGGACCGTGTTCGCGCGGTATGTACCTGCGCGATCGACGCGGACGCGGCCGGCTTTTCATCGAACTCGGAGAACAGCTCATGACACGGGCGTCCGAGTTCATCTTCGATAATCGTCATGACTTCTTCGGACGAAAACGGCGCGACGTCGTCCCGGAGGTGCGCGAGTTCGCGGGTCAGCTCGAGCGGAAGCATGTCGGTGCGGCTACTGAGGATCTGACCGAGTTTGATGAACGTCGGGCCGAGTTCCTCAAACGTCAGGCGAATCGCGTGCCAGCGGTCCATGTCCTGTTCTTCGCCGGAGCCGCGTTTCGAGAGCAGTCTACGAACGAACGGGAACGAGCGATCGAGCCGGAGCAGAACCACCCAGTCCTCGAATCCGTACGCGATGAACGCGCGCACCACCTCCTGGAGGCGCATCGGATATCGAAATGTGTGACGGAAGAAACCGAGTTTTTTCACGGGCGTAGTGTAACACGCGAAAAGAAACGCGGGAACCTGACAGTCCGGTAAACAGGTTCAGCGTATGACTTCCAGAATGTCGTACTCGGTGCCGGGTCCGAGTACGGTCCAGTTCGAGATCGGCAGCACAAGATAGACTAACGCGCCGGTGCGTACCTGCACGTACCTCTCGGCCAGGGTCTCGATCAAGCTTTCGATCGACGGGTTGTGTCCGACGATCATGAAGCGGGTGATCGTGTCCGGACAGTTTCGGATCACGTCAAGATACGTCTCAGTGGTACCGTCGTAGAGTTCGCGCATCGTCACTATCTCGTTCTGGTAGCCGCAGGCCTCCGCGGTGATCTCTGCGGTTGCCACGGCGCGGACCGCGTCCGACGACACTATGCGCTCGGGAACTATTCCGCGTTTCGCGATTCGAGTTCCGGTTTTCCGCGCGGCGTCGACTCCGTCCGGGCGTAAGACCCGCGAATGGTCGGAACCGTCGGGGCCGGCTCCCTCGGTTTTTGCGTGTCGGTACACAAGAAGTTGTCTCATCGGTCTCTCCTCGCGATAATATCTTGAATCGTGGTCTCAACCGTCACCAACCATTTTGAGCGTTCCGAATGCGAGCTCCGACGGACGCCGCAGAAACGGTGAAAACGAATGTCGGAGACTCCGCAGTAACCGAGAATACTATCTTTCCAGATCATTTCGATCGGCGTCGCACCGTCCATGTCCGAGGTCACGAAGACGGCAGCCGACTTCTCGGTAAGCAGCGGAACGAGCTGCTTTTTCGTGAACTCATCACCGGAAAACGTAAACGCGATTCCGTGGCGAAACACACGATCGATCCATCCTTTCAGCAGAGCAGGAGGCTGGCCCCACCACTCGGGATGCACAAAAACGACCAGATCGGCCCGTACGAGTTCGCGTACCGACCTCTGGACATCATCTTCGAGGCTGAATCTGCGGCGGATTTCTTCGTCGGGAAGAACCGGATCGAACCGCTCGCGGTACAGATCGAGCAGCGTGACCGTCGCACTGTGCGACAGTGCTGTGTCGACCGCCGTTTGGGCGAGGGCGATCACAAGAGAGGTCTCGGCGGGTGAAGAAACGACAACCAGGACGTGCATGGCTTCCCTCTTGGCGACTCATAGTAGTATATTTCCCGTGGTGCCGCAATTTAACTCAGCCGTTTTTACAGTGTTTTTGTGAACATCGACGAAAATCGGAGTTGAGTTGATTTTTTGTCTTGATATCTTAGGAATACATTAGTAAAATAGTCATAAATACAGGAGTGGCTCATGGTTTCAAAGAGCGATTGTCTAGAGTCGTTGAAAAAGGTAATCGACCCGGAAATTGGATTGAACATCGTCGACGTCGGATTGATTTATCGGATCGAGCCTTTTGAGGATCGGATCGAAGTCGACTTCACCTTGACCTCGCCCGGGTGTCCACTCGCGGACACGATTATGAACGATATCACGACGGTCCTGCGCGAAGACAGCGGCATCGAGACGGTGCTACCGACTCTCGTCTGGAATCCACCGTGGAGTATCGACTTCATGAGCGAGGAAGCGCGCCTCGAACTGGGGTACCCGATTTAGCCGCAAAAACCGGCTCCATCCGCGCTCTGTACGGTTTCTGCGTGTCTCACGCGACGCGGCCGGCGAACAGCGAAACGATGAATAGTGAGTTAATTGACTCGACAAGAAAAGGGACGATAGGGGGATAGGATGAAAATTGAAGTAAAAGGTCTCAAGGCAACAATAGACGGTCAGGAGATTCTCAAAGGTGTAGATCTCGAACTCAACTCAGGCAAGATCCACGCGCTGATGGGCCCAAACGGATCGGGCAAGAGCACGTTGACCAACGTGATTTTTGGACACTCATCGTACGAGGTAACGGGCGGAGAGGTTCTCGTCGACGGCCGGAACATCCTCGAGATGGGGACCGACGAGCGCGCACGGCTTGGGCTTTTCATGGCGTTTCAATATCCGGTCGAGATCCCCGGCGTAACGGTCGGTCGATTTCTCAAGAGGGCCGTTGAGATCCGGTACGCCGAGAACGATCCGGTCAAGACGAAGGGATTCATCAAATCACTGCGTGAATCGATGGACTATCTCGAGATCGATCAGAAATTCATCAACAGGTACTTGAACGAGGGTTTTTCCGGCGGGGAGAAGAAGCGCATGGAGATTCTCCAAATGCTGATGCTGAACCCCGTCTTCGCTATTCTCGACGAGACCGACTCCGGTCTCGATATCGATGCGTTGCAGATCGTTGCGAAGGGTGTCAACAAGCTTCGTACCGGCGATTTCGGTGCGCTCGTGATCACGCACTATCAGCGGATTCTCGATCACATCAAACCGGATTTTGTGCACATCATGTATCAAGGACGCGTCGTGACGTCGGGTGGACGCGATCTGGTCACTACGCTCGAGAGCAAGGGATACGACTGGGTCCGAAAACAATACGGCATAGAGGAGAACGACGATGAGTGATCAGCAAACGGTAGATATTGGCGACTATAAATTCGGTTTTGCCTTTCCGGATAATTCCGTGTTCAAGACTGAGCGGGGTCTCACTCCCGAGGTCGTCGCCGCGATTTCACGGCACAAAAAAGAGCCGGACTGGATGCTTGAGTTTCGATTGCGCTCGTACGAAGAGTTTCTGAAGAAGGACATGCCGAACTGGGGTGCCGATCTCTCGGCGCTCGATTTCGAGAACATCGTGTACTACTCGACGTCGACCGATGCGCAGAAGAAGACGTGGGAAGATTTGCCCGCGGATATCAAAGAAACGTACGACCGAATTGGGATCCCGGAAGCTGAGCAAAAATTTCTCGCGGGTGTCGGTGCTCAGTATGACTCTGAGATGGTGTACCACAGCATCCAGAAGGAACTATCCGACAAGGGCGTTTTGTTCTTGGATCCCGAGTCCGCAGTGCGCGAACATCCGGAGATCGTGAAGAAGTATTTCGGGACGATCATCCCGTACACCGACAACAAGTTTGCGGCGTTGAACTCGGCGGTCTGGTCGGGCGGCAGTTTTGTGTACGTTCCGCCGGGCGTGAAAGTCGAAGTGCCGCTGCAGGCGTACTTCCGGATCAACTCCGAGAATTTCGGCCAGTTTGAGCGCACGTTGATCATCGCCGACGAGGGGAGTTTCGTTCACTACATCGAGGGCTGTACGGCCCCTGTGTACACGACCGACAGTCTGCACTCGGCCGTTGTCGAGATTATCGCGCTGAAAGGGGCGCGAGTTCGGTACTCGACGATCCAGAACTGGTCCGGTGACGTCTATAACCTCGTGACAAAACGCGCTGTCGCGCACGAGAACGCGACGGTCGAGTGGGTCGACGGGAACCTCGGAAGCAAGAGGACGATGAAGTACCCGTCGGTCTACCTCATGGGAGAAGGCGCTCACGGTGAGGTGCTCTCGATCGCTTTCGCGGGAACCGGCCAAGAGCAGGATACCGGAGGAAAGATTGTGCACGCGGCGTCACGGACAAGCTCGGTGATCACGTCGAAGTCTATCAGCAAAGACGGCGGAACCGCGAGCTATCGTGGCCAGATTAAAGTCGACCCGGGCTTGAACGACGTGAAGTCGCATGTCGTGTGCGACGCGCTCTTGATCGACGAAGACTCGAAGAGCAACACGTATCCGTACATGGATATTCTCTCGAACGACGTTTCGATCGAACACGAGGCGCGCGTCAGCAAGATCAGCGAGGATCAGCTGTTTTACCTGATGTCGCGCGGAATGACGGAGTCTGAAGCGTCGATGATGATCGTAAATGGGTTTCTTGACCCTCTCGTGAAGCAGCTTCCGATGGAGTACGCAGTGGAGCTCAATCGTCTGATTGAACTCGAAATGGAGGGCTCGGTCGGGTAAGGCCGGGGAGGAGAGATGCAAACAGTGGAAACACGCTCTTTTACCGGTACCGAGAGTCTACCGGAGTTTCTGAAAACATGTACCGAACCGACAGATGTGGCGGGCATACGGCGTGCCGCTCACGCCAGGTTCATCGAACTCCCGTGGCCGTCGCAGCGTGATGAGGAGTGGCGACGGACCGACGTGTCGTCGCTCGATTTCGACGCGTACTCGTTCGGCCGATCCGTACCGTCCGCGCCTGCGGACGGGGATCTCAACGACGACGAGTCGGGGCGCATCGTGTTCGAGAACGCAGTGTGTTCATCGCTCGTCGTGAAAAAAGATCTATCCGATCAAGGTGTCGTGTTCTTGCCTCTCGACAGACTCTACGGGTTGTTTGACGCGAACCACTCCGAGAGTCTCGCGCGTGCACGGAAGGCGTTTCTCGAAGCGCTCTCGGGGACCGCCGATGCTGTCGAGGACAGAATCGCTGCTCTTCACTACGCGGCGTTTACTCACGGAGTGTTTCTGTACGTCCCGCCGGGTCTCGAGATCGCCGATCCGTTCATCGTCGAGTTGAACGTTTCGGGTGACCACGTGATGTGTGCACCGCAAATCGTCGCGGTCGCGGAGAAATCCTCACGCGTGCAGTTGATCGAACGGATCTCCGGCGCCGACGAGGGCGACGTGCTCTACAACGAAGGTATTTCGCTTTCACTCGGCGACAACGCGTCGCTCGGTTTTTTTCAGATACAGAACCTGAACATTGATTCGAGTGTGTTCTCGACCGGCCGCGCGCGGATTGCGCGTGACGCGCGGCTTCATCACTTCACCGGACAGTTCGGCGGTATGCTCGCAAAGACTCGGTTCGACGCGATTCTTGACGGTCCGGGCTCGGACGTGCAGCTCTCGGGTCTGTATATCGGGAGTGAAGACCAACACATGGATCTTCGGACGGTCCAGGTGCATAACTCGCCGAACGCCGAAAGCCGTACGTACTACAAAGGCGCGGTTCGCGACGAGGCGCACACTGTGTTCCAGGGCCTCATCCGAGTCGAAGACCACGCCGCAAAGACCGACGCGTTCCTCGAGAACAAGAATCTTCTTTTAAACGATGGTGCTCGCTCCGATTCGATCCCGAGTCTTCAGATCAACACGAACGATGTTCGGTGCAGTCACGGCTCGACGACCGCGAAAATCGATCAAAACCAGGTCCATTACCTTAGGACGCGCGGCTTTAGCCAAACCGAGGCGGAACGAACTCTCATTCAGGGCTACTTCGAGGACGTGATCGACAGCACCCCCGAGCCGATGCGCGACGAGTTGCGCGAGCTCGTCGTCGAGCGGATCGAATGAGTGGAGACCTGAATGCCCGGTAAATGGATTAAAGTTGTCGAACTCGACGGATTTCAGAAGACGTACAAGTACGTTCATCGGCGAAAGGAAGTCGCGCTCTTCAAACTCGACGACGGTGTGTACGCGCTCGACAACAGCTGCTCGCACGAGTACTCGCCGTTGTGCGAGGGTATGATCGTCGACGGCGACGTGTACTGTCCAAAACACGGCTCACGGTTCGATGTACGCACCGGCGCGGTCAAGGATTATCCCGCGACGCGGCCCGTCGCGTCGTATCCGGTCAAAGTCGAGGACGGTGTTGTCTACGTCAAGATTTGAGGTCACCGGTTTTTTCATGTGGCTTCGGCGTCGCGGCTACGGCGATCCACTCGGGGTCGGCCGGTGCGGGGTCGCCCGTGAGGCTTCCGGTGACCGATCGGACGGTGAATCCGCTTCGTTCGAGCAACGTCGTGATCGTGTCGGTCGTGTAACACTGCTTCCACTCGTCGTACACCGTGTGCGAACCGTCGGACGTGATCACAACGTACCGGTCAAGGTGCGCATCCTCGCGCGGGTACCGATACGCCGACTCGAGCACGACGTGAGGTCCCGCGCTCCAGAATCCCGATGCTTTTCGCGCGTACCAACCCGACGCTTTTTCGCGTTCAGTGTATCGGCGCGTAAAAACGTCGCAGATAAAGACGCCGTCGGGTCGCAATGAAGCGCGAATTTTCTTGAGTAGCTTCCGTGTCTCCCGTGGATTATGCGTTCCAAAAATCCCATAAACCATGACCACGGCCGCGAGACCGGTCGGGAATCGCGCCGAACGGATGTCTTTTTCCTGGTACGCGATCGTGAGTCCTGTCGACCGTGCCGACCGCCGAGCGTGTGCGATCGACGCGGGTGAGAAATCGATTCCCGTGACGTCGTAACCTTCGCGTGCAAAGGCCTCGCAGTACATGCCTGGTCCGCAGCCGAGATCGAGCAGGGAGAACGGGGGCTGCGCGTATCGCCGAATTATGCCGTCCATCCACTCGACGCCGAGTTCGATGTACGGGGGACGGCGGGTCGCGTCGTCGGTCGTCGGGTCGAGGTGCGCGTTGAGAATGTGCCGCGAGATATACGGCTCGGACCAGAAAGGTGTATTCTCGGTCCCGAAAACACGCGGTCTCTTCGCGGCTTCTGCGAGTTCATGAATCCTCAAAGCTGTACGTCGCCGAAAGATCATCCGGACTCCCCGTATACAGTGTGTGCGAAGTATGATAATGAAAAACGCGATATGAGCAAGGACACGGTTCTTCTTTCGGCCGAACAACACGGTATCGCGGCGCGGTTGGTGGCCACGGGTGGCGTAGTGGTGTTTGCGACCGAAACCGTGTACGGCCTCGGCGCCAACGCGTATGACGATGCCGCATGCCGTGCCATATTCGCCGCGAAGGGACGCCCGGTGGACAACCCGTGTATCGTCCATATTCTCGATGAGACGTGCCTCGACGAAGTGATTGTTGGGGCCGACGAGATTACGCGCGCGCTTTTCTCGGTTTTTTCGCCCGGACCGCTTACGGTTGTCGGCGAAAAACACCCGTCGATCGCGCCGGCCGCGACGGGTGGCCTCGGCACGGTCGCCGTGAGAATACCCGCGCACCCGAGCGCGCGTTCAATTCTCCGCGCAGCCGGCGTGCCGATCGCCGCGCCGAGCGCCAACCGTTCGGGTAAACCGAGTCCGACGACCTTCCGTGCTGCTATCGAGGCGATGCGCGGTAGGGTGGACGCTATCATCGACGGTGGAGCGTGTAGCGTCGGACTTGAGTCAACCGTCGTCACGACCGATTCCGGATGTGTTCGGATTCTTCGCCCCGGAGCGATCACAGCGGAGATGATTCGCGACCGCCTCGGTGTGCGCGTCGAGTTCTCGTACGGCGCCGCGTCGCACGTTTCTCCCGGGACCCGGCATCCACATTACCGGCCGGACGCGCGAGTACTTGCCGTCGAGAGAGCCGAGATCGGCGCGACGATAGCCCGTGCGCGCAGAGAAGCTTGGACACAGCCGGCTCCCGGCGCCGGAATAGGGGTAATCGTGTTAGGTGACGAGCCGTCGCTCTCCTCGAGCGGCGCGTCCTTGATGGGCGAGGCATCTGAGTCGTTGACGGCTACCGTCGCCGTGTTCCCGACGGTCGAGGCGATGGCGGCCGGCCTTTACGAGAGTCTGCTTGAGTTTGACCGACGCGGATGCAGCGTCGTGATCGTCGAGATGCCGCCGCCGTACGGTCTCGGAACCGCTGTCCGGGACCGTTTGTCTCGCGCGGCGGGGATCGAGTGAGTCGGGTCAGGCTTGGAAACTTGTGCCGCAGCCGCACGTGTACGACGCGTTCGGGTTTGTGAATCGGAACCCCGCCTTCACAAGATCATCCGAGTAATCTATCTCCAGCCCGTTGAAGAGCTGTGCGCTTCGTGGATCGGTGACGATCGCAAAAAGATCGTCACGGTACACGGTTATGTCATCCGTTTCGTGCTCGGAGTCGATCGCGGCGCGGTACGTGTAACCCGAACAGCAACCTCCCTCCTCGACCCAGAGTCGCAGAAAAGAGTCGTGTGTCACGTTCAGCGCGGCCAACTGTCCGCGCGCCTTCTCCGTCACGCGTACGTGAACGCTGTCTATCGTATTGACTGTGTCAGCCATGAAACCCTCCAGAGTATCGTGGAGAAATGGTAACTGTTTCAGTAAGGTAAGTCAAGGATTGGTACTGCGATCAACTCGGGTTCGTCGCCGTACACGATCGACGTGATCTTCACGTCGATGAAATCATTGACGGCGGGTTCATCACCAGAAGGCGGCGCGATGACGCGCAGAGGGGTGTACAACTCCCCGTACCCCGAGGCCTCGCCGTTGAGGGATCTTTCTACGAGCAGTTCCTGTCTCGTGCCGATGAGGCTTTTGCGGTATCGTGTCTTGTACTCGGCACCGAGGGTCCTGATTACTTCGCCGCGTTCGGTCTTGGTTTTTTCTGGAACCTGCCCCGGCATCCTGTCGGCCCTGGTTCCCGATCGGCGTGAGTACGGAAATGTATGAATATGCGAAAACCCGATTTCGTGAATCGCCGCGCACGTCTCGTTGAACTCGACCTCGGTCTCGGCGGGAAAACCGACGATAATGTCGGTCGTGATGTTGAACAGCGGCTGCGCCGTGCGGATCTTCTCGACGATCGCGCGATAGCCTGAGTACGTGTACTGTCGACGCATCGCGAGCAGGATGCGCTCGGATCCACTTTGAAGGCACAGGTGGAGGTGAGAACAGAGTTTCGGGTGATCGAGCAGTTTGATGAACCGATCCGTGATGTGGTCCGGCTCGAGTGAAGAAACTCGCACGCGGAACTCACCCGGCAGCTCGACGATGCGCTCGATCAGACCCGCGAAATCGAGCTCGCCGTCGTCGTAGCGGCTCATGTTCACGCCGGTTACGACGATTTCTTTGGTGCCGCGCGCGATCGTCTCGCTCACGTCATTGAGAATCTCACGGTGAGGGCGACTGCGCGCGGTGCCGCGGACGTAGGGGATGATGCAAAATGTACAGAAGTTGTCGCATCCGTCCTGGATTTTCACCATTCCGCGCGTGTGAAAAACGCGGTCGGCGACGGGAAACGCGAATACGTCACCCGGTACCGCGTTACGATCGAACATTTCGTCGTTGAAGTGCGCCTCGACCATCTCGAACACGCGGTTCTTGTGCTCGTTCTCGACGACGAGTAGCGACGGGTTGCGCTCGAGCTCCTCGCGTCCCGTCGAGGCAAAACATCCGGTCACGACGACGAGATCCTCCGACGCGCGAACGGCACGGTTGATCGTGTTCCGGGTCTTCCTGTCGGCCTTGTTCGTGACGGTGCAGGTGTTCACGACGTACGCGTCCGCCGGTTCGTTGAATGGTACGATCCGGTACCCCGCGTCGGCGAACCGCGTCGCGAGTGACTCGGTCTCGTACTGATTGAGTTTGCACCCGAGCGTCGTGAACGCGATTCTTCGGTTCACGGCGGTTTGTTGCGTGTCCCGTGTGTTCATCCGGCGGCAGCCGATGCAACCCGGACGAGCCGCCCTTCGAGTGAAAGCGGCGCACATCCGGTGATCTCGAGTTCGGCGAACGATCCGATCAGCGAGTGATCGTCGGACCGGAACCTCACCGTGACACGCCCTTCGGTCTTGGCCGACAGAAAGCCGGGTTTCCGGTCGGTCCCGTCGACGAGAACGGGCAGTCGCGATCCAATCGTGCGCTCGTTGTGCTCGAGAGCGTGCGACTGCAGCTCTTCGGTGAGAACGTGAAGCCGCCGTTTCTTCTCGTCGACCGCGACGTCGTCGTCCCAACGCGCGCTCGCGGCTCCGGGGCGCGGCGAGTACATCGCGATGTACGCCATCGTGTACCGGAACTCGCGCATCACGAGGACCGTGTTCTCAAATTGCTCTTCGTTCTCTCCCGCGAAGCCGACGATAATGTCGGTAAACAGGGTTGCCGTCGGGAGAATCTTACGGATCGACGCGACGACCGATCTGTACTGCTGAACACGGTAATTCCGGTTCATCCGGATCAAGACTTTGTCGTCGCCTGACTGAATCGGGAGGTGAATCTGCTTCGCGAGGCACGGGTACTCGGCGACAACTTCGAGAACCTCGTCGGTCATGTCACGCGGGTGAGGAGACGTGAAGTACGTCCAGAACCGTTTGCCGGTCCTTCGTCCTATCTCGCCGACTTGTCTGAGCAACTCGGCGAACGAGATCTCATCGGACTGCCTGTCGAGTCCGTACGAGTTGACGTTCTGCCCGAGAAGGGTAATCGTTTTGTACCCCGCCTCGACAAGGTTTTCCACCTCGGCGAGAATTTCACTCGACGGTCGCGATACTTCACGGCCGCGCGTGTACGGGACCGCGCAAAACGTGCAGAATTTGTCGCACCCGTTCTGAATCGGAACGTACGCCTCGAATTCCGACGAGTACGATGGGGCGATCCGCCAGTACCCCGTCTTGGCGTCGTGCTGCGCCGGGCTCGGCGCCGAGTTCGCGTGATGACTCGCGGGAGTCGCGACGCCGTACTGGCGAATCATGTCGGGGAGCTGAGGCAAGTCGTTGATCGAGAACAGAAGATCAAACTTCTTGAGGAATTTTTCCCGATCCGTCGGCAGAATACAGCCGGAAACGAACGTCACGAGGCTTCTTGTCGATTTCCACTTGTTCCACGTATGAATCTTGGAGTAGACCTTGTCGATCGCTTTCTGGCGGACCGAACACGCGACGATTCCGATGAGACCGGCCTCGCTTTCGTGTTCGGTTCGTTCAAAACCCATCGACTCTATGACCGACCGAATTCTTTCCGTGTCGGATTGGTTCATCTGGCATCCCAGATGGATCAAATGATACTTCATCGCTTTCCTATGTACGTGCGCCGGTCCAGGGTCTCAAAAATAGACCTCCGCAAAAAGATTTTCCGGTGGAACGCCGGCGTCTTTCAGGATATCGAAAACCTCGTAGATCATGTCGCAGTTCCCACACAGGTAGTATAGCGCATCCGTATCGATCGGGGAATTCCTCAGGTGCGACGTGACTCGCCCGTGGTACGTTCCCGTCGTGTCGCGTGTAAGGCACGATACGACGCGCTCGGCCGCAAATACCTCGTGACCGTACAGCTCATATTCGTGCCGGACACCGTGGATCACCCGATAGTCGAGCTCAGGGTAACTCGTCACTAAGCAGTGAAACGGTGAAATGCCCGTGCCGGTCGCGATGAACACGAATTTTTGGGTTCGTTGCGCGGGTTCGATCACGAAAAATCCGAACGGACCGTGCACGGTGACCGAGTCGGCAGGAGTAAGCTGCCGTAACCGTCGCGAGACGGCGCCGGTTTCTATCTCCTTCACCAATACCTCGAGATACGGCGCTTCGGCCGGCGAGTAGACCGAGTACTCGCGCATATTAACGTCATCGGTCGGGCCGATGCTGATGTACTGGCCCGGCTGGAAATCGAGGCCGTTGCGCTCAATCCGGAGAACAAATGCGCCTTCCGCGAGCTCTTGCACGCGAGACACCGCGTGACGCGCGATTGGTCCGGCTGAAGTCGTTGAGGTCATCGGTATATTATAGTAATATGACGCAAACAGTCAAGAAAGCTGTTGACCGAGGGCGATCCCGTGAATGCCTGTACGGTTAACCGCATTCCGCTGTATATTTTGAGAATGAGGATGATACGTGGCAAGTAACGTTGAACGATATGAGAAACCGTACGCGCGGAAACCCGACTGGCTGAAAATTCAGCTGAACACGACTGAAAGCTTCCGGTACGTGCGGCGTCTGATGCGCGAAGAGAAACTCACGACGGTGTGCGAGGAGGCGAAGTGCCCGAACATTCACGAGTGTTGGGGCACGCACCGTACAGCGACGTTCATGATTCTTGGCGACACGTGTACGCGACGGTGTCGGTTCTGCGCGGTCAAGACGGGGCTTCCGCGGGTGCTCGATCTCGAAGAACCCCGGCGCGTCGCTGAGTCCGTGAAAGACATGAAGCTGAAGCACGTCGTCGTCACGATGGTGAACCGCGACGACCTCAAGGACGGCGGCGCGGCGGTACTTGCCGAGACGGTCATCCAGATTCATCGCGTGACGAGCGAGTGTACGGTTGAAGTCCTGTCATCCGACCTGATGGGCAACCGCGATGCGATACGGGTCGTGTCGGAGAGCCGTCCGGAAATAATGAGCCACAACCTCGAGACCGTTCGGCGGTTGACGCCGTCGGTTCGGTCGCGATCGACGTACGATCGATCGCTCGAGTTTCTCCGGATCGCGAAAGAGATCGACCCGGAGGCGGTCACCAAATCGAGCATGATGCTCGGCCTCGGCGAGACGCGCGACGAGATTCTCGAAGCGATGGACGACTTGCTCGCGAACGGCGTGACGATCATGAATCTCGGACAGTACCTGCAACCGTCGCGGACGCACCTTCCGGTGCAAAAGTACTGGACCCCCGCCGAGTTCTCGGAGCTTCGCGAACGCGCGCTCGAACGCGGATTCTCGCACTGCGAGTCGGCGCCGCTCGTGCGCTCGTCGTACCACGCGGGTGAGCAGTACGAGTCGTATAGACGTCGCATTCACCCGCTTTTCGCTTCGGCCGATGGGTAATCCTACGCGCAACTGCGGATATATACGCTCAGAATGTAACTTTTTACCGACAAAGGTGTCTTTTTGAACGTAGGATAAGCCGCGTTTTTCTTTTCGCCCTCCGGAGGTTTCACCTCCTTTCCTCCGGGGGGCTTTTATTGCCCGCCTTTTAGCCGCGGCGCTTTCATCACACCTTTTCGAAACATCTTCACTCCGATACACTGAACTCAAAAGCACATTCGTTATGAACGGGAGGAAATGTGAAATACACACGATGCGGGGATCTAGACATCCCGGTAATGTCGATGGGCTGCTGGGGTATCGGCGGTGGGTTTATGTGGGGCGATCAGGACAAGGGCGTCGCGATAAAGACCATTCACGCGGCTCTCGATGCCGGTGTGACCCTTTTTGACACCGCCGAAGGTTACAACGACGGTGTGTCCGAGTCGACGCTCGGCGAAGCGTTGTCCGGACGTCGATCGGAGGCTTTGATCGCGACCAAAGTTTCGCCGAGCCACTTTGGACCCGGTGAAATTATCGCGGCGTGTGAGAGTAGCCTGGCGCGCCTGCAGACCGATTACATCGATCTCTACCAGCTTCATTGGCCGAGTGATGCGCCGGTCGAGCAGATCGACGAACAGATCACGGCGTTGCTTGAATCCGGGAAAATCCGAAATTTCGGCGTCTGCAACTTCGGCGTGAAGAATCTGAACGAGCTGCTAAAGAAACGCACGTGTGTCACGAACCAACTGGCGTACAGCCTTGTGTGGCGCGCGATCGAGTACGAAGTTCTGCCGCTCTGCCGGGAGAACGGGATCGGCGTCTTGACGTACAGCACGCTGCTTCACGGCTTGTTGTCGGGCCGGTACCGGAGCGCGGATGAAGTGCCTGTTGATCGAGCGCGTACTCGGCATTTTTCGGGTGAACGCGAGAAAGCGCGACACGGCGAAGAAGGGTGCGAAAAACTCTTGTTCTCGGCCCTCGACGAGATCCGAAAAATCGCCGGCGACGAGTACTCGATGAAGGATCTGGCGTTGTTATGGGCGACGGCAAAACCCGGGATCACATCGGTGATTTTCGGCGCTCGAACGCCCGAACACGTTGCGGAAAACGTGGCGCTCGCCGAGTCTACGTTGCCTCAGGAGCTCATAGCCGCGCTCGACGACGCAACCGAGGCGTTGAAGAAGTACTTCGGGACGAACATCGACATGTGGCAGAGCCCGGGTCGGAGCGCGTAACCCGGATTTTTCCGATAAGGCCTCTCACCGGGAGTACAGCACCCGGTAGACTGCGCCTTCCGGTGTGAGGCTGCTCGAGAACAAAGCGAGACTCGGGACGGCGCAGTCCAGATTTAGTGCCTGCGCGTTTTCGATGAAGTCGCGGGTCACCGCGCGTACGCGCTCGGGTCTTGCGTTTCTTCGTGTATACGCAACCGTGACGTGCGGCGTGAAACGCGTGTTGATATCGATGCCGATCGACTTTAGTCCGCGCCCGAGAAGCTCGTGGACCGCCGCGAGTCCAAGCTCGTCCGAGTCTCCCGGAGCACCACTGATCCATAAAACCCGCGGCCGGCGCGTTGTTGGAAAGGCACCGGCACCGGAAAGCGTAAGCGGGACCACGTCCGGACACGGTACTCCCGCCAGTACCGATACGATCGACGGCACAATTGTGTCGTCGGTCTCGCCAAGGAACTGCAGCGTAACGTGGTAATTCTCGGGTTTCACCCACCGCACGGCGTCTGTGGCGGTGGGAATGCGGTAATCCGAGATTTTTCGCGCCGTTTCGGGTGGGACCGGCGTCCCGACAAATAGCCTTTGGCTTCCCATACGGTGTATAGTATAAACGATGAACGATAAGATACGGCAACTGGAGACCGAGATCCGCCGTCACCAAAAACTGTACTACAACGACGAGCCGGAAATCTCCGACGAGCAGTTCGACCGGTTGTGGGATGAGCTGCGCGGTCTCGATCCCAACAACTCGCTTTTCTCCGAGATCGGCGTCGACGAATCACCGAACTTAGCCAAACGGCGCCACGTCATGCCGATGAACAGCCAGGATAAGGCGTCAAATCCGGAAGCATTTCTCGTGTGGGCACGAAAGGTCGCGCACGCGCAGTACGTCGTGCAGTACAAACTCGACGGCGCGAGCATCGAACTGCAGTACGACGCGGGTCGGTTTTTGTACGCCGTGACACGCGGTGACGGGAAGGTCGGAGACGATGTGACCTCGAACGTCGCAAAGATGTCCGGCGTGAGGCCGACAATCGAGACCGGGTTTTCGGGTGGTGTACGCGGTGAAGTGATGATGTCGCGCACCGTGCATCGCGAGCACTACCCCGAAAAAGCCAACTGTCGGAACGCCGCGAACGGAATCATGAAACGGAAGGACGGAGTTGGAGCCGAATTGCTCGATGTGTACGTCTACGATGCGTGGCACACCGGGGCCGACTCGTACTTCGCCGACGAGCGCGAGAAAATCGGTTGGCTCGATCGCGAAGGCTTCACCGTTGTCCCGACGGTTTTTCTTGCGAACCCCGATGAAGTGATCGCGTACCGCGACCGCGTGCTCGCCGAGAGAGCCGATCTCGATCTCGATATCGACGGTCTCGTTGTGAAAGGTGTCGCGATCGACATCGACGATATGCAACGCGCGCGCCCGGAGAAACAAATCGCCTTCAAGTTCTCGCCCGAAGAGGGCGTAACGCGGCTCGCTGCGGTCGAGTGGAGCGAGTCCGGTCACCTATACACGCCGATCGGAATCCTCGACCCGGTCCGGCTCGCGGGAACCACGGTGAGGCGCGCGAATCTCGTGCACCGCGCGCACATCGTTGAGTTGGGAATCCAAATCGGGTCGCTTGTACGCGTTACCAAGCGCGGTGAGATCATCCCGAAGATCGAGCAGCTCGTGGAGAATCCCCCCGGAACCACTCCGATTGAGCTTCCCACAACGTGCGGAACGTGTGGGACTACGCTTGTTGACGATGATACGCGTCTGTTCTGTCCGAACATCGCGTGTCCGAAACGCGCGTACCATCGCATCAGGAAGTGGCTCGACGTGAACGGAGTTCGCGATTTTGGTGACGTCTTGCTCGGGCGATTGTTCGAGAGCGGTCGCGTTCAAGAGATCGCCGATCTCTACTCGCTGACCGAATCCGATATCGTCGCGTTCGAGCGTATGGGCGAGGCCATCGCAAAAAAAGCGTTGGCGAATCTATTTGCGGCCAACGAACTCCCACTCGCGCGGTTCATCGCGGGTTTCGACATCGAGGGAATCGGAGAAAAAGTCCTTGAGAAGGCAGTCGCGGCGGGTTACGATACGCTCGAAAAACTAGCCGAAGCAACGCGCGACGATCTATCGAAAGTCGACGGCATCGGCGAGACCACGGCGGACGCGATTCTCACGGGGGTATCCCTGCTTCGCGACGAGATGTCTCGCGTGCTCGAGACCGGTCGGATCTCGATAACCCCACCGAACACCGACGGGCCGTTGTTGGGTGTCAGTTTCTGTTTCACCGGCCCACTCGAGAGCATCACGCGCGCGGCCGCGGAGGACAGGATTGTGAGCCGCGGCGGCACTGTGAAGTCCTCTGTCGTTCGCGGACTCGGCTATCTCGTTACGAACGATCCGGACTCCGGATCGGCGAAAAACCGTAAAGCCCGTGATCTCGGCATACCGATAATAAGCGAACAAGAGTTTCTTGAATTTATCAAAAACTAAGGAAAAATAACTCAAGATGCCGGAAAACCGAGAGCCGACACGCGATGAACTCGAACTGCGAAAGCAGATCGAGGAGTTTTACCTTCCCAAACAGCTCGTCGACGCGATTTTCGAGATGGGCGGAATTCCCCGATCCTCGATGGAGGCGTACGTCGGGATCGGGTTCATTGATATCGCCGACTACTCGTACCTGTCGAAGTTCCTGAGTCCGAAAGAGAACCAAATGGTTCTGAACGGACTGTACACCGCGTTCAATACCGTGCTCAAACGGCATGGCGGATACCTGAACAAAATCGAAGGCGACAGTCTCATGTTCCACTACGGTGGATTTCTCGATCCGCGTGTACGCGACCTCTCGGAGGACGATGCGATCAAGTACATCGCGCGCGAGCTGTTCTACTCGTGCATCGAGATGCAGCGCGTCTGCGTGTTGTTCAACCAGGCAAACGATCGTTTCTTGAACGAGAACGTCTCGAAAGATACACGCGAGGACCTCGAACGCGCGTTCGAGATCATCTCGACATTGCGACGGTCGTACGAACTCTCGTCTTCGATGAATGCGTTTTTTCAGATACGGATTCGTATCGGCGCCAACATAGGCGAAGTGATTATCGGAAATTTCGGCCCCGACGGCGCAAAACAGTGGGACGTAATCGGTCTGCCGGTGATCGACGCGAAACGAATGGAATCGACCGCACCGATCGGCGGACTTCGGATCTCGGAGCAGTTCTACCGGACCCTGGAGTCAACGGGTATCGCCGACGACTACTATCGTCGGTTCAGGCGCGAAGCCGAAGCGCTGTTCGGTCAATACCGCTCTATCACAAAAGACGAGCTGTATAAGTTCGGCACCGTCGTTTTGAAAGACAAAAAAAGCGTCGTGTTCAATACGTACAGCGTTCAGGTCAACCCCGGCTTGCCCGAGCAAATTCAGGATCAAGTGATGGAGCTGCTCACGAAAGGGCATCAAGGAGCGGACCGGATCGTGAAAATGCTTCAGTACTATCGCGGAAACCCGTTCGTGACGAATGCAATCGAGAAAGTGTTTGCGTCTAATTCGGTAAGTATCCGAAAGGCTTACATTTACAAGTTGCTATTCCCGAAGAAGCACGCCGTGCTCGAACGGAAGTTTGGTGAGGACCGCATCGGCCTCGACGAATTCATCGGCCGAAAATACTCGCTATACTACCTTTTCGAGAGCCTCGGCCGGTACCAGGACACGATCAAACAGGATCCTGATGTGCCCAGCGACGAGACGGAGTTCCTGGGTTACGAGTCGTACCTTGCTCACCGGTCGAACAAGATCGTCGAGCAGTACAACTTAAAGAAGGCGCACTTGATCAGGAAGTCTTACTTCTTCAACGTCGTATATCCGCTTGTTTTCACGAGTATCCGAACGAGCATTCTCGAGCGTCAGTACGACAGCGAAGAGGAAGAGATAGAAACGCTCGAAGAGCTCGAAAACGGCGAGAGCGACGCGAGAACCGACGTTCAAGGCGACGTGGAAGAGCTGGAAGAGCTAGACGAAATTGATGATCGGGAAGAGCCCGGGTCTCCGCCGGCCTCGTGATCTACAGGCACGGTACCGGCGGGGTGCTGCCCGCGTCTCAACCGTTGCGTACCTACAACGATGAGAGAATGAGCCGCGCCGCGTGATGCGCGCCGATTATGTTCTTGCTCGGTGGCCCGAGTTCCATGTCCGCGAGTTCGCCCGTGACACGGATGCAGTCGGTCCAGCGGAGCGTCCGGTCGGGGATCGGGTAGCCGTCCGGAGCGAGTGGTGCGCCAAAATCGCGTGCGGTCATCGCGACGAGTTCCGACGCGGGTGGCCCGGTTTTGAATCCCGTGGCTAGAACGACGTGGTCGCCCGTGATTATGTCAGGCCCTGTGCCGTCGCGTGCGACGACCGAGAGGTTCACGGTGCCGGTCGAGTCGTCGCTCGATGCGCGGGTGATATCGCCGACCTTGAGTACGATCCGGCCCCGCGCGACCGCCGATCGGAAAGCGTTCAGTACGTCAGGCGGAATCGTGCCGGGGTACCGCGCGCTTGAGATGATCCGCCTGCGTTCAACGGAGTCACGAACCGAGAGGAAAAAGCGTCGACATTTGGGTCCGATATAACACGGATCGCTGTCGAATTTCGACTCGCGCACGTCATGGCGCGACACCACGATGACCTTGAGACCCGTCGCGACTGATTCGAGCGCTTTTTGCGCCGCGGTTATCCCACCACCGACGATCAAGACCGTGCCGGATAACGGTTCGACGTCTCTGTTTAATTCGAACACGTGACTAAATCGTCGATCGGTGGCGCTCCACCACTCGGGGTACGAGGCGGCCTCGTTCATACTTACGGCGAGAATTACGTTACGTGCGTCTATAGCGCCGGCGTCGGTTTCCACGCGTGCTCCGTGCCGGATCCGTACGACCCGTCGCGCGCGCCCGGTTACGCGCAGATCAGCGAGTGAAAACTCGGCGAGAACATGAGCGGCGTGGCGTTGGAAAAGTTCGAGCGACGGCCGCGCGTACGGTTCGACAAAGTGTTCGGCTCCCACTCCGGCGACGCGCGCGTATCGTCGCAGAGCACGGAAGTCGAGATCCAGGTTGTGGCTGCTCGGAGAGCGCAGGAAGACCATGCCGCATTTCCCGGTGTGGCGGCGCCAGAGGTACAGCGGCTCGTCCCACGGGTCTATGACGCGAATCGCCTCGCGGCGAACACCGCCGGCAGCGGTGAGGGCGTGCGAGAGGAACGTGCCGTGGATGCCACCTCCGATGATCAGCCAGTCGAGCATACGGGAGTATAACCATCGATCCGCATTCGGAAAAGCCCGAAAGAATTCTCTGAGAACGATACTGAAAAAACAACGACGGAATGGTAGGCCAATCTGTTAAAGACGAGTACAGTGGATGGTATGGATACAGACGTAGTCGTTATCGGGAGTGGGCATAATGGGCTCGTGTGCGGAGCGTATCTCGCACGCGCGGGGTACACTGTAACGGTGCTCGAGCGTCGGGACACGATCGGCGGTGCGGTCTGTACCGAGCAGATGTTTGGCGGGTACAAAATGGACGTGGGAGGATCGGCTCACTTTATGATCCACCACACGCCGATCGTTGCCGACCTGGAGCTCGCCAAGTACGGTCTCGAGTACATTCCCCTTGACCCGTTTATGGTCGCGCCGTTCGACGACGGGAGCTCGATCTCGTTTTACCGGAGCCTTGACCGAACGTGCGAGAGCATTGCGCGCGTGAGTCAGCACGACGCAGAAGCGTACCGAGAGTTCATACGCCTCTGGAAACCGTTGAACGAAGCGGTTTTTGAAGTGTTTCTCAAACCGCCGACCGCGCGTTCGATTCTCTCTACGTTTGCTTTTCGGAAGATCAACGACTCGCGAACGGGCAAAATAACGATGCTGAAGCAAATTTTCCAGAGTTACGGAAGGTTCATCGACGACACCTTCGAAAGCCCGCAGATGCGTGCCGCGCTGGCGTGGTGGGGCGCCCAGAGCGGACCCCCGCCGATCGATGCCGCGTCCGCGGAGTTCATCGGTTGGCACTCTGTCGTGCATGGAAACGGTCCGGCTCGGCCGAAGGGAGGGTCCGGTATGTTGACTCAGGCGCTCGCCGGGTACATCCGCGATCACGGCGGCACCGTTCTTCCGAACGCCGAGGTGGCGCGGATCCTCGTTGAGAACGGCCGCGCGGCCGGCGTTGAAACGGTTGCCGGTGAGAGAGTGACCGCGCGTCGTGTCGTCTCAAACGCTCACGTCCATCCGACGTTCCTGAAAATGCTCGACGACTGGACACCGCCCGGCCTCGCAGAGAAGATCAGAAAGATCCACGTCGGGAACGGGTTTGGGATGGTCTTGCGGTGCGCGATGGACAGACTCCCTCGGTACCAGGTCGCCGACCCGGACGAAGCGGTTCTTGGGCTGCAACTGCTCTGCCCGAGTACCCAGTACCTCAACGATGCGTACGCCGATTATCTCAAAGGAATGCCGTCAAACGATCCCGCCGCGATCGGTATGACGTTCAGCGCGATCGACCCGACTCTCGCGCCGGAAGGTAAACACGTTCTGTTCGTCTGGGGGCAGTACTATCCTTTTGCGCTGCGCGACGGAGTGAAGTGGCCTGAGATCGCCGAACGCGAAAAGGAGAAACTTCTCGGTGTAGTCGAAAGGTACGCGCCGGGAACCCGTGACGCGGTCCGCGACGTGTACGTCCAGACGCCCGACGTGATCTCGGAAAAACACGCGATGCCAAACGCGAACGTGATGCACGTCGAAATGGTCATTGACCAGATGTTCATGTTCCGTCCGATTCCCGAGCTCTCGCGCTACGAGACACCGTTGCCCGGCCTCTTTCTTGCGAGCGCGGGTATGCACCCCGGAGGTGGGATTTTTGGCGCTCCGGGGTACAACTGCGCTGCCGTTGTAAGGAAATCGCTCCGTCGGCGTAGATGATGTCGGCGTCTTTACGGCCGATGCCGGATGGACTTAGTGAACTCTTCCCAGGCGGTCTCGCGCTGGCGTTTTGAGTACGCGGCGGTTGCGTCGCCGCCGGCTCGTACGGGGCGAGGCGGCGATGGCGACTGGCGCTTACCCGCCCCGGGGTCAGGTCGACGCGAGGTTCGACTCGATCCCGATCCCGATCGGCGTGAAGAAGCAGGTGTCCCGACCGTTCGCTGCGCGGTCGCTCGCCGAGGACCGGTTCCCGAGTTCTGTACGGGTGCGGACTCCTGCATCGCGGCCCGCCCGATCACCGTTCCTGCCGTATCGCGCCGTGTAGGGGCGTCGAGGTATACGGACCTCAAGCTCTCGTACCCACCGGAGAGTTTTATCCAAAGCCGCAGAAAAACGCCGAGTCGCGGCCACGCGGCGTCGAACAACTCGTGCCGATACAAGCCGAAGACCTCCGCGTAATCCTTAAGCTTCATTGTGTTGGGGACAAAAAACGCTCCGAGTTTTCTCTTGAGATCGTCTACCGAGTGGACCTGTTTTGAATTCTTGCCGTGAAGGATGATCGCTTCCGCGAGAATGGCCGGCTTTTTCAAGAGAGAATCGACAAAACTATCGGCGATCTCGACGCGTTGCCGGATGTCGGCATCAAAATTCCGGTGCGTCGTGAAAACTGTGTTCGTGCCGCGGTTCATCGCTCGTAATCGTTGCGTCATCTCGTCGATATACTCTGCTTTGAGTTCCTCGGCGAGTTCCGCGAATCGTTTCATGAAAGCGGGTGCAATATTGTCGCGATGAACTACGTAGCGGCCGAGTTCAACGATCGTCGGCAGTTCGTGGCGGTCCTTTTGTTCCAGGTGTTTGGCGGCAAACTCGCCCACGAAGACATCGGGGTCGGCGTGTTTCTCGGCGAATTCTCTGAGCCGAGTCGCGAATCCATCCGCGTCGATCAACGGTTCAAGGCCGGTTTGTGCATTGTGGACAATCGCCTGCATGTCGAGATCGCGTTCGGTTTCTGCGCGTGCGTTCTTTTCGGCGAGAGCGTTCTGCGCTGAGACGACTAGGCGAACGATCGCGGCAGCCTGAAAAAACTCGTTGTCCGGAGTTCCCGTCCGTGGGTCTTTCACCGCGTCGATGTTTTCGTGGCACTTGTCGCAGAGCGTGATCCAGAACGCCGCGTCCTTCGACGCGAGCTTCTTCGCCAGCACAATAATACCGCTTTCCGAGACTTTTGCGACGCGTTCGAGAAGATCGTTACTCTGCAGATAGTATCGGAGTTTGTGAATTGCGAGCGCAAGTAGCCGTTTCAGCGAGCGTCCGGTAACGTAACACGACTCGTTGTGACACGGGACTCGGAAAATGACGTCGCCGGGGGTTGGTTTCTCCATGAACGCGACTAGTGCCTCGGGTGTCGCATCGTCGATAAACGCTACGGGAATTTGGATCTTTCGTCCCACGAGAGCCGACTCGGTAGGAAGCGCGTGCACGATCGACTCGCTTACCGAAAGGAGCTCATCGTCGAGTGCGTCGGCGTAAAACGCTTTTTCCCGTTCGGAGAACAACCGGATCGTATCCGGTTGAGCTCTTCCGTCGGAAAGTGAACGAGCCAGCAACGCTACTCCGTGTAGGCGGAGTTTCTCGATCAATCGGTTGAGGTCTGAACTCTTTCCGGCATCGTCTATTCCCGAGAGAGCGCAGAAGCGTTGATACGAGATTGCAGGTTCCCATTGAGCGCAGAGCTTATGGAAGATCTCTCGTTCACGCGGGGTGAAGCTTCCAAGCTGGGAGAGAAAGAGTTCCTTTTCCGACGGATCCGCGGATACGTACGGAGGCTCTCCACCGTGTCCGCCGGCGTCTTGCGATATACCCACTGTAAAAAGTATAGTACAGATGCGCGCGCGAGAGAAGGGGCAGGGATGTGAGCAGCCGAGCAGGGATCGTGGAGGTTTAACGGGTGACCAAAAAGGACGCGTATAGCTTCGAGACGTTATCGATGTTGTTCGACGAAACCGCGGCGAGGCCGCTGAAAAACACCGATAAGTATGTGATTTTCAGCGACCTGCACATGGGCACCGGACGAAAGACGGACGATTTCAGGAGCAATGCGCAGGTTTTTGTCGAGGTACTTCGGCGGCGATACCTGCCTGAGGGTTACACTTTGATCCTGAACGGCGACGTCGAGGAGCTCCAGAGATTCACGTTTGATTCGATTCGGCGGCGCTGGGTAGATGTGTACGATGTCTTTGATGAATTCGAGCGCGACGGACGATTCATCCGTATCGTCGGAAACCACGACCTCGCGCTGTCGTACGGGTTGAACGAGATCAAGCCGCACGACGCCGTTACACTCGACTACCATGGAAACAAGATCTTTATTTTTCACGGGCACCAGACCGCATCGCGGTACATCCGCCACCATGCTCTTGTCGGGTTGGTTTTGAAGTACATCGCAAATCCGCTCAAGATAAAAAACTACACGGTCGCTCACGATAGCCGGAAGAAATTCAAGACCGAGAAACGCGTATACGAGTTTGCGAACGCGAACAAGATCATCGCGGTAATCGGGCACACGCATCGGCCTCTGTTCGAGTCGATGTCGAAAATCGACTCGTTGAAGTTTGAGGTTGAGCGCCTCTGCCGAAAGTATCCCAAATCTTCCGACAAGAAGAAGGGGAAAATTGAACACAAAATTGCACTTCTGAAGTCTGAGCTCGATGCGGTGGTCGAGAGCGAGGAGAAGTACGGTTCGCACGAGAGCTTGTATCGGGAAAACCTCGTCGTGCCGTGCATGTTCAACTCCGGATCGGTCCTAGGAAAACGCGGAATCACGGGGCTGGAACTCACAAACGGCGAGATAACGTTGGTTCATTGGTTTGACAGGCGCAAATCGAAAAAGTATCTTCAATACGAGAACTATCAGGCGCACCAGCTCGAGGACACCGATTTTTTTCAGGTGGTCATTAAGCGCGATAACTTGTCGTATATTTTTTCTCGGATCAAACTGCTCGCGTGACTTTTGGTCTGTCTGTTGCCGGTGTCGCCGGGATGGGTTCAAGTTCAGGTTCAAAAAGGGGAGCCAAAATGGGAGAGACGACAGCGGAGAAAATCGCCCGGTATATTGGTGAGAAGAACTACCTTGCCGCGTACATGACCGTCAAGAACGGTGGTTTGACCGAGGACGAGAAAATCGAGACGACCGGCAGACTCGTGACGAAGATACTCGACGACTTGTCTCTGGACTCGATAAAAAAGAATCCTGAACGCGTCGTGTACCTCCGGTCGCTGCTCGCGTGGATTTTCCGTGACGTACCGGGGTTGTCGTCGTTGTACCGCGAGCAGCTGCGTGGTGTTCAGGACGGCGGTGATCCGATGTTGACGCTGTACAAAAACCTGAGAATTCTGAACGACGTAGCGACCGGAAAGAAGAGTTTCGCCGAAGGTGTGGAAGAGAGTGTCGACGCAGTGCGGCGCGGGTTCGAAGACGCGCAGTCCGGTGACGTCTCGGACTCGATGAAGGATTTCGCCGAGAAGGCCGAAGATGGGGTGCGCCGCGGGTTTCAGCAGTTCACCGAGTTTTTTGACGCGATCACCGAATCTGCGCGCAGACAAAACGCCGCGCGCGACAACGCCGACCGCGGTACCGGCACGACCGATGCACCGCACGAGTCGTCCGCGGACGACGATGGCATCAGGGTCGATATCGTCGACGAAGACGACGAGACGCGGTAGCGTACAGCACGGATCGTGGCGTTATCCGGGATACTCCGAGCAAGATCCGGTTGAGTGCTCCGGGTACGCTGAGTACCTGGTTTTTTTCAAGGCACCGAAGCGAGTGTTTGACCACCGCTTCGGGACTGCTCCATCTGATGAGCCCACGGCTCCGTCGTTCTCTATCCGGGATCAAACCGTCGCGATGGAAATCGGTGTGTACGTATCCGGGCGCAAGAGCCTGGATACGGACGATCGACGGATCGACCTCGAGCGAGACGCACTCGGTGAGCGCGATCAAGTACGCTTTCGACGCTACGTACGTCGAGGCATACGGCACCGCGAGATACGCGGCGAGAGACGCGACGTTCACGACGCATCCGTGACCGCGTCTTTCCATTCCCGGGACCGTCGCGTACATAAGGCGCATCGGGACATCGATGTGTACCGTGTTCATGCGGTCGTTACCGTTTGGATCCTCGAAGAACGGTTTTCCTGTCGCGAAACCCGCGTTATTCACGAGGTACTCGGTATCGGCGGCGCGAGCGAGCTCGCTACAGAGCGCGTCGACCACGCTGGTATCCGACAACTCGATAACTCGGGCGTCGACCGTGGGCGCACCGGCCTGACGTACTTCTTCGGCGACCGCTTCGAGCAGCGAATGCCGGCGTCCCGTGACGAGCAGGCGATATCCCAGACGCGCGAGAGCGATCGCGTACGCACGGCCGATCCCGCTCGTCGCCCCGGTCACGACAGCACGGCCGCCGTTGCGCGGATCGGTAAACACGTTCGTCTTCGTCGAGGTCATCGTGTAACTATTCCTTGAGTCGATGGTTTTATGGCTGTACGGCCGTTGGCGCTACAGCATCGCGCGATGCAAAAGCCTCGGTCGTCGCTAACAGTTCCGACACGGGCCCCTGGAGTTTCCGACCTCCTTTACTCCGGGGGCTGTTTTTTTCCAAATGTTTCGTTCGCGGAAAGCGCAATGCCCCGCGCCGCCGACTGGTGCGGCGAACAACGCGGACGCGGGGGTAAGGCACTAACGAACCTTGAGCACTCCTCCGGCAAATGTGAATCCACCTCCGAATGCTGTGAGCCCGATGCGGTCTCCCGTGGTACGCGTTTCAACGAGCTGCTCGAGACAGAGCGGGATCGTATTGGACGAAGTATTCCCGTGATCTTCAATATTTGAGTACATGCGATCCTTCGAGGCTTTGATTCGCTGGCGGATCGCGTTGATAATCCGCTGGTTCGCCTGATGCGGAACGATGAGGTCGAGTTCGTCGACCGTCGTTTCGGCGACCACACACGCCTTTTGCAGCATCGCGATCATGTGTTTTACAGCTTCCTGGAACACTTTCGGGCCGTCCATCGAGACAAACTCGTCTTCCCCAATGGGAACGCAGAGCGACGATCCGTCCTCTCCCATCGCCGAAAGCACCGGTCGGTGAACCGTTAGGCTCGCGCCGTCGATGCGCGTCTCGCCGACGACGAGACTCGCCGTCGCCGCGTCGGAGAAAATCGGGAACGTTCCGGGGTCGTCGGTATTCAGCTTTGGCGAGAGAACCTCGGTCGTGACGACGAGAACTCGATGGTCGCTTTGGCTCTGAAGGTAATCGTACGCGATCTGAAGCGCGTACAGGTATCCTGAGCACGCGGCGCTGATATCGTACGCTTGGGCCATAAGCTCGGACTTGCCGTTTGCGAGGCGATGCTGGATCAACGTCGCCATCGCGGGGGTAGTGAAGATGGGAGTACCGGTCGAACAGATGATCGCGTCGACGTCCTCGAGCGCAAGTCCCGTTTTATCGAATAACTTCCGGCACGCGTCGACCGCGAGAGTCAACGCCGTCTCGCCCGGAGCTACCCATGTCCGCGACAGAATCCCGGTCTTCTTGAAGATGTCGTCGGGTGTCCACTGAGGGCACATTTGGCAGATCTCTTCGTTAGAAACGACGCGTGAGCCGCGTGCGGACGCGATGCCCGCGATTCCAACTTGGCCACCGGCACCACGTCGTGACTCCGGCGCGTTTCGGGAATCGGTCAAACGGAATGCATCGAGTCCGTCCAAAATCGGCGTCCCGGAATCCTCTTTTGTGACCGGTTTCAAGTTCTGCTCGTCCGAGGTCTCTCCAGTTTCGACGCGCAGGATCGGCGTGCCGACTTTCACCATCTCGCCCTCTTCAACGAGAGTGTCGGTCACGCTTCCGGATACCGGCGACTTCATCTCAAACGACGCTTTATCGGCCTCGAGCTCGGCGACGAGGTCACCGGACGTCAGCGTGTCTCCGGGTTTCGCGAACCACTGCAGGACCGTGACCGACTCGTCCGACGGGCTCGAGCCGATCGCTTCGATGTTGTAAACCCCCGCCTCGGCGGCCAACGGGAGTTTCCACCGAACCGTCCCGCCGAGTAGCTCGACTGCCGTTTCGAGGGTGCGTTTGAAAGAGGGCAGAACCTCGAGCTGATTCGCGAAGTTACACGGGACGTACGTGTCGGCGCGCGTCACACGGCGACACTGGATCGCGACCGGTGAACGCTCGGCGATCGTCGCGATTACCTCGGCACCGTGCCCATCGGTATGACTATCCTCATGCACGACGACAAGTCGTCCGGTTCGGTGAACCGATTCAAGAACCTTCTCTACGTCCCATGGCACGAGGCTCCTGAGATCGATTACGTCCGAGGCGACGCCGGCGTCGCCAAGAGCATCGGCGGCTTTGAGACAGATCGAGACCGTATTGCCCCACGCAACGAACGTGAGATCGTCGCCCGACCGGATCGTCCGCGCAATCCCGATCGGAACGAGTTGTTTTCCGACGTCGGCCGACGTCGCGTTGGCACGATCGTTCAAGCAGTTCTTGGGATAGAAGAATAACGTGGGCCGTTCGGACTCGAACGCGGCGTTCAAGAGGCCTGCGGCGTCCGGGGCGGTCGACGGCATGAAAACATCAACACCCGGCGTGTGAGCCGCGATCGCCTCGAGGCTGCTCGCGTGAAAAGGGCCCAGACCGGGCCGGTAACCGCCACACGTGATCATCACGATCACGGGAGCTTGCCATCCTCCGTCGGTGCGCCAGAACATGCTGCCGAGTTCGGCGAAAATCTGATTGTACGCGATCGGCAGAAAGTCGGCGAACTGGAGGAAAGCGACGGGACGGTTGCCCGCCAGCGCCTCGCCGACCGAAACCCCGACGATCGTCGCTTCGGCGAGAGGAGAGTTCCGAACCCGTCCGGGATACTTCACGGTCAACCCGCGCGTGACACCAAACACGTCACCTTTTGGGTCCTCGAGATCCTCACCGAAGAGCGTTACCCTCTCGTCCTTTGCCATGCGCGCGTCGAGAACTTCGCGGATCGCTTCGATCATCGTGAGGCTCTTGTCGCCGTTTGTCTCGGCGCCGGGGGAGATGCCGCGGTACTCCGAGTCGCGACTGACGAGACGTTCCGGGAGCGGTTTCATCGCCGTGAAGGTGGGTTCGGGATCGCGGCTTCTCTGCGCACGCTTCGCAGCGGCGGCGAGCTCTGCGCGGATCTCGTCGGTCTTTCGGTCAAGTTCGGATTCGGACACGCCGTGCTCGACGAGGTCCTTTTTGAGATGAATAAGCGGATCGCCGGATTGCTGCACGCGAAGGATTTCGTCCGCAGTTCTGTACATTCGCTGATCGTCGGCGTTTGTGTGGTTGTTGAGCCGGTCGACATCAAAGACGATGATTTGGGGTTGTCGGTCGGTCCGGACCCGACCGACGACGGTTCCAAAGGCGTCGTACGCGTCGGCGGGATGCCGTCCGTCGACGCGCGTGATCGGGACACCGTAAAACTTGTCCACCCGTCCGTCGGGCCGCGAGTAAAACGTTTTCCCGGTTGTCACGGTCGAGATCGCAAAGGAGTTGTCCTGGACGAGGAACAACACCGGGAGTTCGCGTCGCACCGCGTGCGCGATTCCCTCGAGCACTTCTCCCTGTTGAGTCATCCCGTCGCCGAGCGAGCACAATACGATCGGTTTCTCCGCGTGGTGTTTCAGCACTTCGGCGACTCCGACAGCCTGCAGCGCGCTGTTGCCGACCGGGCCGACCAAACTCAAGATATTGAGCTCGGGCGCGCTCATGTGCGCGTTCATCTGACGTCCGCGTGAGTGCGAAGCATCCTTGTTGAACAATGCGAGGAAGAACATCTCGGCCGAGATTCCCCGCGCGAGCATGAGCGCCTTGTCGCGGTAATGACAGTGAAGCCGGTCTTCTTTGACCAAATGCGAGTTCAAGACGGCCGACCCTTCATGCCCTGCGCCCGAGACATGAAAGAACGCCTCTCCGCGACCTGTGAAGCTCTGCTCGAGTAGATCCAGCTCGCGCGCGGTCACCATCGCATAGTACGACGCCACGAGATGATCGAGTTTTTTCTTATCTGAAACGTATGTATCCACGTTAATCCCTCCGTCGGCACAACTTCCGGTGTGTCACCTTTCACGGCGCGGTAGCCGACCGCCCCGGATGAATGCTATATTTCCTCCCGAAGAGGAGTGACGCAATGACTATACCAGCCGGAAGTGATTCTTTCAACGTTAAATCGACCGTTAAGACCCCGTCGGGCGACTTCGCATACTTCAGCCTCGACAAATTGGCCGATAGCGGTTTCCCGAACGTCAAGACCCTGCCGTTCTCGGTCAAAGTTCTTCTGGAATCGGTGCTCAGGTGCGAAAATGGGCGCGAGATCGTCAAAGACCACGTTCGGGAGATGGCCGAATACGATCCGAAAAACCCCGGGAAGACCGAAATCCCGTTTACACCCGCGCGAGTTTTGTTGCAGGACTTCACAGGTGTGCCGTGCGTTGTCGATCTTGCGGCGATGAGAAACGCGATGGCGCGGCTTGGTGGCCGCCCGTCGCGGATAAATCCCCGGCTTCCGGTCGACCTTGTGATCGATCACTCGGTCCAGGTTGATTTTTTTGCCGCGTCGGACGCTCTGCGCAAGAACGCCGAACTCGAGTTCACGCGCAATCGAGAGCGGTACGAGTTTTTGCGGTGGGGGCAGGCGGCGTTCGAAAATTTCCGTGTCGTTCCTCCGGCGAGCGGTATTTGCCATCAGGTCAACCTCGAGTATCTCGGACAGGTTGTCCAGTCCGGTGAGTCCGCCGGCGACCGTATCGCGTACTTCGACTCGGTTGTCGGGACCGACTCGCATACGCCGATGATCAACGGGCTCGGGGTCCTCGGATGGGGCGTCGGCGGAATCGAGGCCGAGGCGGCGATGCTCGGACAGCCGATCTTCATGTTGGCGCCGCCGGTTGTCGGTGTGAAGGTCGTCGGGCGGCTCAATGCGGGGATCACCGCGACCGATCTCGTGCTCACGATCACGCAGATGCTGCGCGCGCACGGGGTGGTCGGGAAGTTCGTCGAGTTTTTCGGCGCGGGACTCTCCGGGATGACCGTTCCCGACCGGGCGACGATTTCGAACATGGCGCCGGAGTACGGCGCGACGGTCGGGTACTTCCCGATCGATGATAAAACTCTCGAGTACCTCTGGGCAACCGGACGTCCGAAGTCGGTGATCGAGTTGACCGAAGCGTACGCGCACGCTCAGCGCGTGTTCCGGACCGCCGCTACGGCCGACCCGGTTTTTGATCAGGTAATCGAGTTCGATCTCGGGAGCGTCGAGCCGAGCATAGCCGGGCCGAAGAGACCGCAGGACCGGATCGCCGTCAAGAACGTCAAGGCTGAATGGGCGAAAGCTCTGACCCAAACGATCGAGAACCGAGGATACAATCTCTCGACGACCGAGCTCGCGAAGAGCGCGCGGGTATCGTTGCCGAACGGCGACGAGGCGGAACTCACGCACGGCGACGTCGTGATCGCCGCGATCACGAGTTGCACCAACACGAGCAATCCGTCGGTGCTTCTCGGGGCCGGTCTCGTCGCAAAGAAGGCCATCGAGGCGGGGCTCAAGCCGAAACCGTGGGTCAAAACGAGTTTCGCACCCGGTTCGATGGTCGTGACCGAGTACCTCATTCGGGCCGGGCTCATGGAGTACCTCGAGAAAGTCGGCTTCCACCTCGTGGGGTACGGATGCACGACGTGTATCGGCAACAGCGGCCCGTTGCCGCAGCCTATTGCCGACGGCGTCGTCGAGGCCGACCTCGTCGTCGCGGGTGTGCTCTCGGGAAACCGGAACTTCGAGGGACGGATCAACCCACACACGCGGGCGAACTTCTTGATGTCACCGCCGCTTGTCGTCGCGTACGCGCTAGCCGGTAAGGTCGGCATTGACCTCGCCGATGACCCGATCGGCCACGGAGAGAACGGTAATCCGGTCTACCTGCGTGACATCTGGCCCGACGAAGCCGAGCTCGCCGAGTACGTCAAGAAGGCGCTCGACCGCGACGCGTTTATCAAGAGCTACGACGGGCTCGAAGAGTCGAACCCAGAGTGGAACAAAATCGGGCTGTCCGGCGGTGAGATTTACGACTGGAAGGACCACAGCACGTACGTTCAAGAGCCGCCGTTCTTCACCGATACGACGCTCGAGGTGCTTCCGATCGGGCCGATCGTCGGTGCCCGCGTCCTGGTGCTGGCGGGTGACAGCATCACGACCGATCATATCTCGCCGGCCGGTGCGATTTCGCCGGATAGTCCGGCAGGGGAGTACCTGCTCGCGAACGGTGTGCCACTCGCCGAGTTCAACTCGTACGGAAGCAGACGCGGGAATGACCGCGTGATGACCCGTGGGACGTTCGCGAATATCCGGTTTAGAAATCTTCTTGTGCCGGGGACCGAAGGCAGCCGCACGGTGTATCATCCGAGTGGTGAGATCCTCGACATTTTCATGGCATCGCTCAAGTACAAAGAGTCGGAGACGCCGCTCGTCGTGATCGCGGGCAAGGATTACGGCATGGGATCGAGCCGAGACTGGGCCGCAAAAGGCGCGTATCTGCTCGGGATCAGAGTCGTTATCGCCGAGTCGTACGAGCGCATCCACCGCAGTAACCTCGTCGGTATGGGCATCTTGCCGCTTGAGTTCAAGCCGGGTGAAAACGCGGCTTCGCTCGGATTGACCGGATCCGAGCTGTACTCGGTCGCGATCGACGACACACTCGAGCCGGGCGTAGAGGTCGATGTGCTCGTGACGGGCGACGACGGTACCGAGCGGACGATTCAGACATTGTGTCGTATCGACAGCCCGGTCGAGGTGGAGTACTACCGCAACGGCGGTATTCTCCAGACCGTGCTGCGGAAATTCATCGCCGAGGCCTAAGGGCTTCGCGTGACGACGACGGGCGGCAGGTGGTGCGCCGTCGGCGTCACTCGGACACGGGCGTCATCACGTCGTCGAACGTGACGCCTTCGCCGTTCGGGATGTCGCGCGTCGCGGTACGACCGACGATCACGTCGCGGAACTCCGGCCGGATTCCCGGCCTGAGTTTTTTTTCGCTCCGGAGAACAGCGATGTCTTCCGAACGGATTACCGCGCCTTTCTCGATCGTTCGTAACGCGTGAATCGATCTGTTTGTCGTGAGGTAGTGCGGCGACTCGGCTGCCGCGAGCGACTTCACGCCGGTACCGAGGATCGACGTGATGCGTTCGGCGCCGAACTCTTCGGCAAATTCTTTTATCACTTTGTCGGACCCATTCTCCGGGTCGATCGCGACGATCTGCTCGATCCTTCGGACGGTCGCGCACATGCGCGCGAACTGCGTCGGTTCCTGCGCGATCGGATCGTCGAGCCCACCGTCGGCACGCGAGAGCGTGAAATGTTTCTCGATGATCACCGCGCCATGGACAACCGAAAGCGACGGAACCAAAACCGGATCGAGCGAGTGGTCCGATACGCCGACCGGCACGCCGAAGGTGCCGGCGAGACGAGGGATCAGCGTGATGTTGTACTGCTCTTCGGGCGCCGGATACGCGGTGATACAGTGCAGCAGAAGCGCGCGGTTTACCCCGACGATCGCAATCGCGTTCTCGATGTCGCCGAGAGTCGAAACGCCGGTCGAAAGGATCACCGGCATGTTGAACCGCGCGACTTCCCGGAGCAGCTGGACGTGATTCAACTCTGGCGACGCAATCTTCATGCGCCCGACGCCAAGGCTCTTCAGGATTCGCGCGGATCGAACTCCGAAGGCCGAACAGAGAAACTCGATCCCGATCGACTCGCAGTATGTCTTGACCTCAGCGTAGAACTCCGGGGGAGCCTCGAGCGATTTAAACCTCTCGAAAAGTGGAACCGCCCCGCCCGGCAGTTGAACATCGCCCGTGAGTGGATGAACGATCTCGTCGGCAAACACCATTTGTAACTTTGCGCAGTCCGCGCCCGCCTCTTTTGCCGCGAGTACGAGTTCTTTCGCTTTTTCGAGATCGCCGCCGTGGGAAGTGCCGATCTCCGCGATTATCGTGACATGTCTCATCGGCCCGACTCGCCGGCCGGTTTGTCGGCGGTGCGTGGTCCGATACGGGTGAACCCCGTGTACCGCGCGAGTTTCGGAGGGATAGTGATCGAACCGTCCGTGTTCTGATGGTTCTCGAGCAGCGCGATCAGACCACGGGACACCGCGATCGCCGTTCCGTTCAACATATGCACAAACTCGCGCTTCCCGTCGGTAGTGCGGTACCGGACGCCGAGCCGACGCGCCTGGTAGTCGGTGCAGTTCGAACAGCTCGTGACCTCGCCGTACGACCCGCCGTCACCACGGCCCGGCATCCACGCTTCGATGTCGTACTTCCGGTACGCCGGTCCTCCGAGGTCACCCGTGCACGTATCGACGACGCGGTACGGGATCTCGAGGTCGGTGAAAATCTGCTCTTCGATCGCGAGCAGCTTCTCGAGCAAAGCTTCAGACTGCTCGGGGCGGCAGAACACGAACATTTCGAGCTTTGAGAACTGGTGAACGCGGTACAGCCCCTTTGAGAACTGACCCGCGGCGCCCGCCTCGCGTCGGAAGCAATGCGACAATCCGGTGTACTTGATCGGGAGCCGATCGGGTTCGAGGATCTCACCCATGTGGTACCCTCCGAGTGTGATCTCGGCGGTACCGACGAGACAGCCCTCGTCGCCTTCGAGCGTGTAGATATTCGACTCGTCTCCGCGGGGGTTGTACCCGATCCCCGCAAGCACGCTCTCGCGCGCGATGTCCGGCGTAATCATCGCCGTGAAACCATGGCTCGTGACGATGTCGAGCGCAAACCTCACGAGCGCGAGCTCGAGCACGACGGCTTCGTTCTTGAGATAGTAGAATTTCGTCCCCGAGACACGCGTCGCCGTCTCGAAGTCGATGAGATCGAGCACGGTTCCGATCTCGATGTGATCTTTCGCAACGAAGTCGAAATTACGTGGGGTGCCCGATCGTTTGATCTCGGTGTTCGAGTCGTCCCCGACTCCGACCGGCGCGTCCGGATGAGACATGTTCGGTATGCGTGAGGCTTCTTCCAAGAGGCGTTTTTCGGTTTCTTTGAGCTCTGCCTCAAGCTCGGGAATCCGCGTCTTGAGCTGTTTGCCTTGTTCGATGAGCGCACCGCGCTCGGCCGTTTCGAGTCGTCCTTTCATCCGCTTCGCGACATCGTTGCGTTCTGCGCGGAGTTTCTCGAGTTCCTGAATCGAGGTATTGCGTTTGTCGTACAGCGTGACGACCGCGTCGACATCGGCGTCGACGTATCGCGCCGCGACGTTCTTTTTCACCGCGTCGCTGTTCTCGCGGATAAATCGTAGATCAAGCATGCGGTATAGTATCAGGAAATAAAACGTTCGACGAGTACTAAACAGTTACGACTCGAGCTGTTCCGCGCGCCGCGCGGCAGCGACGACCGCGTCCATTACCGTCGCCGTGAAGCGGCCGTTTTCGAGCTCGCGCAGCCCATCTATCGTCGTTCCCGCCGGCGACGCGACTCGCGTGATGAAGTCCGACGGTGTACGGTCGTGCTTCCTGAGAAGCGCGACCGCGCCTTCGGCTACGGTCTCGGCCATCGCGAGTGCGGTTGGGTAGTCGAGACCGGCGCGGGTGCCGCCGAGTGCGAGGGCGTGGAGAAACTGGAACATAAACGCGATGCCCGAGCCCGATATGCCGGTAACGGCCGCTATCAGTCGTTCGGGAAGGTCAAACGGCGTTCCGATTGCGCGTGCGATCGCGATCGCATTCTCCCGGAAATCCTCGTCGGTTTCGTCGGGAAACGAAGCGCCGACGACCGCGGTGCCGATCTCGGCCGCGAGGCTCGGCATGAGACGGCAGACCGCCGGCGTACCGAGCGCCGCGGAAATTGTCTCTATCGAGGTGCCCGCGAGGATCGAGACGATACGCGAACCCGCGCTGAACTCCGCGGCATCGCGCGCGAACGCGTCGATATCCTGTGGTTTGATCGCGAGCACGACGATCTGTGACTCACGGAAAAAGTCGCCGTACGTCTCGATCAACTCGGTTCCCGCGGCCCGAGCACTTTCGCGACGCTCGGCGTTCTTCTCGACCACTACGAACCGCGTATCCGGAGCGACCCGCCGCATGCCCGCGACGATCGAACTCCCCATGTTTCCGTAGCCGACGATACCGACTGTTTTCATAAAGTGTTCCTTCATCCCGCTTCGATCAAGTCGGCCGTGGGTTGGCCGACCTCCGCGACGTTCAGTACGGCCGGGATCGCGCGGATGCTTTTCATGATCTTTTTGGCGTCGTCGCGACGGTCGAGTTCGAGAGTGAACATGGCCTCGAAGCGGCCGGTCTCGAGCTCGTCGACTTTTCCTTCGATGAGATGGCCGTGATGCTTTTTCACGGCGCCTTCTATTTCCGAGAACAGGTCGAACGTTTTTCGCGCCGATACGCGCAGCCGTACGGTCGCGCGTGGCGAGACCGTTTCCCACTCGACCTCGATGTGCCGCTCGTCGAAGTCCTCGATGAACCGCAAATTTGGGCAGTCGCGCCGGTGAACGATTATACCGCGTCCGCGCGAGATGTAGCCGGTGATGTCGTCACCGGTCACCGGATGGCAGCAGTTGGCGAACCGGATCATCATGTTCCGTTCATCGCCGACACGCACACCGACTTTTCCTTTGTCCATCACGGTCGATTCGGGTTGTTTCTTCTTCGCGGGCGCCGTCGCGGGGGGCGTGGTATCGGTTTTTCGACGCGCGACGATGCTGCGGTCGATGATGAGGTTATCGTCGTGTTTGTTGAGCCAGTTCCGGATCTTGGATCGAGCGCTCCGCGTCCGCACCGACCGCAGCCACGCGAGATGTGGATGCGCCGACGGCGACGTGATGATCTCGATAACCTGCGTGTTCTTGAGCTCTTCCTTGAGCGGGATGATCGAACCATCGGCCTTCGCTCCGACTGTTCGGTTGCCGATCTCGGTGTGAATGTGGTACGCAAAATCGATCGCGGTCGATCCCTTCGGCAGTTCCACCGCGTCGCCTTTCGGCGTGAAAACGTAGATCGAGTCCTTGAGCAGTTCGCGTTTGATCTCGTCGAGAAACTCGTTCGACGTGATGCGGGTCGTGTTGAGCGTCCGGACCTGGTTCAGGATCCGGAGTTCGGCGCGACGATCCGACTCGCCGGGGTTTCGCTTGTAGAGCCAGTGCGCGGCGATCCCGTACTCGGCGGTCCGGTGCATCTCGAATGTTCGAATCTGGATCTCGATCGTTTTCCCTTCGTAACACAGGACTGTCGTATGCAGACTCTGGTACCGGTTTGACTTCGGCATCGCCACGTAGTCTTTGAAACGGCCCTCGATCGGTGGCCAGATCCGGTGAACGAGACCGAGAAGCGTGTAACAGTCGTTCGCGGAGGAGCAAAGAACACGGACGCCGAGAAAGTCGAAGATCTCGTGCAACGGGCGGCCTTTCTGCTTCATTTTCTCGTAAATCGAGTAGAAGTGTTTCGCTCGGGCCTCGACTTCGACGTCGATGTTCTCGGCGCGTGCTGCCTCGTACAACGCGTTCTCGACGCGCAGCAGATACTGCTCGCGCTCACGTCTTTTGGTCGCGACAAAGCCTTTGATCTGGTTGTACACTTCGGCGTTGAGTTGCTTCAGAGCGAGATCTTCGAGTTCGGCCTTTATCCACGAAATACCGAGTCTGTGCGCGAGCGGTGCGTAGATGTCGATACACTCTTGCGCTATTTCGCGTTTCCGCGCGGTGTCGTCCTTGTGGTCGAGCGTACGCATGTTGTGAAGCTTGTCGGCAAGTTTGATCAAGATCACGCGGACGTCTTTCACCATCGCGAGCAGCATTTTGCGGATCGTTTCGGACTGCTGTACACTCTTGTTTTTCGCTTTCACGATAGCGATCTTCGTGACGCCATTGACGAGTGCCTCGACTTCCTTGCCGTACTCGCGGCGGAGATCGACGCGGGTCATGTCGGTGTCTTCGAGTACGTCGTGCAGCAGAGCGGCGACGACCGCCGCCGCGTCCATCTTGAGCTCGACGAGAATCTCGGCGACCTGGAGTGGATGGATTATGTACGGCTCACCGCTGTCGCGGAGTTGCCCTTTATGCAGCCGGTCGGATGTACGTGCAGCGCGCATGACGAGATCGCGGTCCTCATCCGCGTACATCTCGAGAATCGATTCAAATTCGCGTAGATTCTGCACCATACCCAATACTCACGCGCCGGTGTCCGGCTATGTCGCATACGGTCTCCACGCGCGCGAAACCAACCTCCTTGAAGATCTCGCGCACCGAGTCGGCCTGAGCGTCGGCCGCCTCACATAAAAGATATCGATTCCCGCGCAAACAATCCAGAGCCGCGTTTGCCAATGTACGGATCGTATCGAGTCCGTCGGGGCCACCGTCAAGCGCGATCTGCGGCTCGGGCCACCGCTGCGCGGTGAGCCGTTCGTATTCGGCGGTCGTGAGGTACGGGGGATTTGCCGTGATCATGTCGACGGGCGCGGTCAACCCCGCGAGTAGATCCGCCCGCCACATCGGGATCTCGTGCCCGAGCACATTTCGAGCATTTAATCGGGCGACGTCGATCGCGTCCTGCGAGACATCCGACGCCGACAGTTCGAGATCCGAACGTTCGTACGCAAGCGCGATCGCGATGCAGCCGCTTCCGGTGCAACAGTCGTGGACGCGGCGCACCGACGGATCGGACCGCGCCAGACGTAGCGCCGTCTCTACGAGAAGCTCCGAGTCCGGCCGAGGAACGAGCACTCGTTCATCGACGTAGTGCTCGAGCGAAAAAAACTCCTTGGACCGGCGAATGTACGACACCGGCAATCCGGCGATTCTTTTCGTCAAGGTGGACTCGAACGCCACGATCGTGTCGTTATCGAGTTCAGCCTCGTACTCGGTGAACAGCCGTTCTTTGGTGCAGTCGAGAACGTGACACAGCAGGACAATCGCGTCGAGCCACGCCGTCTCGATGCCGCCGTCACGCAGCCGCTCCGCACCCGCGACCGCCGCCTGATGAACAGTCATTCCCGCCGGTTACTCGATACCGCTCAGTGCCGCTTCGCGCTCGGTCACTTTGAGTCCGTTGATGATTTCGTCGAGTTCACCTTGAAGGACGGCTTCGAGTTTGTAAAGCGTAAGGTTTATGCGATGGTCGGTGATGCGACTCTGCGGAAAGTTGTACGTCCTGATCCTCTCGCTCCGATCGCCGCTTCCGATCTGACTTCGACGTTCCGTCGCGCGCTCCGACTGTTTTTTTTCTTCTTCGATCTCGTACAGCCTCGCCATCAGAACGCGCAACGCCTTCGCCTTGTTCTTGTGTTGGGACTTTTCGTCCTGACAGATCACGACGAGTCCGGTCGGGAGGTGCGTCAACCTCACGGCCGAGTCGGTCGTGTTGACGCTCTGGCCACCGGGCCCGGACGAGCGGTAAACGTCGACGCGCAGTTCCTCGGGCGAGACGTGTATATCGGTTTCCTCAACCTCCGGCAGGACCGCGACCGTCACGGCCGACGTGTGGATCCTGCCGCTCGACTCGGTTTCAGGGACTCTTTGCACGCGGTGCACGCCGCTCTCGAACTTCAACTCGCCGTAGACTCCGGCTCCAGCGATCGAAAAAACGATCTCCTTGAATCCTCCGATCTCGCTCGCGCTCGACGACATGATCTCGACCTTCCAGCGTTTTTTCTCGGCGTATCGCGAGTACATCCGGAAGAGGTCCGCGGCGAACAGCCCCGCTTCGTCGCCGCCGGTACCTGCGCGGATCTCCATAATCGCGTTCTTCTCGTCCATCGGGTCTTTTGGGATCAGAAGAACTCGCAGCGCCGACGTGAGGTCCTCGACTTTCTGCTCCAGAGAGTGAAGCTCCTCGCGAGCCATATCTCGAACCGCGTGATCCTTCTCGGTCTCGAGCAACTCCCGGGTCTCGGCGAGTTCCTGCTCCGCTTTTTCGAGTTCCCCGTGAGTGTGCGATACCTCCGCGAGTTGCGAGTGTTCGCGCATAATTTCTCGGTATCGTTTTGCGTCTTTCGCGATGTTTGGGTCCGCGATCTCGGTCTCAACCTGGTGATACCGGGCGAGCATTCTCCGGATTTTTTCTTCCATTCCGCCGTGTGCCATCTTCTCTCCGATTCCTCACGTCTTCCGTGGGCGCAGGAACCCGAACAAACCACCGCAGAAACCGCCGACGATGTGCGCAAACTGCGAAATACTGTCGGCCTGGAACGCCGTGATGAACTCACGCGTGAGGTATAGCGCCACGACGAGAATAAACGTGAGCGGGATGTCGCCTTTGCCGAAGTTCGTGAACGATCCAAGCAGGATCATCATAAACACGATTCCACTAGCTCCCAGCAACCCGGTCGGAAGCAACAGAACGTTCAAGACCCCCGTGACGAGCGCGGTGATCAAAACCATCACGAAAAGGCCGCTCGATCCGTGTTTCTCCTCGAGAATCGGCCCGAGCAATAGAATGAAGGCAAAGTTGCTCAAGAGATGATTCCAGTCGGCGTGTCCGAGCACATGCGTGAATAGCCTAACATACTCTACCGGGCGCGAGGTATCGAGCGACGGTCCAATCGAGAAAAAGCGGTAAATTAGCGTACCGCCGGTCAATGCGTGCAATAAAAGCACCCCGGTCGAGATGAGAGTGAACGTGAGCGTAACCGGGGCATTATACCGAATTCTCATGCGCACACGGTACTGATGCCGGCCGTCGCTGTCAATCAGGGGCCGCGGCCCGCTCATCGGCGTGGGTCGTTACCACGCGGAGGGATCGGTCGGAGCGACGACCGAGAACGCGGCGCTCTCGCGTGGGCCGGCCATCATCGGCTCGACCGCGGCCTTCCATCGCGCGTAATGCTGCGTCTCTTTGTGGAGCCGGGTCGCCTGCTCGTCGATGTAGACTTCGTACAAGACGTATCGACCGGGAACTTCGGTGTCCTTTAGAACGTCGAAACGCAGGACACCGGGTTCTTCGATCGAGCCGCGGTGGTTCAGAGTCGTCTCTTTCTCGAACTCCGCGATGAACTCTGCTTTGACGGAAACCGTTATTATCCGAATGATCATCGAGACCTCCTACTCCAGAATGAACGCCTCGAGCGGCGGAAACCCGTTGAAATTGACCGAGCTGTAACTCTGGGTGTACGCGCCGGCGCCGAGAATATACGCGATGTCACCGGTCGTCACGGTAGACGGTACCGAGTATCGTGTCTTTTCGTACAGGATGTCCATGCTATCGCACGTCGGTCCCGCGATGATGACCGGCTCCGACTCGCCTTTCTTCTCAAAGTAAATCGGAAACTTGATCGCCTCGTCGAGAGTCTCGATCAGACCCGAGAACTTGCCGACGTCGAGGTACATCCACCGATACTGGTTGTTGCGGGATTTTTTCGAGAGACGGACAACCTCGCTCACGATCACGCCCGAGTCGGCGGCGAGGTATCGGCCGGGCTCGACGAAGATGTCGAGTTCCTCATCGCCAAAATCCTCGTACAGAAAACGTTTAATCTCGCTCGTGTATACCTTTGTCGGGAGCGTCGCGTCGGTGTACGTTCCGGGAAGCCCCCCTCCGAGGTTCAGCATCCGAATCCGCACGCCTTCGGGGCGAAGCGAGTCGACGAGATAGCGACACTTCGAGATCGCGTCGTCCCACTGCCCGATGTCGCGCTGTTGCGACCCGACGTGGAACGTCAAGCCGTACGGATCGAGCCCGAGGTCGCGCGCGCGCAGCACGAGAGAGTACACGGTATCCGGGTGCGCTCCAAACTTCCGTGAGAGCGGCCAGTCCGACCCGGTACCTTCGGTCAACAACCGAAAGACGATCCGACTGCCCGGGGCGCGCTCGGCGAGAGCGTCGAGGTCCTCGTCGGAGTCGGTCACGAACAACCGGACGCCTTTCCCGTACGCGTACTCGATGTCGACCCTTTTTTTGATCGGATTGCCGAAACTCAAGCGGTCCGGCGTGATACCGAGCCGCAGGCACTGGTCGAGCTCGTACCGCGACGCGATGTCGAAGAAAGACCCGAGCTCGGCGAGCGCTGCGAGCACCGCGTCGTGAGGATTCGCCTTGACCGCGTAGTAGATACACGCTTTCGGCATAAGCGCTTGCAGCTCGGTGAAGCGCGCGCGCACGACATCGAGATCGATGATCAGGCACGGACTCGGCTTGCCCGCTGCGAACCGCTTGATCCGCTCAAAATGCTCGACCGACATGAATCGGTCGAGCGGGAAGTAGTACTGCTCGTTGCTCATCGCGGGCAGTGTGGACGACGTGCCGAGCCGCTGTCAAGTCCGTCGCGAGCGTGTCCCGAACGCGTCCGGAGAGCAGCCGGCCGCGTCGGTTTCGCGCGTTGCTGTCGGCTACTGCACCGAGATATCGACGGTCGGTCTGAGTTCCGCGAGCACCGAGACCGGCCCGTGAACCGGGTGCACGAGGAACGCGTCGAATGCCGCGGTGTCGAGTTTTTTCCCGTCGTCGATCGCGGTGAACGCCTGCTGCGCGATGTTGTAGTCGAAGCGCGGCGCCCACTTGCGTGAGCCGAGCCGAGCGGTCGTCGAGCAGTTGTCGACCATGTACGCCACGCCGCGGTAATGCATGTACGGGTTCAGTGAGTCGACCGCCTCGATCACCGACTCGTTGACGATCTCGGAGTACACGTGACCGTGAGCGAGCAACACGTCGATCTGCGCGATCATCGTCGCGACGTATACGCCGGCGGTGAACGCGTCGAGCGGGATTTGATTTTCGACGCGCGCCGCGCGAACCTTCTCACCCGTCTTCCACATTGTCGTCGCGTCGATGTTGCCCATCGGGTACGACTTCATGCGTTCGCCGGCGAGAATGACCGAACGGATCTCGTTTCCGCTCGAGACTTCTTGATAGATTTCGGTCAGGATGTCGCGCGCGGGATGGTACGTCGCCGAGTACGCCGCGCGGAACTCGGCCTTGCCGGAATCGTCGAGCGACTCGTACAACGCCTTGATTCCCTTATGCGAGATCGTGCTCGAGATCGGACCCGTCACGCTCTCGACCGACCGTCGGAACGCGTCTTCCGGCGACGCGCCTTGATCAAGGTACCGGCGGTACAACGCCTCGACGATGCCGTGCACCGCGCCGAGAAGAATCCCACGCTCACCGTAGATATCCGAGCGGTACTCCATCTCGAGCGACGTCATGAAGCTGAAAGGCGCGCCGAGAGCGACCGACCAACCGATCGCGTAATCGGTCGCGCGTCCGTCGATGTCCTGTTCGACCGCGAAACTCGCGTTGATGCCGGCTCCGTTCGTCTCTTTGCCCTGTTCGTACAAGCGGCGAACAGACGGTCCCATGCCTTTCGGGCAGACGCCGATCACGTTTATCGTCGTGGGCCACGACACGTTCTGTGTCTTCATGTGACCGAGCAGGAAACCGTGAGACAGGCCGAGCGTCGCTCCGTTCTTCATCTTCGCGAAGACTTGCGGGTACATCTCGGCCTGCGCGGCGTCGGAGATCAGGAGCAGCACGATGTCGGACGCACCGATCACGCTCATCATCTCGCCGAGCGTTCCGTCGGCCTCGGTGAAGCCGGCTTTCTCGGCCTTCGCCCACGACGACGATCCCGCCCTGAGCCCGACCGTGACGCGGATTCCCGAGCCCTCGAGCGACTCTCTGAGGTTCTGCGCCTGCGCGGGCCCTTGTGACCCCCAACCGATCACGCCGATCTGCTTCACGCCTTCGAAAGCTTTCGGAAGCAATGGGAAGAGGTGGCGGCCGCCACGAACGATGTATTCTTCGGTATCGGCAAGAACGATTTTTTCTTTCTCAAACACTTTCGTCGTAAAATCAAACTTCATTTGGCACTCCTTCAAACCGTCATGCACGTACAATACCATCGAATCAAAGTTGCGTAAAGTGAATTATTCGGGATATACTGTTGCGAATTGCGCATCATAGGCTCATTTGCCGTCCCGGAGGTATCATGGACGTTCGCACTCTCGAAGTCTTTCTCGCGCTCACCGAGACGCGTAGTTTCGCATCGACGAGCAGAGTCTGCAACGCAAGCCCGTCCGCCGTGAGCCGGACGATTCAACGGTTGGAAGATGAACTCGGGACACGGCTCTTCATCCGCGACAACCGGTCGGTCAGGCCGACGTCCGAGGCCGAGATCTTTCGGCGGTACGCCGCACGCGCCGTCGCCGAGTGGCAGTCGGTACGCGATCAACTCGGCGGTGGCGGTCGGCTCACGGGGGACATCCGGATCTACGCGTCGGTTACCGCGTGCTACGCGATCTTGCCCGACGTGATCCCGGAGTTCCGTGCGTTGTACCCGGAAGTGGCCATCACGCTAAAAACGGGTGACCCGGGTTCGGCGTTGAGTGCGGTTCTCGACGATGAAGTCGATCTCGCGGTCGCGGCGTTTCCTGAGACGATACCGTCCGGCGTCACCACACACGTGATGATGAGGACTCCTTTGCAGTTTGTCGCGCCGACTCTCGAGTGTCGCGTCAGCGAACTCGCCGGGCGATCGCCGGTCCCGTGGGCCGAACTGCCTCTGATTATCCAGGAGCGCGATGTTGCGCGCGATCGCGTTGAGAAGTGGTACCGTCGGCTCGGCGTGAAACCGCGCGTGTACGCGCACGTCGCGGGTAACGAGGCGATCCTTGCTATGGTCGCGCTCGGGTGTGGGATCGGGATCGTCCCGGGACTCGTCATCGAGAAGAGCCCGATTCGCGCCGAAGTGCGCGTGTTGGACGTCGATCCCGGTCTCGACGCGTACGATGTCGGAATCGCGGTTCGCACGCGCGCGCTTCAGTCGGCGACGGTCACGGCTTTCTGGCGCGTCGTCGGAGCAAAGCATCCACGCGGGCGTTGAGGCCTCACGACACGAGAAAGTGAACGATCGTCGCGGTGAGCACAAACACAAGCGCGCCGAGCATGATCGAGGCCCCCTTCGGTGGTCGCTGGAAACGCGGCGTGCGGTCCGGCGTGTATCCGCGAAGCGCAAGCGCGTCGGCGATCTCGAACGACCGTTTGAGCTCGGTGCGGAGAAGCGCTTTCGATACATCGGAGATCCGCTTAACAGGACGTTTATTCGGTCCGGCGCGCAACGCGTACGCGTCGCGGATCGCGGCGGTGTCGCGCTTCAGAATCGGCAGGAACGAAAGCCCGAGAGCGGCCGAGAGGGGGAACCACGCGAGTAGCCCGTTTCTCCTCCGGGCGGCCGGCCCGATCAACCACGCGAGCGCGTCGATGAGTTCGGACCGCTCGACGGCGCGTGTCAGGGCGATCGCGACGCACGCGGCCATGAATAGCCGGATAGCGACGAACAGACCCGAGAACGTTCCGCCGAGCGCGTACCGGGGGCCGTCGGCGGTCCAGGTTATCGAGCGCGAAGCGATCACGAACGCAGCGATCCAGCCGAGCAGGCGAAGCTCCACGAGCGTGCGGCGGACACTCATCCGCGTCATCCTCAGTGCCAAAGCGACTGGAAAGACGTAGAGTAGCGCCGCGGGAGACTCGGCGACCGCGATACCGACGCCGAGTGCAACCGAAGCGCCGAGCGCGAAACGCGCATCGATCACGAAACCCGCGTCGATCGTGGGATCGCTCAGCGAATCCATGTCATTTCGGGAATCGGGCGATCGGCCGGTCGTAACCCCCAGCCCGACCAGTGCGGTGCGAGATCGAGCGGAGCGCCCGCGCCGACGAGCCGTCCGTCGTTCAAGACGATCATCGTGTCGGCGTGCGCGGCGATTTTTTCGAGTTCGTGCGTGACGACGATGACCGTTGTTCCGCTTTCCTTGAGCCGAAGGATGGTGTCGAGAACGCTCTTGATCGCCCGGAAGTCGAGATTTGAGAACGGTTCATCGAGAATCAGGACGCCGCCGGTGATCGCGAGCATGCCGGCGATTGCGAGACGCCGACGCTCGCCACCGGATAGTGTGAACGGATCGCGATCTGCAAACCTGCCCAACTCGACCGTGTCGAGCGCCTCCCGCGTGCGGCGGTCGATCTCGTGCAACGTAGCGCCGGCGTTGCGCGGCCCGAGCGCAACGTCCGAGGCGACGGTCTCGCCGAGAAACTGCGCATCGGCGTTCTGCTGGACGTATCCGACGACCGATCGAAGACGCCTCACCGCCGCCGGTTTGGTGATCTCGATCCTCTCGCCGTCGAGTGCGACCGAACCCTCGCTCGGCGTGAGAAGCGCGACGATCAACCGGCATAACAGAGTCTTGCCCGCGCCGTTCGGGCCCGAGAGAACGACGATCGAACCCGGTGGGAACTCGACCGTGATATCACGGATGCCCCACGAACCGGAGGCGAACCGAAATCCGATGTTCTGTACCGAAAGGGTGTGACTACGTTGATCCGGCATTTTCGAACGCGACGAGAACCGGTCGGGCCCATCTGACCGTGACGACCGCGGCGACCACTTTGGCCGCGTCGCCGGGTATGAACGGGAGCGCTCCGGCGGCCATTGCAGCGGATAACGGCAGGTCGGCGACCGATGCGAGCCACGGCACGCCGACTACGTAGACCGCGATCATACCGGTCGTCGCCGCGATCGCCGTCCGGATCGGCCCCGAGTCACGTGACGCTATCAGCGCCGCGAGCGGCGCGGCGACGAGGAAACCGACGAGATAACCGCCGGTCGGTCCGATGAAGTGTGCAAAGCCGCCTCGACCGGCCGAGAACACCGGCAAGCCGATGATGCCGAGCACCAGGTACACTGCTACCGAGAACGCGCCGTACACCGGCCCGAGGATCAAGCCCGCGAGGACCACGAAGTAGTTCTGTAGTACGATCGGGACCGGCGAGAACGGCAACGGCACCACGATGTACGCGCCAATTATTATAAAACCGGTAAACAATGCCGCGAGGACCGGTTTCCGTGCGTCGATACTCCGCATCATAGGCCCGTTACGACAGCCCTGTTAGCGCCTTGATGTACTGGAGCCGCTCGTGCTGTTCGGGTTTGTCGCTCGCAGACTGGCTCAACGTGCCGCGAAACCGGTCGATCGAGTCGTATCCGTGCGCATCCATCCAGTCCGATACCTCGGAGCGAATCGCCCCGATCCGGCCGATTCCGTTTTTGTACAATGTCGAGCACAGCCCGACCGCGTTTGCACCCGCGAGCAATTGCTTCACCGCGTCTTCTCCTGTGTGGACGCCGGTTGACGCCGCGAGATCGCAGCCTACGTTGCCGGCAAGAATCGAGATCCACCTGAGCGAATGGTGGATCTCGTTCGACGTGCTGAACTGATAACCCGCGACGATCGATCGCGCTTCGATATCGATGTCGAACTGGTAAAATCGATTGAACAGGACGAGCGCCGATACTCCGGCCTTGCGCAACTCGACCGCAACGCGTGGTAGAGACGTGAAGTACGGTCCGATCTTGACCGCGATTGGTAGATCCGTTTTTGCGCGGACCTTTTCGACGACGCGCAGAAACTCTTTCTCGACCGAGTCCGAGCGTTCGGAGAAACTGCGCGGCATGACCGAGATGTTGAGTTCTATTCCGTCGGCACCGGACAGTGCGATTTGGCGTGCGTAGGTGCTCCACCACTTCGGTGTAACGCAGTTCACGCTCGCGATAATCGGTATCGAGACGGCGCTTTTGGCGGATTCGATTAGGGACAGATACTCGCGCGGACCGTGTTGACGCCCCATCTGCGACACGTACTCGAGCGCCTCCGGGTGAAAATCAACGTCGATTGAGTCCTCAGTTTGTGAGACCTCGTGCGCGATCTGTTCCTCAAAAAGGGATTTGAGCACGACCGCGCCGGCCCCAGCTTCGGCGCATTTCTGAACGCCGTCGACGGTCCCGGTCAAACCGCAGCTCGATGCGATAAATGGGTTCTCGAGGCGGAGACCCATGTAAGTGACGGAAAGGTCGGGCATTACAGTTCCTTTTTATGGAAAGCATTCCAATTATTCAGTATTCTTACGACATTATAGCCGAACGATTCGCGCTGCGGCAAGGCTGCGAGTCCGAAACGGCAGGGAACGATAGGTGCGGATATGGAAAGACACGATGTGGTGATCGTCGGAGCGGGAATCGCCGGCCTGTCGGCGGCTCGCACCGCGAGAGAAATAGATTCGAGCGTCTCGATTCTTCTTGTGAACGAAGAGGACCGACTCCCGTACAAGCGGACTAAGGTTTCGAAGCATCTCGCGGCCGGGTTTAAACGCGACGAGTTCCGGCTGGAGCCTATGGAATGGTACTCGGCGAACCGGGTGAGCATTACTCATGGCCGTCGCGTCGTTCGGATAATTCGGGACGATAAAAGGCTCGCGCTCGACGATGGATCCGAGCTTGAGTACAAGAAATTGATCCTTGCGGTGGGCAGTGAACCGCTGTACCCACGCGCGGTGCGCGAGCACGAGCGCGGCTCGTTTCACCGGCTTCGAACGGCAGCAGACGCCGAGACTCTCAGGAAAGCCGCCGGCAGTGCCGGTAGCGTCGTGATCGTCGGGATGGGCGTGCTGAGCGTGGAACTTGCCGAACAGTTCCGCAAGATGAAGAAGTCGGTGACGTTGATCGGGGCAACCGCTCAGCTTCTACCGCGCAGACTAAACCTGCGCGCGTCCGAGTTGATGGAAGAACTGCTTCGCAAGAACAAAGTCGATTTATCGTTCCACGAAGAGGTTCTTTCCTTTGAACCCGACGGGAAGGGCAAGACGTTGGTGACGATGATCAAGAAATCCGGGCGTTTCGACATGGTTGTGTTCTGCATCGGTGTTGCGCCCAGAATCGCATTGGCGCGGGAGGCGGGCATCGATGTTTCGACCGGCGTTATCGTCGATGAGTATCTCACAACCTCCGACCGCGATATTCTCGCCGCGGGTGACTGTGCACAACACCCGGGAGGGCATGTGTCGTATCTCTGGCACGCGGCCGAGCACCAGGGGCACGTCGCGGGAGCGAACGCCGTCGGCCGCGCGACCGAGTTTCTGAACCCGCCGTTTCGTATGAAGTGCGAGATATTCGGTACGCAGTTTCTCTCGGTCGATCAGACCTGGCTGGGCGATCGGGCCGAGGCGCTTACTGTACGGGAGGCGGAAGCGGGTGGGAAGTACGTCGCAGCCAATTTCAACGACCGGCGCCTTGTCTCGGTTGTCGCCGTGAACGACACCGACCGATCCTCGTTGTACGAGTCCGCCGTTCGCGAACGGTGGCCCGAAGCCCGGTGTACCGAAGAGTTGTTGTCGCCTATTCGGTAATCTCCCGGCCACAATCCGCACCGGACCCGCACGAAACTCCCGCAAAAAACGGCTTCCCGGTGTTGACGCGATATTTCCTTTGTGTTACGGTAAGGTATAAACGATAAAAATTTATCGAAATACTCGGGGGAAACATGGAACATAGAGCTCAACTCGGCCGCGGTCTGAAACTCACGATCACACGGCTCGTCCTGTTTCGGTTCCGTGCGGCGTGTATACTTGCCGCAGTAGCGCTCGTCGGGCCGTTCGAGTTGCACGCCGCCGGACTGCGCGAGTCCGCCGATCCGGTCGAGGTGCGAACGGTTCGCGTCGGGGTTCTGCGCGGTCCGACGGGCCTTGGGCTCGCGCACATGATCGATCGGGAACCGGATTTTGCTTCGGGTGTCGCGGTCGAGTACGTCGTTGCGGCATCGCCGGATCTTCTGGTTGCGAAGATTCTGTCCGGGGAGGTCGAGATCGCGACGCTTCCGACCAATCTCGGCGCGACGCTTGCGGCGCGTGGCGTAGAGATCGGGCTCATCGCGATGAAAATGTGGGGCGTACTGTACGTAGTGGGCCCCGAAGAGGTACAGGGTTGGGACGATCTTCGCGGACGACGCATCTTTACGATCGGCCGGAACGCGACGCCCGACGTTGTCTTTCGGTACCTCGCCTCCGAGTCCGGACTTACGGTAGACACCGAGTACGACCTCGATTTTCGCTACGATCAGATCGAGCTGACGCAGATGATGATCGCGCGGCGCGTCGAGCTTGCGGTTCTGCCCGAACCTTTCCTGACGCAGGTTCTGATGCGGACTCCGGGTGTGCACGTCGTTCTCGACCTCCAGGAGCAGTGGAGAGTTGCTCGTGGTGAAGACGCGGCGCTCGCGCAGACAGGGTTGTTCATGACGCATGATCTCTTCGATGCCGAACCCGCGTTCGTGCGCGAGTTTCTTTCGGAGTTTCGCGACTCGCTCGAGCGGACCGTCGCGAACCCTTCGGCGGCTGCGCAAAAAGCCGCCGGTATCGGTCTTGGTCTGCCCGTGGAAGTCGCCGAGCAAGCGATCCCGCGGCTCAATATTCGGTATGCCGACGCGAGCGATGCACAGGCCGCAGTTGGCGACTTCCTTTCGGTGCTCTTTGAGTTTTCCCCCGAATCGGTCGGTGGCAGATTGCCTGACGATGACTTCTATATGTACCTTAATAGGAGGCGTTCCGAGTGATCCTATCGCCGGGCGGCGGTGAGTTACCGGGACGAGAATTTGATCAAGACAGAAAAGATTAGTAGATTAGTCAGGTAATCTACCACGTGCTTCGGCGCGCGGAAAAAAACGCAGGAGGAAGAGAATGGCTTTTTCATTGCCCGATTTACCGTATCCGTACAATGCACTGGAACCGCACATCGATGAACAGACGATGACGATTCATCACGACAAACACCACGGAGCGTACGTCACGAAACTGAACGCGGCCGTCGAAGGCAGCGAGTACGCCTCGTGGCCGATCGAAAAGATCATGAAGGAACTGAACTCCTTGCCCGAGAACATCAGAACCGCCGTTCGGAACAACGGAGGTGGTCACGCGAACCACACACTGTTCTGGGCGACAATGGGTCCAAACGCGGGAGGCAAACCGTCGGGTGAACTCGCCTCGGCGATCGACTCGGCGTTCGGCAGTTTTGATGCGTTCAAGTCGAAGTTCACCGAAGCCGCGGCGAACCGTTTCGGGAGCGGATGGGCATGGCTCGTCGTCTCGAACGGCAAGCTCGAGGTTGTGAGCACGCCGAATCAAGATAATCCGCTGACCGACGGTAAAACGCCGATCCTTGGCGTCGACGTCTGGGAGCACGCGTATTACCTCAAGTACCAGAACCGTCGCCCCGAGTATCTCGAAGCGTTCTTCAACGTGATCAACTGGAACGCTGTCGCCGAACTCTACACAAAGGCGAAGTAGCGCTCGTTACATCGCCTCAAAATGCAGCGGTCCCCGTCGCAGTGTACGTCGGGGGCCGTTTTTGGTATAAACAAACCGATGTTAGAAATTCCCGCGATCAGAGCTGACTTTCCTATTCTCACAAAAACCATGCGAGGTAAACCGCTGGTCTACCTCGACAACGGCGCGACGTCTCTGAAACCGGAGTGTGTGCTCGACGCCGAGCGCGCGTACTACACCGACCTCGGCGCAAATATCCACCGAGGCGTGTACGAGTTCAGCGAGCAGGCCACCGTCGCGTACGACGCGGTACGGGCCCAGACCGAGGCCTTTATCCACGCACCCGACGACGGACACGCGATATTCACGAAGAGCACCACCGAGTCCATCAACCTCGTTGCGTACGGTTGGGCGCTGAAACATCTCAAATCCGGCGACGAGATCGTAATCACCGAGATCGAACACCACTCGAACTTCGTCCCGTGGCAGGCGGTAGCCGAACGCACAGGGGCCGTCGTGCGGTTCGCTCCGGTTGCCGAAGACGGGACGCTCGAGCCCGGCGGGTTCGAACGGACTCTCACGGCAAAAACTCGGCTTGTCGCGATTACCGCGATGTCGAACGTGACCGGGTATATCCCGCCGGTGAGCGAGATCGTCGCGGCGGCGCACGCGGTCGGCGCGCTCGTGCTTGTCGACGGTGCCCAGTACGTTTCTCATCATCCGGTCGACGTTGCCGAGTGGGGTTGCGACTTCCTCGCGTTTTCGGCGCACAAGATGTGTGGCCCGACCGGCGTCGGCGTGCTGTACGCGCGGGAGAACGTTCTTGATTCGATGGATCCGTTTCTCTTCGGCGGCGACATGATTCTGAAGGTGAAGAAAGAGGGCACGACGTACGCGCCGGTTCCGGCCAAGTTCGAGGCCGGGACGCCGAACATCGCTGGGGTCATCGGGTTCGGCGCTGCGTTGTCGTATCTCTCGAACCTCGGCCTCAAGGAGATCGCCGCGCACGAAAAAGAACTGCTCGCGTACGCGTACGAGAGAATCGGTTCTATACCTGGGGTGATCGTGTATGGTCCGGCCGATCTCGCGAATCGCGGCGGCATTTTTTCGTTCAACATCGACGATGTTCACCCACACGATGTCGGCACGATTCTCGATCGCGAGGGGATCGCCGTGCGGGCAGGGTTCCACTGCGCGCAGCCGCTCATGCGGGTGTTTGGGGTTTTTGGTACGGTTCGTGCGTCGTTTTACGTGTACAACACGCGCGAAGAGATCGATCTGCTTGCGGCCGGCGTCGATGCGGTCCGGGAGATATTCGTATGACGATTGAAGACGAACTGTATCGGGAGATCATTCTCGATAACTACAAGTCGAAGAAGAACCGCGGAACGCTTGAAAACGCAACGCTGAAAAGTGAAGGAGCAAATCCTTCGTGCGGCGACGAGCTCGAGCTATTCGTCGAACTCGATGGAAAGACGATCAAACGCGCGACGTACGAAGGGGCGGGTTGCTCGATCTGCTGTGCGTCGGCGAACATGCTGTGCGACGCGGTGTCCGGTCGGGATCTCGACGAAGTGCGAGACGTGCTCCGGCGCTTCAAGGCGATGCTGCTCGAAGGGGGAGATGCGGATTTTCCCGACGAGTTATCGGACCTCGAGGCAATGGAGGGGGTCAAACAGTATCCCGTCAGGATCAAGTGCGCCCTGCTGTCGTGGAGTACGCTCGAACTCATGCTTCGCAAGAACGAGGATGCCCCACAGCCCGGTGCTCAGTGAGCGCATATAGCCTCCTAAAGGACGTATCAAGCGATGGCGATCGAGGTTGAACTCAAGGCGTGGGTATCAGACCCCGATGCTCTGCGAGCGCGTCTTGATCGGCGGTACTCTTTTGTGCGCGAGTACGTGAAAGAAGACGTCTATTTCGCCGGCGAGGAGAGCGCGCGCGACGCTCGCAGCGACGTGCGTTTGCGCCGTGACGGAGAGCGTTCGATCTGCACGTTCAAGGACAAGCGGATCGAGAACGGCGTGGAGTTCAACGATGAACATGAGTTTGACGTCACCGATGGTGATGCATTTCACGAACTCCTGCGCAGGCTTGGGTGTCTCGAACGAACACGAAAGACCAAAATCGGCAGGCAGTACAAAGCGGGCGACACCGTCGTGGAACTCTCGGAACTCGTCGGGCTCGGATGGTTCGTCGAAGTCGAACGAGTTCTCGACGACGACTCGGAGTCACGATCCGCCGAGCTGCGTGTTCGTGAGGTGCTCTCCGAACTCGGTATCCCGACCGCAGCTGTCGAGAGCCGCACCTACACCGAGATGCTCGCCGAGAAGATCGACCGGGTGCACGCCGAGTGACGTCGCCGGATCGCGCCGTGACGTGGCGTCTGGCGTGAGCGGTTCCTCACGCTCGCGCGGACGAAGTCAGGTGCCCGAGGATTTTGCGGGCTTCGGTTCGGTGCCGCTTCGCGGCTTCCATCCACCGGTAATACGGGGACGAGTAGAAGCCCGGCCGGGACTCCACCGGTTTTTTTTCGCCGATCGCAGCTTTGGCCAGAACTTCTTTTGTCAACCATTCGAGTTTCTCGTACGTCGACTCAAAGTTACCGAGGTCGGGCTCGTACGGATCGATCAGAGCGTCTTTCTTCCACGCGTTGCGGCGGTACTCGGGAGCCCCGCACTCGATTATGAAATCATAGACCTTTTCCTCGTTCGATTTCCCTTTTCCGAGAAGACCCGACAAGGTGTCGATGACGATTTCGGCGTCCGCGAACGTGCGGCGATTGTACGTGCAGAGGTATTTGTAGATCACGCGCGCGGAGTCCAGGAATCTCTCGCGGTTGACGATACGCTCGTTCGGTGCTCTGAGCCGCGGGTCGGTCCAGATCTCATCGATTATATCCGGCGCACGGCGCACGTGAGCGTGACCGATCGGCGGGACGACGGATGTCGGGTCGACGGTGTTCAACGCCTCGTTCCTTCCCGAGAAGTTCTGGTGTGCCCACGTATCGGCAAATGCGTGAAGCGCGATTCCGAGGCGGAAGAGATCTCGAGTCCGGAGCGCCGCGAGCAGGAGCTTTTTTGCGCTTTCCGAGTTCGCTGTGACCGCGTACGCGCTCTTCCTGCCGTCTTTTCGCAACGCGGCGGCCGCGGTCGAGTCGCCCGGAACGAAGTGGAATGGTATCCAGATCTCCCACTCGTGCCGGGTATCCCAAAAGCCGTAGTGGTGCGTCGCGGTGGTGTCGTACATCGTTCCCGTGTCCGTCGCGACACGGTACGAAACGAGGCATGTATCGGGCATCTGCGCGGCGTTCGCGAGTGTCTCGGCGTCGTCCGGCGAGAATCCGGCGTGAACCGCGAGGTAGTACGTGCCGTAGAAGTGAAACTCGTGATTCATGGCGGCAGAATACCACTTTGCGCGTTATGGCGGAATCCCGTTCGAGCTGGTAAACTGCTTCGATGGAGTTTTTCTCGATCCCCGAGTCCGTGCGAGGTTTCGTTTTTGATATCGATCATACGCTGTACACGAACGAAGAGTACGGTCGCCATCAGACCCATGTTCTCATCGAATCTCTCGCGCGAGAGAGAGGCGAGGACCCCGAAACGACCGAGGCCGTTGTCAACGAGTATCGTTCCGAGTTTGCACGAAAGAACGGCGGTCGGACGCCGTCGCTTGGGAACACTTTCCTGGCGCTCGGAATCCCGATCGAGACGAGCGTTCGGTGGCGCGACGAAAACATCCGTCCCGAGCTCTACCTCGACCGCAACGACGAGTTGGCCGCCGCGCTCGAGCGGCTCGCGCGCGAGTACGGTTGCATCGCGGTCACAAACAATCCGAGTGGAGTCGGCCGACGCACGCTGCGCGCGATCGGCCTGCAGGCTTTCTTCATCGACGTGATCGGGCTCGATCGGTCCGGGGTCTCGAAGCCGAGCCCACGGCCGTTTGAACTCGCCGCGAGTGTTCTCGGAGTGGATGCCGCCGGCATCGTATCGGTCGGCGACCGCTTTGAGGTCGACATTGAGCCGGCCCTCGCCGTTGGGATGGGGGGCGTTCTCGTCGGCGGTGTCGACGACACCGTCGCGACGATCGAGTTTTTCTTGACGCATTCGGGTTCTGCGCCTATAAGTAGTGATCCTGACGCCGTGGAGGACAGCGACCGATGAAACACGAAATATACGAGACCTTCGCCGACGCGATCGTCAGACTCGCGTCGTGCTCGCCGCACGCCGGCAAGATGTTCCAGTACCTCGACGTCGTGATCAATCCGGCCGCGGGCGGGTTCGCGCGCCGACGGAAGCTCACTGCGGCGCTCGAGATCGCCGTGCGACGCGCCGACGAACACCCGAGCACCGACGTTCTGCCGTATGCGCTGCATTTGACTCAATACCCGTTTCACGGCCGCGTTATCGGTCGTGAGTTGCTCGACGCGATTCGTACCGACGAGACGCCGCGTCTGGTCGTTATCGCGGGAGGCGACGGCACGCACGCGGAGGTTATGTCGGCGCTGGTCGGTCTGCCTCATGAACTCTCGCGCCGATTCCATGTGTTCCGTGTCCCGATGGGCAGCGGAAACGACGGTGCCGATGCATTCGATTTAGAAACCGCCTGCCGGACCTTATTCGGCGCATCTCAGGCGGTCTTGGCACCTGCGGTGAGAGTTTCCGCGGTGGGGTTGGAGCCGATGTACTCGTTCAACGTCGCGTCGCTCGGGATCGACGCGTTCATCACCGGTACCGTGAACAAACTGAAAAAAATCGTGCCCGGCGACGCGTACAAAGTCCCCGCGGACCTTGCGACTCTTTTTTACGGACCGGTGTATGGTGTCGGTGAGATGACCGTCTCACTCGGTTCCGCGGGGGATCCGGTGGAGGTACTAAGCGACCGGTTTATCCTCGTCGCGTTCGGCGCATCGGGTCACAGGACGTACGGCGATCATAAACGAATTCTCCCGGGCGACGAGAACGTCTGCGCGATTCGGACCGATAGGCTGGTCAAACGTATAGCGCTGAAGAGTCGGATTTACTCGGGTGAACACACGAGCGATCCGTTGGTCGTGATGAGGCAATCCGATCGGATCGAGGTGGGGTATAACAGGAAGATCGCGGTGCAGTGCGACGGCGAGGCGGTTTGGCTTAGGCCGGAAAACTTCCCGGTAGTTTTTGAGAGGCTCGACGATTCGGTCCCGGCGATTCACGCGAAGTCGTAGTACACGAGTTCGCGCGCGAAACCCCGAAACCCGAGGTCGTCGACGGCAGAGACGTGGTCTTTGTACGAGTCGGGGTAATGCATCAGGTACGTGCGTTTGCGCTCCGCCGCCGGGAGCGACGCGACCTCGTCGAGCGATGCGTGAATGCCTCCTGTGAAGAACTGCACGTCGTGGAAAATCGTCTCCAAATCAAATTTCGCGCCAAACCCCGGAACGAGATCCCCGTCGAACTGTGTGTCGCCTGTAAAGAGAATCCGGTCGTCGATAATGAGGCCGTAGCTTATTTGGCTATCTGTCCAACTCGTCGCCTGCTGCGGGTAGTGCCGCGTGCGGAAGATCTTCACATCGATCGAGCCGATCGTAGCCGTGCGCGTATCGCGGGGAAGCCCTCTGACTTTTCGCGGCCGAACTACGTTCCAGAAGTCGCGAAAGCGTAGTTCCTTGCCGTTAGAACGCTCGTTGTGTTCGGCGCCTCCGCGCAACGACTCGGTCCAGAGAACCTGCTCGTACTCGGGCGTGATGACGACCGTCGGTTTCTTCCGCGCAACGTACCGAGCCGTCAACATCGCTTCTTCGAGGCCACCGACGTGGTCGGCGTGCGAGTGCGTAATCAAGAACGTCTCGACCGCCGAGATCGGAACGCCGTGATCGAACAGGACTCGAGGGGTTTTCGTCCCACAATCGACGAGCACGTGGTCATCACCCTTGATGATGAGAATGTTGTTCTGATTGAGAGTCTTCGCAAACGCCGCGCCACACCCGAGGAAAACGATACTCAGACGGCCGTCGGTGTGTAGGTCGATTTTTTTCCGCTTTAGTTCGCGCGTCGTCATCGGGTATCCCTACGACTACGATCGGCCGAAAGACGCCCAGTATTGAGGTAACACGGTAGAGACGACACGGATTAATCGAAACTGCCGGTCAAACCCAGTTTTTTTTCAGGAAACGGACAACCATGTGAACGCGTGCCGTGGCTGCCGTGTCGTTTCGGATCGTGTGGGTGATGTCACAGTTGTACATGATGAACCCGCCCTTTTCGACCGCCGCGCTCTTCTCCCCGGCTATTACGGTCACGGTACCGTTCAAAACCGTAAGGTACTCCTCGGTCCCCGGGGCGTGCGGCTGCGACGTCAGGACCGAGTTTGGCGACAGTTCGAGTAGGTACACTTCGAGGTCTTCGGCCATCTCGATCGGCGACAAGACTTCGATATGCGGACCACCGGCGGTGTCGAGCACGGTCGTCTCGTCTGCGTTGATCGAGCGGAACTTGCGGACGCGTTCTTTCCCACCTTTTATGATGTCGTTGAGTTCGACTTCCAGCCCGCGCGCGATCTTCCATACAGTCGCGATCGTGGGGTTTACCTTTTCAGACTCGATCTGCGACAGCATCGCTTTCGACACTCCGCTGCGTTCGGCGAGCGTGTCGAGCGTCAACGCTTGGTCTTTGCGGATCCTCTTTATCGTCGCTCCGATCAATGGTGGGTTGTCCGTGTTCATTCTTTCCTCCGGGATAAGCCTTGACGCGTGACTCGCGTCCAGTATACTGTACCTGTGTTCACTATAGTGAACACAAGAATTCGCGTCAAGGTGGACACGATGAAGATATTGGTAACCGGCGCACTCGGTCAACTCGGCTCGGAGCTCGTTCCGGCTCTTCGTTCGTTGTACGGCGCGTCGAACGTCGTCGCTTCGGACGTACGCGCCGACGCGACTCAGGAGGTGGCTACATCTGGACCGTTTGAACCGCTCGACGCGCGTGACGGAGTCGCGATGGGCGATATTGTGCGTCGTCACGGCATTCGCAGGATCTATCACTTGGCGGCGCTGCTCTCCGCGGTTGCCGAGCGCGAACCGCAGCGCGCGTGGGATATCAACATGAACGCATTGTTCGCGGTGCTCGAAGTCGCACGGGAGAACGCGTGTTCGGTCTTCACTCCGAGTTCGATCGGGGCGTTCGGGCCGAACACGCCGAAGGACTACACTCCGCAGGACACGATCCAGCGTCCGACATCGATGTACGGTGTAACGAAAGTCGCAGGAGAGCTGATGTGCGATTACTACTCGCGCAAGTACGGCACCGACACGCGCGGAGTACGGTATCCCGGGATCATCTCGAACAAGACGTTACCGGGCGGCGGGACAACCGACTACGCGGTCGAGATCTACTACGCGGCGGTCGAAAGCGGGCGGTACGATTGTTTTCTTTCGGGTAACACGTATCTCGACATGATCTACATGCCCGACGCGGTGAAGGCGGCGATCGACGTGATGGAGGCAGACCCCGCGCAACTCCGACATCGAAACGCGTTCAACGTCACGGCGATGAGCTTTTGTCCGGAAGAACAGGCCGCGTACATTCGGAAACACATTCCTGATTTCGAAATCACGTACACGATCGACCCGGTACGCCAATCGATCGCCGATTCGTGGCCTAACTCGCTCGAAGACTACGCGGCGCGCGTCGAGTGGGGGTGGTCGCCCGAACACGACCTCGAGACGATGACGGCGGACATGCTCACGGTGCTTGCCGAACGCGGCCGAAAGACACCGTAATCATGGCGCCTTTTTTCGGTGTCGTGGTTGACACAAAAAATCCTGTGATATATATTCATCATGAATTTTGACTAGTCAAAAAAAAATTGATGGCTGTTCGTCTAGGGGAATTGCATGAAGCGAATTATTTTCTTTCTGATCGTGTCTTTCTGCATTGCGGGTGGTGTTTTTGCGGGCGGTCGAAGCGAGAGCTCGGCGTCGTTATCGTACCCGTACTCGATCGTCACGACGACCGGAATGATCGGCGACGTCGCTCGTGCGGTCGTCGGCCGGCGCGCGGACGTGCATTCGTTGATGGGTGAAGATATAGATCCACACCTCTATCGCCCGACGCGGTCGGACGTCGCGCGGATGCAACAGGCGGATATGATTTTTTATAACGGCTTGATGCTCGAAGGGCGAATGGGAGACACTCTCGTGCAGCTCGCACGAACCAGGCCCGTGTACGCGGTGACCGAGCGTGTCGACCAGAACGTTCTGCTCGACGACGATGAGTACGAGGAAGCCTTTGATCCACATCTTTGGATGGACGTCCGGCTTTGGATGAATGTCGTCGATGTGATCACCGACGCGGTGTCCGAGTTCGATCCTGCGCACGCCGACGAGTATCGCGCGCGCGCGGATGAGTATCTCGTCGAACTCGAGCGGCTCGACGAATACGTACGTGGCATAGTAGCGACGATCCCCGACGGAAAGCGCGTCCTGATCACCGCTCACGACGCGTTTGGATACTTCGGCGCCGCGTACGGCCTCGAAGTCCTCGGCGTCCAGGGGATCAGTACCGAGTCGGAAGCAGGCATCCAGGACATAAACAATCTCGTTCAATTCGTCGTCGAGAACCGGATCGGCGCGGTATTCGCGGAGACGACCGTTCCCGATCGTGCACTCGGTGCGGTGATCGAGGGCGCGCGGGCGCGCGGACGCGAAGTCGTAATCGGCGGAGAGTTGTTCTCCGACGCAATGGGACCGGGCGGCACGTACGAAGGTACGTACATCGGCATGATCGACCATAACGCGACGACGATCGTTCGCGCGCTCGGCGGAACGGCGCCCGAATCCGGCATGAACGGAAAGCTCTCACGATGAGCGACTCGGCTCGTGTAGACGCGATCGCGTTGCATACCCGCGACCTCACCGTTGCGTACCACCAGAAACCCGTTCTCTGGGACGTCGACCTCGACGTCCCGGAAGCGGTCATCGCGGGAATCATCGGACCGAACGGTGCCGGAAAGAGCACGCTGATCAAGGCGATCCTCGATCTCATGCCGCGCGCAACCGGCAGGATCGAGTTGTTCGGGAAGCCGTACGCCGTACAGCGCAGACTCATCGGGTACGTGCCGCAGCGCGAGAGCGTTGATTGGGAGTATCCGATCAATGCCCTCGAGCTCGTCGCGATGGGCTTGTATCGGAAGATCGGCTGGTTCAAGCCCGTCACGCGCGTGTATCGCGAGCAGGCCCGTGCCGCGTTGTCTGAGGTCGGTATGGCCGATTACGCAGACCGCCAGATCAGCCGCCTTTCGGGCGGTCAACAACAACGCGTATTTCTCGCACGCGCTTTGGTACAGGATGCGTTGATCTACTTCATGGATGAGCCGTTCGCCGGAGTCGACGCCGCGACCGAAAAAGCGATCGTCGACATTCTCCGCCGGCTCAAGGGGAGCGGGAAGACGGTCTTCGTCGTACATCACGACCTCGAATCTGTGACCGAGTACTTCGACTATCTGATAATGCTGAACATGCGCGTCGTCGCCGCCGGGCCCGTCGACGAAGTATTCTCTTCCGAGAACCTCCGACGGACGTACGGCGGACGTTTGACGCTTCTCGACAAGGCGGTCAACGCGGTCGGGAGGACGATGTGACCTCCGATCTGATCCTCCGGGTCGTGCTGCTCACCGACTACAACACGCGCGTCGTCGTGTTCGGAACCGTGATGCTGGGAATAGCGGGGGGCGTAATCGGTGTGTTTCTTTTGCTTCGGCGCCGCGCGCTCCTCGCGGATGCCGTGAGCCACGCCGCACTGCCCGGTATCGCCGGGGCGTTTCTCGTCATGGTCGCGTTTGGCGCGGACGGAAGAAGTCTTCCGGGGCTGCTGCTCGGCGCGTTGATAGCAGGTCTACTCGGTATGGCGTGCGTTTCGGTGATCGATCGATACACGCATCTCTCCGAGGACGCGGCCCTTGGCATCGTGTTGAGCGTCTTTTTCGGTTTCGGAATTGCGCTTCTCGGCGTCATACAGAAAATGCGCGGGGCTTCCGCTGCGGGGCTTGCATCTTTCATTTTTGGAAAGACCGCGTCGATGCTGCGATCAGATGCGATTCTTATCGGGGTATCCGCCGTCGCGATCGTTGTCGTCGCCGTGTTTCTCTTCAAGGAGCTCAGGCTCGCAACCTTCGATCCAGCGTTCGGCGCGAGCGACGGTTGGCCGGTTGGGGTTCTCGACCTGGTTCTCATGGGGCTCGTCGTCGGTGTGACGGTCCTCGGCATGCAAGCGGTCGGCGTGATTCTCGTGATCGCGGTTTTGATTGTGCCACCTGCCGCGGCGCGGTTCTGGACCGACGATCTTGCTCGTACGACGGTTATCGCAGGTACGATCGGTGCGCTCGGGGGGTACATCGGCACGAGCATTAGTGCGCTCGCTCCGCGGTTGCCCGCGGGTGCCGTTATCGTCACGGTGATGGGAGTCGGTTTTGTCGTGAGTCTCATGTTCGGGACGTCGCGCGGCCTCGTCCACGTCGCGCGCGAGAGGCACAGGCTCTTGATGCGGATCCGGGAGCAAAATCTACTCCGGGCGTTGTTCGAGTGCGAGGAAGCGGGCGCCGCCGTAAACACCGACCGACAGATGTCGTATCTCGGGAATGCGAGGTCGTATACCGGTGCCGAGCTCGGTCGCGCGCTCGCCCGCGCAGAGCGCGATGCGTTGATCCGGCGCGACGAGCGCGGCGCGTGGGCCTTCACGAACGCTGGACTCGCGCGAGCGGCGCGTTTCACGCGCAATCATCGATTGTGGGAGACGTACCTGCTCGAGTACGCTGATTCCGCGCCGAGCCAGGTCGATTATGGAGCTGATTTCATCGAACACGTTCTCGGTGAAGAGCTCGTCGCCGAGCTCGAACGAGTCGTTGAACGCGAAGGTCGACGGGTGCCCGAGAGCGTGCATACGCTCAAACGAGAACCGACATGATCTGGACGTCTCTTGACACCTGGATCGTCGTCGCTGCGGCGATGGCGGGTGTGTCTTCGGCTCTCGTCGGAAGTTTTCTCGTGCTCAAGAAGATGAGCATGATGGGCGACGCGATCAGCCACGCTGTTCTCCCCGGGATCGCGCTCGCGTTTATAATCACGGGCAGTCGCGCGGGCGGTACGATGTTCATCGGCGCTGCGGTGATCGGTGTCGTGACCGCGGTCCTCGTCGAGGCGGTGCGGAGATACGGGAGACTCGAGCACGGTGCGGCGATGGGCGTTGTGTTCACGATTCTGTTCGCGATTGGGCTGATTCTGCTTGAACGGGCGGCTCATCACGTCGATATCCATCCGGAACACGTTCTGTTCGGCGCCGTCGAGCTCGTTCCTCTGACCGTTGTCCGGATCGGTCGATTCGACGTGCCTCGCGGCGTGCTCGTGTTGTCGCTCGTAACGTTCATGAACATCGCGGTGGTCACGGTCCTGTTCAAGGAACTCAAGGTAGCGACGTTTGACCCTGCACTCGCCACGACGCTTGGGATCAATGCAAACGCGATGCATTTTCTCGTGATGATTCTCGTCGCGATAACGACGGTCGCCGCGTTCGATGTGGTCGGAAGCATCCTCGTGATTGCGATGTTGATAGTGCCGGGTGCGACCGCGCACCTCGTGACGAGGAGGCTGGTGCCGTTTCTCTGCGTCGCGGTCGCCCTTGCGATTCTTGCCGCAGCGGCGGGACACGTCGTGGCGATTGGGGTGCCACCGCTGTTCGGATTCGAGGACACAAGCACCGCGGGTTCGATGGCGGTCGTTCTTGGGCTGTTTTTCTTCCTCGCGTTTCTCTTTGCCCCTGAAACCGGCGTTATCGCTCGAGTCGTCAATCGGGTTCGTCTCGTATTCACCGTCGCTACGCAGGACGTTCTCGGACTGCTTGCGCGGGCGCGGGAGAGGGGTTTAAACGCAGACGAAGGCGTCGAGACCGGAGTGATCGACGCGCGTGGGCGAGCCGGCTTGAGCGTTCGGGGACTCCGGTCGGTCGCTCGGTCACCGTTTGCGGCTCGCTCGGTCGTGCTCCGCGTCGCGCTCGTGTTGCTCAACGCACGGCGTCTCGTCGCACGACGCGCGGGTGGTTTTGTGCTGACCGAACGCGGGGCTCGCGAGGCGCAGCGGGTTCTTCGGTCACATCGGCTCTGGGAACGTTACTTCTTCGAAGACGCTCGTGTCAGCAGGGCCGAACTCCACACCGCCGCGGACTTTCTCGAGCATTACACCGACGAACAGTTGAGCGACGAGCTCGAGGATCGAATCGTCGGGCCGCGCACCGATCCGGAAGGGCGCCCGATTCCCGAGTGAGAAGCAGAACTACCCATGGCGGCTATTGATGATCGCGGTCGATAGGGGTATTTTCAGGGAGCGATATGGCGACAAGCACGGTAGAGCAGTACCTGAAAACACTATTCAACCTCAAGCGTCGATCTGCCGGGGTTGTACGAATGAAGGAACTCGCGGATGCGATGGATGTCACTCCCGGCACCGCGACCGCGATGGTGAAGTATCTCGACCGGCAGGGGTTGGTCGAGTACACGCCGTGGAAGGGCAGCGTCCTTTCCAAAAAAGGCGAAGCGCTTGCAATCAAGATCCTTCGGCGCCATCGCCTTATCGAAACGTTCCTCGAGAAGGTTCTCGGGTACGACTGGGCGGAGGTCCATGCCGAAGCCGAGCAACTCGAACACGCGGTCTCGGAGCTTTTCATCGAACGGATCGACGCGCTCATGGGGCGCCCCGCCAATGATCCCCATGGGTTTCCGATTCCGTCCGCGTACGGCGTGATCGACGCCGAACCGTTCGAGTCTCTCGCCACGTTAGACAACGGGACCCGCGTCGTGATCGTTAAGCTGTCCGACGAGACCTCGGAGTTCCTGACGCTCATGAAAGAACACGGACTCAAACCCGGCGAGCAGTTCGTTGTGATTCAGAACAGCAGCGCATCGGGGGTTGTAACGGTCCGTTCGGAGATGACGGGCGCCGACTTCACGCTCTCACGCGAGATAGCCGACAAAGTACACGTTCGAAACACAGAGGATTAACCGACGGTGTCGGTCCTCAGACGCGGTTGAGCGGCGTCCGGGCGTCTCGTCACGATTCGGCTCCGCCCCTCTTGCTCGGCAACGCAAGCGTACAGAGACCGCGCGTACACGTGCTCGTGTGATCGGACCGTCGGAAGATGACGGTCACGGGCAGATCGTTCCACACGACCGGTTCGGAGTGTTCGACGACGTGAAACAGGCCGTGTCCGAGCAACGCCGCGATGTTCCAGAAGTCGTGGCGAAGTGCGTCGCGATACGGAACGTGGCCGTACTCGCCTGTCTCGAGCACGGAGTCGCGTTCAAGCGCGAGGCGCGCGAGCGAAACGCCGGACGGCACCGGTGAGTCGTACGTTGCCGCCGGAACAGGCGCGTGATCGTCTGTGATCGCCTCGAGCCAGTCGTCTCCGGAGCGGAACCGATCGAGCGCATCACGAAAGGTCTTTCGCCGCGCCGCGAATCTCTCGGGGAAATGTTCATCTAGGTACGTCAACAGCAGCAGTACCGACGCGTAGTCGGTGAGATACGTGCCTCGCCCGGGGCTACCGTCGAGCGAGGTGTGGACAAGCTCGCCGTCGACCATATGGCGCGCGAGCAGCTCGTCCATGAGCGCAGCGGCGGTGTCCGCGCCGCCGTCGATTCCCGCGTACCGTTCGGCGTGGATCAGCGCGACGCCGAGAAGCGCGTTCCAATCGGTGACGATTTTCCTGTCCGTGAACGGCTGTTCTCGTCGTCTCCGGACTTCAAGCAGTTTATTTTCAGCCGCCGCGAGCGCGGGAGAAATTCCGTCCCGTGACCGCAGCAGGTGGTTGCGCCCCTCGAAGTTCCCTTCGGCCGAGACCGAGTAGTGACCGAGGAACTCCGCGAGCTCTTCGGCCGTGAGTATCTCTTTTATCTCATCGATTTTCCACGTGTACGTCTTGCCTTCGACGTGGTCGGTGTCCGCATCGTGCGCGGAGAAGTAGAGCGCGCCGTCGCGGAAGGTCTCTCGGAGGCAGCGATGGATGTCGCGCGCGACGGCACGGTATTCCTCGGACGAAAAAACCGACGCCGCGAGAGAGTACGTCCAGAGCGTGAGCGCCTGATCGTACAGCATTTTTTCGAAGTGAGGGATCGTCCACGCTCGGTCGACGCAGTACCGAAAGAATCCACCTTGAAGGTGATCGTTGAGGCCACGCAACCGCATTATATCGAGGGTTTCACGCGCGATGTGCGCGAGATCCTCGTCCCCTGTCAGTTCGTACGCGTACAGCGTGTACAAGAGCGCCGTGTGAGGCGGAAATTTTGTCGTCGCGCCGAAACCCGCGCCTCCGGGGTCAAACGCTTTAAGAAAAGTGCGCGCGATCGAGTCGGGGACGACAAAACCGTGTTCGTCCGCGGCCGGAGCATGGTCGGGTGCCGGAAAAAAATCTTTGATATCGGCGGATCGCGTTCTGTAGAACTCGATGATTCGTTCGAGAACCGGGAGGAAGCCCGGGCTTCCTGACCGTGGCTCGACCGGAAGATACGTTGTTGCAAAGAACGGGCGGGCATCGGGAGTGAGAAAAGCATTCAACGGCCAACCGCCGCTGCCGGTTGTCGCGACGAGGAACTCCATGAGCGTCCGGTCTATATCGGGACGCTGCTCGCGGTCGACCTTGATCGAGACAAAGTTCTCATTCAGGAATGCAGCGATCGTCGGGTCAGAGAACGCCTCGCGCGCCATCACGTGGCACCAGTGGCACGTCGAGTACCCGACCGAGACGAAGAGCGGTTTTCCACACCGGTTGGCGTACTCGAGCGTCTCGCTACTCCACTCGTGCCACCACACCGGGTTCTCGGCGTGCTGCGTGAGATACGGCGACATCGCGCGACCGAGTGTGTTGCGCGCGAACTTCATCGTTTCTTGATCCGGCATGTCTTCCTCCCTGCGTGGTGCGTGTAGTTGTGTGTCTGCCGCGCCGGACGAACTCAACTCCGCTAGTACGGGAGAATATACTCAAACCGGGGTCGGACCGTCTGCCTCAACAACTCAAGTTCCACGAGTGGAATCGTGCGCGTCTCATCGTCCTCCGCGAAGTACCGGTCGACCGAGGTGAGTCGTCCGACGACTTCGACCCAGGTGTCTTCATCGGGCAGCTCCCGCTCTGCGAGTCGTGCAGCGAGGCCGATCATCACCGCGTCGGAGCCACAACACCACATGAAGTACCGCGCGACGACAAACTCGTCATCGGCGTAGTGTGGTTCTCGAAACACAAAACCCTCGAACCGGATCTCCCGGTCGAGAAACGTCTCCGGCTCTTCGTACAGGAGCGTGTAGAACGCGTAGAACCGGTCGTCGCTCAGGACGATCGGACCGATGTCGGGAATTTCGGCGCTTGAACCCGGGTCAAACGTGATCGAGTCTACGAACGAGTCCCGGTTCATTGCCGCGAGCGCGCGCGTCGCTCGCAGTTCCCCGAGAGATGCACCGGCGGCGACGAGCGAAACTCCGAGCACCACCAGTGGAAGAAAGAAAACTACGATCCCGCGGTCGCCGATGCCCGCGCTGTTCGAGCTCGCCGTCGCTTCGCGCACGGCGAGCGCTGCAAATACGACCGCCGCGAAAACCCCGTACGGTATCCAGGTGTGCGGAACGTACGCCGAAAAACGACCCGTCGCGAGCAGTACGGCGACCATGACGGCGTACACGCCGAGAACGCCCGCGAAAACTCGGCGCGGAACCCGCGGTCCGTCGCGGTTCGTTTTCCACTTCCCGATCCGACGCCACGTGTTCATCGGGAGCACGGCGCCCGAGGCGAGAAGCACGACGGTCGCCGCGGGTGGGAATCGGTCGCTCACGAGCAACGCAGCGAGCGGCAGCACGGCGTTTGGAATGCCCGATGCGATCCCGAGCACGAGCGCAAAAGGAATCGCGATCGTTACCGGAATCGGCGGCGCACCCGGGCGTGGCGCTTGTAGCACGAAATGCAGAACCGCAAAAACGAACGCGCCGAGCAGAAAAAACCTGAAATCGTCGTACAGAACACGCGCGACGGTATCGATCGCGCTCGATTTGCTCGAAGGACTTGGCGCACGAAAACGCGCGAACAGGAAAAAAATCGAAACGCCGACCAATCCGGCGACAACTCGACCAAGAACGATCTCGGGTCGGTCGGGAAAAGCGCGCAGCGACGCAAAGAGCGCGACCGGATGAAATACCGGCGCGAGAGCGACAAGAATCATCGTTGCGCGCGGAAGCTTCGTTGTCAGAGCCGGACGATAGGCCTCGAAAAGCGCCGCCAAAACCGCCGCGACGATGAGGTATGGAACTGCCGTGAGAATCAGCCCGAGGTACCGCGCCGAGAACGCCGCGATAAGACGGTTCGGGATCGTAAGAAGAAGCACACCGATAACGAGCACGGCGAACGTGATAAACATGACGATCAGCGGTGCCGCGTATCGGCGGGTGAGGTTCCTTGATTCAGCTGCGCGCACCGTCTCGGTAGTTTTGTTCATCGATCGTACTCCTGAAACCACGTTTACCACAGTAGTGAAATGTATTTGTACCGGTCAAGGCTATGTGATACGGTAAGGTACGATGTATAGGCGACAAAGCGTTACCGTGAGACGCTGTGTTTGGCGGCGATCTCGGCGTCGCGGGCGGAGGCGCCGCCGGGCGGGTTGAACTGAACACGACCGTGTACGCGACGCCCGACACCGAAGAGATAAAAGACTGCAGCGATCCGGCGTTCCTCGCCGGATTCGGTTTCCGATTCCGTGGCCGTTCTCCAGGACGGACCACCGGTGTTCGGAGATGACAATCCGAACGTCGCGCGGTACAATTACCCACAAGGGAGGGTAATCGATGAAACGTCTTACCTTTGCGTTGATCATGGTTGTGAGCGCGACGGTCTTGGGCGCGCAGACGATGATGAGCGTCGAAGTGCGTGAAACGCAAGTCCGGGTGAACCCGAGTTTTCTCGGCCGCGTCGAGGGAGACCTCGCGTACGGCGACAGGGTCGAGGTGCTCGAGCAGCGACAGGGCTGGGCGCGCATCAGGTTCGACGACCTCACCGGCTGGGTGAACATGTCTGCGCTCACGACGAAGCGAATCGTGCTTCAGACCGGCGATGCGACCGCGCAACGCGGAGCGACCGGAAGCGAGGTAGCGCTCGCGGGCCGCGGATTCAACCAGGACGTCGAGAACCGGTACCGCGAGGAACAGCAGCTCGATTTCACGGTGATCGACGGGATCGAGGCGTACGCGATCGACCCGGAGCGAGTAGCGGAATTTCTGCTCGACGGTGGGCTGCGGCTTCCCGGAGGTGACGAATGAGACGCATCGCACATCGGGGTTGTTTGTTGGGTCTTGTATCGGTTGCCGTTCTTTTCACGACGTGCGAGAGTTTCGGTTCGATCGCCGGGGTCGGCACGGGGCTTGCCGTCGCAACCGGCCGCATGACCGAGGGCCAGGCGGGTGCGGTGACGCGCGCCGCCGAAGCGGTAGCTCACACGTTCGAGGACATCACTCCCGAACAGGAGTACTACATCGGCCGCGCGGTCGGCGCGGTGATTATCAGCAAGTACCCGATTTACCACGATCCGGTCGCGACCGAGTATCTCAATCTCGTCGGGCAGGGACTCGCGTACGCCTCCGATCGTCCCGAGTTGTTCGGCGGATACAGGTTCGCGATTCTCGACGCGGATGAGGTGAACGCGTTCGCGACGCCGAGCGGTTTGATTCTTTTGTCGCGCGGGATGCTGAGGCTTGTCCGGTCGGAGGACGATCTTGCTGCGGTGATCGCGCACGAGATCGGGCACATCCAGCATCAACACGGACTCAAGGCGATTCGAACCGCGCGCATCACGTCGGCGCTCACGAGCACCGCGATCGCGGGTGCTCAGTTTGCGACGTCAGAAGAGGTCGCGGAGTTGACGCTTGTGTTCGAGGACTCGATCAACGACATCACGTCCACGCTCGTGAACAGCGGATACTCGAGGTCGGCCGAACGCGAGGCGGATCAGGCCGCGGTCGCGATCATGAAGCGCGTCGGGTACGATCCGAACGCATTAGTCCGGGTTCTCGAGCGCATGAACGAGACGTGGGATCCCGACGGTCCCGGATTCGCGCAGACGCATCCGTCGCCGACGGACCGGATCTCCGTCGTACGGACTGCGATCGGCTCGTATCGTCACACCCCCGCACGGACCGAGACCCGCCGACGCAGATTCAACGCGGCGCTCGGGTCGATGTGACGGCATGATCAAATCCACGATATTCCGCGGCGCCGTCGTCGGCGCGATCACCGCGCTCGTCGCTCTGGGGCTGTGGTTCACGGGGGTGTTCGATGGGTTCGAGGCGGGGACGTGGGACATGCGCGCGCGCTTTTTTGCGCCGTATCGCGACGCCGACCCGGACGTCGTTCTCGTTCTGCTCGATCAAGCGAGCCTCGACTGGGCGCGCGACGCGATGGGGGTCACGTGGCCGTGGCCGCGCGAACTGTACGCGGCGATCGTCGGTTTCCTGACGCGGGCCGAGGCGCGGGTCGTCGCGTTCGATGTTCTGTACCTCGATCCGTCCCCGTTCGCCGGGGACGACGAGGCGTTCGGTAACGCGATCCTCGCGAACGGCCGGTTCGTCGGATCCGCTTTTTTCGGCACGGAGACCGGCGACGCGGTGCAGTGGCCGGCGGATGTACCGGTTCCTGCTATCGAGATCACGAGCGAACGCGACACGGAACTCTCGATCCGACGGTACGAGCGCGCGTCGTTTCCGATCCCGGAAGTCGCCGAGAACTCACGGTATATTGCGAACGTCGAGTCTTCAGCCGACGGCGACGGCGTTTTCCGGCGAGCGGCGCCGGTCGCGTACTTCGACGCGCGTCTCGTGCCGTCGTTCGGGCTCGCCGCGTACCTCGCGGCGCGACCGGTTGGGCCCGGTGAGACCGATGCCGCGGGTGTTTCGATCGAGTACTCGCGTGGCCGTCTCGTTCTCGACGGCCGCGTGATCCCGACCGACTCGTCGGGGCGTGTCGTTCTCCAGTTCAAAAACGAGTCCGGGCATCACGAGGCTTTTGCTGCGGCCGCGGTTCTTCAGAGCGAGATACAACTCATGAGCGACGAAGAGCCCGTGATCCGGCCCGAGGAGTTCCGCGACAAGTACGTCCTGTTCGGGTTCTCGGCGCCGGGGCTCTTCGACCTTCGCTCGACGCCGATCGCGTCGCTCGTTCCGGGGGTCGACGTGCACGCGACCTTCCTCGAGAACCTCTTGACCGACGGTTTTATGCGCGAGCTTCCGCGTCCGGCGGGGGCGGCGTTCATCGCGCTTCTGGTTTTTCTCGCGGCGGTGATCGGGTCGGTCGTGACGCGCGCCGCACGGACGGTCGTCGTGTACGTCTTGTTGATTCCGGTTCCGATCGTGATCGCTTTTGCCGGTTACGCCGGCGGATACTGGGTGCCGCTCGTACTCCCGACGGTCGGCGTCGCGCTCGCGCTGGTCGGCGCGAACGTCATGAACTACGCGACCGAGGGGCGGCAGAAAAGGTACATCAAGAACGCGTTTCAGCAGTACCTGAGCCCGGCCGTGATCGAGCAGCTGATTCAGAACCCCGATCGTCTGCGGCTCGGCGGCGAACGGCGCGAACTTTCGATCTTCTTCTCGGATCTCGAGGGCTTCACCTCGCTCTCCGAGGGGCTGTCACCCGAGGACTTGACCGCTTTGCTGAACGAGTACCTCTCGGCGATGACCGAGATCATCCAGGAGGAAGGTGGGACCGTCGACAAGTACGAGGGCGACGCGATCATCGCGTTCTGGAACGCGCCGTTGCCGCTCGACGATCACGCGCTCAGGTGCGCGCGCGCGGCGCTCCGGTGCCAGGAGAAACTCGCCGAGATGCGTCCGGGTTTCGCCGCGCGCGTCGGAAAGGATCTGCGGATGCGGATCGGGATCAATACCGGTCCGGCGGTCGTCGGGAACATGGGCTCGCGCACGCGATTCGACTACACGATGCTCGGAGACGCGGTGAATCTCGCCGCGCGGCTCGAAGGCATCAACAAACAGTTCGGGACGTACACGATGATCTCGGGGGCGACGTACGAGAAAGTCCGCGACGAGTTCCCCGCGCGAGAGCTCTCGCGCGTCGCGGTCGTCGGCCGGGCCGAGCCGGTCGTGGTGTACGAGCCGTTCTTCCCGGGTGCGCACGCCGGGAAAACCGATCAACTGCGTGCTTTTCACGAAGCGCTGCTCGCGTACTACCGGGGTGATTTCGCCGCCGCCGCCGAACTCTTTGCGGCGCTCGCGGCGTCGGATCCTCCGGCTCAGAAATACGTGACACGGTGTCGCGAGTTGGCCGAGAATCCACCCGATGAGTGGTCGGGTGTCTGGAGTATGACGTCGAAGTGATCCTCCGCGCGGTGATGAACGGCCCGGCGCGCCGCGTCATCGTGCGGTTTCGCACAAAAATTTCCAGAAAACGTTTCTCCTCGGTGAAAAAGCGTGGTACGATGGAGCACACACAGAAAACCTTCGCAGAAGGAACGAGGAGGCTCCATGGCTGACGGCGCTACACACATGGACGAGGCGTTCGAGAAGCGTAAGTCCCGCATCGGTATTCGTATGACTCTCCTGTACTCGGTGGTGTACACCGGGTTCGTCGTTCTGAGCGTTTTCCGACCGACGTGGATGGGAGCTCCGGCGGTGTTCGGCTTGAACCTCGCCGTATCGTACGGACTCGGCTTGATCCTCATCGCAATCGCTTTTGCGCTCGTGTACAATCACCTCTGCCGCGTGCCGTCGAGTCGCGGTTCGACACGGAAGGGGGCGTAGATGGCCATAGCGGTATTTGTCGTCTTTGTCGGACTCGTGCTCGCCGTATCGTCGCACACCAGCCGGAAAGCGCGCGGCGTCGGTGGATACTTCGTCGCGAACAACTCGGTCCACTGGGGGGTGAACGGCATCGCGTTCGCCGGAGGGTACCTCTCGGTCGCGAGTTTTCTCGGGATATGCGGGTTGATCGCGTTTTATGGATACGACGGTTTCCTGTACTCGATCGGGTTCCTCGCGGGCTGGATCGTCGCGTTGTTCGTGATCGCCGAGCCGATGAAACGCCGGGGAACGTTCACGTTTTCCGACGCGTTGAATAAAACATTCAGCCGGCCGGGTATACAGCTTGCGGCCGGACTGAGCGTCCTTGTCGTCTCGCTCTTCTACCTCGTGCCGCAGATGGTCGGCGCCGGGGTCCTGGTGGAGCCGCTTCTCGGCATCCCGCATTACTGGGGCGTGATCATCGTCGGCTCGGTCGTGATTTTTATCGTCGCGGGCGGCGGTATGACGTCGACGACGTACGTTCAGTTCTTCAACGGCGGACTGTTATTGACGTTTGCCGCGGTGCTCACGATCGCGGTGTTGTACCGCGGAGTCAACACGACGGATCTGCCGGACGAGGAAGGTCACGCCGGGCTCGAGAGTTACAGATACGAGTATGCTGCGATCGACAAGTCCGGCGATTCGCCTCGGGTCGATATGGCGGGGGCGCAGGTTGTCGACCGGTACGCGGTTCTCGATCGATACACCGGCGAAGAGACAACCGTGTTTTTCAAACTTTCCCGCCCGATCGAAGCGACACCGGTCGAGGACGGAACGTACGTCGCGAGCGTGAAGGGGCGTACTCCCCGATTCGACGTGCCGGCCGTCGAAACACCTGCCGCCGACGGGTGGGCTTTCGAGCAGTTCGCCGGACAACCGGCGATCCGGATCGAGGACTGGTGGAGGCTCGATACGGCACCCGACGGTTCGCATCGTCTCGTCGAGGTGCAGAATCGATCGGTTCTGCCAAACGGTACCGTGTTGGTAAACGGTGCGCCCGAGAGTCTCGTGAACCGGCTCCGCCAGATGGGCGCGGTTTCGGACATTCCCGAGGTGTACGGCGACCGCACCGGGCCGGTCGGCCCGATCCGCCTGCTGAGCGTATTCTCGGACGACGACACGGTCGTGCAGCGCCCGTTGAACGCGACGTTCACGGCCGCCGCGGGGGAGAGCGTCGTTCTGCATTACGAGATGCCGACCGCGGGCTCGGTCTTCATGCGCCCGGGGTTGATGTTCCCACTCGAGGCGCGGACGGGTGAACCCGTGATGACGACGTTTCTCAACCGGCTCAACTTCATATCCTTGATGCTCGCGTTGTTTTTTGGGACGGCGGCGCTTCCTCACATTTTGATCCGCTACTACACCGTTCCGAGCGCCGAGGCTGCTCGGAAATCGACGATCGTCGCGATCGCGGGAATCGGGTTATTCTACATTCTCACGATGTACCTCGGCGTCGGAGCCGTCGCGAGCGGCGCATTGAATCCCGAGACGAGCAACATGAGCGCGCCCCTGCTCGCGCGAAGTTTCGGCGAGGTGCTCTTCGCGATGATATCGGGAATCGCGTTCACGACAGTTCTCGCGACCGTATCCGGTTTGATCATGGCCGCGTCGGGCGCGGTCGCGCACGACTTGATGGGGAACATCCTTCGGCGCGAAGTCTCGGACTCCGCGAAGGTTCTCGCGGGTCGGGTCGTCGCGGTCGTGGTCGGGTTGATCGGAATCGTGCTTGGGATCGCCTTCCGCGACATGAACGTGTCGTTCCTCGTGGGGTGGGCGTTCGCGGTCGCCGCTTCGGCGAACTTGCCGTCGCTGCTGTTCTTGCTGTTCTGGAAAAAGACCACCGCGCACGGGATCATCGCGTCGATTCTTGTCGGCGTCGTATCGTCGGTCACGCTGATCATGTTGAGCCCCGACATGTGGGTGAGGTACGGCTTTGACGCCGCGAGCGCTCCGATGCCGATCAACCAGCCCGGAATCGTCTCGATCCCGTTGAGTTTTGCCGTGTTGGTCGTCGTTTCTCTCGCGACGCAAAAGAAGAGCGAGACGGTCGCGGACGTATAACGCGCGGACGCTTCTACGAAGTACCGTGGAACTCGAACGTCACCTTCTTCTGGATCACCGAGATCTGGGAGAAGGTGTGTTTCAGCATTCCGATATCGATTTGGGTCAACGTGCCGAGGTCGATCGAGTTGTCGGCCGGCCGGCCCGATTCGATCAAGTGAACTTGGTGCCGGAAACGGAGCTGCATCAAGCGGCCGTACGCCTGTTCGATTGCGTGGCGATTATCGCCGTGAAGGACACCGGTCTCGTCGAGCCGTTCGAGTCGGTCGAACGTGTTTGTGTCTTCGAGTTCGTGTTGCAGCGCGTACAACCGCGCGAAATTCACAATCGGCAACATCGCTTCTTTGATGTTGAACGCGTTTCGCGGCTCGCCCGCCGAGCCGGTCACGATGCGGCCGAACATCCCGATCGGCGGTTTGTACTGCAACGTGTTGCGGGCCATGTACGCGAAGAAGGCCGGATGTTCGGCGAGAGAAGCTCCGACCTCGTTCCAGAGCTCGTGAACGAGCGACGAGTCGCCGAACACGCACCGGCGGTCGAAAAAGACGTTGCAGTGCGCGAGCGCCTTGTCGTCGGGTTCTGCGATCCACTCGGTAAAGTATCGCTTCCACTGCGCGAGCGGCCGATTCCAGAGTGGATTTTTCGCCATATTCTCGCCCTTGCAGTACGCGTATCCGACTTTTGCGAGTCCGTCGCACACGCGCTCGCCCAACTCGAGGAAGTACTCGGCTGCTGAGTCCGGATCGGATGTCGAGTCCTGGTACAGAAGCGCGTTGTCCTGGTCGGTCGCGAGCGTTTGTTCGCGACGCGCTTCGCTTCCGAGCGCGACGAACGCAAAGCGGCACGGTGGGGGGCCGATCTCGTCGACGACAAGGCTGATAAGTCGTTCGGTAATCGCGTCGGAGACCGTGGTCGTGACGTGGCAGATGTTGCGTGCGAGCGCACCGGACTCGAGCAACGAGCTGATCAGGAATGGGAGTTTTTCACGGCACTCGATCAGCTCTTCGATACTACGCGACCGTCCGATCTGTTGCGTCAGTACGACGACGGAGTACCGGTCGGGTTGAACCGCGCGTGCGCTTTTTATCATCCCGACGAGCTTCTCCCCCGCGTCGATAACCGCGAGCCGCCCGACACCGTGTTCGCGTTCGAGCATCATCGCCTCGAACACCGGCGAACTCTCGTAAATCGTCACGACCGGTGAAGTCATGATCCGGGAAACCGGCCGATGGACGTCGAGCTGCGCCGCGACCACGCGCTCCCTGACATCGTGGTCTGTTACAATCCCGACGAGATCACCCGACGGGGAGAGGATCGTGAGACCGTCGACGCCTTCGCGCGTCATGATCCGAACCGCCTCGTCGACCGGCGTGTCGAGCGTGCACGAGTGGGGTGGGGTCATCGAGTCGCGAACGGGCTCGGTGAGAAATAGTAGAGACGTCTGGAGTTGAGCGATGAGTTGCTCGCGCGCGACGTCGGATTGCTTCGCGCGGTGCCGCGTGATGTCCTGCACGCTGAGCAGAATTGCGCGCCGACCCGAGAAAAAAACCGACGTAGCCGAAAGCAGAATTGCGACGGTTTGGCCGTCTTTTTTCCTGAGCCGTGCATCGAACGGTTCGCGGATCTCGTTCCCTTCGGCGATGAGATCGAGGTACTCGTGCGTCTGATCGTCGTCGGCGAGCACGATGTCGTGCAGATCGAGGAACGCGAGTTCGGTTGCGCTGTACCCGAGGACCTCGAGAAGCGACGCGTTCGCGTACGTGCACCGACCGTCGACGAGCAGCAGCGTGCCGCTTGTCGATGACTCTACCAATGCACGGTATCGCTCGTGCGAGAGCCGAATTTCCGCTTCGGCGTCGCTGCGTTTGCGTTCGATTTTGAGGCTCTGGTACGCGACCATCAGGAGGAGAGCCGCCGCAATGATCGTGACTATGAACGACGCGTCCATTAAACGCCTGGTGATTCGGTCGATCTCCGCGGAGACGTCGTCGACGTACATTCCCGTCCCGATAATCCATCCCCACGGCTCGAATCCACGGACGTACGACTCCTTCGCCTCGAGGCGGTCCGGATCGTCCTGCCACTGCCAGACGTACCGCACAAATCCGGACGACTCTTCACGGACCGTTTCGACGAACGCAACAAAAGGTCGCACGCCGTCGGGGTCGGTGAATTCCGTCAAATCGCTTCCTTCGAGGTCCTCGCGATACGGATGCATTACCATCCGCGGGTGCATGTCGGTGATCCAGAAGTAGTCCTTCTCGTCGGGGCCGTACCGCAGGCGTCGAACTCTCTCTTTCGCGGCTTCCTGCGCCGCAGCCTCGGTCAAACTCCCTGTCTCGGCTTCACGGTGGTAGTCACGGAGGATGCTCCAGGCGGAGTTCGTGAGCTCGGTCGTCATTTCGCGCTTGCGCTCGACGAGAATATTCTCGATCGTGGGAATCAAAGCGCCGAACAAAAGCGCTACAAAAAAACCGATTACGAGTAGCGACGGCACCACAATTCGGAGAAGCAACCAACTCCAGTTGATCGTTCCGGGGTGTGGATCCTGCACGAGCTTTTCGTCGGGTTTATCGCCTTTGCCGCCTATACCGTTCCGGGCGTGGTCTCCCAGCGCTTCGCGGAACTGTTTCCAGCGTTGGACCGGCATCGCGACGCCGGGCGACGGGGTGCCCGGCTGATTTGGCCCGTGGAAATCGCTTCCGGCCGAGGTGATGATCTCGAACCGGTCGGCGAGTCCAACAAGGTACTCCTGCTCGTCGGGCGAGTACGGCTTGTAGTACGCTTCGAGTCCGTCGAGCCCGAGTTCGACGAGCTGCTCGATCTTCTCTTCGAGCTCCGCGCCTTTCCACGCGGTATGCAGCGGGTGCGCGAGCACGACGATTCCCCCGGCTTCGTGCACCGCCTCGATGAGCCGTCGCGCGCCGGCCGGAACCGGTAGGACATCACGGAGCGCGGAATGGTCGGAGTCGAACCCGTATGCGAGAACGTGTATCACGTTCCCTTCGAACATCGCGTGTAGCTCGGCGCCGACGATGTGCGAGATTCCGTGACGGGTCACGACATCGTGAAACGGCACGAGCCCAACCAACGTTTGGTGATCCGTGAGCGACGCGACACCGACTCCCGCGTCCGCGAGCATCTCCGCTACGGCCGCGGGCGTGTAGTACCCGTCGCTCGCGTCGGAGTGGCAGTGAAGATCGACAGTCACGTACGTCGTGCCCTTCGAAGACCGGTGGTTTTGGTTCTCAACTCCCATACGGCTAGTATACTATAACGCACCGTTGAAGACGGTGACAATAACGGAGATACTTACTCAAGTGGCGCGACGGCGCGCCGAAATGTAGATTACGGGGTAAATAACGTGCGACGCTTCCGGTCTTTGCTCATCGTGTTTGCTCTCATCGCCGCTTCGCTTTCGGGGCAGAGTACCGTCGCCGTTCGAGGTGGAACCTTCTTGATGGGAAGCGAGGCTCGGCACAACGAGCGTCCCGTGCGGCGGGTCACCGTCAACGACTTCGCGATCTTCCGGTTTGAGCTGACTTTTCGCGAGTACGAGGAGTTCGCGCGCGAGACGAACCGAGCCGTCCCGTCCGATCCGATGGGGTGGGGACGCGACTCGCGTCCGGTCATACACGTAAGCTGGAACGATGCGATTTTCTACGCCAACTGGCTGAGCCGACGCGAGGGATTGGCACCCGCGTACGATGTCCGAGGCGACGACATTGTCTGGGACCGGGACGCGGACGGATGGCGGTTACCGACCGAGGCGGAGTGGGAGTTTGCCGCGCGCGGCGGGATTGCGGCCGAGGACACGCGGTACGCCGGCGGCTCGGGAATCAACACGGTCGCGTGGTACGGCGGCAACTCGGGAGGCATGACGCATCCGGTAGGGTCAAAACAACCGAACGAGCTCGGGCTGTACGACATGAGCGGCAACGTGGCCGAGTGGGTGTGGGACCGGTACGCGAAGTACCCGGATGCCGACGAACACGACCCGCCTGAGCCGGCCACCGGCCCAATGACCGGACCGATGACCGGACCGATGACCGGAACCGAACGCGTCGTCCGTGGCGGGAGCTGGCTCGGAACCGTTGAGAGTCCCCGCGTATCGTATCGTCTTGGCGTACGGCCGGATCACCGTGCCGGGAACATCGGTTTCCGGCTTGTCAGGACGATCACAATCACCGGGGAACCTGAACCTGAACCTGAACCTGAACCTGAACCGGAGCCGGAGCCGGAGCCGGAGCCGGAGCGCGAACCTGAACCCGAACCCGAACCCGAACCCGAACCCGAACGCGTGGATGAACCGGTTGTGCTCATCGAGGCAGGAACGTTTCTGATGGGTGAGGCTGACGCTGAGTTCGACGAAAAGCCGGTGAGTCGTGTCGGGCTCGATGCGTTCGATGTCGCCCGAAGAGCCGTCTCACGGGCCGAATTCGAAACGTTTGTCTCGTCGACCGGCCATACATCGATCGCCGACGGTACGATCCGACCGGATGCGCCGGTCAGGAACGTGACGTGGTTCGACGCGATCGTGTACGCGAACTGGCTGAGCCTCGAGCACGGCTTGACTCCCGCGTACACGATGACACGAAACGAGGTAACGTGGAATCGGGAAGCCGACGGATGGCGACTCCCGACCGAGGCCGAGTGGGAGTACGCTGCGCGATCCGCCAACGATACCGGCGAATCGTTAGAGCCGAGTGGTCTCTGGGAATGGGTCTGGGATTACTACGACCTTTACCCCGGAACCGACCGGGTGAATCCCTCCGGGCCCGCGCACGGTTTCTTTCGTGTTCTTCGCGGAGGTCCGCGTCCGGACGGAACGATGACGCCGAGCTCGCGCAGCATGAGTCCACCGTCGTTTCGCAGCGAGTCGTACGGCTTTCGGGTCGTAAAATCGGCGCGATGAAAAAAGAGATGAAACCGACAGGCAGGAAAAAAATGAAGACGAACGACAAATACGGCGTGAGCGATCGGACGGCAGTAGGTCGGGTGGTCCGCATTTTTGCAGTGCTTTTCGGTTTCGCGGCGCTGTTGCTCTCGTGCGCGACCCCGATGCCCGAGCAGCCGGAGCCCGAACCCGCCGAAGAGATCGATGACGTCGATGACTCCCTCGCGGGAATCATCGGGCGTGGTGATACCGAAGCGCTTGAAAGGTTGTTCGGGCTTCATGTCGATCTTGAACAGGTCGATGCCGAAGGGCGGACACCTTTGCACGTTGCGGTGATCGACGGTAACCATCGGGCGGCCGTGCTTCTTCTTCAACGCGGTGCGGAACCGGATTCCCGTGATCCGGACCGAAAAACCCCGTTGCATTACGCGGTCGAACTCGGGCGCGCGTCTATCGTTTCGGTCCTGGTGGAACACGGTGCTTCGCTTTTTTCGGAAGACCAAACCGGAGCGACACCGATTGAAACGATTCTCGACGGTCCGACCGAGCTGTACGAAGCGGCATTCACACCGGCTACTGCCCGTCGGACCGACGACCACGGCCGAACGCCGCTGCACTACGCATCCGTTGCCGGGCGGGTTTCGGTCGTCGAACACCTGCTCGCGGTCGGAGCGAGTCTCACGGCGCGCGACTCCTCGGGCGCGACGCCGCTTGACGCCGGCCTCACGAACACGGAGAGATACGAGAAGGCGCGGGTTGCCGAGGTTTTGATTGGGCGCGATGCACCTCTTCCGCGCGATGAAGATTTCCTGTTCTTCTACCGGACCGTTGCGAGCCGCAACTGGAATTCTCGGTTCGCCGATCGCGCGACCGCGCTTCATAACGCGGCGTCCGGTGGGCACACAGGGATTGTCCGGTTGTTGAACGACCGCGGTGCGGAGCTCGACGCGCTCGATTCATCCGGGCGGACCGCGCTTCACCACGCCTTGGCGAACGCGCACCTGCCGGCCGCCGAAGTCCTTCTCGACGCGGGCGCGGGAGCCTCCGCGCGTGATCTCGACGGGAACGGTGTGTTCCACTTTGCGTTGGTCTCGGCAACGCCGCGAGAAGCGATAGAGATTTTGATTGCCAATCGCGTGAACGCATCGCTGCGCAACTCCGGAGGTGATACCGCGCTTCATCGGGTGGTGAGGCTCGATACGTCGAGCGAGTTTCGCAGCGATCTCGTGCGGCTTCTGCTCTCCGGTGGTGCGGACGTAAATGTGCAGAACGACGAAGGGACGACGGCGTTGCTCGACGCGGTTCGCCGACGGGATCGGTCTGTGGCGGAGTTGCTTCTTGCGGCCGGTGCCGGCGTCTTTATTGAGAATAACGCGGGCGATTCACCGGCTCGCGCGGCGTTCGAGTTCGGCTCGGGTGTGATCGAGTGGTTTGTCGACGCTGCGGGAGTCTCATTGCGCGATACGGACGGCAACTCGCTCCTGCACGCTGCCGCGCGCGATAACCGACCGGACGCGGTGGAGTATCTGCTCGAAAACGGGATGACGGTTTCGGTGAGAAACGGCACGGGAGAAACACCGCTCCACACCGCGATCCGCAGCCGCGCGACCGACGCTGCGCACGCCTTGATCTCAGCCGGGGCAAACCTCTACGCACTCAACAACGAAGGCCGTTCGCCGATATCATTCGCGTTCGACCACGATCGAGAGTGGCGCGGTCGTTTTTTTACCGCGGACGTGCTTTCGATTCGCGATACCGCGGACAACACATTGCTCGCCTCGGCGGTCACCGACGGACGCACCGATTCGGTCCAACAGCTGCTCGATCTCGGCGCCGATGTGCACGCGCGTGACCGTGCCGGTAACACGGCGCTGCATCAGGCCGCGAGACTCGGCGAAGTCGAGGCGCTTAGGCTCTTGACCGTCGCGGGTGCACAAGTGGCGACCCGCGATGCGCAAGGTAACTCGCCGCTTCACGTGATCGGGCCGCGTGACGCCGAGAGAGCGATCGAACTGCTCCTCACACGCGAAGCGGAGCTCGAATCGAGGAACAACGAAGGACGTACGCCGCTGCACGAAGCGGCGCGCCGCGACGACGGTGACGTCGTCCGTGTCCTGCTCGCGCACGGTGCGTCACCGGACACGCGCGACTCACGGGGACGGACGCCGCTTTTTGACGTCGTCCAAGCGGGGCACGCGAGTACTGCCGTGGCCTTGATCGAGGCCGGCGCGCCGGTGAGTGCGCGTGACTTTGACGGAAATACTCCGCTTCACGTCGCGGTTTCCGAAAGCCACGGTGACCTCATCCGTGTCGGACGGTCCCTTGGCGTCGATATCTTCTCAGAGAACGCGCAGGGTCAAACCGCTCTCGACATAGCGTTCCTGCACGGCGGTGGTCGCCTCGAGGCTCTCGTCGATCGGTTCAATGTCAATGAACAGGATAACCGGGGCAACACACCGTTGCATCGTGCGCTCTTGAGCAACGCGCCGACCGAGGCGATCGAGTATCTGGTTTCACTCCGCGGGGATCTCAGTATTCGAAACGCACGAGGGAGAACACCGATCGATATCGCGCGCGAGAACGAGAATGCGACTCAGATTCGTCTACTTGAACCGGCGCGGTAACCCGCGGAGGGGGATCGCGCGACAACACCGCGTATAGACACAGCTCGGTGACCGTGCTACACACACTCGGGACGTGTCCTGCGCCGACCGAGGAGAAAAATGAGTCAAGAGAACCGAAATAACGGTATTCGAAATATTGCGATCATCGCGCACGTCGATCACGGGAAGACCACACTTGTCGACGCGATGTTCCGTCGAAGCGGGCTTTTCCGCGAAGGCGCGGTGCTCGAGGAACGCGTGATGGACCGTCTCGATCTCGAACGCGAGCGCGGTATCACGATCGCGGCAAAAAACTGCGCGGTCGCGTGGAACGGCGTCAAGGTAAATATAATCGATACGCCGGGGCACGCCGACTTTGGAGGCGAGGTCGAGCGCGCTCTCTCGATGGTCGACGGCGCGCTTTTGATCGTCGACGCCGCTGAAGGTCCGCTTCCGCAGACGCGTTTTGTGTTGCGAAAAACGTTGCAGCTCGGGCTCCGCGTGATCGTCGTGATCAACAAGATCGACAGGAAAGACGCGCGCCCGCACGTCGTGCTCGACGAGGTCTCGAGCCTCTTTATCGACCTCGACGCGACCGACGCGCAGATGGAGTTCCCTCACGTCTACGCGATCGCGCGCGACGGGATTGCGCAGCGCACGGTCGAAGAAGAAGGGCGCGACTTATCGGTCCTGCTCGACATGATCGTCGATGAGATTCCTGCGCCGATCGTGAAGGACGATCTGCCGTTCCAGATGCTTGTTTCGGACCTGGGATACTCGGACTACCTCGGACGGCTCGCGATCGGTCGTGTCTCCAATCGCGCGATCAAGGCGAACGACATGCTCGTGCGCATCGACGCGGCCGATACGCAACAGCCGCTCAAGGTTTCGCGTCTTCAGGTGTACGAAGGGGTTTCTATCGTCGAGGCGCCGGCCGTCGAGCCGGGCGACATCGCGGTGTTGTCCGGGATCGACGAGGTTCATATCGGCGATACGATCTGCACGCGCGACAACCCAAAACCGATGAAACGGATTGTCGTCGACGAGCCGACGGTCTCTATGCTGTTCGCGCGGAACAGCTCGCCGTTCGCGGGACGCGAAGGACGGTACGTCCAGGGCACAAAACTGCGCGAGCGGCTCATGAAAGAGACGCTTCGTAACGTGTCGCTCGTGATCGACGACGCCCCGGAGCGCGAAGGTGTCGTCGTGAAAGGGCGAGGCGAATTTCAAATGGCGATCCTGATCGAGACGATGCGGCGCGAAGGGTACGAGATGTGCGTCGGCCGGCCGGAGGTGATCTTCCGGAAGGAAAACGGGAAGATACTTGAGCCGATCGAACGGCTCATGATCGATTGCGGCGACGAGTTCTCGGGAATCGTTACGCAGAAACTCACGATGCGCCGTGGTCGTCTCGTTGCACTCGAAAGTCACGCGGGCAACCGTACCCGGCTCGAGTTCTCGGTTCCGTCGCGCTCTTTGATCGGGTACCGCGACGAGCTTCTCACCGATACGCGCGGGACCGGCATCATGCACGCGTACCTCGACGGGTACGAACCGCACCGTGGTGACTTCCCGAGCCGGTTCACGGGCTCGCTCGTCTCGGACCGGACCGGCGTCACGGTGCCGTACGCGTTGTACAACCTCGAGCCGCGCGGCCAGCTCTTCCTGCCGCCGGGCGTCCCGGTGTACGAGGGCATGGTCGTCGGCGAGCACAACCGCGAGAACGACCTCGACGTGAACCCGTGCAAGACAAAAAAACTCACAAACATGCGCGCCGCCGCGCGCGATGAGAACGTGATTCTCACGCCGCCACGGCTCATGACTCTCGAAAGCGCGATCAACTTCATCCGCGAGGACGAACTGCTCGAAGTAACGCCGAACTCGATCCGGATCCGAAAAACCGTGTTGGCAGCGAGCGGAAGAAAACGGCGGTAACCGGTAACTTCCCCGCCTTCGCACCATGCGCGGATTCTTTTGTTTACTCGTATGGGGGTACGAAATGAAAAGAGTATTTCCGGTCACTCTTGCTGTGATGATTATGGCCGTGGGCGCAGGACGCGTTCACGCGCAGAGCGCCGACGCGCCGGCGATCCGGATTTCCGACGTGATCGTCAACAACAATCTGCACAGGATCGGCGGATATACGACGATGGTGCTGCTCGCCGCGACCGTGACCGCGGGTGCGCTCGAGTGGGACGTGCATCCGATCCTCGGCTACTCGACGCTCGGCGCCGCGACGATAACCGCGTCGATGGGGTTCATCGCGTACCGCGGTATGTTGCGGTTTGTCTGGCCACACGCATTGTTCAACACGATCGGGTTTACCGGCCTGTTCCTGAACGCGTTTGTGCTCGAGCCGGGCTCGACCGAACACAGGATCTCCGCGGCGGTCGCCGCGAGCTCATTCGGCCTCGGTTACATCAGTATCATCCTGCTGACGCGTTGAGAACCGGACGCTCGGCGCCGACGGTAGTTGCTACAGGCGCCCGGCGACCACTTCGTCGACAAGAAATTCCCATTCCTCGTCAAGCGTGCCCGACGGCATCGTTGCGCCGGCCTTCGAGTACCAGTACTGGGCGTTGCCGAGGTCGCCTTCCTTGCGGTGCAGGTACGCGTGAATGCGACTGCCGGTCTTCCCGGGCATGTCTTGAACGACGCCGTGCGAGCGCTTCCAGTCCGATTTTTTGTCGAGCCACAGCGCCCGAAGCGCGTCGGACAGCGAGGCCGGTGGTTCGGCCTGCTCGAGTGTCGCTGTGAATTCTTCCCGTGTCATGTTCCCACCTCCGTTCTCGGTTCCGGCACGATAACTGTACCGGTCGTCGCCGGCGGTTTCAAGCGGCCGAACCCGCTACAACGCGCGTGAAATCACCGCGAACAGAGCGCGGCGTAGCAGGATCGGATGGTGCCATATAACGTTTAAAGCCTGCTTCGTCGTGGCGCCTCGACTACCGGTGTGGAAAAATTGTCTCCAATGTACCATAATTCTGTATCCGAGTATTTCGAATAGTGTAAAGGTGAAAGCGTTGGTACGAAGTCACGGCGCGTCCGGCAACGACAACGAAACAAGCTTAAGACTGGCTTTCATACTCGACCACTCGCCCGACTACATCACGCTCATATCACGCGACTACCGGTATGAGCTAGTGAATCGCAGTTATTGCGAGGCGATGGAGATGAACCGTGAAGATATCCTCGGTCGAACTGTTGCCGAGGTCTGGGGCGACGAGAACTTCCAGAGAAACATTAAACATAACATCGACCGGTGCTTCACCGGAGAATCGATTGATTATATTGCAACCTTCCTTTTTGGACCGTTCGAGCGAACGATGCAAGTTACGATGTCGCCGTATCCTTCCGACGACGCGAATGCGACGCACGTGCTTGTCAGAACCTGGGATATGACGCGGTTCTCCCGGATCGAATCCAAACTGAATAGCTACGAGTTCTATGATCCCACCACCGGATTGTTGAACCGCAGGTCGCTGGAGACCATGCTGGAGCGAGAAACCGCCGGCGCGGAACTGGTGCCGCGCAAAGCCGAAATGGCCTTGCTGTTCATACAGCTGCGCGGTATCGACGAGGTGATCCGCCTCTATGGGCATCGCTACGGGGATCTGTTGCTCGAAGATACCGCGATTCGGGTGAAGCGGTGCTTGAAGCCGGCCGATCACGTTTTCAGGTTCGAGGGTGATCAACTCGCCGTATTGCTTTCAGAGGTGAAACGAAAAAGCGACGTTGCGGTGACCGCGCGATCCATAAGTGAGGCGATCAACGTACCGTACCATTTTAAGGCACAGTACCTTTCGGTCACGGCAAACATCGGAGTCTCGATCTTTCCGGACGACGGCGCCGACGCCGCCGACCTCACTCAACACGCGGTGTCGGCGTGTATCGAGGCGCAACGGCAGAACTCCCCGTTTCATATGTACAACCGCAAGCTGCATGAAGATGCCGTGCTCCGCATAAAACTCATATCGGATCTGCGCGTGGCGTTCGAAGAGGGGCAGTTCGAGCTGCATTACCAGCCTATCGTCGGGAACGATGGGCGGATTGTCGGCGCGGAGGCGCTTGTCCGCTGGAACCACCCCGAAATGGGATTTCTCCAACCAGGCCAATTCATCGCATTCGCCGAGGAATCAGGGCTCGTCAAACAGCTCGGCCGATGGGTGCTCTTCACGGCCACGAAGCAGCTCTCCGCGTGGTCCGACAATCACGATTTTTTTGTCTCGATCAACTTGAGCGCCCGTGATTTTGGGCAACCCGATCTTCCGGACATCGTCGGCAGCGCGCTTCGTAGCGCCGGAATCACCGAACCATGGCGGCTGAAGTTGGAGATCACCGAGAGCAGCTGCATGGCCGATCCCGAAGCGGCGATCGCGCAGATGACTCGGTTATCCGCGCTTGCGGTCGATCTGTGGATCGACGATTTTGGAACCGGCTACTCGTCGCTCAGCTACCTCAAGCGGTTACCGGCGCGCGTTCTGAAGCTCGACCGGACGTTCGTGAAGGAGATCGAGCAGTCGCCCGAGGACATCGTGTACGTCGCAACGATTCTCAGCAGCGTCCGCTCGCGTGGCAAGGAAATCTTGATCGAGGGGGTCGAGACCGCCGCGCAGTACGCGATCCTGAAGCGGATCGGCGGCCGCGAGATGCAAGGCTTTTTCTTTAGCAAACCGGTCCCGGCCGGAGAGTTCTCCAAATTAATGGCGGCCGACTGCCCTCTACCGTTGTGACCGCGGGAATCGTCGACGCCGGTGATTCACGCTGCCTCACGCGCTAGTCCGATCGTTGTATAGGAGGAGCGAGATGAACACCAGAGAACGTTTTCACGCGATCATGAGTTTCAGACCGTTTGACCGGCTTCCGCTGCTTGAATGGGCCGGTTGGTGGGACAAGACGATCGAACGGTGGCACAATGAGGGGCTGCCCGTGGACGAGACGGACCGATACTCGATCTGTCGACATTTCGGCCTCGATCTGTACAAGCAAGACTGGTTCGCCGTGTGTGGCCAAGACTGTCCGCGACCGGCGTCGCACGGTGCGGGTATTATCGAGTCCGACGCGGATTATGACGCCGTGCTGAAGCACCTGTATCCCCCGAAACCCGTGGATGAAGAACGATGGCGAGAGTGGGCGGCGGAGCAGAAGCGGGGCGACGTCGTGCTCTGGTTCACGGTCGATGGGTTCTTCTGGTTTGCACGACGCCTTCTCGGGATCGAGAGACATCTCTACGCGTTCTACGATCAGCGCGAGTTGATGCATCGCATCAACTCCGATCTCGCCGACTGGATTCTGCTCGTGATCGAGCAGGTGTGCGCGATCTGCACGCCGGACTTCATGACGTTCGCCGAAGACATGAGCTACAACAACGGGCCGATGCTCTCCCGCGCACTTTTCGACGAGTTCATGCGGCCGTACTACGACCGGGTGATCCCGGCTCTGCAAAGACACGGCGTGATGCCGATCGTCGATTCGGACGGCGACATGACGCTCGCGTCGCACTGGTTCGCAGAGGCGGGGGTGGAGGGCATTCTTCCGCTCGAACGGCAAGCCGGTGTCGATATCGCGTCGTTGCGGCGCGAACACTCGACGATGACGTTCATCGGCCATTTCGACAAGATGGCGATGAACAAAGGAGAGAGCGCAATGCGGGCGGAATTCGAGCGGCTGTTGCCGACCGCGGCGAAGGGCGGTTTGCTCGTCAGCTGCGATCATCAGACGCCGCCGGGCGTGTCGTATGACGATTACCGGCTCTACCTGTCTCTTTTTCAGGAGTACGCGGAGAAGGCCGGCGCGATGGCGCGAAGCTGAAACTGCCACGGAGCTTGGTGAATACAGCTCAAAACGTGGATTTCTTCAGTTTCCAGCGTGATTCACCAAGTTTTGTGGCGGTTCGCCAGAGCAATTCTAATTTTAGAAGGGGTGTGCCGGACCCCAACGCCGATTTCCACGTGGGATCGCTTCGCGATCCTGCTGCAGAAATCGGCTGCAATCTGAACTGACGCCATAGGCAGTTCGCATTTTCAAGGCAAAATGCGAACTGCTGGGTTCGCCAAAGGTGCGTGGACGAGCAACCCAAACTACAGTATAATTATACTATATGTATCCAGTCTCATTCGAGTGGGATGAAACGAAGAATCGTGATAACCAGCAGACCCACGGGGTTTCATTCGAAGAAGCCCAGTCAGTCTTTCTCGATGAAAATGCCGTGCAGTTCTACGATGAAGTCCACTCTGACGATGAGGAGCGGTACATCATGGTTAGACTTAGTTCGCATCTGAGGCTCCTTCTCGTCGTTCACACGTTTAGAGAGACGGATGGTGTTATTCGGATCATTTCTGCGCGAAAGCCTACTGCCAAGGAAAGTCGCGTCTTCCTGGAGAGTAGACAATGAAGAATGAATACGACCTGGAGAATATGAGAAGCCGGGGAAACCCGTACGCCAAGCGTCTGAAGAAGCAGATCACAATCCGAATTGGTGTCGACGTGATCGGCTACTTCAAGACGCTCTCAGAGGAAACAGGAATCCCTTACCAGAACCTGATCAACCTCTACTTGCAAGAGTGCGTGGAGAAAAAGAAGAAGCCCAACTTTGAGTGGGTATCGTAGGCTCTGCAAACCGACCGACCGTGAGTCGTAGGGTGGGCCGCCTGGAGGGCAGTGATGGTGTTCGGTGTCGTAGTTCTCGCCGCATTGGCCGCGCTCGTATTGTTCATCGCGTTCGGCGGGCCGACCTTGCCGGCCGACACGGACAGGATGGTCGACGAGGTGTCGCGGGCGGATTTGTCGCACGTTGTCGCCGGTACGACCGGTATGGCCGACTCGAACGGCGTGCGGATCTGGTACGAGAGCATCGATCCGGAGGCGACGCCGAAGGGTACCGTTCTGCTTTGTTTATCGATGGGCGGCAACGCGCTTTACTGGCCGCCGAGTTATATCCGGGCGTTTCTGGACGCGGAGTACTCCGTTATCCGCTACGACCACCGGGATGCCGGAATGTCCGATCGGATCGTCGAGTGGGACCGGAAGAACCCGTACTCGCTGATCGAGATGGCCGCCGACGGCGTCGCGGTCCTCGACGCATTGGAAGTCGGGAAGGCTCACGTGGTTGGTCTGTCGCTCGGAGGCATGGTTGCGCAGGAGATCGCGGTAGCGTGCCCGGATCGTGTCGCGTCGCTGACGCTGATGTCCACCTCCGGCGATGCCACGGACCCGGACCTGCCGGGGTTATCGACGCGGTATCTACTGGGCTCGGCTTTCAAGGGGCTTCCTCTGCTCAAGTACCGTCTGCTCGGCGGCGAGAGGAATCGCGTCAAGGAAATTATCGCCAAGATGAGCAGTGTGGTTGGGCCGGATGAGCTCGACATGCGCGAGATGGCCGAGGTGGTACTGTACGATCTGCGCGAGCGCCGCGGTGTTAATATGAACGCGGTCTTGCGCCACCAGGCAGCGGTCGCCGCGACGCGTGGCAGGCACGCACTTCTCGGATCGCTTTCAGTTCCGACGCTCGTGATTCACGGGACAGACGACAGAATGCTTCCCTTCGATCACGGAAAGAAGCTCGCCGACTCCATTCCAACGGCGGAGCGGATTTTTCTCGACGGCGTCGGACACGTCTTCCCGTACCCGGGAATGAGTTCGGTCACCGAACGGATCATCTCGTTTATAGACCGCGCGACCGAACCGGATACCGGCGCGTGAACGCGAGATCGTGGTACTTCCGCGCCCGCGCGAGTACGTGTCGCTCAGCATTCCGGACTTCCGGTACGTCGGGAAACAGACGGAGAGCGGCGCCGTGTTTGTCGGGTACACGATGATCGACGGGGTCGGTCTGGAGAGCGACGGGCTTGTGCGATACGCGTGCAAACGACTCGAGGCGGAGGCTATCTGCTATCCCAGACATGGTTTTGGGCCTCCCGATCGTATGTCTGGATTACCGGGCGAATGTATGGTAAATTATACCAATGAAACAGAAGGTGACTTACCAGCTTGATGCCGAAGTCCTGCAGGAGGTGCGGCAAGCCGTCGATGCGGGGGAAGCGCGAACCATGAGTGAGTTTGTGCAGGCCGCCCTGGAGCATCACCTCGCCGAACTGCGGAGGTCCACAATTCGAGCGAATATCCGCGACGCGTGTGCCGATCCGCAGTTCCGCGAGGACGTGAGGGAAGTGCAGGCCGCCTATGAGTCGAGTTCGCACGATGGAATGGACGATCGATGATCGCTTCGCGATGGAACATCGTGTTCGTTTACCTTGATCCGGTCGTGGGACGCGAACAGGCCGGAAACCGTCCGGCGCTTATCTTGAGTGACGATGCGTTCAACGAAGCGATGGATGTGGTGACCGTGCTGCCGATTACGACTCTTCGCCCGGGCCGACAGGTCTACCTGAATGAAGTGCTGCTTCCGGCGGAACAGTCCGGACTCGAGCGGCCTTCGATCATCCTGGCGCATCAGATTCGCACGATTTCCCAGGCCAGGATCAAGAAGCTGGTGAAGCAGCTCACCGATGAAGAAACTCGCCGCGCGTGTCTGCGGGCGGTGCAGGTGCACCTCGGTTTCTACCCGTGACTCACTGCTCGGCCATGTCGCGGAGTCTGCTGACGGTGCGCCAGTTGCGGTCGGTCATCAGCTGTCCCGATCGGCGGGATTCGTGACGGTGTAGCGAAGCTCGACCATCCCGGGGCCCATTTGGTGAACCGATTCGAGACGTAAGGTGGGGCTCAATACGCGCCGTGGGAAGAGCGGTTTGCCTGTACCGAGAGTGGCGGAGCCGACCTGGACGATCAACTCATCGAGCAGGCCCGCGTCGTAAAACTGCCCAGCCAGATTGCCGCCTCCGACGATCCAGATATTCTTGCTCCGTGCGGCGGCGTGCATGTCGTCGATAAAACCCGTCACATCGCCCCGGGCAAATCTGATGTCCGCTCCGTCGAAGGCGGGAAGGTCGCGACTCGAAAAAACCCAGGTCGGTGGTGTGTAAGGCCATGGAGACCCTGTTTCGGCGGCGACCGTGTACGAGTTTCGCAGAATCCAGTCGTACGTCGAGGAGCCCATCGCGATTGCGCCGACCTCCGCTATGAAATCAGGATAACTTGAGTCCTCGAGATTGCCGAGTGGGAACAGCCACTCGAGCGAGTCGTCCTCGGTCGCGATGAAGCCGTCCAACGTCGAGGCGGTGTAGTATTGAACCTTCATGGTCGCATTAACCTCGACCATGATTATCTGCACGAGCCGCCACCGTGACAAGGTGGTTGGCCGGCCCGCCCGGTCCCCGCGCGATTGCTCGCGATTACGGTAAGAGATCGTCGCAATTTGTTAAACAAATCGTAAGAATTTGGGTAACAAATACAAAAAATTTGTGTAACAAATCGTAAGAATTTGTATAACGGAAATTTAATATCCCTTAAGGAATTTCGGGATTGCGCGAACGTTGTACTCAGTTGTGGTCTCCAGCAGATCGTATTATGATGATTTTGCTTGTAAAAACGCGATTTGCGAGCGTGATGCGATGTCTGACCGATCGGATCAGCGGGATGATTGTCTGCGGAAATTAAGGAAACCAGATGCGAGCGCATTACTTACAGCACGTACCGTTTGAGGGATTGGGCAGCATCGAAGCCTGGTTTCAACAAGCCGGCTACGAGTTATCAAGAACTCGGTTCTTCGTTTCTGAGGAACTACCGGAGATCGAAGATATCGATCTGCTCGTAGTCATGGGTGGTCCGATGAGCGTGAACGATGAACTCGAGTATCCATGGCTAGTGCCGGAAAAGAAATTTATAAGAACGGCGATTGAGGCGGGAAAACCGGTTCTCGGTATTTGCCTCGGCGCGCAACTCATCGCGAGTTCCATGGGTGGTGAGGTTTTTCCGAATCCGGTAAAAGAGATCGGGTGGTTTCCCGTTGAGGCTGTACCTTCAAAAGGAAACTCCGTTTTCCAGTTTCCCGAAGAAATAGAAGTGTTTCACTGGCATGGAGAGACATTCGATCTGCCGGATGGTTCGGTCCAAATCGCAAAAAGCAATGGTTGTGAGAACCAGGCTTTTCAAATCGGCAGCAACGTTATCGGGCTGCAGTTCCACCTGGAAACAACACCAGTGTCGGCCCGCGCAATCGTCGAGAACTGCCGAGATGAACTCATTAGTGGTGAGTACGTACAATCTGAGTCAGAGATTCTGTCTGCTACCCGCGGGCGGTATTCATCCATAAACAGCGTAATGGCGACCGTTCTTGAGTATTTACACGCAAGCAAGGGCTGACACGGCAAACCCCGACGGTACCGCAATCGCCACCGAGGTTGGAGAATTGCGGGTTCCACCGAATAACCGCCTGGAAAAAATAGGGGCTACCGGGATGGTTCATACAGCATCCGAATAAACGAACAACGGCGGATCTGTTTTCGGTGGGACGAGCGGCCGCGCGCGAAAGCCGAACCGGATGGAGTTGACGTAGAACAAGTATAATATACTCTTGTGCAGAGGGGTTCTCCGATGCCACAAATATCTTTATATGTCGATGAAGACACGTTGAAAAAGATCGAAATGGCCGCGAAGAGACAGCATATGTCGATCTCAAAATGGGTTTCCCAGCAGTTGAAAGCCAAAATCGATCCGGTCTACCCGCCGGAGTTTGAGGAACTGTTCGGTTGTGTTCGAGAAGACGCTCTCCACAGGCCCGATACACCCGGTTACGATATAGATTCAACCTAATTTCCCGGCGAAATTATACCTACACTGGGGGCGCGACGCCGAAGGCTTGGTAGATTTCCCGCTGCCGCTTGGTCATCGGAAACAGGATCCTGCGGCTGTCGATCACCTGGGTGCGTAGCTTTTCCATCGTCCGGATTAATTCCTTCATCGTCATGGTCTTGTAGAGCTTCTGCTCCAGCATCACCCGATGAATATGTGAGCTGAGGATCAGCGCAATGAATCCGATAAATACCTTGCTCTCCATCGCCTGCTGTGAATGCACCCTCAAGCGATCAAGACCAAGGCTGTGCTTGATCCGGTGGAATCCCTTTTCCACCACATCCTTGTCGCGATAGATCCGGATCGCCTCGGCGGCGTCGGTGATGTGGTTACTCACCAGTACCAGCCATCCGGCGTGAGCAAGCTCCTCCGCCAGGACATCCTCCCGGACGTTGATGGTGTAGCCGCTTTCCTGTTTCTCCGACTTGCGGATGATCAGATACCGGTCAAACTGTTCTTTCAGTTTCCCGTTGTGAGGATCTTTCTCCGCCTCGTCCACCAGCTGCCGGA
>REEC01000195.1 GCA_007695285.1 Spirochaetaceae bacterium | reverse complement strand
TCGCACTGGACGACGGTTTTGCGGTTGCGCTCCGAAATAGGTTTTCCTACTAGTTAAGGCCTCCTGAACAACGACCCGATTGAAGGATCAGCATTTCATCTGGATTATTTCCTGTCCTCGGGGCCGATATCCGAACAGCCATGTCAGCATTCTGAAAAGCGTCAAAGAAAGCTGCCGTAGCGCCCGTCTGATCGCATTCGTGCGTGGTTTTTTCTTCTTCGCTACCGCCAGATACTGCCGACGCGCTTTCCGCCGATACGTACGCAGTTTCTCTGTTCGTCCCACTTCCGGCGCGTGGCAGCTGTCGATGATCGCCTCGATCTGATCCCACGGAATCATCTTTGCCAGGCGCACCCAACGGTTGTGACTCATCAGCCGACCACCGAAGGACAGATGAAAATCTTCAAACTGCTGCTGCTCACTGTACTGCTTGCGGTACACCTTTTCCCTCTGGCTGCGGCCCTCGTCTGCACGGGTTTTCAGCTGAAAACGCCCGTTTCCCTGCGGCCGGTTGGGGGATTATAAAACTTGAATAATTATCCTGTAGCTCTTAGCTATTGTTCAGGAGGCCCTAACTGCGAAGGAGATCGTCTCGATCCGTAATCACCTCACTGAAGAAACTGATCACTGATAGCAAGACGGATGCACGCGACGTCCTACAGCCGCGCGTGATCCGCAACGTTATGCGGACCCAACGACGTATGAGTGTTCGAACCATTTCACGATACTGCAACCTTCTGGGAACACAGACGGCTCGGGCATCCGCCATCATGCCTGGACCCATTCGTCGAATACTGCCGAGTCCTACGCCACCGATCGCTCGCCGCCGAGCTCGCACCAAAGAACGTCCGCGTGGACGGAGGCCTGTCGACCCTCAGCGCGGGATAAGAATCTGCGCCAGTCGAGTGCAGGGGCGTCTATTCCCGGAACCGGAGGGTCCGCAGCTCCTCGGCGACGATCCGGTCGGCGTCGCGGATGATCTTCTCCGGAGCGTCGTCCGGGCCAAAACGTCGGCCCGTCAACACGAAAAAGTCGCCCTCGATCAGCGTCCGGATCAGACGCGCCGCGTCGGTCGGTGGGCGGTCGGCGCCCTCCTCGAAGAGCTCTGCGATACGGGTCATCCACTTCTTCCCGGCATCGGTCTTCAACTGCAGCTCGGTCATCTCGGTGCGGACCAGCCCCGGGTTGGTCGCGTACACGGCGATCCGGTGCTCGCGCAGCTCGTGCGCCAGGGTCTCGGTAAAGCGAGTGAGCCCGGCCTTCGACGTGCCGTAGGCGTTGCCGTAGGGGATTGGCGAGGCGGCGCCACCGCCGATCATGTTGATGACCGTTCCACCGCCCTGTTCGATCATGCGCGGGACCACCGCGCGGCACATCAGGTAGGGCCCGCGCAGGTTGATCGTTATATCGTTCCAGAAGCTCTCCGGATCGGTTTCCCATGTTGGGCCGATGGTATTGAAGCTGCCCGCGTTGTTCACGAGCGCGTCCACGCCGCCGTACTCATCGACCGCGTGATCGACGAGCGCTTCGACGGAGGCGATGTCGGTCACATCGGTCGACACCGCAATCGCCTTGCCGCCTCCCGACGCGATCTGGGCCGCGACCGTGTCGATCTGTCCGCGACTGCGTGCCGCAAGGACAACCAGATGACCGGCCGCCGCGAGCTCGGTCGCGATCGTACGCCCAATTCCCCGCCCGGCTCCCGTAACGATGATTCGTCGCTGTATGTTTGTCATGCTCCCATTACGCCGTGCTCACGCCGTTCGGTCAAGCGATTGCCCTGCCGGTCTCGAGACATATCCAGTTTCAGCTCTGTCGTCAGCTCGAGGAGACGGGAGTCGCTCACGTCTACAACGCTCCGACGGATGTCGAGATCTCCGCCGTCGACAAAGAAATAGTAAACCACAAAGATAGGGGTTCAAAAATTGTCTTGGATATGCGTTTCATGTCCGCCCAACAGCGGCTTCAACCTGACTGTCCCCGGCTGCGGCGCGAAGCGCTCCCTGCTACTCTTTGATCACCTCGATCTCCGCGAGCAGATCTCCCGGCAGCGGACCCTTCTCCTCTGCACGGACGCATTCCTCGATCTCCTGCGGTGTCTTCGCTCCGATGATGATCGTGTCGATCCCCGGCTGCGCTGCGATGTAGCGGACGCCCATCTCGGCGAGACTCATGCCGCTCTGCGCCTGGAGCGCGTAGACGCGCCGGTAGCGTTCGATCAGGTCCGGGGTCATCCACTCCGGCGGATCGCTCAGCAACTCGGGCTGCGGGCGGGCGAGACCGCGCTGGAAGATAGCGCCTACGAGGCGGACGCAGCCCCTGGCCTGGGCGACGGGCAGGACCTCGCGCGCGCCGCGGCGGATGAGATCGTAGTTGAACGCGAGAAGGAACGTGTCCACCTCCACGCGTTCGACGATACGCTTCATGTTCTCCGCGGTGTTGCCGCTGATGCCGATGAACCGGCATCGGCCTTCCCGCTTCAGCTCGCGAAGCGCGGCGAGAGCGGGGGCCTTATCGAACGAGTAGTCAATGTCCGCCCGGATCCGACCGGTGCGCGAGGGGTCGGGTGACCACCAGTGGTGGAAGTCGGCCTCGTGGAGTTGCAGCGTGTCCACGTGATCGCTGCGCAGCAATCTCAGGTTCTCTTCGAACTGCGTGACGAGTGCGTCGTGCGAGTGGAAACGTTCCGGGCGGGCGAAGTAGCCGAGCTTGGTCGCGAGTAGATGCGGCTCGCTCGTCCCGTCGAGCGCCTGCCCCACGACGGCCTGCGAAGCGCCGCGGCAGTACATGGGAGATGTGTCGAAGTAGCGTACGCCCAGGTCGAGCGCGCGGCGTACGGTCGCCACACCGTCCTCGAACGAGTTCGCCGTAAGGAAGGCTCCGCCGAGTCCGATCGCGGTCGTTGTCTCACCGGTTGAGCCGTATGGTCGGTTTGTCACTGAGATCCTCCGGGTGCATTATCGCGCGGGGAGGAGGTGGGTGCCAAGGGACGTCTTCAGGGATCTCGACTCCCCGCGGGGGCCCGCCGCTCGAGCTCGAAGGGTATTGCATTTTCCCACCGACCGAGCGCATCATGACACCCTTGGAGGGCACAATGGAACGCGAGCAGAGCAGGAACTACTCATCGATGATCAGCGACGACTCGGAGGCGGCGGCGGTCGAGGGGCCGGGGGAGAAGATACGGATCACTCGGCTCGAGACGATTCTCGTGAAGCCGCGATGGATCTTTTTGAAGGTTCATACCGACGCGGGGATCACGGGCTTGGGCGAGCCGCTTCTGGAGGGACGTGCGCGCACGATCGCGACGGCTATCGAAGAGCTTGCTCCATACCTCATTGGCAAGGACGCGCGACAGGTCATGCATCACTGGCAGGCGATCTACCGACACGCGTTCTATCGCGGCGGGCCCATTCTAACGAGCGCGCTGAGCGGTATTGATCAGGCGCTCTGGGATATCAAGGGAAAGGCGCTTGGCGTTCCGGTCTACGAGTTGCTCGGCGGGCCTACCCGAAATCGTGTCCGCGTCTACGCGCATGTCCGCGACGCGGAGGGCGCACGCGCGGCGGTAGCGCAGGGATTTACGGCGCTGAAGACCGGACCGTACAAGGAGCGCCCCTTCAGGATCATCGACACCCGCGCTGCCGTCCGCAAGGTCGAGGATAACTTCGCGCAGATGAGGGAGGCGGTTGGGGATGAGGTCGATATCGCGATCGACTTCCACGGAGCGGTCCCGCCTCAGACGGCGATGCTCCTGGTCAAGGCACTCGAGCCGTACCAGCCGTTCTTCATAGAAGAGCCGGTCCAGTGCCAGAACGTCGACCTTCTCGCCGACATCGCCGCGAAGACTCATCTGCCGATCGCCGCCGGTGAGCGCATCTTCACGAAGTGGGGATTTCGCGAACTGCTCGAGAAGCGCGCGGTGAGCATTCTTCAACCCGATATCTGCCACGCGGGAGGAATCAGCGAGGTGCGCAACATCGCTGCGATGGCCGAGGCGTGGTACGCCGCGATCGCCCCTCACAACCCGATGGGTCCGATCTCACTCGCTTCAGGTCTGCAGATCGCTGCGTCGATCCCCAACTTCCTCTGCCAGGAGCAGGTCTCGCTTGGCGATGGGTACCTGAAAGAGCCGTTCGTCGTCGAGGACGGATTTGTCGCCGTACCTCGCGGTCCGGGTCTGGGCGTCGAGCTCGACGAGGACGCGATGGCCGACAAGGTCGATCACGACTGGCGAAATCGCGAGTCGTACGACCCGGACGACGGGTCGGTGGTCGACTGGTAGGGGTGAGGTTCGCCCGGCCTTTGCGTGTATTTGGCAATCGATCCGGGGACGCGAACGCCTCTCGATGGACTGGTTTCTTTCGCTCGAAGATGCTCGATCCCGGATCGAAAGAAGGCGGGGCGAGCACAATCAGTTTCGACCGCTGTTGTGAAGTGCGGACGGCTGTCGGCGCTCAAGGCATGAAGACCACGTTCTCGTTATACGGTAATAGAACCGGCAGGCTGCCTCCTGCATTTGCCGCCGCCACCGGTATGCCACTCCGTTGCCGATCCCCAGCTCAGCCTCGATCGGGTTGCCGGGCTTCCCGCTGGTATTCAGCAACTCAACCGCTTGTTCCTTAAGCTCTTTCGAGTACGTTTTCCTTTTCTCTCCCATTCTTCACCCTTCCATTTTCTTCATATACGACTGCTTAACTCCGTGTCCACTGAAATGGGGGAAGAACACGGACCACCTCGACACGATAGAGTCGTTCCGGGTTCATCGATGCCGAAACGGTGTTCAGTTCTGTTAGGAAACGGCGGGCGGTTCGCCGGGCAAGGCGCAGCTCATGACTTCCGTTTTGTTGTGCCAATGCGTGACGCATGCGATATAATCGCCTTCGTGCAGAAGCGCCCGAACGGATACATCGCAATCGGAGACATCCATGGTTGTCTTCATCAACTCAACCAGGTTATCGAGTTGTGCGCCGAATATCGGGATCACGCGCTCGTGTTTCTTGGGGACTACATTGACGGCGGTCCAGACTCAGATGCCGTTCTGACCCGAGTTCGATCGCTGCCGGCAGTCCATCTCATTGGCAACCATGAGATCAGTCTGATCCGCGTTCGTACCGGCGAGTCCGGCAAGACCGTCCCCGCGCACCTTACGCGTCTTCCCGATGTATCGGACACCAACTTCGAGTGGATGCAGACGCAGCTCCGGTTCATGCTCGAGACTCCGGACTACATCTTTGTTCACGCCGGCCTGGATCCGCACCGAGCGCTTGCCGAGCAGACGGAGGCCGATTTGCTGTGGAGCCGGTATGATGGTGAGTACGCGGAGTACTCACCGAGACTCGTGGTACACGGCCATACGCGTGTGGATTCAGTTCAGCGCACGGGGAACCGAGTCAATATCAACACAAGCGCCGGGTACGGTGGACCGATCACGGCGCTCGTGCTGCCTGAGTGGCGTGTGTTGCAGTCAGAGGCGACGCAAGGTCGTTCGAACGCGGATGAACTGCAGAGAATGAGACTGGAGCTCGAGGAACTGCGGCGGGAACATGCACCGGCGGAAGATCCCAAAGACCATGGCATCGGCGGTCGTGACGGCGCCCGACTCTAATACTGTTGCCGGCGCGGCCGGCTTGCGGGCATCTTTACAGTGACCGGCTGACAGGAGGTTTCCGTGATTATCCGACTCGTCGCCAAACTGATCGCGCTGCTCAACTCGAACGGCCGCGCGTCCGAGATCGGCGCAGGTATTGCCTTCGGGTTGTGGCTCGCTCTCGTCCCGGGTGGGAACCTCTTGTTCTTCGCGCTCGCGCTCACGGCGTTCCTCGTCAAGATCAACCTGGGTCTCACGATCGTGTCGTTCGCCGTGTTTTTGCCGATCGTTCCGATCGCAGATCGGCTGCTCGACCGGATCGGTTACTGGATTTTGACTCGAGCTCCGCTCGAACCGGTCTTCGCGAGACTGCTGTCGACCACGATCGTGCCGTGGACCCGGTTCAACGACACGATCGTTATGGGAGGTCTGGTCGTCGGAGTTGTGCTGTTCGTTCCAGTGGCCGCGCTCGCAACGCTATTCGTCCGGCTCTATCGCCGGTATATCCACGCGCGCATCGCGCAGAGCAAAATCGTCAAGGCGATCAAGGCGACACCGATCGCGCAGAAGCTGTCGGCCGCGATCGCACAGGTTCGCCGCGTCTGGCCGGCGGCGGCGTAGGAGGCGGCATGGCACGCGCAGAGACCCCGAAGTTCTTCAGAAGGCCGGTCAAGGAGCGAACCTACCGTCACAGACTCGGATCGCGCATCTACCTCGAGTCCGACCGCACGTTTCTATCGGATATAACGACGACCGATGAGGACGGCCGGATCGTGCTATCGCGCGAACTCTCCCCCGACGAGACCAAACGCGTGAACAAGCTCGTCAAGGCGGCGCGAAAGAATCACGGCGCGATCCGCAGGGGAAAGATCATCGTCTTTGCAGTCCTCATCGGCGCGGTGATCGTGTTCAACGTCGTCTTCAAGGACCGCATCGTCGAACGGGCAGCGCAGTCGTTCCTTGAAAACCTCTTCCAGGCGCGCGTGGAGATCGGAGGGTTGCGGTTCAGGCCCATTCGCGGAGAGATCAGGTTCGATTCGGCCGTTGTTGCCGACGCGCGTGAGCCGATGAGCAATCTGTTCGAACTCGGCACCGGAGCGCTGGTGATCGATACGTGGCAGCTCATGCAGGGCTACGTTCAGATCGAAGAGATGACCGTCGCGGGGCTCGCGTTCGGCACCCCGCGTACGGTTTCAGGCGCGCTCGAACGACGCGACGCACCACAGGACGACGACGCGACGCCGGCAGTCGAACCGACGCCGTTTGCTCTGCCCGACCTGGGCCTGCCGACGACACTCGACGCACGCGCATTCATCGACGAGCATCGCGCGTTGATCACGACACCCGATGAGGTCGAGCGCATCATCGACGCCGGGGCGGACTTCGTAGAGACGCGCACCGCCGACGTGACCGGGCTCGCCGGCGATGCGGCCGATACGTTCGAGCGCGCATCCGAGTTCGCCGCAACCGAGTTCGCGGCGGTCCGAACGCCGGACCGCGCGCTCGAGCTCTATCAAACCGCGAACGAGCTGTACGTCGAGGTCTCCGGCTATCGCGCCAGAGCCGAACGGCTCTACGCCGATGTCGCGAACGATTCAGTGCTGCTGCTTGGCGCGGCCTCCCGCATTCCGGCGCTCGTTCAGGACGATTACGAGCGACTCGCCGCGATGATCCCTGACGTTCGCGCCGAAGGGCGCGACTTCGTCGCAGGGCTCATCGAACCACATCTGCGCGAGGTGCTCGGCGAGTGGTACGATCGTATCGTACTCGGTTACTCGCTCATCGAGCGGCTCCGACGCAACGAGTCCGATGCCGAGCCCGCCGCGCGGATAAGCAGGACCGGTCGGACTCTCGATTTCGGCGTGGGTCGCGCTCCGCGGTTCCTGTTGCGGGAGGTCTTCCTGTCGTCGACCGGCGACACCGAGCAGCAGCTCGTGATCACCGGACTCTCGAGCGACCAGTCGCGAAGCGGGGCACCAACCAGTATCGCGTACGACTCGATCGGCGTCGCCGGAGGGTTGTCGCTCGGTGCCGTGTTCGATCTAAGACCCGGCGCCGGCACGTCGCTCGCAGCGAACGCCGCCGCGACGTCGATGCCGCTTTTCATCGATCGTGGTTTCGACGCGCTCGGCCTCGAGACGTTTACCGGGTCGGCGGACGCCGAGGTTTCGTTCGTCCAGACGCCCGAGCGCGCGACAGGCGAGGTCGGGCTCGCCATTGCCGACTCGCGCTTCTCCGGAACCCCGGCCGACGGTGGTATCGGCGCGTTCGTTCGTGACGTGGTAAAACAGGCGGACCGCATCACCGCGGAGTTCGGCTACTCGATAGAAACTGACCAGTCGTTCCGGTTCACGAGCGCCTCGACGAACCTCGACGCGGCGTTCATCGGCGTGCTGCAGCAGCGGGTTGACCTAACGATCGCTCGATTCCGGTCCGAGCTCGAAGACGCGCTCGTCGCGTACCTCGATCCGGAGCTCGAACGCGTATCGAACGCATTGGGCGGCGTCGTCGATGTGCGCGTGTCGGCCGAGCAGCTCGTCGAACTCGCGCGCGACCGCGAAACGGCGATCGCCAGGATTCAGGAGCGCAGCCGGAACGTGCTTGCGTCGCTTCGCGACGGCATAGAGGCCGAAGCGCGCGAGCGGATCGATGCCGCGCAGCGAGAGGCCGAAGCGGCGGCAGCGGCCGCCGCCGAACGCGCGCGGCAGGAAGCCGAAGCGGCGGCTCAAGCCGAAGCGGATCGGCTGCGGCGAGAAGCGGAGGAGGCGGCGCGGCGCGAGGCCGAGTCGATCCGTGACCGGATCAGACTGCCGGGGTTCTGAGGTCGGCGTGGCGGCCCGCGTGCGACTTTCGCGGAATAGTGTAGCATTCCATAGAGATAATCACCGTGAACGGTATCCTCAAGTGGATGGCGGCATAACGAGCGCATCGATCCGTAACATACTCCGGAAAAAGCCGGTTACAGATCGATCACGAGAGCTATCTCTGATATCTTGAACCTGCGGCACGTTGAGTACCGTCTCGTTTGCTGCTTCGTCGCTCGTGATTCACCGACGAAGGACGAGGGAGTTTAAACTGGAGGTAACGACATGAACTGCCCGAGTTATCTGAACGCGCACGCGGCGACGTGGGCGACCGATCCGCACCAGGCGAACTTGGACTGGTTTCGCGACGCGAAGTACGGACTTTTTCTCCACTACGGGCTCTACTCGCAGCTCGGCCGGGGAGAGTGGGCACAGTTCCACGAACGCATACCACTCGACGAGTACGACAAACTCTACTCGACCTTCGATCCCAGCGGCTTCGACGCCGACTACATCACCGACCTCGCGTGCGAGGCTGAGATGCGCTACGTGAATCTCACGACGATCCATCACGAGGGGTTCGCGCTGTGGGACAGCCGCGTTGAACCGTGGAATAGCGTAAACGCGGCCGGCCGTGATCTGGTCGGCGAGCTCGCCGAAGCGTGCGAAAAGAAAGGGCTCGGTTTCTTCACGTACTTCACGTACGTGCTCAACTGGCGGCACCCGTACGCGCTCACGCCCGATCTCCTGTACGCCGGCCGACCGCACTACGACTTCGACGAGCCGCGGTACAAACTGACGCGGCTCGATGAGCACGGCGTGTTCCTGGAGTACATCCATGCGCTTCTCGAGGAACTGCTTGCGCTTCCGTATCCACTCGCCGGGATGTGGCTCGACATCATCGCCGCGTACTACTTGAACCCGGCGCTCGTACCGGTCGAGCGCACGTACCGGCTGATCCGTGAGCGCAGACCCGAGACACTGCTGTCGTACAAGAACGGCGCAACCGGCGAGGAGGACTTCGGCGCGCCCGAGCACTCGGGCACGTCGCAGGGCGAGAGGTACCGAGCCCAAGGGAACGCCGCGGCCGCCGAACGCGCGGACCGCGCGTGGGAGCTCACTCGTCACAAACACAACGAGATCTGCTCGACGCTTCAAGACAAGGCGTGGGGGTATAACGAGGCCGCGCGCCATCTCACCGCCGATGAGGTGTGGGGTTTTCTCGGCTACGCGGCGTCGATCAACTGCAACCTGCTGCTCAACACCGGTCCACTCGGAGACGGTTCGATCCACGCCGGAGACGCGGCGACGCTTCGCGAGGTCGGCCGACGGATTCGCCGCGATGGCTGGCCGGGCCCCGCCGACGCAAAACACCCGGGAATCGGTGCGACGCCTGCAACGGAACGGAAACCCGGAGAGACGGACGTCGAGGCTGCCGAGGTGTAACGCGGAGCCGGGGTTCAGGGGATTCGGATGCAGATCGTTGCCGGAATTTCTGAGCACGAGATGATCGCGACGTTTCTCCGCGCTGAATATGCTTCAGAACGTTTTGGGAGCGATCTGAAAGCGCTATTTAACCGCGATGGAATGGATCCGCGGATCATCACGACGCCCGACTGGACAGACGACTCCGAAAACGCTTACCGGCGCGCGCTGCTCGGCGAGTTTCGAGGATACGGATGCGATTCGCGGCTCTTCGAAGGATTCCCATCCCGCATCGCATGGGAAAGGGCCACTGTTCGACCCGACGAACTGCTCAACATCAAGTATATCGAGTACGACTACTGGGTCACACTGTCGCGAGGCACGCGGTCGCCGCGCGACGGTGCCGAGGCGATTCGGGACCGAGTGAATGTGTTCGGTGTCCCGATAGATGGTTTTCTCCGCGTTGCCGAGGCGCTCCGTAACGGGGCACAATTTCCCGAGTTGATCTGCGTTCGATCGTCCGTCGGCGGTCCGGTGGTCGTCGTCGAAGGTCATGTCAGATTGACGGCCTACGCGCTGGAACCGGATATGATCCCGTCTCGGGCCATGATCATTCTCGGTACTTCGTCGGAAGTTGAAAACTGGGGTTGTTACTGAAACGTCGTCGTCTCCCTCGATAACTCCGAGCGGCGTCCGGGGCAACTCCAGCTACTAGTCGGGTCCTCCGCGACGAGCGATATCAGAGAGCTGTGGTATCGAACGCCCCGAGCGGCTACCGTCGGGCCGTCTCTGTCACGGAGCTCCCAATTCCACGATATCGCGTCGGTCCGTTGGAGCTCTATTTGAACTCGTAGGGGCTTCCACTCTCGAAGACCGCCGGAAACACGGTTCGGACGACCCGGTCGGCCATCGCGGAGGCCCCCAGGTCGCGATCGTAGTGCACCGCGGCAACTACGATGTCGAGCTCCGAGAGGAGGTCATCCGGCAGGTCGAGCGACCCGTCCTTCAGGATG
>REEC01000212.1 GCA_007695285.1 Spirochaetaceae bacterium | reverse complement strand
GCGCGAATCCGCGCGACAAGACCCTCGACGAGTCCAACGTAACCAAAAATCAGACCCGACTGAAGCGCGTGCACGGTGTTTGTTCCGATCGCTTTTTCGGGTGCGGTGAGACCGACCTGAGGAAGCTGCGCGGTGTTGCGCGTGAGCGCCTCGGCCGCGACGTCGACCCCGGGCGCGATCGCGACGCCGAGAAACTCGCCGGCCGCGGAGATCGCACTGAACGTCGTCGCGGTGCCGAAATCGACGACCACCGCCGGACCCCCGTACAGTTCGTGCGCCGCGGCTGCATCGGCGATGAGATCCGCACCGACCTCGACCGGGTTGTCGGTCCGGATCTTGACCCCGGTCTTCGCGCCGGGGCCGAGAACGATCGCCGTTATCCCGAGATCGTCCTCAAACATCTCACGGAAAACCCCTTTCAAACGGGGAACCACGCTCGAGATCACGACCCGCTCCACCGCGTCGATCGAGAGTCCCCGCTGCGAGAATAGCGACCGTATAAGCACCTCGTACTCGTCAGGCATATTGTCGCGCGCGGTGCGAACCCGCCACCGCGCGCTCCATTTCTCGCCGTCGTGCAGACCGAGAACGATGTTCGTGTTCCCGATATCGATACAGAGAAGCATCATGCGTCTCCGGCGCTCGGCCCACTCGATTCTTCACGGTCGCGCGAGAGGCTCTCATCACGACCCGACCATCCGGCGACGGTCCGCTTCCCGGCCGCCGTGAGACGCCACGCCCCAACGACCGCGAGCGTAATCACCGCAGAGAGACCCGCTTCCGGCAATCCGTTCGCGACGGCGATACCTCCGAAAAACGCAAGCAGGCTGTCGCCGAGCTCGAACTGCTGCATCAAACCGAGAATAGCGCCTCCGTACACGAGGCCGAGCGAACCGAGCACTAACACCGTGTTCGTTATGCTTCCGACGATACCCGCGACGACGGCGCCGACCGCGATGTTTCGGGACCGGATTGCGCGGAAAACGAACCATGCGACCGGTCCGATGAAGAGCCGCGGCAGAATCGATACAACAGGGTTCGTGAAGAACGGGTCGAACGCTCCCACGGGTGCTACGGCCGCCTGAAACAGACTCGTCACGCCGAACAGAATTCCGACGATCAATCCAACTACCGGCCCTTCGATCACGGCTCCGATGATCACCGGCACGTGCATAATCGTCAAAGCTGCCCCCGCGAACCACGGGATAAACCCGAGCCGCGTCAGTCCGAGAAAAATCGAGAGCGCGCCGAGTGTCCCGGCGACGACTGCCCTTCTTACTCTGTCATCCATACTCATCCTCCTCCGCTCAATGGCGGTAAAACGTTCGAACTACAGCTTCACCGTCGGTCACGCAACGTACGACAGTACGATTGCCGCCACGGCGGCGAGCACGATAAAAAACCGAGTAACATGGTCAGCGAGTCCCGGAAGGTGCTCAACGAGACGCGTGCGTTCGGCACCGAATCGGTACGCGCGCGCTTCGAGCGCCTCGGCTACGCGCTCGGCGTGAGTCAGCGTGAACAGAAACAGCGGTACGACCATCGGCAGCGCCATCCTGATGCGCGCCGCGAATCCACCTTTGCGCGCGTACGCGGCGCCGCGAGCTGCCTGCGCGCGCGTGATCCGGTGAGCCTCCGCGGTGAGCGTCGGCAGAAACTGAAGCGCGACGGTGAGCGCGAGCGCAAAACCGTCAACGGGCAGCCGTAGCCGCCTGAGCGGTTTGACCGCGACCTCGACGGCGAGCGAGAGCTCCTCGGGTCGCGTGATCGATGCGATCGTCGAGATGTACAACACGGTGATGACGACGCGCGCGCCGAACAAAGCCCCGGAGATGATCCCCGAGTCGGTAATGCCGACCGGCCCGAGTGTGAACACCACGTGCCCGCCGGGCCCCGCGAACAGTACTTGAAACAGCGTGAACAAAACGACAAACGGGAAAATTTTGGCGGCCGGCTTCATTATCGAAGCCGCGATTGGTCGTACGTACACGATCGTCACGAACATCAGCACGACACCCGGGATCAGAGCGAGCGCGTTCGTCGCCGCGAGTATCGCAACGAGCCCGACCACGACGGCCGCCAACTTCGTTCCGGGGTTGAGCGTTCGGGCGGCGTGACGCTCACGCATGAAGCGCCGCCTGAACTTCGCCGAGCACGGCCGCGAGCGTGCGCGGAGGCGCAGCGGCTCGGTCGTGTGCGGAGACCTCGCTCGAAGCGGTGAACAGTCGCGTCCAGAACGAGACGTGGTACGGCATCGCGACCCCTTCGACCCGGCCCGTCGTGATCGCGTCCGGCCCGACCGCCGCGACATGTCCGTGCTCGAGCAGCGTCACGTCGTCGGCCAGCTCGAGCGCTTCTTCGGCGTCGTGCGTCACAAGGACGACCGCACGCGACTCGCTCTTGTCGTCGACCCACGCCCGGATGATCCGATGCAGAAGCTCGGCGCTCGCGGGGTCCAGGTTACTCGTCGGCTCGTCGAGCAGCAGGATCGACGGATCGAGCGCGAGCACCCCTGCGATCGCGACGCGACGTTTCTCGCCTTGGCTCAGTTCGAGCACCCCGCGCGCACCGAACTCCTTCTCGGATAAACCGACCGCGTCGAGGCTTGCAGTGACTCGGCGCGCGATCTCGTCGCGCGAGAGCCGCTGCGTTCTTGGCCCAAACGCGACATCGTCGGAAACGGTCTTGGCGAAGAGCTGATCCTCGGGATTCTGGAAGACAGGCACGACCGACAAACCAGGTGCCGTTTTAACGTCTCCGCTCTGTGCCCGGATGAGTCCGGCGAGCGCGAGAAGAAGCGTGCTTTTCCCCGAACCAGACGCTCCGAGGATCGCGTGGATCGTACCCGCGTTCACCGTCAGATCCACACCGTCGAGTGCGCGCGACGGGTCTCCGGTTGACCTCGTACTGCCGTAAGCGTACGAGAGACCGCGCGCCGTCAGCATCGCGGCGTCTTCACCGCTCTCCCGGTTCGCCGAAACATTCGCACTCGGACCGGTGCCGCCCGCCGACCTCAACCTGAGCGTCGGTTCGCACGCTAACAATGCGTCCGCGGCGGCGACAGGGTCGCGGCAGACGCGAACGTGACAATCGCGGCCGCTGTTCGAGATCAGCTCCGAGATTCTCGCCGCCGCGGGTGTGCCGAGCCGCCACGCGGCGCGACGGACGCCCATCATCGGGGAAAACAAGACGTCGGGCTCGCCGTCGAACACGATGCGCCCGTCCGCCATCACGATCACGCGGTCGGCGTCGAGCGCTTCTTCCATGTGGTGCGTTATCGAGACGACCCCGACACCGTCGCGGCGATACTCGTTGACCGCACCGAGAACGCGGCGACGCGACGGGCCGTCGAGCGAGCTCGTCGCTTCGTCGAGTACTAGAATTCGCGGGTTCATCGCCAGGGCACCGGCGACCGCGACGAGCTGTTGTTCTCCGCCGGAAAGCGCGGTCGTCGACCTGCTCGCAAGGTGCGAAATCGAAAGACGCGCAATGACGCCGTCGACCCGGTCGCGTATCTCCGCGCGCGGCAGCCCAAGGTTTCCGGGGCCAAACGCGATGTCTTCGACGACGGTCGGCGCGACCATCTGAGCGGCCGGGTTCTGGAACACCATCGCGACCGACGCCCGGATCTCCGACATCGTCTCTGCGTCTCGGGTCGACCGCCCGAACACCGATACCGTCCCGTATTCCGGGACTAAAAGCCCGTTCAACTGCCGCGCTAACGTCGACTTGCCGCTGCCGTTCGCGCCGAGCACGGAAACAAACTCGCCCGCGCGAAGCACAACCGAGACGTCGCGCAAAACGGGCATCCCCGGCAGGTACGAGAAACGGACTTTGGTGAGTTCAACGGAATCGGTCGGCGCGAAAGGACTACCCATCGCACACGACCACTCGCCCGGCGACAGACGGCAGTCGTGGATCGGCACCTCGTGAACAGTGGGTCAGGCTCCCACGGCGGGGTTGCTTCCACTCCCTGTCGTCTCGGTCGCAGCACGATCCAAGCAACGTTCGGAGCATCATCGAGTATAGTATGTCGAGAATCTGCACAGAGGGCAAGAGGAATCGTAACTCTTCAATCAAATGCGCGTGAAGCGCCCGCGATTGTTTTGCATGACGGCGCCGCATGTGTTAAGATTACGTCAAGAAAGACCACATTCACGAAAAAGGAGCAAACCCGTCGCCGAGACGGAACTATACACATGATAATACGACTGTTCGGCCACGTAGCACGCAAACTCCCGATTCAAATGTTCTTTACGGTCGTGTTTTACTTCCTGTACGCTGCGGTCTTCGGCGTAAGCATCGTTCCGTCGATTCACATCGTCTCGATCGGTATCCAGCGGCTCGATCCGTTCGGCGCGCAGAGCGTCGGCGTATACCTTCAGTTCGGTGTGCTCTGCGGCGTCGCGTTGTTTGCGTACTACATGACCTCGGTCCTCGTGATCGGAGTCTGCATGCGCCTCTCGTCGTTGGGGTTCAAGCCCGGCCGGTACCCCGCCAAGTCGTTTACCGCGTGGCGATGGCTGGTTCACGGTGGCTTCTTTGGGATCGCCAAAACGATGTTCCTGCCGATGATCCGAAGTACCGGTTTTGCGAATATCTTCTTCCGGATCGCCGGCTGCAAGATCGGGCGCAACGTGAAGATCAACTCGGGGTCGCTCGTCGATTGTTACTTACTGTCGATCGGTGATAACGTGGTGGTCGGCGGCGACGCTTTGATCACGTGCCACATTGTCGAAAACATGCACCTGATTCTCGAGCGAGTCGAGATCGGCTCGAACACGCTGATCGGCGCTCAGTCGTACATCACGCCAGGAATCACTATCGGAGAGAACAGCGTCATCGGGATCGGAACGTACCTCCGGAAGGGAACGAAACTCCCGGCTAACAGCAGGATCACGAGCCTCGCGGGCGTCTCGTATCGACAGGCGCGCGAGATCGAACGGGGGCTTGACCGGTTTTACCTGCGCAAGCCGAAAGATCAGGTTCCTCCGCCTGAGGTCGAACAGCCGGAAGAGCAGGTCGAGTAGACTCATGACCGTGCGAAACGTGGTGTGATGTGACGGTACTGCGCGATTTTTGGCCGTACTTCACCGCGATCGCGGGATTCCTCTTCTCGGTCGCGACGTCGATTCACGCGATCGTGTACAAACGCGACTCGCGCGCGTCGGTCGCGTGGGTCGGCCTGATCTGGCTCGTGCCGTTCATCGGTTCCATCCTGTACATCCTGCTTGGGGTGAACCGAATCCGGCGGCGGGTTTCCGGGCAACGCGGGCACGAGAGCACGCATATCTCTCCGTCCGAGTCGGCGATCTGCTCGATCGAAACACTGGCAACCGCGCTGCCGGACTGCTGTGGCCATTTGATCGAGATGGCACGGCTCGGTTCACGCCTTACACAGCTCGGTTTGCTCAAGGGCAACAGCGTTGCTCCGCTGTACAACGGCGACGAAGCGTACCCGGCGATGATCGACGCGATCGCGAACGCCAAGAGAACAGTCACGCTCACGAGTTACATTTTCGACAACGATCCGGCCGGTCGCCTGTTTGTCGAGGCGCTCGCGGACGCGGTGGACCGTGGAGTGAAAGCCTACGTGCTGATCGACTCGGTCGGCGCCCGGTACTCATTTCCACCGATCACGCACGTTCTTCGAAAGCGGGGCGTCCGTGTCGCGGCGTTCATGCCGAGCTACCAGCCGTGGGTCACGCCGTTCATGAACCTTCGCAATCACCGCAAGACACTCGTCGCCGACGGTCGAGTCGGATTCACCGGAGGGATGAATATCCGCGGGGGGTGTGTACTTCGTGACGACCCGCCGCACCCGACGCGCGACACCCATTTCTCGGTCAACGGACCGGTCGTGCAGGAACTCCAGGCGACCTTCGTCGAAGACTGGAGCTTCACGACCGGCGAGGTGCTCGCCGGCGACGAATTTTTCCCGGAACTGGACGAATCCGGAGATCTGATGTCGCGCATCGTGCCCGACGGTCCCGACGAAGACCTCGACAAGATGCGTATGACGTTTCACGGCGCTCTCTCGGTCGCAAAACGGTCGGTGCGCATCATGACGCCGTATTTCCTGCCGGATAATACGTTGATCACGGCACTCAACACGTGTGCGCTTCGCGGCGTCACGGTGGATATCGTGCTTCCCGCCGAGAACAACCTTATGGTCGTCGCGTGGGCCGCGGCCGCGCAGCTCTGGCAGGTCCTCGAGTGGGGGTGCCGTGTCTGGGCAAGCGCGCCGCCGTTCGATCACAGCAAGATCCTGGTCGTCGACGACGCGTGGAGCCTGATCGGATCGGCAAACTGGGACCCGCGGAGCTTGCGACTGAACTTCGAACTTGGACTCGAGTGTTACAGCGTAGCACTCGCAACGGAACTCGCGCGCCACGTCGACGCGGTGATCGCGACGGCACGGCCGGTCACGCTCGACGAGGTCAACTCGCGCTCGTTCCCGGTGAAGCTACGCGACGGAATAGCGCGTCTCGCCGCCCCATACTTGTGACGATTCCCAAAAAGGTTCACGGCACACCGTGTTTTGCCACGGTTTTTCTCGTGAACCCCCTTTACACGCCTCGAGGGTTTCGTTAGTATCTGTGAATATCCCATGGATCAGGTTCGGTGGAACTAATTCTTGTGGCATCTTTGATGCCGGGCCGATGGTTTGTGGGATGCGAAATTTCGCACCCGAGGTTCGCCTCGGGTTTTTTTGTGCCCGATTGAAAATCCAGTCGCTGTTACTTTTAAACCCGGTTGTACATGACGCGCTCGAGCGCGCGCAGATACGCGAGTCCGTCGGCTAAAAGACGATCGCTCGACTCGGCGAGCGGACGCCAAATGCACGTCGCGGCGCGCATCGCGGGTGAGCCTTCGACAAAAGACTCGAGTCCCACGAGCCCGGAGTATCCGCCGTCGGCGAGCGCGCGGTAGATGGCCTCCCAATCGACGGTGCCGGCACCCGGGGTGCCGCGATGGCTCTCGCTCATGTGGAAGTGGCAGAGATGCGGGATCGCCGCGAGCGTCGGCGTGTAGAAGTCGGTCTCTTCGATGTTCATGTGATACGCGTCGAGATGCACCGCGACGTTCGACTCCGCGATCATCCCGGCCAACTTGATCGCCTGTTCGGCGGTGTTGACGAGGAACGTCTCGTACCGGTTCACGGGTTCGATCCCGATCGTCACGCCGAGTTTCGCCGCGTGACGCGCGACGTCACTGAGCGCCGCGGCCGAACGGTTCCAGTGTTCATCGGTCGGAAAGCCGTCGAGGCGACCGCCGATCGCCGAGTACACGACACCCGAAAAAACGGATCCACCCATCTCCGCGGTCAGGTCGACACACCGTTTGAGGTACGAAACGCCTGCGGCGCGGATCGCCGGGTCGTCGCTCGTTATATCGGTCTCGGCGCTGCACGCGGTCGAACAGCACACGTCGATGCCGACCGCGTTCGCGCGTTTCTTGATTGCCGTGGGGTCTACCGCATCGGGTTCCATGAGTGGCACCTCTAAGACGTCGAAGCCCAACCGTTTCGCGCGGTCGAGAATCGAGAGCGTTTCGTTGCTCCAGTGAGCGGTCCATGCGTATGCATGCACCGCGTACTTCAACCCTGCCATGTTTCCCCCTCGGCTGCCGATACAACCACTCGCGGTATTGCTATCTCGCGCCCGCGGCTAGCAGAATCTCCACGACACGGCGGTTGCGACCCGATCGGCCTCCGCCGATTGCGCGAGCGAGTGGCGTCCGTCCGACCGGATCGGCAATATTGACGTTCGCTCCCGCGTCGACAAGAACCTGGACGACGTCGGGTTCGTGCAGCCCAAAATGTATCGGTGTATATCCTATCACATCGGTCGCGTTCACGTCGGCCCCCGCGGCGACGAGCAGGCGAACCACAGCGGGGTGAGTGGCTCCTCGATGCAGCGGCGTGCGGCCGATGAAGTCGCGCGCGTTCACGTCGGCGCCGTTCTCGATCAGCAGCTCGACGGCCCACGCGTACCCGAACGACGCTGCGCGGTGCAAGGCCGTAGCGCCCGATGCCGCGTCGGCGGCGTTGTTCGCGACTGAAACCCCGGTCGGAACGAAGAGAAGAAGGGTGAAAAACGCCAAAAATGCGGCCCGTCGCGATGAAACGCTGACACTGTCCATACCGTTTAATGTATCGGCGCGTTTGGTCGAAACTGTTACGCTCTCCCGCGCCGCGACATCACCGCGGTTCGGTCTTGAGCGCAGACTCCCTCGTGTATTTCTCCCGCGCCAGGGTGATCAGCGTATCGACCAGCTCACCGCCGGGGACACCACTCGCATGCCACAACTTCGGGTACATGCTGATCCGCGTGAATCCGGGGATCGTGTTGATCTCGTTCACGACGATTCCGCCGTCGGAACGGAGAAAAAAATCGACACGCGCCATGCCGCTGCACTCGACGACGCGAAACGTATGGATCGCGGCCTCCTGAAGGCGCGCGACGGTATCGGCCGGCAACTCGGCGGGTATCTTCAGCGCCGCGCCTTCGGCGTCGATGTACTTCGCGTCGTACGAGTAGAATCCATCCATCGGGACGATCTCTCCCGGTACCGACGCGCGTGGGTCATCGTTTCCGAGCACGGCGACCTCGATCTCGCGCCCGGAAACGCACTCCTCGACGATGATCTTCGTGTCGTACTCGAATGCCTCCCGGAGCGCGGAGTCGTACTCCGCGGCGGTGCCGGCGCGCGCGACACCGACCGACGATCCGAGGTTGGCAGGCTTCACGTACACCGGGGTGCCGAACAACTCGGCCACCGACTCAAACGTGAACCGGTTGCAGTCGCGTTCGGTAAACGCGACGAATCGCGCGATCGGTATCTCCGCGTCGCGGAGCAGCCGTTTCATCACGTCCTTGTCCATTCCGACGGCCGACCCGAGCACACCGGCGCCGACACACGGAAGATCCGCGAGTTTCGCGAGTCCTTGTATCGTCCCGTCCTCTCCGTACGGGCCGTGCAGAACCGGGAAGATCACGTCGATCGGCCCGATTTCGCTCAAGGCCCGCCCGGCTTGCGCTCCGGCGTTTGGTGTGGCGTGCCCAACCGGCACGATCGCGCGGCGCGCACCGTTCGCCGTCAGCGCGACTTCGGTCGATCCGTTTTTCATCCGGATGCTGCGAGTATCGTCTTCATCGAGCAACATCAGCGAGCCGTCGTTCAGGAACCATCGCCCCGTGCGGTCGATACCGATCAGCACCGGGTCGTACTTCGTACGGTCGAGAGATTCGACAACGTACCGCGCCGACTGAAGCGACACCTCGTGCTCGGCCGAACGACCGCCAAATACCACGGCAACGCGTATTCTTTCGGACACTGGATCCATCCTTTCCGGTCACTATCGGAAATCGGATTCTCGCTGTCAATAGTCCGTGGTTTTTATGCAGCAGAAGCGATTGACAAAACGCCGCAATGTTTCTATAAATAGAAACATCACATGAAGGACACGTTAACGGAAATCTCACGCGTTCTCGCGGGGATACAGGATGAGAAGCTCATGAACGAGTTTCTCACTCAACTCCTGACCGAGAGCGAGGCGAGTCGTATCGCGCGCAGGTGGGAGCTCGTCGCGCTTCTCGACCGCGGCGTGCCGCAACGGGTGATCGCAGAGCAGCTCGGACTGTCGCTCTGCAACATCACGCGCGGCTCGCGCGAGTTGAAGAAGACCGATAGTGCGTTTCGTGAAGTCTTAAAAGGAGACCAGTCATGCCGTCAGACCTGAGAAAAGTCGTACTCAGCGAGAATGAGATGCCGAGGGCGTGGTACAACATCGCCGCGGATCTGCCGACCCCACCTCACCCTCCGCTTCACCCCGGTACGCATCAACCCGCGGGCCCGGCGGACCTCGCGCCGTTGTTCCCGGAAGCTCTGATCAGACAGGAGGTCTCGACCGAACGGTACATCGAGATCCCCGAGGAACTCGTGCACCTCTACGCGGTCTGGAGACCGACGCCGCTCGTTCGTGCGCGGACGCTCGAAAAAGCGCTCGACACCCCCGCGCGAATTTACTACAAATGGGAAGGCTGCTCTCCGGCCGGTAGCCACAAGCCGAACACGGCGCTCGCGCAGGTATACTACAACGTCAAGGAAGGCGTGAAGCGGATCACGACCGAGACCGGCGCAGGCCAGTGGGGAAGCGCGCTGGCGTTCGCCGGTTCGTTCTTCGACGTCGAGATCAAGGTGTACATGGTCCGCGTGAGTTACGATCAAAAGCCGTACCGGCGCATGATGATGCAAACGTGGGGCGCGACGTGCATCCCGAGTCCGTCGACGCAGACTGCCTCCGGTCGCGGCATCCTGGAGAAGGATCCAAACTCTCCGGGGTCGCTCGGTATCGCGATCTCCGAGGCCGTCGAGGAAGCCGCCGGTCGCGACGACACGAACTACTCGCTCGGTTCGGTCTTGAACCACGTCCTGCTGCACCAGACGATTATCGGACAGGAGACGCTGAAACAGCTCGAGGTGTTCGACGACCGCGCCGACATCGTGATCGGGTGCCACGGCGGCGGCTCGAACTTTGCGGGTATCTCGTTTCCGTTCCTCGCCGAGAACTTCGCGAAAGGCGCCAAGTACAAGGTGATAGCGGTCGAGCCGTTCTCGTGCCCGACGTTAACGAAAGGCCGGTTCGCGTACGACTTCGGCGACGCGGTCGGGCACACGCCGCTGATGATGATGCACACGCTCGGCCACGACTACATCCCACCGGCAATCCACGCAGGGGGACTCAGGTACCACGGCGCGGCGCCACTCGTGAGCCTGCTCGTGAACCACGGCTCGATCGAAGCGCGCGCGGTGCACCAGATTCCGAGTTTCGACGCGGCGGTGCAATTCGCGCGGACCGAAGGACACATCCCGGCGCCGGAATCGTCGCACGCGATCCGTGCGGCGATCGACGAGGCGCTCAAGTGCAAAGAGAGCGGAGAGAGCAAGGCGATCGTGTTCAACCTGTCGGGGCACGGGCACTTCGATCTGACGTCGTACGAACGCTACTTCGCGGGAGATCTCGTCGATTACGAGCACCCCGAGTCGGAGATCGCGACGTCGCTGTCGCATCTGCCGGTGATGTAGAGCCGATGCACACGCCGAATTGACAATGACGGCGAGATGACCGTGTTGCACGCATACGGGTTCCGTGGTACGAATACCGGGTGAAGTTTTTTCCGCCGGTGTTGCTCGGGCTCGTGTGCGTGTGTGTTTCATCTCTTCTCGCTAATCCTTCTGTAAACGACGCACCTGCCGTAGCGGACACCACGGGTACTTCTCCGCGTACTCTTCCGCGCCGAACGACGCACCACGAGGCGATTTCGTTGTACTACGCGGGCGCCTTCGAGGAATCTCTTCGCGCGTTTGCGCTGCTTCACGCTGCTTCCGATGGAAACGCGGCAATCCGCGACGACTACGCGCGTCTTCTTCGTGAGGCCGGGCGTCACTCGGACGCTATGCGCGTCCTCGGCTCCGGCGCGTCGGCAGCGGCGATGCTGAAAAGCGAACTCGGAAGACTCGCGGCGATCGGCGGGAATCACGCGGTTGCGCTCGGCCTTCTCGATGCGGCGTCAACCGACCCCGAAGTACTCTTCTGGCGCGGTTACGCCGCGGAGGCGGCGGGCGATTCGCGCGCGGCGGAGATCGCACTCACACGCAGCCTCGCGATCGCAGACGATAATCCACGCGCGTACATCGTGCTCGCCGAGATCGCCGCCGCGGCCGGTGACCACGACTCGGCGGTCCGCAGATATCTGCGAGCGCTCGCGCTCGACCAGAACCTCACGGCCGCGTTCCTTCCACTCGCGCGATCGTACATCGAACTCGGCAGAACGACCGAGGCGCACTCGCTTCTGATGCGTGCGGAGATCGCACTCCCGTGGAACCGCCAAGTTCGCGAGACGCGTGCGGCGTTGATTGAAGCGGTTCCGGAGATCGAGGCTGCACGGGCCGAGCAGCTTCGCATCGCGCGGACGGTCGCGCGGCCGCCCCGCGTCACGACTCTCGCGGGAGACCGTGATGATATCCCGAAAATCCGTGTCGGCCTGGCCGAGAACCTCGTCGAGACGTACGCCAAAACCGGGGCACGATACAGAATCAAGACGGTCGACGGAGAGGCGGTCGCGGAAGGCGATGCCGACACGATTCTCCGCATTGGAGATTCAAGTGACGGTCTCAGTATCGTAATCGGCGAGGACACGATCATCGAGGTCTCACAACCGTTGCGCATCGTGTACGACGATCCGGCAGCGACGACGATCGTGTTCGACTTTGCGCACAGCGCCGGACAGTTTGCCGCGGGCCGCGAGGACCGCGCGTATCGTGGCGAGATCGAGGTCCTGCCGCGTCGATCGGGCTTCACGCTCGTGAACATCGTGAACGTCGAGGAGTACCTGTACTCGGTTGTACCGTCGGAAATCCCCGCGTCTTGGCCGACAGCCGCGCTCGAGGCGCAAGCGATAGCCGCACGCGCGTACACGCTCGCGAATCGGGGCCGATTCGCCGCGCGCGGGTTTGACCTCTCGGGTTCGGTCGCCTCGGCGTTCTATCGAGGCGTCCGCGGTGAAGCCGCCCGAACGACCGCGGCGGTTATCGCAACGCGTGGCGAAATCGTCTCGGTCGCCGGTCGACCGCTCTCGGCGTTCTACTCGGCGAACCACGCCGGGTACACCGAGACGACGTCGAGCGTCTGGGAATTCGAGTCACCGCACGCCGCAGTCGCGGACAAACTGATCACGCCGCGGGACTCGTTTATCGGTCCGTCGCAGCTCGCGAGCTGGATCACGTCGCGGATCGAGACGTACAGCGGCGCTCCGCGGTTCGTCTCGCCGTCGGCGTACCGTTGGGTCACGTGGGTACCGCGCACCGAGATCGAAGGACGCGCCGGCTCCTCAGAGGTTGGAACTATTACGCGAATTGTCACGATCGGGCGCGGGATCAGCGGTCGGGTCGAGGCGGTCAGGGTAACGGGCACCGAGGGAGAAACGGTCGTTCGCGGCGACGCGATCCGGTCGCGCATGGGTGGAATCAGGAGCAATCTCTTCACGGTCGAGCCCGTGCTCGGACCAGACGGAACACCTGAGTTTTTCATCTTCACCGGGGCCGGATGGGGCCACGGTGTCGGCATGTGCCAGACGGGCGCCGCCGGTATGGCCGCGGCCGGATACGAGGCGCATGCTGTTCTCGCGCACTACTACCCCGCGGCAGACATCACGGCGTACTACTGAACCCCGGCCACTGAGTTTTTGCCACAAGCCGATGCGATGCTCACTCGTCGAGTGGCTTTGTGAACGGATGCCCCACCGATTGATCGAGAACGACGGCCGATTCGCGCGGCACGAGTTTCACGCGATCGCCCGGCATGAACTTCATCGTGTACTCGGTGTGGACGAGGTACTCGGCCTTCCCCAAAGCGACCCGATACGTGATGTCATGGCCCTTGAACTCGCGCGACGTCACGATCGCGGGAGAATCGGATCCACCGATCGCGATATCGATATGCTCGGGTCGGAGCGACAACAAAACCGGTCCCGAAGCCTCACGATCGATTCCCACGGTTCCGAGCGACGTCTCCGCGGTGAAGCCGCGGCCGCGTCCGACAAAGACATTCGTCCGTCCCAGGAAGTGCGCGACGAACGACGTTCTCGGCCGAACGTACACGTCCTCGGGTTCTCCGATCTGTTCGATCCTTCCGTTTGTCATGACCGCGAGCCGATCCGAGAACGCGAGCGCTTCCTCCTGATCGTGGGTTACGAGGACCGCGCTCGTTCCGGTGGATTTCAACAGCGCGCGAACCTCGCGTCGCGTACGCCGTCGAAGCTCGGCGTCAAGGTTCGAAAACGGCTCGTCGAGCAGGATGATCTTCGGCTCGGCGGCGAGCGCGCGCGCGAGCGCGACGCGCTGCTGTTGGCCACCCGAGAGCTCGTGCGGCATACGGTCCCCGTACAGCGCGAGGCCGACTTTCTCCAATACCTGCCGCGCGCGCCGCGCGCGGTCGACTCGAGAAACCGTCTTGAGCCCGAACATCACGTTCCGGAGCACAGTTAGGTGCGGGAAGAGCGCGTAGTCCTGGAACACGATTCCGATCTTGCGTCGCTCCGCGGAAAGACCGGTAATCAGGACGTCGGCAAGCCGCACCTCGCCATCGTCGGGTTTCTCGAACCCCGCGATCACGCGAAGCGTCGTTGTCTTGCCACAGCCGCTCGGACCGAGAAGCGCAAAAATCTCGCCGGGCATCACGGAGAACGATACACGATCGACAGCGGGATCACCGGTTGCCGAGAAGCGCTTCGTGATGTCGACGACGTCGAGAACGTGGGAGGTTTCTGTGCTCACACGCGGCGTCCTTCGCTCGAGTTTTTCCGGCGGGTAATGGTTCTTTCTTCGTCCACGTTTCGACCCTCTCTGTGCAATAATAACCCTACAAAAAGACTCGAGAAAAGAACAATCGTGGCCGCGTACGGAGCGGCCTCCGCAAGCATTCCTTCGGACGTCCGGCTGAAGACGTTCACCGCGAGCGTCGTGTACCCGGCGGGCGCAAGCAGGAACGTGATCGGAAGCTCCTTCATCGAGATCACAAACACGAGGATCACGCCCGACCGAATCCCCCTACCCAACAGCGGCACGATCGTGCGCGTGAAGGCCTGGAAAGCGGTACAGCCGAGGCTCCGGGCGGCCTCCTCGAGCCGGACCGGTGCCTGAAGCAGCGCCGCTCTAATCGGACCGAGCGCCAGAACGAGGAAACTCAGCGCGTACGCTCCGATTAGCAATGGAAGCGTCTGATAGAGGATCGGCGCGGCGCGCAGCGAGAAGAAGACCAGCGCCAGCGCGAACGCAAGCGGCGGCATCGCGTACCCGAGATACGCCGCGCGCTCGCACGTCCGCGTCAGACGCGATGGGTACCGCGCTCCCGCGTACGCGATCGGAATCGCGAGCAACGCGGCGAGAAGAGCAGCGGGAGCCGAAGCCCCCGCCGAACGCAGGAACGCTCCGAGCAGATTCGCGGCGCGTACGGCCGGAGGCGCTATCGTGAGCCAGTACGAGAGAATTACAACCGGCAGACCGACCGAGAGGCCCGTAACGGCGATCACAAACAGAACCGAAGCGGCGAACGGTGCCGGACGCGACACCCTCAAACGTCGGCGTCGCGCAACGCCCGAGCCGAGACGCGAGAAACGACGGTTCCGGAGAACCCTCGCCTCGATCACGACGAACGCGCCGGTGAGGCTCAGAAGGATTATCGAGAGCCACGCAGCGTACACGCGGTCGAATGCGGCGGAGTACTGCGTGAAAATCGCGTAACTGAACACCTCGAACCGCATGAGCGCGACCGCTCCGAAATCGCCGAGCACGTAGAGACCGATCACGAGCCATCCGGACAGGAAAGCCGGTCGGAGATGTGGTAGCACGACGCGGAAGAAAACCTCGCGCGGCGAATACCCGAGGCTCATCGCGCTCTCCTCGATCCCGGGGTCGAGCCCTGAGAGCGCAGAGCGTAAGTTCAGAAAAAGGTATGGAAACGTGTAGAGACTCAAGGCGGCGAGAGCACCGAAAAATCCCGATGGCCGAGCGACCGAGAGACCGAATACCCGGGCGAGAAATCCGTAGTTCCCGCCGAGGCTGATGAGAGAGTACGCCATAACGTACCCGGGCACCGCAAGCGGAAAGACCGCGAGAACAGTGACGATCCGGCGCGCGGGGAACGTCGTTCGTTCGAGGATCACCGCGAGCGGCAGTGCGATCGCCGTGGTGACGATCAACACGCCGGCGGTGAGTGAAACGGTGTTGACAAGCAGTGTGAACGTTCGCGCCCGGAACACCAACCCCACGAGCGCCGCCGGGTCTGCCTCGAGCGCGCGTACCGCGAGGTAAACGAGCGGCACGAGCATCGCGACTGCAACCACGATTCCCGGCAGAAGAACGTACCATGGGGCTCGGCGTTCGTTCAGCCGAACCGCTATCGGTTCGGGAGCCGCCTCTGGGGTCGGTGTGAGCGCTTGATCCGCCACTACAGGAGTTCGACCTCGCGGAGAAGCGCCAGCGTCGCCTCAAGGTCTTCGAGCGAATCGAGATCGATTTCGGGTGAAAACTCGAGCACGGTCGAGAAGCTCTCGAGCAAGGCGTTTGGCTCGACTCTGTCGGTGACCGGGTACTCGTACACCTCGCCGGTGAAGAATACTTGCGCCGGCTCGGCGAGCAGGAACTCGACAAACCGGATCGCCGCGTCGTGCTTGCCACTCGCGGCCGGAATCCCTATACCCGCCACGTTGATGAGGTTGCCGACGTCACCGCGCGCGCCGAAGAACGACTGCGCGACAGGGAAATTCGGGTCGTTCGCGGCAAAACGCAGGAGATAGTAGTTGTTCGTGATAGCAAAGTCTATTTCACCCGCACCGATCGCCTCGAGCAAAGCTGTGTTGTTGCGGTACGCGACGGTGTCGTTCTCGCGCATCCCGATCAACCACGATCGTGTGGCCTGTTCGCCGTGGTTGACGCGCATCGCGGTCACAAACGCCTGAAACGATCCGTTCGTCGGCGCCCACCCGACCCGGCCCGCGTATCGGCGGTCGGTCAGATCAAAAACCGACGCGGGTACGTCGCCGGGGTCGGCACGATCGGTCGAGTACGCGAGCACACGCGCGCGTCCACTCGTCGCGACCCACCTCGCCGCGCGGCTGCGGTAGATATCCGGAAGCGCCGCAAAAACTCGCTCCGGGAGCTCGGCCAGCAGATCCGACACCGCTCCGAGAGCACCCGCGTCCTGCGCCCAGAAAAGGTCGGCGGGGCTGCGGCTCCCCTCTTCGCTCAGGAGCACCGCGAGCTCCGCGGTGCCGCCGTACCTGACGTTCACGCGGATCCCGGTCTCATCCTCGAACCTGCGCACGATCGGATCGACGAGCGACTCACCGCGCCCGGAGTACAGCGTCAGCGTCTGCGCCGGTTGTCCGGCTGGCTCTCGGGAGCCCGCGCCGAAGGCCGTCTGGGGCGTCACGATGACGGCCAGAGTGAACGCGCCGAAAAGCGCAACGTAACGGGAAAACGATCTCATATATACTCCAATCGACAGCCGAGGAAGTGTCGTATAAAGTTAGGTTATCCTTACTTTATTCAATCCACGAGCACGTGTCAATTACTACATCGAATACTGCATCAAATATTCCTGCTGATTTTACTCAGGTTTATTCGATGATATCATTTTGGGCAGTTAGGGGCTACACCGCGCTCCGCGATGCGACGTCAGCGCTTTCCGGGCCGGTGTAGATCTGCCGCGGCCTGATCAGCCGTTGATCGGAGTCGCTTTTCATCTCGAGCCAATGCGCGATCCAACCCGGTAGTCGGCCGATCGCGAACATAACGGTGTACATCTCGGGCGGTATCCCGATCGCGCGGTACGCGATTCCGGTATAATAGTCAACGTTTGGATAGAGGTTCCGGTCCTGGAAGTACGGATCGGCGAGAGCCCGGTCCTCGAGTTCGAGCGCGATCTCTAGCAACGGATCGTCTTGTACTCCGAGATGAGCCAGGAGCTGCTCGCAGGTTTCTTTCGCGATCTTCGCGCGGGGATCGTACGTCTTGTAGACACGATGGCCGAATCCCATCAGGCGCGTCCGCGAGTTCTTGGATTTTGCGTCCTTGATCACGGTCGCGATCGGAACGCCGTCGTCGTGGATCTTCTGGAGCATTTCGATCACGGCCTGGTTCGCGCCGCCGTGCAGAGGCCCCCAGAGCGCGCAGATCCCGGCTGCGATCGAAGCGTACAGATTCGCGTCCGAGCTCCCGACCGTCCGGACGACGGTCGTCGAGCAGTTCTGCTCGTGATCGGCGTGCAGGATCAAGAAGAGGTTCAGGACCCGTTCGACGACCGGATCGACGACGTAGTCGTTCACGGGGGATGCAAACATCATGTTCAAGAAGTTCTCGCAGTACCGGTAGCGATGACTCGGGTACACGAACGGCTCGCCGATCGACTTTTTGTAACTAAAAGCGGCGATCGTCCGGACCTTGGAAAGCAGCCGCGTCGCGGTGATGTCGAGCGGCTCGTACTCCTCAGACTTCTCGAACTCGGGATAGAATGACGACAGAGAGACGACCATCGCCGAAAGCACCGCCATCGGGTGAGCGTGTTCGGGATAGTTCCGGAAGAAGGTGTGCATATCCTCGTGAATCATCGAGTTCCGGTTCATAAGCTGCGAGAACCGCTGCCGCTCCTCGTCATCCGGAAGCTTCCCGAGGATCATCAGATACGCCACCTCGAGAAATACGCACTCACGGGCAAGGTACTCGATCGGGTACCCGCGGTGCAACAATACACCGTTCCCGCCGTCGACGAACGTGATCTCGCTCTTCGCGATCGCGGTGTTGACGAGGCCCGGGTCGTACGCGATGTAACCGGTCTCGCGTCTGAGCGCCCTGATATCGATGAACTTCTCGCCCGACGCGCCGGCGCCGGTCGGAAGCTGGAGCGTAGAATCACCGACTTTGAGTTCCGCGGTCGTGTCGTCGATCCGACCCGGATTCACGGGAGGTGTATATTTTTCCATGCCCGAATTGTACCGATGACCTTGTCTGTGTGCAATCTACCGGCGTGCTTTCAGCTCAAACGGGTTTCTCGGTAGCGGGAACCGGTCGAGTCTCCGGCGCGTACCCCAGCTGTGTCGATATCGACGCGGCGGTCGAACGGACCCGGTCTTTGACGCGCTCGATCCGCTCACCGGCCATCCTGCTCGCCGGCCCAGAGACGCTAATCGCCGCAACGACATCGCCGGAAAAATCACGGACAGGGGCCGCGACGCATCGAACGCCGAGTTCGCATTCCTCGTCGTCGAGCGCGTAACCGTCTGCACGCGCGCGATCGAGCTCGGCCTTTAGTCCTTCGATCTCGGTAACCGTGTGTTCGGTCAGGGACTCGAGGCCGGTGGTCTCGGCCAACGCCGAGAGCTCGGCATCGCTGTAGTTCAGCAAAAGACACTTGCCGACGCCGGTGCTGTGAAGCGGTGCGCGCTTGCCGATGCGCTGGAGTGTGCGCAGCATTTGATCCGGCCCCTCGACGACATCGATATACACGACCTGCGTGCCTTCGGCGATAGCGGTGCACGCCGACTCTCGGCACGTGTCCGACAGCTGCACGATGTGCGGACGGATGACGTCTCGCACGCTGATCTGCGCGTGTACCTCGTTCGCGATCTTGCAAATCTTGAGCGTGAGCGCGTACCGCGACGACTCCGGGTCCTGCACGACGTAGTTGTACTGCGAAAGCGTATTAAGAAACCGAATCGCCGTGCTCGACGGCAGCGCCGATGCCGCGGCGATGTCCTGCAACCGCATCGGCCCGCGTCGCGTCGACATGACCTCGATAATTCGAAGCACCTTCTCGACCGACTGGTTCTTCTTGACTGCTTTCTGTTTCATCACGTCCTCGAAACGTCCTCGGAAAGACCGTCCGTATTTCTCTTGTTGAAATCGAGTATACCGGCTAATCGGTTTCTTGACAAACCGGTGTGTAGACTGTAGCGTCGGAGAGAGTCGATCAGTACGAGAGGACAACCCGGCGCGCGGAAGGAGTTCACGGTGAAAGTAATCGCCTTTGACGACGACCCGACCGGATGCCAGACCGTACACAGCTGCCCGTTGATTCTCGATTGGTCGACCGACGCGGTAGCCGCAGCGGTCCACGACCCCGCACCGGTCACGTTTTTCCTCACGAATACGCGCGCGGTCTCACCCGACGCCGCGACAACGATCACGCGCGATGCGTGCCGCGCGTTCGCACGAGTCAAAGATCCGGATGAAGCCTACGTTATCGTGAGCCGGTCCGACTCGACGCTTCGGGGGCACTTCCCGTTGGAAACCGATATAATCCGCGAAGAGCTCGGCCCGTTCGACGCGGTGTTCGTGATTCCGTTCTTCGCTGAGGGTGGCAGAATCACGGTCGACGGGACGCATTACGTCGTGACCGACGGTGTTCGCACCGCCGCGCACGACACCGAGTTCGCGCGCGACGGCGTGTTCGGGTACTCGAGCTCGTTCATGCCCGCGTACATCGAGGAGAAGACGCGCGGATCGGTGCGGGCCGCCGACGTCGTTCGTTTTACGGCGATTCACCCGCAGCCGGATCTCGCCGACCAGCTTCGCGCGCTCGAAGGATACCGGTACTGCGTCGTCGACGCGGAGACGCAGGAGCAACTCAACGGGTTTATCGCGGTGCTTTCGGGCGTCGCGCGTACGGGCAAACGCTTTCTTTTCAGAAGCGCGGCGGGGCTTTTGACCTCTCTCGCGGCTCAAGGCCCACAACCCGTCGCGGGACCGGAACTGCACAAGCTCGTGCCCGGCGGTCGTCCGGGTTTGATCGTCGTCGGGTCGCACGTCGCAAAAACGACGCGCCAACTCAATATACTGATCGCCGAGAACGGCACGGTCGGGATCGAGGTCGACGTCGAAAACGCGGCGGCTGATCACACCGGCACGTACCTCGACGAGATCACGACGCGGATCGCTCACGCGCATCGCGCGGGCGCGACGCCTGTCGTGTATACCTCACGGACCGAACGAACGTTCGCGGATCACGACGAGCGACTGAGTTTCGGCGACGCCGTGTCGCGTTTCATCTGTTCGGCGGTCGCAAATGCACCGCGGACGATCGGATTCGTGATCGCGAAGGGAGGGATCACGTCGCACAACGTGCTGTCGATCGGTCTCGGCATGACCGTGACGACGGTCGTGGGGCAGATCTTGCCGGGATGTCCGGTCGTGATTACACCGGCGACGAATACCTTTTCGGAGATCCCGGTGGTTATCTTCCCGGGCAACGTCGGCGGCGACGATTCTCTCGCAGTCGCGTACCGAGTCCTCAACGCGAATACATAACACAATAGGTTGACTCGGCCGTCGCTTTTATCTACCTTTTTTCGTATGAATGAAAGCGGAGGGCGCCCGTACGCGGACGCTGTAGTATCTTCCGCGGTACTCGAATCCGAATCTCCCGCCGATATTCGCGACGCCGTCACGGCCGTCATCGACAACATACGCACGGTGATCTACGTCGAACGAAGAAAGCTGGAATATATCATCGCGGCCAAGATCGCGGGTGGCCACGTTATTCTCGCCGACTTCCACGGAGTCGGGAAAACGTCGCTTGCGCGTGCGCTGGCCGGGTCTATCCGGTGGGATTCCGAGGATATGTACGCGGACAACGTGAAGGTCGACCGTTTCAACCGGATTCAATGCACCGTCGACCTTCTTCCCCAGGACATCCTCGGGTACAACCGGTTCCTCGGTTCTACCGGCGAGATGATTTTCAACAAGGGCCCGATCTTCGCGCACTTCGTTTTGTGCGACGAGATCAATCTTCTGACGCCGAAGACGCAAGGAAGTTTCTTCCAGGCAATGGAGGAGCAAAACGTCACGATCGAGGGTAAGACGTACGTTTTGCCTGATCCTTTCTTCATCATCGCGACGATGAACCTCAAAGGCGTGCATCTCTTTCCGCTGCCGGCGCCGCAGCTCGACCGGTTCATGGTACAGCTCTCTATCGGTTTCCCGGAAGCCGATGAGGAGTTCGAAATCATCCGGCAGCACGGTCGCACCGACGGATGGGCGGATTTCAACCCCGTCGTCGATTCGGGTCGACTGCTTCAATGGAAAGCGACGGTCGATGAGATCGAGATCCACCCCGATCTCGTTCGGTACATAGTCGAGTGCGTGCGGCGCACGCGCTCGCACCCGGACCTCGAAATGCCCGCGAGTCCCCGGACGGGAGTCAAGCTTTCGCGCCTCGCGCGCGCGCTCGCAATGATTCGGGGTGAGAGCCACGTTTCGATCGACATAGTGAAAGAGGTTTTCCTTCCCGGCGTCGCTCATCGGCTTGTCCCGAAGGATCCGGCCGTATCGGCGGACGAGATAGCCAACGAAATCCTTGACTCGGTTTCGGTAGAGGCGGTACGGGCGGCCCGTCGGCCGTAAAGGCACAATGCGCACCGGCTTTCGTTCGATCGTCACGAAATTCCCATTGACGCTTATCGGCACGGCTCTGTTCGCGATCGGCGTATACCTGCTTGGTGTCGGATTCTCGCTGCGAAACCCGTACGCGGTATTTCTTTCGTTTACGATCATTTTCGGCCTCGCGGCGCTCGTGGTGATCGGCCGCGTTAACGCGAAACGGTTCGAGACGCTCACGATTCAATGGGAGACTTCCGCGCCGGTGTACGCACGACGGTCGGCTCCCGCGCACGCGGTCGTCGGAATAGAGCGACGTGCACCGTTCCTGTTTCGGGTTCATTTCTCGATACGCGGTCGGATCTCGGTCGGCGACGGCTGTTCGGTCGCGTATCACGACGAGGTCGCTTCGGTCGGCGGTGAGCGGCAACCGATTGCGTACGACGCGCCGGTGGCAGGGGTCCTGGAGGCTCGTGCACGGCTTTCGCTGCGCGACGTCTTCGGCCTCACGCGCAACCGGTTCGGCGGATCGTTCACGCGCCGCATCCCGATCCGGCCGGCCGCGTTCGACGACGAGCGGCTGTACCGCGTGCAAGCCGTTGTCGGCGCCGAAGACAAACAGAGCCGGAAGACCGCCGACGAAGAGCGGTACTACATGCGCGAGTACGTCCCGGGAGACCGATTCCGCGATATTAATTGGAAGTCATCGAGCCGCCTCGCGATCCTTTTGACGCGGATTTCGCCGAACACGCAGGAGAAGTCGCGGATAATTACGGTGGTTTTCCGCTCACTGCCGCCCGGCCGGGTGCGTTCGCTCGACCGGATCGTGCATCTGGACTTCTCGAAGAGTTGGACAGTATCTTTTATGAGAAAGGTGAAGGAAGAGAACCCGGACTTTCAGTTTGATCTCGTCGTCGGAGAGAACGTGACGCGGATCGAAACAGAGAGCGAGATCGAGACCGCGGCGGAGATCCTCGCTGCAGCGACGACCGAACCGTCAACGCCGTCGGCGGCGATCGAATCCCGAGAGGCGTTCATCTTCACGACGCCGTTCGACGACGGTTTAGCCGCGTTCCTGATTGCGCGTGGCGATGCGGTTAACCACGTACACGCAACGGCGTTCCCGGAGAAAGGATCGATCAGGTCGGTACGGACGGTACGTTTTTTTCGTCCCGCATCCGCGACCGTGATACCCGGCGCGTGGGCGCTACGCCGCGAGCGTGTCGGAAGATCGACACCGGCCGGCGGGCGCGTAGAACGAGAGGTACTCGACGTACGGCTGGCGTAACGCGACACGGAGTAGCAGTATGAGAACACACGACACAGTCTTCATGACGATACTTTTTTATTCGCGAATGGCGCTCTATCTGCTCGCGTTTCTGGTTCCGGTCGTGCACCCGGCGATCGCGGTGCCGTACGACCTTCCCGGCTGGGTGTTGTGGTTCGTGCTTCTTCCGGCCGAGATGTTTATCGCGTTCTACGGAGCGCCGCCACGGCTGCGCATCTCGGTGTGGCTCGCGATCGGAGCGGCTCCGATCGTTATTACCGCGCTCGCGTTCGGCGGCTTCTCGCGCGACATCTTGAGCTTTCTCGCGGTTGGAGGCGCATCGTTCATCGTGACCGCGGTTGTGTTCAAGAGCGGTGTTCGTGGGCTCGCGCTCGCGGTCCCCGAGCAGTTTCTGCTCGCGGTTCTGTACTACCGCGTCTTGAGTTTCTCGCGTGCGGCGGAATCGGTCGCGCGCGAAAGCGCTGGAATCAACCAGATTCTTCTCGCGGTCGTCGTCGTCGCGTTTCTGCTGCACGGTTTTGTCCTGTACCTTGCAGCGTTCAAGTCGGGTGCTCGCCGTGGGCGACGCGAGGCGACGCTCGTCACCGCGGTCGCACTCGCGGTCGTCCTGATTTTTGCTTTTGTTCTGCCGCCCGACTTCGTGAACAATCCGGTCGTTCTGAACTTCCTGGAAAACGAGGTCGAACCCGAGCCGGTACCGATCGACGCACGCGGCGACGGCATGGATGGAGGCAATCTTCAGCCGCGCGATCCTCGGGCCAACGGTGACCTTTTCGGGGACGGTGCGGATGGCGCCGACGGCGACGACGGTGACAACGGGGAGAACGGCGCGCAACTCGAAGGCGTCGCCGCCGAGTCGTGGGACGGCACCGGGAATAACAACGGAAGTAACGGCGAAGACCGGCAGTACGCGGTGATGGTGATGGCGTCAAGAGAGGACTCGGTGTACGCGGCGGACGCGTACTTCGCCGATTTCGATCCGGTCCGCGGCTTCCGGCTCTCGCGCGACGAACCGCTCAACGAGCTCACGTACGTCCGGCTTCTCGAGACGTGGCGTGATACGACGGTTCTGCCTGATCGCTCACGCGCGCGTTCGGAGACGTTCATCCTCTCGACCGTTCCCGAACGGTTCGTCGCGTACCGACCGTACTCGATCGAGCCGACGACTCTGCGCCGCGAGTATCACCCGTTCAGCTTCTCGTACACGGCTTCGGCACGCGTCAGCCGCGGCACCGAACGTACGTGGCAATCAGTGCGCGAGCTCTCGGAGACAGAACGCGAGCGTCTCGCGCCGTACCTCGAAATCCCCCTCCGTGACGCAGACCGCGCGGTGTTCGAAGAGTTCCTCGCCGAGGCGACCGAGGGCCGCACCGGGTACTACGCGAAACTCGACGGTATCATGCGCGCGTTCTCGACGTTCCAGTACAACGTCGGTTTCGACGAGAACACCTCGGTGCCGCACATGGTTCGATTCCTCACGACGACGCAGGAGGGCGACTGCACCGAGTTCTCGAACACGACCGCAATTCTCGCGCGGCTCGCGGGTATGCCCGCGCGTGTCGTGACCGGATACCTCGGCTCGCGTTCGCTTCAGACGGCCGCGCATACGCAAGGCCTCGCGGTTCTTCGTCAGTCGATCCCGACGCTGCAGCAGTACGCGCTCGACGATCTTCTTCTCGTTACGACATCCCACCGCCACTCGTGGACGCAGGTCTACATGCCCGAGTACGGCTGGATCGACTTTGAGCCGACGTCGTTCGCGATTCCTCCGGTCGGGATGGGCGACCCGAACCAGCGAAACGTCGTGATTCCACTTCTCGACCCACAGCCCGAACCGTACACGCGGCCGGCGTTTCCGTGGGGTTTTGTCCTGCGCGTATTCGCGCTTCTCGCGGCCGCGGCGTTTGTCGGAGCCTATACGACGAGGTACGGACAGGAGATCTACTTCGCGATCCGCGCTCGACGGCACGACCTCGGCGGCGCGCGCGCGTTGTACCGATTGTTGATTCTTCGCTACGCGGCAAACGGAGCCCCGCTGAAGGCGCCGTCAACGACACCGCGCGAGTTCGCCGAGCAGCACCCTGAAACGGCGACGTTCGCGTCGATCTACAGCGAGATACGGTATCGCGAGAAGTTCAAGCCCGATGAGCTCGAAACTCTGCACACGCGCCTTCGCACCGAGTACGGATCGCTGCGGCGCGCGATCCGCGCGAACGGCATCAAGGCGGCGTTCAAACGAGTCGTAACGCTCCGCGGTCTGGGGTTTCAATGGTAAGAATCCCTTCAGCGTTTCGGGCCGCCTTGATCGCGGCGGTTGCGCTCGTGATGCTCGCAGCGTGTGGTCCCGGGAACGACTGGATCGTGTTCCGAGGCGAAATGGGATCGGGCGCGACCACGACGCGTCTCAATCCGCCGCTCGGCACGAAGTGGAAGCTACGACTGCAGCTCGACGAGAGAACGCTCAAATCGTTCAACCCGCCGATCGTCAAAGAGAACACGATCTACTTCGGTTCGGCCGACGGCAACTTCTACGCGCTCGACATCGAAACGGGTTACATGAACTGGGTCTTCAGAACCGGTGGAGCGATCAACTCTGTCCCGTTCGCCGACCACGAGAATGTATACTTCGGCTCGCGCGACGGCCACGCGTACGCGGTCGACCGCCGCACCGGCACCGAGATCTGGCGCCATCGCGCCGGACGACCGGTCAACTCCTCGTTCACGCGGTACGAAGACAAGGTGATCTTTGCGAGCGACGGCGGCAATACGTTTTTCATCTCACCCGAGGGAGAGCTACAGTTCACGGTCCCGAACCCGATCTGGCACTACAATACGTTCCAGGTCTGGGAGGACGTGATGTACTTCGCACCCGGGCCGATGACGCAGCCACACAGCTTCGGCGCGTACGATGTAATGGCGCGCGAGTACCTCTGGATCCTCGATACCGCGGCGATGGACGCGACGTGGTACTCCTTCCCGGGACTCAGCGGCGACTCGCTCTTCATGTCGACAGCGCAGCACCGCGGGAACTACTGGGAGCTGAACTACTACGCGTACGATCGGCACACCGGGCAAAGACTGTGGCGGCAGACCGATACGTCGCGGTTCGGCGGGTACCACATCGAGGATCTGCGCCGACACCTCTGGGACAACTTCGAGCTGCTCGACTACATGGCGCCCGCGATATGGCGCAACACGGTGATCTACACCTCGGGCGACACGGTCGTCCGCGCGTTCGATACACGGACCGGACGACCGACGTGGGAGCGCCAGTTCACGACGCCGGCGGTCTCGGCTCCCGCGATCGCCGGCGACCGCGTCTACTTCGGGCTGCGTGGCGACCCTGCCACGGGCCAGTCGCCGCGCCTCGTGGCGTTGTCCGCGCGCGACGGTCGGGTTCTTTGGGATCTCGATATAGAAGGTACGGTCTTGAGCGCGCCGGTCATCGCAGGAAAATGGATCATGTTCGGGACAAGCCGAAGCTTCTTCTACATCCTCGAGGAGCTATACTGACCGTGACGAGACGCTGTTGGAAGGGTCACTACAGCCACGTTATATTCGACTTTGACGGTACGATCTTCCGAACGACCGGCGCGTTGCAGTACGTCTACTCGCGCCTTGCGCCGAAGTACCGCCTGCCGAGAATCGACGCCGAGACGTACGAAGCTCTCCGCGAACTCCCGGTAGGTCAGCGGCTTTCAAGGCTCCGGATCTCGCCCGTCTTGCTTCCGTTTCTGGTGCGCGATGCGCGTCGGATCTACCGGAGCCTTGCGGGCGCGTATCCGCCCGAACCCGGGATGCCCGAAGTGCTCGAAGACCTCGCGCGACGCGGCGTCGCGGTCGCGATCATCTCTTCGAACGGGACCAGGTACATCCGCACCTCGCTCGCGAGGTATCGCCTCACGATGTTCGACGAAATTATCTGTTCAGGCATCTTTAAGAAGGCCGGGGCGATCCGCGCGTACGTGAAGCGCAAGAAAGCCAAACCCGACGCGGTTCTGTACGTCGGCGACGAACACCGCGACGTCGAGGCATCGCGGTCCGCGGGTGTGGGCGTCGCCGCGGTCACATGGGGTTACGACACGCGGAAAAACCTCGAAGCCGCGGCCCCCACCTTCATCGTCGAGACACCCGCCGAGCTCGGCGAGATCCTCGCGCAGACCGCGACCCCGTCGCGGGGGTGAGTGCCGCACAATCTCCTCCGACCTTGACTCCGCGTAGGCCCGGTAGTAACTTTTTTCCATGGTAAATATTATGAAAAATATCAAGATTATTATGACAGGTGCAACGCTCGTGGTATTGGTACTCACAGCATGTGCAACACGAGTCGAAGCGAATGAAACGGTCGTCCGGGAACGCATCGAGTCCGAAGCGGCGACGTTCCGTGTGGTTCAGATAGTCTCGGGCCTCGAGAACCCCTGGGCGGTCGCGTTTCTGCCCGACGGACGCAAACTGATCACCGAGCGCGCCGGGCGATTGAACATCTTCGAGGACAGCGAGCTGACGCGCATCACGGGGCTCCCGACGATCACACCCGGCGGACAGGGCGGCTTGCTCGACGTCGCGCTTCACCCGGAGTACGAGCGGACCGGCTGGATCTACTTCTCGTACGCGGCGCCGACCCGGACCGGGCGAGGGACGCACCTCGCGCGCGCACGGCTTTCGGGTACCGCGCTTACCGATCTCGAGGTCTTGTTCGAGATGGAGCCCGGCACGACGAGAGGGCAGCACTTCGGATCGCGTATCGTGTTCGATCGTGACGGATACCTGTATCTGACGATCGGCGACCGCGGCGAGATGAACCGCGCGCAAGACCTCATGGACCACGCGGGAACGACGATCCGGCTGCACGACGATGGTCGTGTCCCGTCGGATAACCCGTTTGTCGGGCGCGACGATGCGCTTCCGGAGATCTACACGTACGGGAACCGGAACGCGCAGGGAATGGCGCTTCATCCCGAGACGGGCGTGGTGTGGCAGAACGAGCACGGGCCGCAGGGCGGCGATGAGATCAACATCATCCGCTCGGGATTGAACTACGGCTGGCCGGTCGTGACGCACGGCGAGCAGTACGGCGGCGGGACGATCGGGGTCGGAACCGAGGCACCCGGGATGGAACCTCCGGTCATCGACTGGACGCCGTCGATCGCGCCGTCGGGCATGGCGTTCTATACGGGAAGCAACTTCCCGGATTGGAACGGTGACATATTTGTCGGAGCTCTCGCGGGCCAACACCTGCGCCGCGTCGTTCTCGACGGGGACGAGGTTGTGCATCAGGAGTCGTTACTGCAAGGTACGATCGGGAGGATACGCGACGTGAGAACCGGCCCGGATGGGAACCTCTGGCTTCTGACCGATGCCCGAAACGGCGGCTTGTACCGGCTCGAGCCGGTGCGGTAGCGGTACCCGTTCGAGTGATTACGCTACGTACGGCGTCTCGCGGACGTGACTACCGTCGCGGACGAGAGACACCAGGAACGACGCGAGGTCGCCGCGGCTGACGCGTCCGCCGACGGTTCCGGTATCGGTCCCGATGCGGTACGAGCCCGCGACCACGTCGTTCGTGAGGCCTCCGGGCCGGACGATAGTCCAGTCCGTCTCGGACTCGCGCACGATCCGCTCCTGAGCTTCCTTCGCCTGCATCTCTTTCTTCCAGACCGTGTTCATCAGGAGCTTGAAAACGAACGGAACCTGAGCACGACTCTCGCCCACTCCGAGCGACGTCACGACGATCAATCGTCGCAGGCCCATTTTTGCCATTCCCTTGATGACCAGGTCCGTGCCGACAGCGAGCACGTCGGGCGGATTACCCTTGGTCCTGCCGAGAATCACGACCGCCGCTTCGCACTCGCTCAACGTCAGGACGACCTTCCCACCGTCGAGCACGTTTCCGACAACCGGGACGACACCGGGCATCTCACCGATCGCGTTCGGATTTCGCACGAGCGCCTTGACCCCGTACCCCGCATCGGTCGCCGCTTCGAGAAAACGACGCCCGGTCCCACCGGTCCCGCCAAATACCGCGATTCTCATGCCCACACTGTACCGCAATACGGACGAGGATATCTACCTTCCGGCCTTCGGCCGGTTAGTGGAACGCCTCGGCCGGGCCGAACGGTGCGAGCGAGACCATGATGTACGGGTTGATGCACGTTTCACCGTGTTGCGACCCGAACCGCCACATCTTCCGCGTGTACTCGCGCACGACCGCGCCGTACTCGGGCCGACCGTAGAGATTCACAGTCTCGTCCGGATCGTTCCGTAGATCATATAACTCCTCGAAGTCAAACCCGTTGTACACAAACTTCCAGTCACGGTCGAACACCGAGCGCTGGATTCCGTACAACTCGTTGCCGTTCGACTGCGTGTACAGCTCGGTGCGCCAACCGTTCGGCGTTCCGTTGTCGAGAAACGGGACCAGACTGCGGCCGGACATCGGCCGATCGACCGGGACGCCCGCGATCTCGAGAAAGGTCGGACCGAAGTCGGCGAGCGAGACGAACTCGTCGACGCTTCGCCCGGCGGACGCCGAACTGCCGGGCCGGCGGATGATCGCCGGAACGTGGTACGCGCCGCGGAAACACGGCAGCCCCTTGCACCACAGGCCGTGTTCACCGACGTAGTCGCCGTGGTCGGAGCAGAACAGAACGACGGTATCGTCGGCGTGCCCGGACTGCTCGAGCGCGTCGAGAACCTTTCCAAAAAGGTAGTCCTCGTACGAACAGAACGCGTAGTAATGGAGAATGGCCTTCCGGTGCTCGTCGGGCGTGAGCTGATCGAACATACGCCGCGTCTTCCGGTACAACGCGGGCTTGTCGGCCATCGTGTCGGTGAACGACGTGGGCAGCTCGATCTCGTCGATATCGTACATGTCGAGGAAACGTTGCGGTACAAAGTACGGATCGTGCGGTCCGAGCGTCCCGACGTACATCATCCACGGCTTGCTCGTGCGGCCGGCGCGTTTCATCGCCGCGATCGCGGCGTCGACCTGGTCCTCGTCGCGGAACGGATTCTCTTTGACGCCGTAATGCGTGTACGTGCCGTATCCGGGCCGGAGTATCTCCCCGTCTCCGCGGGTGCCCGGCTCCGTTTGGGCGGCGACCTTTTCGTACGACTCCCACGTGTGACCCATGAGTGGCTGCCCGGCGCGCCGTGGCCCCGCGGTGAGGCTGTGCACCTCAAATCCACGGTCGGCCGGGCCCTCGTCGTAGCTCACGTGCCACTTCCCGGACCAGTGGAGATCGTACCCGACGTCCGCGAGATCCTCGGTCCAGAGCCGGACGCCGGGCACAAGGCCACGCGTGATCGCGTTCTGAACCGCGACATTGTGCCAGACGCCGTGTTCGCTCGGGTACAGCCCGGTCAGGAACGTGGCCCGTGACGGGCAGCAGTGTGGGGACGGACAGTACGTCTCGGTGAACGTAACGCCCTGCGCGCGGAATCGGTCGATGTTCGGCGTCTTCGCCGGGTGATTCGGAAGAACGGTGTCACCACGCTGTTGATCGGTCATGAAAACCAGGATGTTCGGTCGTTTTTTTGCCACTTCTTTCTCCGTTGTTGAATCCGCCGGCGACCTGCCGTGGGTTTCGATCACTATGCGCCGAAAAATCACAGAAGGTCCATGGTACCGTCCGGAATCATCAGTACACGACCGGCTCCGCGTCGAGGTCGCGCCAGATGTACCACGTCGCGACGGTACGCCACGGACGCCAGCGTTCCGCGTGCCGCAGGAGCCGTTCCTTCGGTGAGCCGTCGGTCCAGCCGTACAACCGCGCGGCCGCGTTCACGAGTCCGATGTCGCCAAGAGGCAGGACATCGGGCCGCTGCAGATGGAAAATCAGCACCATCTCTGCGGTCCACGGCCCGATCCCACGAAGCGCGATCAACTCGTCCCGCACGGAATCGTCGTCCATCGAGGCCCACGCGGCAGCGTCGACCGCGCCGTCGATGAACGCGCGCGCTACACCGTGAACGTACTCGACTTTTCGGTACGAGAGTCCGATCGACCGAAGCTGCGCCGCATCGGCGGCCACGATCGACGCCGGCGTAAGACGCGGGAAAGCCGTCCGCAGTCGTTGCCAGATACCGGCGGCCGCGGCGACCGAGATCTGCTGCCCGACGATCGCGTTGAGCAATGTCTGAAACGCGTCACCGCTTCCGCGCAGCACGTCGGAGCGGTGAGTCTCAATGAGATGACCGATCGTCGGGTCGCGATCGGTGAGGATTCGGCACGCCTCGTCCCAGTACGGCGGTTCGGTCGCGGTTCGGTCGCTTTTCACGGCGCTACGGTACCACAAGACGGAAATCGTGTCGCGAACATCGCGGCCGGCGCCTTTACACCGTGTGTTCGATGGTATACTTTTGACCGGTAAATCCGTGCTACTGAGGTCCACGTGTCGACAGCCTTGACGATAATCCTAACACTACTCCGGATCGGCGGAAGCCTTGGGCTGTTCCTGTACGGCATGCGCGTCATGAGCGACGGCATCCAGAAGACGGCAGGAGAACGGCTGCAGTCGATCCTCAACATCATGACCGGCAATCGCGTCGTCGCGGTGTTCACGGGTTTCTTGATTACGGTGCTGGTCCAGTCGTCATCGGCATCGACGGTGATGATCGTCAGCTTCGTTCATGCGGGGCTTTTGACACTCGCCCAATCGGTCGGCATGATCCTCGGCGCGAACATCGGAACGACCGTGACCGGTTGGATCGTCGCGATTCTCGGCTTCAGATTCAGCGTCTCGGCGGCCGCTCTGCCGGCAATCGCGATCGGCGCGTTGTTCATCTTCACGAAAAAATTCAAGAAAACCAGCCAGGGGGAGGCGTTACTCGGGTTTGGCCTTCTTTTCCTCGGCTTGGGCTTTCTCCGGGAGTCGGTGCCGGACATTCAACAGCACCCGGAGATCCTCGAGTTTCTCTCACGATTCACGGACGCCGGATTGGCGTCGGATCTACTGTTCATCGTAGTCGGAGGTCTGCTCACAATCGTCGTTCAGTCGTCGTCGGCAGCGATGGCGATCACGCTCACGATGGCGTTCGCGGGCTGGATCGATTATCGTACTGCCGCGGCGATCATTCTTGGCGAGAACATCGGTACGACGGTTACCGCGTTTCTCGCGTCGCTCACGGCGTCGGTCGACGCACGGCGAGCATCACGCGCGCACACGCTCTTCAACGTCGTCGGGGTACTCTGGATAATCCCGTTGTTCGGTCCCGCGCTCCGGCTGGTCGACGGATTGTTACCGGGGTCGATTGTCACGGGATCGACGATGATCCTGCTCCCGGCACGACTCGCGCTCTTTCACACGTTATTCAACATCGTGAACACGGCGGTTTTTCTCCCGTTCCTGCGCCCGTTTGTCCGTTTCGTCGAGCGGCTCGTTCCCGAGACCGGACCGCGAGTGACCGGCCGGTACACGATGAAGTACGTCTCGTCGGTGATCCAGGACACCCCGGAGCTGTACTTGATCGCGGTTCGCGAGGAGCTGTCACGGATGGCCGAGATCATCACCGAGATGTTTGCCGGTTTCGTGCAACTTCTGACCGACGACAAACTGGACATCGAAGCGGCGGTCGAAGAACAACACCGAAAAGAAGACTACACCGATCAGATGCAGCAGGAGTTGAGCGAGTTTCTCGCGCGGACGTCGATGGAGAGCATCTCGGCCGCCGCTGCCGCGGAAATCGGTGCGATGCTCCGCGTCACCGATGAACTCGAGAGCATCGCCGACGCGTGTTACAACCTCACGGTTCTGGTTCATCGATACCGCACCAAGAACATGAAGTTCTCGACGAAGGAGACCGAAAAGCTGCTCGAGTACTCCGAGCTGGTCCACGGGTTCCTGCGATTTATCCACGACCACCTCGATCGACGGCTCGGCGAGGCCGAACTCGAGCAGGCGACCGTCACCGAGAAACGCGTGAATTCTCAACGCGACAAGCTGAAAAAAAACGCTCGCAAGCGGATGCAGAAGAACCCGAAGGAAGTGAAGAGCGAACTGGTCTACATCGACATGGTGAGCCAGATCGAACGGATCGGCGATTACGCGCTCGCGACGGCCCGCGCGCTCCGGTCGATGCGCGTCTCGAACAGCAAGAAAAGGCTCCCGCGGAAACCGCCGGAGTAGCAATCGGCAACACGCCGTGTTACAGACCCAAACTCTCGAGTTTCGGGCGAATCACCCAGACGCAGTAGCCTGCGTTCCGATTGCGGTCGTAGTAGTTCTGGTGATACTCCTCGGCCTTGAAAAAAACATCGAGTGGAACGACCTCCGTCACGATCGGATCGCCGAAGTCACGCTGCACGTACTCGATAAACGCGCGGGCGATGCGTTCCTGTTCGGGATCGTGGTGCAGCACGATCGATCTGTAGTGTGGACCGATATCGTTTCCTTGACGATTCAGCGTCGTCGGGTCGTGCGCGCGGAAAAACCAGTCGAGGATCTCCTCGTACGAGATCACCGAACGATCAAATACGACTTGAACGACCTCCGCGTGTCCGGTTGTACCGGTGATCACCTGCTCGTAGGTCGGGTTATCGATGTGGCCGCCCGCGTAGCCCGACACGACATCGACCACACCGTCGACGCGCTGAAACACCGCTTCCACGCACCAGAAGCACCCGCCGCCGAACGTCGCTACTCCGTGGACCGCGGGATCTATCTCCGGGGAGTACGCCGTCGTACCGCTCAACGGCTCGGCGTGCGCATCCGCCGCTTCCCGCCCGCCGGCGGCGAGAAAGACGATCGCGGCGAGCGCGATGAGCAGAACACCACCGATACGTTGTTGTCTCGTTTTCATGCTCATAATTTACTGTTTTTGTAATGTAATGCATACATCTACCGCGTTGACTCGGGCGCAACTGTCTACGATACTGTCCGTATGCGAATACTCGTAATCGGCGGAAGCGGTTTCTTGAGCGGTACGATAACACGCCGCGCGGTCGCGGCGGGACACGACGTCTGGACCGTTACGCGCGGAAAGCGCCCCGTTCCGGCCGGAGCTCACAGCATCGTCGTAGACCGGCACGATTCGGCGGCGTTTTTGGAGTCGATCCGCGCGGGGGGAAGCGAATTTGACATCGTGATCGACTGTATCTGCTTCACTCCCGATGACGCAGCGCAGGACATCGAGGCATTCCGCGGCATCGCCGGACGGATTGTGTTCATCTCGACCGATTTTGTGTACGCGCCCGATGGCCGCCGATTCCCGCAACCGGAGTACCCTGCGGTATTCCTGACCGAAGGATACGGAGGCAAGAAACGCGCGGCCGAACTCGTATTCGAGTCGCTCGCCTCGGACGACACTCCGTGGACGATACTGCGCCCGGGGCACATCTACGGTCCCGGGTCGTTGCTCGGCTGCCTGCCGATGCACAGCCGCGATCAGACACTCCTCGACACGATCCGTGCCGGCCGTCCACTCTCGCTCGTGGGGCGCGGAGTGTTCCTTCAACAGCCGGTCTTCGTCGACGACCTCGCCGATCTTGCGATGGGCCTCGGAACCGATCCTGCAGCGAAAAACACCGTGTTCAACGCCGCAGGGCCCGATATCCTCGAGTCGAGACGGTACTACGAGATCATCGGCGATGTTCTCGAGCGCCGTGTTACGGTCGAGGAACTCTCGATCTCGTCGTTTCTCGAGGAGAACCCGGACAAGGCAACGTTCATCTGCCATCGTGTGTATACGCGCGACCGGATCGCAGCGACGTTGACCCCCGCACCCGCGACGTCGATCGAAACAGGGCTCGCGGAGCATGTCCGTTCGATTCTCGCCTCGCGCGAGAAGTAGCCCAAGTACCGGATCCGGTACGATGGAAAAAATTTAAATGCCTGTTCACAAACGCGAGAAAATGTGCGATAATTCGTTTTAAGAAATACGCAGATGGTTAAACCCGCCTTTTGACCGAGTCCTGACATTGGCAGTGACAAACCCAAAAGACCGAAACATCGTGCGGAAAAAAAAAGTGCCGGGCCCGGGAGGGCAGATCGGCGCACAGAGAGGAGTTCTGAATGGGAACTAAACTTTATGTAGGGAATCTGAGCTACGACACGTCCGACGAGGGACTGCGATCGGTCTTCGCCCAGTATGGCGAAGTCACGTCGGCCTCGGTCGTGATGGATCGCGACACGGGCCGATCACGGGGTTTTGGGTTTGTCGAAATGGCCGATGAAGACGGCGCGCGAGCAGCCGAGATGGCGCTCAACGGCACCGAACTCGACGGCCGAGCGCTCAAAGTCAACGAAGCGCGACCGCGTGAGAATTCGGGCGGCGGCGGCGGCGGACGACGCGACCGCTGGTAACACCGTACTCGAAAAAAGCGACACCGCCGCAGAAATGCGGCGGTGTCTTTATTATCAGAACGACCGCGGGACGCCGCGTAAAAGGAAGGCAGAATGCCAAAACGATCCTACAAAGGCGAGAAGCGGCGCCGCGAACTCAGTAAGAAGCAGAAGAAAGAAGATAAAAAGGCCAGAAAAAGCGAGAACAAAGAGGGGGCGGACGAAAACGCCTACCTTGAGTACCTGCAACCCGGCGGCATCGGCGCCGAAGAGGAGCAGCAGGACGATTCAGACGAAGAATCCGAGGATGACGAATCCGGTCAAGACTCCGAGTCGGAAACGGATTCGTGAGAACCGCCGATCCGGATACCTACCGTAAAGTTAGTGAGCAGCCCCGACATACCCTCCACACGGTCCACCGCCGACGGTAACGCCTCGGTCGACATCGGCCCCGTTCATTGCAACAAGAGGATGGTAGTACTTCGAAATAGTCGTACAGCTCTCAGCGACGTAGTGCGAAATAAACGAACGCCGCCACTTGTCGCTCGTGGCGTTTGAACCGGACCCGTGAATCAGGCTACCGTGGAAAATCAAAGCGTCGCCGGGCTCGAGAGTCGGACACTCCCCTTTATACCCTGCCGGGATCGCGATCGGCTCTCCGTCGGGATCGTACGATCCGGGTTTCCCGACGTTTCGGCAGTCAATCGGTAATGTATCGGTGTGCGGCACGACGATAAGACCACCGTTCTTCTGATCGACGTGATCAAGCGCGATCCAGACCGCGACACACGTGCCGGGCGTTACTTGCAGATAGAACTGATCCTGGTGCATCTTTTGCCCGCGGGAGCCCGGCGGTTTGAAGTACATCATTGTCTGTACACCGAGAGCCTCTTCACCGAAAATCGCGCGAAGAATCGTCGCGATCCGCGGATCGACCATGTACGCGCGCGCGAGCTCTGAGAACCGGTGAGGGTTCATCACGCGCGGATACACCGCGAGAATATCGTCGCGCTCTTCACCGACCGGCGGGTGCTCGTACCGGCCCGGCACCTGTTCCCGATGTATTGTCTCAAAGTGTTCGTTCAAAGCCTTGACCTCGTCGCCGTTCAAAATATTCGGCGCGATCGTATATCCACGTTCGACAAAATCCTTAACCAACTGTTGCGTGTCCACGCGATCCTCCATCGATCGGTTATCTACACACTCTTACCGTCGTAGTTATACCTTATAAAAAAATTCATATATGAACAACCAGATTTCGGTAGATATTCGTTCGAGTAGCGGAGATCGATCGTCAGTGCGTATTTCTACAGCAGGATTAAGAGGCGATCCCGCGAGTTCTTCAGGGCGGACGTAAAAAAACCGCCCGGCGCGCTGCCGGGCGGTGCTCCTAACGGATCAATCAGGACTCCAGGTCCCTTCTCGCTCTTCGCCGTCGATGCTCGGTATCTCGAAAACCTGCCCCGGATGAATGAGATGAGGATTATCGGGGTTCACGATCTTGTTCCGGTTCGCCTCATAGAGGACTCTCCACTTGAATGCATCCCCGTACACAAAATCGTATTCCGCGATTCGGGAGAAGCTGTCGCGTCGCTCAGGAATCAGCCGCACGACGTAGTACCGCGGAAGAGGCGGCGGACCCGGTTCCGGCTCCGGCTCGGGCCGCGGTGCGGGACCAATATCGGCGACGGCGGTTCGGGCCGTCGAGGCCAGATCGTAACTCTCCTGGTATCGCGAATCGGCAGTCGTGTAGTTGCGCGCCGCTACAGCATCGTGTCCCTCGCGGAACAACCGCTCGGCGCGTTGGAAGTTCTGCTGCGCCGTGCGATACACGTCGGGGTACCGCGATGCCGCGTCGAGGGCCCGCACGCGGGTTAGTTCATTTCGCGCGACCGTGATCATGCTGTTCGCGCGGAATCGCAAAACCATCGCTTCGGCCCACGCTTCGGCCAATGCAGCTTCTTGTCGAGCTTCGCGTGCCAGTCGAACCGCATCGTCGTACTCCGCATCCTCGTACGCGCGCGCGGCTTGCACCTCAAGCCGAAGCAGGTTGATGTAGTGAGGATTATCGGTTCGAAGGTTTTGCCCAAACGCTGGGACCAGCACGAACAGCCCGACAAGCAATGAAACAATCGTGACGGCCGGTTTGTTGTTTCTTTTCATAACTGCCTCCTTACTGCCCGTCCGCGTCGTCGGCTTCTTGTTCGAGCTTTTCTATCCGCTCGCGCGATTCGTCCACGTCGCGTTGTATGTCCGCTAATTCTGCCTCGGCGGCTTGCCGACGCTCAACTGCTGCGGTGTGGGCCGTCTTGAACTGTTGCTCGGCGATTCCATACAAACGGAACGCCTCGCGGTAGTTTTCCGCGGACTCCGCCTGTCGCGCTGCACTCTCGGTCGCGACCGCGCGCCGATAAAGATCCGGAACGACACGTTCGGCACGTTCGGCGTCGGCAGTTTGTTTCGCGGCAGCGACAGTTGCCGTCGTTTCTTGGCGCAGGGCCGCGATCCCGGTATCAACAACAACGTTGAACTCCTCAATCGCGTTTTCATACGCTTCCTTCGCGGCTTCGTTGTCGGTACCGTACGCGTTTTCGGCGCGTCCGAAGCTCTCTTCGCCGGTCTCGTACCGGTCGGGGGAGAACTCCGCCATGCCGTAAGTGGTGATAATCTGTCGGAGTTCCCGTGCGATAGCACGCTCTTCTTCCGGCGCGGGAACCGCGGGTTCGGGAACCGGCTCGGGGGTCGGTTCCGGCGGTGCGGGGGCCGGAACAACAGCCACGTCCGGCTCCTCAACGGGCTCCGGCTCAGGCGCAGTGGCGCACCCCATTACCACGATCAGTATCGTGGTCACGAATAATATGCGGTGAATGGTCTTCATTCAAACTCCCCCTTCCCACTATTCTGTCGAATTCGGCAACACCTGTGCAATGCCCCTGCAGCCGATTGTCACAAATATAATAACACAAACGCAAAAAAAACAGCCGGACTGAGGTGTTCCTGCCGCCCTTCACGCATCGTGTTCGGCCTCGCTACGTGTCTCGTGCGCGCGCTCAATCGGCGCGCGCGATTTGGTCTCGTCCGCGCCTTGGCGCTTCAAGTACACGTACGTGAACTCGGCGCCGAAAAAAATGATCTGCGAAAGAAAGTACAACCACAGCAGAATCACGACAAACGATCCGGCGGCTCCGAAGATCGAGCGGATGAACGCGCCGCGAAGGTAGAACCGGATAATCGCGTCACCGGCGGCAAACAGGGCCGCCGTAAAAAGAGACCCCGGCAGCACGTCGCGCCAGCGGAGTTTATGAGCCGGAACAACCCGGTACAGAATCATGAAGACGAGCGTCGCGCCAAAAAACGCCGCGATGTTCGCCAGCGCGGTTTGAAACGAGCGGAGAACCGGTACAAGGTCGGTGAGTTCCGCGCCAATTGCTCCGAGAATAGGACTCAAAAAAAGGACGATCAAGATCGCGAGAAGAATGAGCATCGTGAATCCGATCGTCACGAGCTTTCCGACGATCATCTCGAGTACGCCCCGATTCAGTTGACGGCGTCCGTACCCGAAAATCTTGTTCAACGCGTCACGCAGGAACATGAGACTGCGCGATGATCCGTATAGAACGGCGAAAAGGCCGATCCCGGTCGTGAGGTACCGCGGCCCGGTCGTTTCCGCGGTTCGGAGAACTCCACGGAAAAAAGACGTCACCTCGGCACCGAGCGCACCTTCGACAAAACCCGCGATCTGCGCGTCCCACCGAGCCTCGCCGAGAAACCGTGTCGCGAGCATCGCCAGCAGAATCGCCATCGGCGCGATCGATAACGCAGTGTAGTAGGCCATCGCCGCGCTCAATCGAGGCGCCGAGTCGTTCTGCCACTCGCGCCCGGCTTCCCAGAACAACAGACCCGTATCCCAGATGAATTTCTTTAAGCGTTTGTCGCGTTTCATGGATCGATTCCCTCCTGAACGCGTCTTCAGTCGCCCGAACAGATGTCGGCCCAATCGTCGAGCAGCCGTTCAACCTCCCATGGCCCCCATGACCCGGCCGGATACGGGAAAGGTTTCGGCCGGGATTCGAGCAATGGTTTCAGAATACGCCATGAAGCCTCAACCTCATCGGTATGAACGAAGAGGGTCTGATCGCCCATAATGACGTCGAATAACAGTGTTTCGTACGCGTCGGGCATCCGACCGAAGTGATCGGCGTACCGAAACGACAGCCGCTTAGTCTCGAGCGCGAACTCGCGCTCGGGTGTCTTGATGTCGAAGAACAGCTCAAAACCTTCGTCGGGTTGGACCGAGATCACGAGCACGTTTGCGTACGGGCGCTCTTTGAACTGCCGGAAAAGCGCAACGGGAGCCTCCCGAAACCGAATAGCAATCTGCGTCGATCTTCGCGGTAAACGCTTCCCACTCCGAAGGTAGAACGGAACGCCGTGCCATCTCCAATTCTCGACCTCGAGTTTGATCGCCGAGTACGTCTCGGTTACCGAGTCGGCCGGGACATCGGGTTCCTCGCGATATCCACGAACGTCGGCGCCGTTGATCGTCCCGCCGGCGTACTGACCCAACACGACCGCCTCGGGCCGAATCGACTGCACTGCGTTCAGAACTTTCACCTTTTCGGCGCGAATCGCATCCGGCTCGAACGCGCCGGGCGGTTCCATCGCGACAAGCGAAAGAAGCTGGAAGACGTGATTCTGCACCATGTCTCGAATCGCACCGGACGTGTCGTAATACCCCGCCCGCGTGCCGACCCCGCCTTCCTCGGCGACCGTGATCTCGACGCGACTGATTCGGTCCCGATTCCAGAGCGGCTCGAAGAGCCCGTTTGCAAAACGGAACACGAGCATATTCTGCACCGTGGTTTTCCCGAGGTAATGATCGATTCGGTACACCTGCGACTCGTCGAAGTACGAGTGAATCAGCGAGCTCAGTTCTTGAGACGACGCAAGATCGTGCCCGAACGGTTTCTCGACGACGACCCGGGTCCAGCCGCGGCTCTGCGAGAGCCCGGCCTCGCCGAGCGCTTTCACGGTCTGAGGAAAGGTCTCGGGCGGCAGCGACATATAAAAAACTCGATTTCCCGGCAGATCGAACTCGGCTTCGATCTGTTCTATTCTCTTCTTGAGCGCCGAAAAACCGTCAGGCGTGTAATCGTGCATCGGATGGAAGAAAACCTGGTGTTGGCACCACGTGGACAACTCGGAGTCCGAGTAGCCCTGTTCTTTCAACGCGTCGATAGCCTCGGACCGAAACCGCTCATCGTCCCAATCGCGCCGGCCGACCCCGAGCATGTAGTTTTCCGCCTCACACCCGTTTTGCGCCATGAGGTGATAGAACGCGGGCAACAGCTTCCGGCGCGCGAGATCGCCGGTCACGCCGAAAATCACGAAAATATGTGGAACCATCTCAGCGGTATTGATATCGAACCTCCCCGCCCAGTCGGGTTTCCTGGGCGCTAAGGATCATTGTACTCAAGACACCGGGAAGTCACAACGAGCGGTCGTCACCGCTGCGACACGAGTCACACTCGGCGGCGAAATCGACCCTGACCGTCGTTCCGTCGCTTCCGTCGAACGAGACCGTACCGTCGATCTGTTCGGCGAGCGTCTGCACCAACGTATGCCCAAGCGCAGCGTCGTCGCGCACGGTGTACTCGGCCGGTAGACCGACTCCATCATCGCTCACGGCAAGCACGAAGCGATCCGCCGCGACGACGCTCAAAGAAACGCGGATTGTCCCTTCCGACGTGTTAAGGAACGCGTGCTTCAGGCTGTTCGAGACGAGCTCGTTGATGAGCAATCCGACCGACGTAGCGGTGCCGACTTCAAACGCAAGAGTCTCATCGACCTCGAGTGCCAAGCGCGCACGAGTCGGCGCGACGTCGAGAATTGTCGCCAGCTGACGACACAGATCGTCGATGTACCGTGCCATATTGATGCACGAAAAGTTCGTCGAGGAAGAATAAAGCTGCTCGTGGATCATCGCCATCGCCTGCACGCGCGCCTGACTCGCGCGGAACATCTCCTTCGCCGTTTCATCGACCAACGATCGGCCTTGCAGGCTCAAGAGGCTCGAGATGACCTGAAGGTTATTCTTGATCCGGTGGTGCATCTCGCGGAGCAGGAGCTCCTTTTCTTTCAGCGCTTGCCGGAGAGCAGTGACGTTGCGCCGGCTCTCGGTGATGTCGCGAATCACTCCGACGGTTCCGTACCCCTCATGGGATGTGCCCTGAACGCACCCGACCGCGCTGCCCTCGCCACACGAAGTGACCTTATAGACTCCGGGTTCGGCGCCGG
>REEC01000079.1 GCA_007695285.1 Spirochaetaceae bacterium | reverse complement strand
CGACCATCGACTGCGGGATGATGTCCCAGAAGTCAGGCGCGTACTCGTCGATCAACTCGTTGAGCGGGTAGAGACGGTCGGCTTCCTGAAGTTGTCGAACCTGATCGAACCACCACCCCAGGACGACGATGTCCGGCAACGTGTTCCCGGCGATCATCGTGTTGAGCCTCTCCTGCGCGTCGCCGGTCGGGACGCTGATGTCGAGGTTGACGCCGGTTTCCTCGAGAATTTTGGCGTCACGAATGTTCACCTCGGGGTTCCATCGTTTGGTGTACCACCCCTCGTGCATATACAGACCCAAGGTGATCGGCTCGGTGTCCCACGTCCAACTCGGGCCCGTGCCTTCGCGGACGACGGCTGCCTCGTCCACTTCCTTTGCCCCGCCCGCCGTCACGGTAAAGACCGGGATCACGAGCAGAGCGATAGATGCGAGTGCGATAAGCTTTTTCATCGCTTCCTCCTTTGAATTTTTCTTCTCGTCCGCAACACGGACGTCTCTCGCGCCACGACTTTTATCGCGACGCGTCAAAGCCTGTTTTCTTCCGCGTGAGCGGCTATCCTTTGATCGATCCGAGCATTATTCCTTTCACGAAGTACCGCTGAAGGAACGGATACAACAGGAGAATCGGAGCGACAGCGACGATCATCGTCGCCATCTGAATCGTGAGCGGATTGATCTGGTCCTGCGCGATTCCAAGCCCCGCTGCGCGCGTCGCCATACCCGACGCCGCCTCGCGCGTCCGAATCGTCCTCATCAACAGAAGTGGAAGCGTCTCGAACCTGCTCGATGTCGTGAAGATCAGCGGCTGCATGAAGTCGTTCCAGTGCCAAACACCCGTGAACAACGCGATCGCCGCGAACACCGCCGCCGAGAGTGGAACGATGAGCTGTAGGAAGATGCGGTACTCACCCGCGCCGTCGATCTTCGCCGACTCTCCGATCGAGTCGGGGATCTCGGCGAAGAACGCGCGGAAGATGATCACGTTCCAGAAGTTGATCATCGCCGGGATTATCAGAACCCAGAACGTGTCGAGAAGGCCGAGGTACTGCCGCACGAGATATCCGGGGATGATTCCACCCGAAAAAAACATCGTGATCATTCCGATCATCGCGTAGACCGAACGTCCCATCAGGTGTCTTTTCGAGAACGCGTACGCAAAGAGCGACGTGACGATCAAGTGCGTGATCGTTCCTGCCGCGGCGCGGTAAACCGTCATCCAGAACGCCGAGAGGATCCCGGGCTCGCGGAACACGACTTGAAAGTTGGCGAGTGTGACCTGTACGGGCCACCAGTACACGCCGCGCGCCCGCGTGTACGCGACGCCGCTGCTGAGCGACCCGACCAGCACAAACCAGAACGGATACAGCGTGAGGAAGACCAGGATCAACATCGCGACGACGTTGACCGAGTCGAATATTTTGTCACCTGTCGATCGTGCTTTTGTCATGGACCCTCCTAGAACAGACCCTTCTCGGTAAGCTTCTTCGACGCCGTGTTTGCGCTCACGACCAGGACGACCGCGAGGATCGATCGCAGGAACCCGACCGCGGTCGCGTACGAGAAGCGAAGCTGTTGCAGCCCGACCTTGTACACGTACGTGTCGATCGTTTCGGACATCGAGACGTTGAGTGAGTTCTGCAGAACCCAGATCTGCTCAAAACCCGTGTTGAGGAAGCCGGCGATCTGGAAGATTAAAAGAATCACGGTCGTGCCCATGATCGAAGGAAGCGTAATGTGCCACATCCTTCGGAAACGTCCGGCTCCGTCGGCGGTTGCGGCTTCGTACAGCTGCGGGTCGACGCCCGCCATCGCGGCGAGATACAGGATCGCTCCGAAACCGAAGCTCTTGAGAACCTGAGAGAGCACCGCGATGAACCAGAAGTACTGCGGTCGCCCCATGAAAAATATCGGCTGTTCGATGACGCCGAGTATGACGAGCAGTCTGTTCACCGCGCCGGTTTCGGGCGAGAGCAGGTTGATTACGAGTCCGCCGAATACGACCCACGACACGAAGTGCGGCAGGTACGACACGGTCTGCGTGAACTTCTTGAACCCGGGGTTTCGCAGTTCGTTCAGAAAAAGGGCAAACATGAGTGGTGCGGGAAACCCGATCACCAATCCGAGTACGTTGATCCCGAGCGTATTGCGGATCACAACCCAGAAATTCGGGTCGATGAGGAACCGCTCAAAATGTCTTAATCCGACCCACGGAGCCTCAAAAAATCCACGGACTAGCGAGTAGTCACGGAATGCAATCTGGAGTCCGAACATCGGTCCGTACTCGAACACCAAAAAAATGAGCAACCCCGGAAGGATCATCGTCTGCAAAGCGATCTGGTTCCTGAACCGTCGCCCCCGCGATGCCCTTCGGGATGCCGCGAACACCTGTGTTACGTGTGCATCGCTCATCGTGCCTCCTTAAAAAGTGGCTCTTGCGCCGACCCATTCGGCCGCGGAATGGGGCGCGCGGAGTAAGGCATTTAGATGCTCTCTGTGTATTACAAGGTTAATGGCACGATCCCGAGTCCGAAAAGACCCCGAGTTTGCGATTCCTTCCCAGAATTTGCGATGAGTTACTGCGTGCGCTGCTTTGGCGGGATACTACGAGGCGGACGCCTGACTCTTGTCGGTCGGCGCCGCTGGGAACGAGATCGTGACGATCGTGCCGTTTCCCGGTTCGCTCCCGATCCGGAATTTTCCGGCTTCGCCGTAAAACAGACGCAGCCGGCCGACGATGTTCGCGAGACCGATTCCCGTGTCCGTTTTGTTGCGCGAGAAAAAATTCACGTCTTTGGCCGAGAGAGCGCGTCGCAGCGCCCGAAGTCGGGTCGTGGGTATTCCTATGCCGTCGTCGCTGATCGTCACGGTCACGGTGTTTTTTTTCTGCGCGATCTTGACTACGACCGACAACGAAGCCCCGTCGGGGTGAATGCCGTGCATGACGCAGTTCTCGACGATCGGTTGCAGCGTCAGTTTCATGATCCGCAGATCCGCGAGTTCCGGAGCGCATTCGATCTTCAGAGAAACTCGCTCTTCGTACCGGATTTTCTGCAGCGCGACGAAGTGTCTGACGTGCTCGAGCTCGGACGCGATCGTCGCGTACACCGAGTCGCCGGCCATCGTGTAGCGGACCATCTTGCCGAAGCTCGTGATCGCGTCGGCGGTCTCGTACCGGCCGTCGAGCTCTAGCTGCATTCGGAAGAGGTCTATCGTGTTGTAGATGAAGTGTGGGTTGATCTGGTACTGAAGCGCCGCAAGCTGCGCTTCCTGTTTCTCGCGTTCTTCGATCACGACGCGTTGCACGAGCGTGTTGATCCGCTCGATCAGGTAGTTGAAGTCGTGCGCGAGCTGCCCGAGCTCATCGTTACTGCCGATCGGTACCCTCACCGAGAGGTCTCCTTCGGCGACCGTATGCATCGCCGCGATCATTCCGTTCACCTTCGAGAACAATACCTTGAGCAACCCGTACATCAGCGCGACCGAGAGAAAAAAACCGAGAATCGATGACAGGATCATGCTCCACGATGCGCGCGCGGTGCGTTGCGTCAGGTACGTCATCGGCAGATCGGCGCGGACCGAGAGGCCCAAGTGTTGAATCGGTTCGGTGATAGTGAGCGATCCGGGCGGAGGTTCCGAGACCGGCCGCCCGGTCGGGGAGTACACGACTCGGTCGTACGCATCGACGACAACAAAACGACGGTCGGCGTCGGACGCCTCGAACAATGGGAAAAAAAGCTCCGTCTCGAGCATATCGAGCGATACCAGCCCAAGGTACCGGCCGTCGACCGTGTCGATGCGTGAAATCCACGTCACGACCGGTCGAAGATCCGGGTTCTGACCGAGAAGCACATGGTCGGCCGTGTTCGGGTAGACGTGCGTTTCCGTTTTGCCCGACTCGATGAACTCGCGGTACCAGTCGACGTCCGCGAGGCGCGAGGCGTGCAGGAACATTCTCCAGTGTTCGGGGATCGTCGCGTTCTGCATGTACACCGTCGCCTTGTAAAGGCTTCCGGTGTGGAAGCTCAACGCGTTGTTCACGAGCAAAGCGACTTGATTCATGTACACGTTCAAAGCGTACGGCGTCATCGAGAAGCGTTGAGTCAGGAACGACCGGACGCGCGTACTGTACGCGATGCTCTCGGCGACGCTTCGCGCGACGTCGACGCGCGCGTTGATATTCGACGCGACTTGCCGAACCGTCTGGCGGTTGCTCTCTTCGACCTCGCGCGTAACCGAACTCCGCACGCTTCCGGCTGCGATAAAAGCGACGCCGAGCGTCGGCACGAGAATCACGATCGCGTAGATGATTATGAGTTTGGAAAAAACGGGGACATCGGCGACGGCTCCGGCAATCCGGCCCGCCCGAGTACGGACTCTGTCTTCCACGACACCCCCAGTATAAACGGAAACGGCATACAGAGTGTATGCCGTTTCCTGACGTTCACCACTCCGGTCTCGCCGGAGTGCGGCGTGTTACCGGCCGAACCGTTCCTGGTTCGGCGGCCACGCGTACCGGAGCCCCAAGCGCTCTTTATTGCGCTGGAATTTCTGGTTCTCCACTTCCCAGACGCTCTCGACTCCGAGCCGGCGGATATGCGCGACGCTGTCGCGCCAGATCGCTTCTACTTCCGCCGGTGACGACGCCATCACCATCTGCGGGAGCTGAGCTTCCCAGTACGTCCCGACTTCGGCCGCGATCGCGGCTTCATCGGTTCCGCCGTCGGGGCCGATGTTGTTCCACGCGAGGTCGTTCAAGACGTACGGTGCCGACGCGTCCCAGATCGCGCGGTGCAGTTGCGCGTGAAGCGTAGCCGGAGCCGGTTCGACCGAACGTCCGTACACGGGGTTGTTCACCCACCACATGCCACCGCCGTCGCCGTACTTCTGTCCGGCGCCTTGAGGATCTGCAGCCTGCTGCTCGAGGTAATAATCCGTCCACTGGATCCGGCCGTTGACCTTCTCGTACGTCACACCCTCGATGCCGAAGTTGACAAGATTCTGTCCCTCTTCGCTGTAGAGGTACTGCAGGAACCTGATCGCGCGGTCGGGTCGCTCCGACGTGCGCGGGATGATGTTGACCTGCCATCCGGCAAGGCCTGAAGAGTTGATCCACGGGTGCGCACCGTCGCGCGCGCGCACCGGTCCGACCGGTACGTACTGCGCTTCGGGGTCCAACATTACGAGGTCACGGATCGACCCCGTGTAGTCCGCCGTGTTGCCGATGAACAGGAACACTTCACCGCGAGATTTTCGCTCGGTGATCTGCTGCCGGACGTCGACAAAGTTCTCATCCGACATCAGGCCTTCGCGGTAGAGACGGTTTTGGAACTGCAGGAGTTCGAGGTACTTCGGTTGCACTCTCATGTCGAGCAGGTTTCCATCGGCGTCTTCGCGCGGAATCGCGAAGAAGCCCGTTCCGATCCAACCGAGGAACTCGCCGACCGCGCCTGGGCCGAAGTAGACCGGATGGACCGGGTAGCCGTCGTACGTGTATCCTTTGACTTTGCGCAGCGCGTTGACCATGCCGTCCTGCGTGGTGAAGTCTTCGGCCGTGATGCCGAGCTCATCCATGATGTCCTTGCGCGCGTACATACCGCCGTTGCTCTGGAAGCCGACACCGTACTCAGCGTACCGCTCGAGGTCTTCGCCCGCCCAGAAGAAGTTCGGGAACTGATACCAGTTTCCGTCGGGCGCAGTGTACCAGTCGACCATCGACTGCGGGATGATGTCCCAGAAGTCCGGCGCGTACTCGTCGATCAGCTCGTTGAGCGGATACAACATCCCGGCTTCCTGCATCTGGCGGACCTGGTCGAACCACCAGCCCAGGATCACGATGTCCGGCAGAGTTCGGCCCGCGATCATCGTGTTCAAGCGCTCCTGCGCGTCACCGGTCGGCATGCTGATGTCGAGGTTGACTCCGGTCGCGTCGAACAGCGCTTTGTCGCGGATGTTCAGCGAGGGGTTCCACTGTTTGGTGTACCACCCTTCGTGCATATACAGACCCAGGGTCACGGGAGACGTGTCCCACGTCCAGCTCGGTCCGGTGCCTTCGCGCACGACCGCGGCTGTCTGTTTTTCCTTCGCACCACCCGCTGCCACGGTGAAGACCGGGATCAGGAGCAGTACAATCGTTGCGAGTGCGATAAGTTTTTTCATCGCTTCCTCCTTGGTTTTTTGCCCGCCCGCAACGCGGGCGTCCTGCGCACGGGCAACCGCCCGCGCGTCTAAAGCCTTTTTTGCGTCAACCTTTGATCGATCCCAGCATGATTCCCTTCACGAAGTACCGCTGAAGGAACGGATACAACAGCAGAATCGGCGCGACCGCGACGATCATCGTCGCCATCTGAATCGTTAGAGGATTGATCTGGTCCTGCTCGATTCCGAGCCCCGCCGCACGCGTCGCCATGCCCGAGGCTGCCTCGCGCGTCCGAATCGTACGCACGAGAAGCAACGGCAGCGTCTCGAATCTGCGCGAAGTCGTGAAGATCAGAGGCTGGAAGAAGTCGTTCCAGTGCCATACGCCCGTGAACAGGGCGATCGCGGCGAACACCGCTGCCGAGAGCGGAACGATCAGCTGCGCGAAGATCCGGTACTCTCCGGCGCCGTCGATCTTTGCCGATTCGCTGATCGAGTCGGGGATTTCGGCGAAGAACGCGCGGAAGATGATGACGTTCCAGAAGTTGATCATCGCCGGGATGATCAGGACCCAGAACGTGTTCAAGAGGCCGAGCGCCTGCCGTACGAGATACGCGGGGATAATTCCTCCCGAGAAGAACATCGTGATCAGTCCGATCGTCGCGTAGACTTTCCGACCCGCGAGGTTCTTCTTCGAGAACGCGTACGCGAAGAGCGAGGTGACGATGAGGTGCGTCACGGTCCCGACCGCCGCGCGCATGATCGTCATCCGGAACGCCGAGACGATGCCGGGTTCACGAAACACAACTTCGTAGTTTGCCAACGTGACCTGTACGGGCCACCAGTACACGCCACGCGCGCGAGTGTACGCAAGGCCCTGGCTCAACGAGCCGACGAGCACAAACCAGAACGGATAAAGGGTGAGGAAAATCAGGAGTATCATCCCGAACACGTTGATCGAGTCGAAGATTTTGTCACCGGTAGATCGTGCTTTCAACATACGCCCTCCTTAGAACAGACCTTTCTCGGTGATTTTTTTGGAGAGAGTATTTGCACCCATCACCAATATCACAGCGAGAATCGATCGGAGAAATCCGACCGCCGTGGCGTACGAGAACCGCAGCTGCTGCAGCCCCACCTTATAGACGTACGTATCGATCGTCTCCGACCGCGATACGTTGAGCGAGTTCTGGAGAACCCAGATCTGCTCGAAACCTGTGTTGAAAAACCCCGCGATCTGGAAGATCAGGAGAATCACGGTCGTGCCCATGATGCACGGCAATGTGATGCGCCAGATCCGCGTGAACCGGCCCGCGCCGTCGACGATCGCCGCTTCGTACAGCTGCGGGTCGACCCCAGCCATCGCCGCGAGGTACAGAATCGCTCCCCAACCGATGCCCTTGAGGATGCCCGACAACACCGCGATGAACCAGAAGTACTGCGCCTGGCCCATGAAGAAGATCGGCCGTTCGATCGCGCCGATCATCACGAGCAGCCGGTTTACCGCGCCGGTTTCGGGTGACAACAGGTTTATCACGAGCCCGCCGAACACGACCCACGACACAAAATGCGGCAGGTACGACACGGTCTGCGTGAATTTCTTGAATTTCTGGTGGCGGAGTTCGTTCAGGAACAAAGCGAACATCAGAGGCGCCGGAAATCCGAGAACTAGCCCGAGCACGTTGATTCCGATCGTGTTCTGGATGACCGTCCAGAAGTTCGGGTCGATCAGGAATCGCTGAAAGTGGCGAAGACCGACCCACGGTGCTTCGAAGAAGCCGCGGACCAGCGAGTAGTCGCGGAACGCGATCTGCAGACCGAACATCGGACCGTACTCGAACACCAGGAAAACCAGAAGACCCGGAAAGATCATCGTCTGGAGCGCCAACTGGTTCCGGAACCGGCGTCCCCGAGTTGCTCTCCGCGACGTCGCCAGGATTTGCGTAGCTTGTGCGTCGCTCATCGAACCCCCTATTACGAACGTGTATGAAAAAAGTGCATTTACAACCGAGATGATCACAAAATGATGGTGACGTAATAGTGGCGCCCGATCACGGGATTCGCAAGGGAGATAAATTCGCTATTGCTACCCATTTCTTGCTGAAAGGCGCAAAGACGGGGAACGCGTGAGTCAGTTATTGCGTTTTGTCGGTGTGACCGGGCAGTGGCTTATTCCGTGTTTCTCGAAGTACCTCTGATGGTACTCTTCGGCGCGGTAGAAGCGCCCGGCGGGCGTGATCTCGGTCACGATCGGCCCGGAGAAACGATTTGCGTCGGTGAGCTTCTGCTTCGCCTCGCGTGCGATTTTCTCCTGCTCCGCGTCGAGGTAGAACACCGCGGAGCGGTACTGGGTGCCGACGTCCGGGCCTTGACGATTGAGCGTTGTCGGGTCGTGCATCTCCCAAAACGCCTCGAGCAACTGCGCGAACGTGAGTTGTGACGCGTCGTACACGACCTCGACGGTCTCCGCATGGCCGGTGCGGCCCGTGCAGACCTGCTCGTACGTCGGGTTCTCGATTTTACCGCCGCAGTAGCCCGATACAGCTTCGATTACGCCCGGGATCGCGCGGAATCCGTCCTCGACGCCCCAAAAACACCCTGCCGCGAACAGCGCGGTCTCTTTTTTTACGCTCATGCGCTGAATTTAACCTTTGCGTCGGCCCGTGGGAAGCACTTTCCGCTCGGCGCAACAAAGTATATTATCTCTGTCATGAAAGGTCTCGGACGCCTCGGCGTCTGGCTCGTTACGTACTCCATCATCACGGTCGCGTTTCTCGATACGATGGCGCAACTCCCGATCCTCGCGCCGTTTATCGCGTCGCTCGGCGCGACCGGCGCGTACGCGGGTCTGATTCTCGGCTCGTACTCGTTCTTCAACATGGTGGGAAATCTCGCGGCCGGACCGGCGATCGACCGGTACGGACGTCGCGCCGGTATCGTCGCGGGCATGTTGATCGCGGGGATCGCGGTCGCGTCGTACGCGATCGCGACGCGGCCGGGGCATCTGCTCGGATTTCGCATTCTCCACGGGCTCGGCGGCGCGATTCTGATCCCGGCCGTTTTTGCGTACGCGGGCGACGCGACGCGCTCGGGTACGATCGGCCGTTCGATGGGGTTTGCCGGCGCCGCGGTCGCGGTCGCCGCGTTGCTCGGCCCCGCGCTCGGTGGTATCGGGCGCGTGATGTTCGGCCCGCGTCCGGTTTTTGTCGCGCTCGGTGTGCTGTTGATCGTGACCGCGTTCGTCGCGCTCGTATTTGTCCGGGACACCGCCGCCCGCCGCAGAACCCGCGACGAACCCGCTGCGGGGGATGACACGGTTATCGTGCGCGGGCCACGTGGGGTTCGATTCTTCGCGCCGGTGCTGCGCGACCCGACTCTTCAGTACGCGTATTTCTCGGTGTTCAGCTTGACATTCGCCACAGGAACACTCGCGATGGTTTTCCCGATGACGATCGAAGCCGCCGGCTTTTCGGCGGCGCACACCGGATCGTACTTTGGTATATACGCGATCGCGGCGATTCTCGTCTTTGTCCTGCCGACAAACCGAATTTCGGACGTCTTCGGGCGACGGCCCGCGATCGTCGCCGGTTCGGTTTTAGTGGTGGTCGCGTTAGGCCTGCTTACCGTAGCCGGCGGGCGCGCGGCTTTTACCGTCGCGATGGTTCTGTACGGCTTTGGGTACGGCACGATGTTTCCCGCGCTCTGCGCGACCGTCGTCGACCGTACCACGGTCGACCGCCGCGGCACCGCGTTCGGGGTGTTTTACGCGGTGTTCTCGCTCGGCACTTTTTTCGGCCCGGTGATTGCCGGTGCGGTCGCGCAGACACTGATCTCGCCGTACTGGGCGGCCGTTGCGATCTTCGTTGTCGTGCGCGTGATCCTCACCGCGCGGAGATTCGTCGCGCAGCGGACCGCCGCGGCTCACGCCGAAAGCTGAGGCCCACGCCGACACCGCGGTTTCAGTGCTGCTCGTCGCGTTACGTTTTCTGCACCGAAGCGGCGTAGAACTCCTTAATACGCGCGAAGAACGCCGCGCGCGACGACTCCCACGTGTAGAACATGTGCCCGCCTCCGTAGTACGCGGTCGAGAGATTGCTCCTGATCGAGGGGGCGAGCTTCATGTGATTCACGAGGCGCTCCGACGAGTAAAACGGCGTCACGAGGTCGAAGTATCCGTGCGCGATCAACACTTTCATGTGCGGATTGATCGTCATTCCGTACCTGAGGTCGTCGGTCGCGCCGATCTGACTCTCGAGCGCGTGCCTTTGGTGGTCAACTTTCCACGCGCGGTTCACGTCGAGGCTCAGCAGGTGGTAGTCGCGTTCGGTCTCGAGTTTCAGCGCGCGACGGAGCTGCGTGTTGATGCCCGCGGTGAAGACTCGCTCGATTCCGAAGAGAGTCGGATCGGGCCCCTCGTACGTTTCGCGATCGGGGTACGGATCGCTTACCGTGATCGTCGCGTCGTACAGTCCGCAGACGCGCCGCTCGTCGGCGAGCAATGTCCGCGCAAAGACTCGCGGCGTGACGCGGCACGCGGCTCGCTGCACGACCGCGGCGTCGATGCCGAGAAACTTCGCCGCGCGTTTGCTGATTCGGTCAAGGTCGCGCTCGGCGATGCCGTTACCCGCAACCAGCGCTCGTGCCATATCGGAAGACGCGAACGATGCGGCGTTCGCCGCGACGTCGGCGACCGGCGACTGCGCGTCGAACACACCTGACCTGCCGTGAAACGCCGCGGCAGCCGCCATCGACGGAAAAGTATCGACCCACGGCAGAACGTCGTAGTCCGACGAGTCGAGCAGCGGGAACTCGAGCGCGGGTGAGATCAAAACGACACCGTTCAGTCCGATGCCGTACC
>REEC01000194.1 GCA_007695285.1 Spirochaetaceae bacterium | reverse complement strand
CGACCGGCTGCTCGGTGCGCGAGATGATCTCGTCCTGCGTCGCGCGCGAGAGAGTCGTGAAGTTGGCGCTGAATCCCGCGACGCGGACGATCAGGTCGGCGTACTCGGCGGGCCGCTCTTGAGCGAGCCGGAGCGTTTCGGCGTCGACGACGTTGACCTGGACCTGTTGCCCGCCTTTCCGGAAGAACGCCTCGAGTAGCGCTCCGAGCCGCGCGAGACCGTCCTCGCCGTCGATCGTTGCGTGTGAAAACTTGATGTTGAACGTATTGCCCGCGGTCCAGTTATCGCGGTTGTCGAGCTTCGCGACCGACGAGAGTAGCGCGGTTGGTCCCCGGCGGTCGGCGCCCTGGCACGCGCCGACGCCGTCGACGAGAGGTTTCCCTGCGCGCCGACCGTCCGCCCCGGCCGCGGTCTTTGCGCCCGCGCTCACGTGTCCTTCGACCGGCCAGACGCCGCTCGTGAACCGTCCACCCCGGCCGTCGGTGTGGTCCCAGAAGAACCGCGCGTGAATCGTGTTGATCTCGACCGCGAGCCGGTCGACGGCGTCGACATCGTTGCCGAAGCGCTCGTCGTTGTTCGCGAGCATCAAGCGAAGCGGCTCGAAGCCGTCGAAATCCGCGGCGAGCGCGCGGTGCAGCTGTTCCAGAGTGAGCTTTTTCTCGTCGAACACGAAGCGGCGGATCGCGTGGAGCGCGTCGTACGTGTTGCTCGGGCCGTAGATCGCGACGCCCGGAAGATTGTACCGCGTCGCGCCGAACACGAGATCGCGCCGCTTCTCGATACAGTCCGCGAGCAACGCCGACTCGAGCGGATAGTACCCGGTGCGTTTCTGCTCTTCCCCCGCGAGCACCGACGCGAGAACGTTGAGCGCCGCGAGGTAGTGAACCTGCGTCCGGTACGCGGCGAACACCGCGTCGAAGTCCGTCAGGTCGCAGGCGGCGCCGGTTTGTGGCCCGAGCCGGCTTCCGCTCGTCATCGAGCGGCCGTCGTTCAGCGCGAGCTCGAGAGCCTTGGCCGTGTTCAGGTGGCCACCTGCGGTCACCCCTTGTTCCTTGCCCGGGATGCTCGCCTCGACGCACCCGACAATGCCGTACCCGATCGCGTCCTCGGGCGCGACGCCGTGCGCGACGAGCGCCGGGACAATGACGTCGTCGTTGAAGAGCGCGGGCATTCCGGTGCCGAGTGCGATTAGCTCGTTGCAGTGTCGTGCGAACTCCGGGTCGGTGTTCGGGTGTCGTCGAGCCGTGAGCGCGGGCTGGATGAAACGCAACGCCGCCGTCGCGTCGAGGCAGAGATGCGAGAGTTCGTTCGATTGATCGTTCCCGTCGGCGTCGGCACCGCCGAGCGTGAGGTTCTGAAACGTCGTGTGTTTCACTTTGGTCCCGACGTTCTCCATAAACTTGACCCAGAGATTGAGTAGCAGCTCCCATCCGTTCTCGCGGGTGAGCGATCCGGCCGTGATATCCGCGTGGTAGAACGGGAACATGTACCGGTCGAATCGCCCCGCGGAGATCGACCAGCCGTACTGTTCGATGTGCAATGCGAGATGGACGAACCAGAACGACTGGAGCGCCTCGTGAAACGTCGTCGCGGGCCCGGCCGGGACTCTCCGGCAGATCCGCGCGATCGCGAGAAGTTCTTCACGCCGGTCGGCCGCCGCTTCCGGCAGCGACTCGGCGAGCGACTCGGCGAGGTCCGCGTACCGCTCGGCCCAGCGGATGATACCGCGCGAGACGATTATGACCGACTCGAGGAACGCGATGCCTTCCGCGTCGCGCCCCGCGTCGCGCTCCGCGTCGCGCTCCGCGTCGCGCTCCGCGTCGCCGTCGGTGTGTGCCGCGGCGAGCGCGGTTTCGGCCTGGCCGATTATGCCGAGAAACCCGATCTGCAGCGCTTTCTCGTAATCGACGATCATGTGGCCGAAGCCGGTCGCGGTGCCGGTGCAGTACCCGGCGGCCATTTCCGCCTCGACGAGCCGGAGCGCCTCCGGATGCGACGCGCGGGTCCGGTCGCCCATCGTCCGGCCGTGCCAGTACGTCCAAATCTCGGCCGGGGTCGTCGATTCGTCGAGCCCGTCGAGGTTAAACTCCGGGTAGACCGAGCGGCCGCCGAGCTTCGACGCGCGTTGTCCGACGATGAGCTCGTCGGGCCGAATGAAGATCGGCATCTCTTCGAACACCTTCGCGATCGCCGCCGCGCGGCGGATCGCGTGGTGAAGCCCTTCGGTTTTTTTGAACGACTCGGTTACGATCCGCGCGCGCTCAAAACAGAACTCGGTTTGGACCGCGAGAAGCTCGGACTTCAGCCGCTCGATTCGCGGCGGAACACGACGGTGGTAGGATGCGTGCACCGAACGAGCGCTCGGCGCGCCGGCAGTTTCAGAGTTATCTATCTGTAACACAAGGGACTCCATTGCGAGTGTATCGTTTACGCGCATCGGCTGCAAGTTTCCGATTGAGCAGTTTCGGATTGTTCACGTCGGTACTACGAAACCGGCCTGATGCAGCCCGGGTGCAGCACAAACGGATCGTGCGGATGATTCTCCGGCCAGATCGCGCGACGACCGTTCGGTCGTCCGATCTGCGGCAGCGAACCGAGGTAGCGCGACACCTGCAGCCATTCGAGGGTTTCGACCTTAAAATCGGATATCTCCGCGCGATACTCCGGGTTTGCAGCCAGGTTGTTCTCCTCCCACTCGTCGGTGGAGATATCGAAGTACTCTTCGTACTCCTGGCCGGCGTACATAATGAGTTTGCGATCGGCGGTTCTGACCATCGTGAGATACGTGTCTTCGCAGTACACTCGATCGGGCGCGCCGGTAAGATCGCCCGATACCCACCGTGCCCACGCGCTGCGGCCGTCGAGCCGTTGCGGTCGCTCGATCCCGAGCGCGTCGAGAATCGTCGGGCCGAAGTCGATCTGCGTGAACAGAGCCTGATCGAGGGAGCCTGCGCGACCAGCGGCGGCGCCGCGGCTCATCGCGTCCGGGAAGCGGACGACCATCGGTACCCGAACCGTCTGATCGGTCATGAGCCATTTGTACATCAGATCGTGGTCGCCGAGATTCTCTCCGTGGTCGCTCGTGAAGACGAGGAGCGTATTCTCAAGCATCCCGCGTGACTCGAGCGCGGCGACTATCGTTCCGACCATCTCGTCGATCTGCGTCACAAGCGCGTAGTAGTGCCGGCGCATTCGTCTCAGCTGTTCATCGTCCTTGTCCCGCAAATCGACTCCCCACGTCGCGTGGTTGGGCCCCTTGTCGAACCGGAGCGACTCGCGCGTGGCCTCCATGTGCCGCGCGTACTGCGGGGGCCTGTCGGCGAGCCCGCGCGTGTCGCGGTGGGGAAGCGGCACGTCGCGACCGTCGTACATCTCGAGAAATCGTTGCGGCGGGTCGAATGGATCGTGCGGACCCTGGAAACCGACGTGAAGGTAGAACGGCTCCGACGCATCGTAGTCGCGTATCCAGCGTACGGCCATCCGTCCGACGTATTGATCGACGTGGTACTTCTCGTCGAGCGGAAAGACGTCCGACGCGCACTTCTGCATCCAGTTGCCGTCCATCGTGATGAGCCTGCAGCCGCTCTCCTGTCCTTCGGCTTTCAGGTACGTCGCGTAATCGTCGTGAAAACCGTCCATCTCGGGGAAGTTCTCGACGTAGAGACGCTCGTCGAACGCCATCGGCGCCTCGCCGGGCGAGTGGTGCACCTTCCCGACCGCGGCCGTTCGGTATCCGGCGTCGCGGATTTCGTGCAGCCACGTACGATTGTGCGCCCACGGTTCGAACGAGTAGCAGCCGGTGTTATGCGCGAACTGCCCCGTGTAAAACGCGGCGCGTGAGGCGACGCACGTCGCCCCGCAGCAAAACGCGTTCGTGAACGCGACACCGTCGTGAACGAGCCGGTCCAGATGCGGCGTGATCATATGCGAGTTGCCGAGCGCCGCGATCGTGTCGCTCCGTTGTTGATCGGTCTTGATCACCACGACGTTCATCGGTTGGGTTGAGTTTCGCAGCATGTAAGCTCCTCATCGATGACACCCGGACGAGTCGGTTATCCTCACCGTGCGTCGTCGCGCCGTTTTTTACGTCACGTGAATTCAGTCCACATGAAGTGTCTGCCGGGTTTTGGCTCCATGGTATCACAGAGGCCTTATTCCAGATACACAGTCTCTGTTGCGGCGTCCTCTCGGTTTCCCTTGATCGGACCGAACGGCTCGCGTATAGTGAGCTCAATCGGAGAGACGCATGACCAACGACACGCCAAGCGAAAAAACCGTCCGCGACGAGATAATCGAGGCGGGTAGGCGGCTGTACTTCAAAGACCTTGTCGCCGCGTGCGACGGGAACATCAGCGCGCGCCTCGCCGACGATGAGTTCCTCGTCACGCCGAGCGGAGTGAGCAAAGGCTTTATGCACGCCGATGACCTGCTGAAGGTCAACTCTCGCGGGGAACTGCTCGGCGGTGGGGGAAAACCGACCCGCGAGCTTGCAATGCATCTCGCGTTGTACAAAGCGCGGTCCGACATTCGCGGCGTCGTGCACGCGCATCCGCCGATCGCGACGGCGTTCGCGTGCACCGACCGGCGGTTTGAGCGGATTATCCTGCCGGAAGTCATCTTTGAACTCGGTGAGATCGCCGTCGCGGAGTTTGCTTTGCCGAGTACGCACGAGCTTCCGGACTCGATTCTTGCGGTTCTCACGAATAGAACCGGGGCGGTCCTGCTCTCGAACCACGGAGCCGTGACGGTCGGCGAGAGCGTGATGAAAGCGTACTACAACATGGAGACGCTCGAGGCGGTCGCGAAAATCACGTTGGCGGCCGGCAACCTCGGCTCTCCGCGTTATCTGTCGGATAGCCAGGTGAGCGCGCTCTGGGCGTTGCTGGAGGCAGGAAACGCGAAATCGCGTGACGCCTGATGGGCGCCCGGTGATGGGCGCTCACCGGTGGCGGTCCCTGTAGAATCTGCTTTGTAGAAATCGCATTTTTGTGGATTTCTCCGGAAGACTCGGTTACACTGCAACCGACTCGAACTATCCAACGCGTGAAACGGCGGCCACCATATGGACGGAAACGGAATCTCCGACAACATTGAACGGAAGCTCGGAGAAATCGAAACAAGACTCGACTCTGTCTCGATTGCGGTTGGACGTTTTGCCGCCGCGCACTCCGCTACGGCAGTTGCCGACCGGCGTGATGCGACCGGGTGTTCCGATATAACGTTCGATCATTCGCACATCGGGGAGTATGTGTTCGAACGCCTTCTCGAGAGGATCGTTCAGGGCCGCCTGACGGCCGCGGTGCCTGCGTTTTCCACCGACGAGATTGACGATCTGTTCGCGATCGCGCCCGACATCGTTCTCCTCCTCGACGCTGAAGCGGTGATTCTCGACGTGAATACTGCGTTCTGCAGGCGCTTCGGGTATTCGCGTAACAAGATCTGCGGCAAGACTTTTCTTGACCTCGTCGTGCCCGAGTACCGCACTGCGGCGATGACGGCGTTTCAGCGTGTCGAAGAACACGCGCGCGGCTCGATGGTCCCGACGCCCGACGACATCCTCGTTTTTCGCGCGGAGGACCACGAGGGGCGATTTGTCTCGCTCGAGTGCGTGTTCGGGTTCATCGGTGACTCGGCGTGCGACGGCGCTGAACCGGACGGAAGAAGCATCGCGGTCCTGCGCGACGTATCGCTTCACCAAAGCCTGATCGAACAGCTGAAACAAAGCCGCGACAACTACGACGCGCTCTCGGAGACGATTACCGAAGCGATTTTCCGAGTGGACGAGAATCTTTCGATCGTATTTGCAAATTCAGCGGTCAAGAGTTCATTCGGGTACGATCCGCCCGACGTGATCGGCCGGCCATTCAGTCTGCTATTCCCAACAGAGGTTTTCGAACGGCACGAAGCCGCTTTCCTCCGGTACTTTGTTGTCGATGATCCCGACCGCGCGCGGCTCGGGATGGAGAACTCGATCGAGCTGCTCGGACGGCACAAGAACCGCGGCGTCGTGCCGATGGAGTTGTCGTTTGGGAACTCACGATGGCATAAAGGGCGGACGTTGACGTGCATCGCGCGCGACATCACGCAGCGCAAGACCGCCGAGCGTCGACTTCGCCATCTGGCGTACCATGACCAGCTAACCGAACTGGGGAACCGGGACCTGTTTCTGCTGGATATGCAGGAGCTCCTGAGGACGATCGACGACGAGTTCGCGGGAAAAGCCGCATTGTTGTTCATGGACCTCGACGGATTCAAGCAAGTGAACGATACACTCGGGCACGACGCCGGCGATCTGCTCCTTGTCGAGACCGCAAAGAGGCTGCGCGCGACGCTCAGGGAGAGCGACTCGGTGTACCGGTTCGGCGGCGACGAATTTGTCGTTCTGATCAATTTCATGCACGACGTTCGTGGCGCCGAAATCGTGGCGAACAACATTCTCGCGGTCGTTCGGCGTCCGTATCAGATTCCGGGAAGCGGCGGCGAGGTGATGAAGGCGAGCGTCGGCGTGAGCGTCGGTGTCGCGATTATCCCTGACAATGGAATCGATATCCCGACCTTGACCAAAAACGCCGATCTCGCGATGTACAGCGCCAAGGAAGGCGGGAAAAACCGGTTCGCGTTTTTTTCGCCCGAACTCGACGCACGCGCGTACCGGCGGTGGCAACTCGAGCAGGGTATCAAAGCCGGGCTCGAGAACAACGAGTTTTTTCTCAAGTATCAACCTCTCGTCGACCAAACGGGCGTGATCAAAGGAGTCGAAGCTCTTCTTCGGTGGGAGAGTTCCGATTCCGAGGCCGCGATGCCGTCGACATTCATTCCGGTTGCCGAGCACACCGGGCTGATCGTGCCTCTCGGCCATTGGGTTCTCGAGACTGCGTTCCGCGACACACGCCGGCTCAACGAAACCGGACACCCGGACCTGTTCGTCGGAGTCAACATATCGCCACTCCAGTTTGCTCAGAAAGATTTCGTCGAGACGGTCGGCCGTTCAATCGAACGATCGGGCATCAGACCGGAAAACGTCAAGGTGGAAATCACCGAGACGTGTATCATGGCCGCACCGGAAGAGGCCACCGAGAAAATATCGGCGTTGCGCGAACGGTTTCCGGGTATCGAGATCGCGATCGACGATTTTGGAACCGGTTACTCGTCGTTGAGTTATCTTTCTCGCCTTCCGGTAGATATTATCAAGATCGATCTTTCGTTCGTAACCGAGCTTTTTGTCGAGACAAACGAAAAAATCGTACACGCGATTATCGATCTCGCGCACTCGCTCGAGCTCGATCTCGTCGCCGAAGGGGTCGAGACACGCGAACAATGGGAGTACTTCAAGAAGCACGATTGCGGAACGCTGCAAGGATTCCTGTTCAGTCAAGCGGTCGTGTTGTCGGAGCTGACCTTGCTGTTGCAGGCCGGAAAGCTTCCGATTGTCTCCGTCGTTGAACGCTACTGAGCGGCCGTGGAGATGTCAAGTCGAGCGATCCGCATCAACCCCGAGTGACCGGTACGTGTCGCCTGTACGCCCAGATCGCCAGACCGGCGAGAACGAGACACGGCGGGATCAGGATTATCGAGACCAGCGTGTAACTGCCCGAAAGGTTGAAGAACACGCTGAAGATGTACGGTCCGACGGCGCTACCGATCACGGTCCACGTCATCGTGAAGCCGGTGATCGTGCCGAGTTGTGCAAGGCCGAACAGCCGCGGCCACGCGAGGCTCGCGTTTACGGTCAGGAGCCCCTGCATCACGCCGTGAGCGACGATCACGAGCACGATCGTCGCCGGTGACCGTAATACGATGATCGCGACGAGATGGAGAACCAATGCGGCCGCGTGCAAGATCGGGAATATCCGAATCGGGACGTAGTCGCTCGCCCAACTCGAAATGAACTTCACGACGATGCCGACGACCGACGCCGGAAGAAACACCGCTACCGCGCTGAGGCGCGACAACCCCGCGGTCTCGAAGATCGAGACCACGTGAAACGTGAACGCGGTGCCGATCGCCGAAGAGAGGGTGAGCACGAGCAGAAACACCCAGAACGTTACGGTCTTGCGCGCCTCGCCGAGCGTACGGTCCTCGCCGGTTGTCGCACCGATCGGCGTGAGATTTGCGAATCGCCGCGGGACCCAGACGCGCCGGCGCTTCGGGCGATCGCGCAGCGGTCCGTCGGGAATCAGGCCGTACATCGTCGGGTTGTCGCGGTAAAAGACGGCCGCGACGACCGCAAAGCCGAGCACCGCTGTGCCGACGAGCGCCCACGCGACGCGCCACGAGTGCGCGCGGATCACGGCTTCGAACACCCGCGGCGCGTACGAGAAACCGAGCGTCACGGTGACACCGAGGATCGCGTTCACCTTTCCGCGCGACCTGTCGAACCACTTCAGGATCATGTTTCGCGAACTCAGCATCAAAACACCTTGTCCGAAAAACCGAAGAAGGAAAAATCCGAACGACAACGCGATCGCCGCGGGGATCACCGTGCCGCCGAAGACCGACGCGAGGCCGGCGGCTGCACGGTCGATCTGCGTCATCCCAAAGATGCTGAGCCCGAGTCCAGCCGCCGCGACGGTTCCGACGACACGCGAGCCGCGCCGGTCGAGCACTCTGCCCGCGCGAGCGAGGAAAACCGCGCTCGTCGTCGTCCCGATCATGTACGCGGTACTCAACAACACGCGGTTGATCGAAAGAACCTCGATCAGAAAGTCGTTGAAAACCGAGACCCCGATCGTTTGCCCCGGCGCGGTCGCGAGTGTGCCCATCGCGCCGACGGCGAGCACGACCCATCCGTAGAAAAAAGGCCATTCAGCTGGTGTGTGTGGGAAAACGCGGCGTTTAGACATGAGACGAGCGGAAGAGTATCACGTCTTCAAGTCGGAATCAACGCGCCGCCGATTGGGGCGCCGATTGGGCCGCGGAGCGTGTCAAACCGCCGCGCCAAAACCCATGAACCCATTGACGAGCCGGTCTTTGCGGCGTACCGTGACGGGCAATGATACAGCCCCGGAGTACCACGGCGGTGCGAAAACCGTACGTTTTTATCCTCGTGACGTGGCTGCCGCTCGCGTTGATGTTCGTGATGATGGGCGTGGAACAGCCCGCGCTCGCGGCGATCATCGCACGGATGGGCGACGCGACGAACAACCTCGCTGCGTTCGGTGTCGCGTTCTCGATCGCGCTCGTGATCGAGAGCCCGATCCTGCAGCTGTTGTCTGCGGGAACAGCGCTCGCGACGACGCGCAAAAAGTACGAGCGGCTGCTGGAGTTTGTTCACATCCTCGCTATCGGGTTGACGCTGATTCATGTCGTGGTCGCCACGCGTCCCGTATTTTTCTTTCTGACGCGCGACGTCTTGCGGGTTCCGACCGAGATTATCGAGAACGCCCGCGCGACGTTCATGGTTCTGATACCGATCTCGGCGCTCGTCGCGTACCGGAGGCTGTGGCAGGGCGTTTTGATTCGCTACGAGCGGACCGCGGTGATACCGGTCACCGTGATCGCGCGCCTGCTCGTGACGGGCATCGTGCTGACGTCGGGGTACGTCTTCGCATTCGCCTCGGGAGCTGTGATTGCCGCGTTAGCGTTGATGTCCGGAATCCTCGCGGGGACCGTCTCGTCGTTCGTGTTTGCGCGACCGGTCGTCGCGAACAGGATGTCCCGTTCCGAGGATGACTCAAAGTATCCGTGGAAGCATCTACTCGCGTTCTACGTACCGCTCTCGATGACGTCGATCGTGTATCTCGCCGCGCAGCCTCTTCTGACGTTCGGAATGGCACGGTCGCTTTTCCCGCTCGAATCGCTCGCGGTCTGGCCCGTCATCAACGGGTTGCTGTTCGTTTTCAACTCGTTCGCCTTGTCGTACCAGGAAGTGGTCGTCGCGTTGATCGGAAACGCGCGCGCGTCGGAATCGGAGTTAAAAAAGTTCACTGCGGTTCTGGGCGCGGTTTTGTCGGTCGGGCTAGGATTATTCGCGATGACCGGACTCCGCGGCGTCTGGTTCTCGGGAGTCGCGGGTTTGCAGGAGAATCTGCTGCCTTTTGTTCCGGTTCCGCTTCTCGTTTTGATCGCGGCTCCCGCGCTCGTGTGCGCGAAGAGCTGGTTTCGCGGCGCGTACGTCGCGCGGCATCGGACCGGAATCCTTGCGAAAGCGGTCGTTCTTCACAGCGTGATTCTGCTCGCGTTGACGTGGTTCGTGCCTTTGGTCGTCCAAATTCCCGGGACGACCGTCGCCGCAGGGAGCCTTGTGATCGCGCTCGCTTTGGAATGTCTGTATCTCTGGATCGGCCCGAAATTCGTCAGGATGAAGAATAAATGAAGACGGGCTCGAGTCCGAAGTCGGACCGAAACGGACCAATCCGGCCGGACACGGTTTGAGATCGGTCGACGCCTCGTGATACGCGGCGGTCACCGAGGTTCGCGCGCCGGCTCCCCCAGAAGCGTCTCTCTGACGCGCGCAAAGCCGGTCTCTCCGCTCGTCAAGACGCGTACGCCGAACTGCTCTTCGCAGTCCGGGGACGAAAGCTTGAACACGGTCATCGAGAGTTGCGCGAGCACGACCGTTTGAATGCCGCCGGGTTTGCCCATCGCGCCGACGAAGTTGATCTCCGCCGACAGACGCTCGGCGGTTTCGGACAAGAGATCCTGAGTGCTCTTCACGGTCGGCCCGTGTGTCGCGATCACGAGAATCTTCCCACCACGACGGACCGCCTCTTCCATCATCGCTTCGTCGATCTGGACCACCGGTACGCCGAGCGGCGCCATCGCGTCGCGGACCGCGCCGGCAGACCGGTTCATCGTCGAACAGCTCACAAGGATCGCATCGACGTTCGAGAGCTCGACGAGGTCCTTCGCGTGCCGGACGAAGAGATCGATGTTGCTCTGAGGTGGACACGGTGCGTGGCGCCGATGCGCGTCCATGAAGTTGAGCTGCACCGCCTCGTTCCCGGTCTGGATGATCTGGACTTCGGGGATGATCCGCGAGCCGAAATACGTCGACCAGAGCGAGACCCACGACGACCCGTTCACGACTCCGAGTTTCTTGCCGTGCAGCCGCGG
>REEC01000094.1 GCA_007695285.1 Spirochaetaceae bacterium | reverse complement strand
CGATCCTCGGCGCCTGTATCTATTGACCGCCTGCCATCGCCGAGTGATGGATATTCAGCTACCCCGACGCTTCGACCCGACGAATAACAGACCACCGCCGAGCGCAATCAAAATAATCGCGGGAATTTTCATGTTTCCGTTCCTTTTCGATCCAAGATACGTGAACGTTACGGAGAGTCGAGTTGTTTCGTCTGTACGCTAACGCACAGACGCCGTTCAGTGCGAGCAGTACGTTAAGACGACTCGTTCAGATAGAACGCGGCACGGTGCGCGCCGGATACGGCGACGTCAGAGGGGAAATTGAACGGTAGAGTTGGCTTACCCGCCGACTCTCGGCGGGGTCCTCCCGGCTACTTGGATCCATACAAAGGAAGAGCATGAAACCGGCAATACTGGCTGCGTTTTTTACCCGGCGCGACGATGCCCGGCGCGCGTTGAGCGTGCTGAGGCGAAAAGGGTATCACAAAGCCGCGATCACGGAAAAAAGTGAAACCGGACGAATCGAGTCGCGGGTCCCCGTGCTTGCGGGCGTCGGTATGCGGCGGCTGATTGCGAACCACTCACGATGGCTCGCGAGCGACGAGTCGGTCCTGTTATTGCGGACGCCGATCACACGGCTTCGACGGCCCGGAGCGCTGCTCCGGGAGCTTGGCGAGATTCCTCCGGCGCTATTCGTGCTCAACCCGAGGCGCGCGGGTCCGATCGAAAGCTCCGAGCATCTCGAGACTCCGCTTTCCATTTCCGAGATCGCACAGCGTGCCAAATTGCTCGCGGAAACGCACGAAGTAAGCCGGCAGGCAGCGCCGGACACGGCGTTGATCGATAGACTGCGCGTCGCGCGGCAGTGGGTCGGTCACGTCTGCTCGGACCTTTCGGAGGCGGCTGCGCTTGGGCAACGCACGACCGCGATCGTCGAGTGGATTCTCGATAATCAGTACATCATCGAAGGCAATATCCGCGACGCGCAGAAGAACCTGCCGAGACGGTTCTACCGGAAGTTGCCGGTACTGCAGAGTGAACCTCACCGGGGTCTTCCGCGCGTCTACGGACTCGCCCAACAGATCGTCTGCTCTACGGCACTCAGACTCGACCGCGAGACGATCGTCGCGAGCATCGACGCGTATCAGTCGGTGGCCACGCTGAGCACCGCGGAGCTGTGGGCGTTTCCGCAGATGCTTCGCATCGCGTTGATCGAGGGCATCCTCGCTCTCGCCGACGGTGGGCTTGCCGAGTTGCGGGACCGCGAAACGGCCGATTTCTGGGCGAACAGGCTCATCGCTGCCGGAAGACGCGACCCGGCTCAACTCTTTGCGATCATGGCCGAACTCACCCGGAACCACCCGTCTCCAAGCCCCTGTCTCGCGTCTCAACTGATCGACCACCTCTACGGCGAAGAGGCACCGACGATGCTGGTCCTCAGCTGGGTAGAACGTTGCGCCGGTGAACCGATCGATGAGTTGGCCACTCGAGAGCAGGACCGGATGGCTAAAGGCCAGATCGCCGCGGGCAACGCGTTCACCGGACTTCGCGAGCTCGCACGGTTGGACTGGCGCGATGTGTTTGAGCAGGTCAGCCGCGTCGAACACCTGCTCAGGCTCGATCCGGCCGGGGTGTACGCGCGGATGGATTACGCAACGCGCGACCGGTATCGACGCGGCGTCGAGCAGATAGCCCGCCGATCACAACTGACGGAAGAGCAGGTCGCGGAGCGTGTCGTGGACCTGGCCACAACCGCCGCGCGCGCGGACGTGGATGACGAGCGCCGCACTCACGTCGGCGCGTACCTGGTCGGCGAGAGCCGACCGGAGCTGGACCGAGTCACCGGCGCGCGCAGGGCCCGCGGCGATCGGCTGCGCGACTGGGTCACCGAGCACCACACAGCGGTCTTTCTCTCGGGCATCTTCGTTCTCTCGGCATTCTTCGTCGCTTTGATCGCCGTTCTTGGACTGCGCGGTGTGTCGTCGGGAGTCACGTTACTGTTCTGTTTGATCGCGGTCGTTCCGGTAAGTCAGCTCTCGGTGGAGTTCGTGAACTACCTCGTGATGCGTCTCATGCCGCCTCGCGCATTGGCAAAGATGGAGTTCCGGAGTTCCGGAATCCCCGATGACTTTCTGACGCTGGTCGTCGTTCCGATGATGCTCGTCGACGAGCGAACGATACGCGACCAGATCCGGAAACTCGAAGTCCGATTTCTCGCCAACCGCGAGCCGAACGTGCTGTTCAGCCTGTTCAGCGACTTCGGCGATTCGGATCACCCGCGTCTCGAAACCGACGATCGGTTAATGCAGGCAGCGATTTCCGGCATCGAGACCTTGAACAACCACCACGGTGATGAGCGGTTCCTTTTGTTGCACAGAGCGAGGACGTGGAGCGAGTCCGAACAGAAGTTCATCGGCTGGGAGCGAAAACGCGGAAAGCTGGAGGAACTCAACCGACTCATCGACGGGACGCGGCCCACGGACGCCGACTCACTCGTGTATATCGGAGACGCCGCGCGGTTACGGCGTGTGCGGTTCGTCATCACGCTCGACAGCGATACGCAGCTTCCCGCGGGTACCGCGCGACGGATGATCGAGACGCTCGCGCACCCGTTGAACCAACCTCGGTTCGACGCTGACGGACGAATCTCCGCCGGGTCGTACACGATAATCCAGCCGCGCGTGAGTCCCTCTTTGCCGAGCACGACCGGTTCGCCGTTCGCTCGGCTTTTCACAAACCCGATCGGAGTGGATCCGTACACGAGTATCATCTCGGACGTCAATCAGGACCTCACCGGCGAAGGCTCATACCACGGCAAGGGGATCTACGATGTCCGCGCGTTCAGCGCGGTGCTGTCCGGCCGGTTTCCGGAACAACTGTTGTTGAGCCACGACTTGATCGAAGGCGCGCACGTTCGTGTCGGCCTTGCCGGCGATATCGAGTTGCTCGACGAGTTTCCGGAAAATTACCTGACATACGCCAAACGACAGCACCGCTGGATTCGTGGCGACTGGCAGATCGCCGGGTGGATCTTGCCGTCGGTACCGGGGCCGGCCGGTCGAAGGGTGCCGAACGGGATCTCCCGGTTTAACCGTTGGAAAATCCTTGACAATCTGCGCCGCAGCGCGATTCCCGGTACGAGTCTGGCTCTGCTCGCTTTGGCGTGGTTTCTCTCCCCGAGTGCGGCGTTGACCGCCGGTCTGATCGTCGGCGTACGGCTGCTCTTCGGCGCCGTGGCGAACCCACTTACGATGGCTACGACGCGTGGTGGGCTCAAGGCGCTGTCGACGCGTGGTCTCGGTTCGAATCTCGGGCGCGATCTGCTGCGGACGGTCGCCGAAGCTTCGTTGATCCCGCACCAGAGTTTACTCGCGCTCGACGCGGTTTTTCGCGTCTGGTTTCGCCGACTCCTTTCGCACCGGAACCTGCTCGAATGGACCGGCAGGTGCCCGACGTGCCGAACGTGGTTGACGCACCTGCCGCGTATGCTCGTCTCGATGGGGCTGATCGGCGCCGTGACCGCTGCTGTGGGGTGGGCGGCGATGCTCCGGTCGCCCGCGAGTATCGGTCTCATCGCTCCGTGGCTGGTTCTCTGGGTTCTCTCTCCGGTGACCGGCCGACTCTTGAACCGCCGCCCCGATTCGGAGCGGAAATCGACCGGACTTGCCGCCGACGATCTGCTCTACCTGCGACGGATCGCTCGGCGGACCTGGCGTTTCTACTCCGAGTTTGTGTGCGACGAGACGTCCTGGCTGCCGCCGGACAACTACCAGGTCTCCCACCAGGATCGGTTGGCGATGCGCACCAGCCCGACGAACATCGGGTTATGGCTGCTGAGCGTGCCGGCCGCGTGCGATTTCGGCTACGTGACCGCGGATCAAGCGATCGACGTGATCGGCAACTCGATCGCGACGATCGCCAAAATGGAAAGGTTCAAAGGGCACCTGCTGAACTGGTACGACGTCGAGACGCTCAAGCCCCTGGAACCGCGTTACGTCTCGACGGTCGATAGCGGCAACCTGCTCGGCGCGCTTTTGTCGGTGGAGCACGCTCTGCAGTCTTTGGTCGAAAAGCCGCTGCTCGACACAAACGCGTTTGAAGGATTGCTCGATACCGCCGGAGCGCTTACGGAAACCGCCGAACGTGACTCTGCTCTCGGCCACGACCTCTGTGGTTCGCTCGCCGAACTGACGCGCGATTGGCGCACCGAGGCCGTCGACGTACCGGCCAAACTGGGAGTTCTGCGACGCGCCGCGCGGCTGTCCGATCTGCCGGGTGACGGGCTTTCCGAATCACCGGCACGCGCGGACAACGCGGCGTACTGGCAGAGCCAGATTAGAAGTCAGGTTTCCGCGTGGGCCAAGGTCAGGGACCGCTACCTTCTGTGGATCGAGATCATCGCCGAAAAACCGTACGCCGAAATCGCCGTGCTTGGGGACGAAACGGTCGCCGCGATCGGTCGAGGTCTCAAGCGGGCACCGTCGCTGCGCGAACTCGGCACCGGCGACGTTGCGTGCATTCGTCTGCTCGAAGTCGCACGGAGCAGTCCGGCGGCCGCCGACGGCTCACTGTCGGCGTGGATCGACCGGGTAATTCAGTCGTTCAACACCGCGCGGTGGCTGGCCGGCGAACAGCTCGCGGCGATGCAACGGCTCGTCGACGCGGTTCGTGGAGTCGCACAAGCGATCGACATGGGTTTTCTCTACGACCCGACGCGGAAGCTGTTCCCGATCGGATTCAGCGTCGCCGATCAGCGCGCGGACAACGCGTTCTACGATCTGCTCGCGAGTGAAGCTCGGGTCGGCAGCTTTGTCGCGGTCGCGCGTGGAGAAGTCCCGGTTGAGCACTGGTTCACGATGGGCCGACCGTACAACTCGATCGGCCGCCGCCGGGTGCTGCTCAGCTGGACCGGCACCATGTTCGAGTACCTGATGCCTCGCTTGTTGCTCCGGTCCTACAAATCCTCGTTGCTCGACGAAGCGGAGTCCGAGACGGTGCGCACGCAGATCGCGTACGGAAAAAAACGCCGTGTTCCGTGGGGGATCTCGGAGTCGGCGTACTCCGATCTCGATCTCAACAAGACCTACCAGTACAAGGCTTTCGGCGTACCGCAGTTGGGACTGAAACGAGGACTCGATGAGGAACTCGTCGTCGCTCCGTACGCGAGCCTGTTGGCTCTTGAGATCGCACCGAGAAAGGTCGTCTCGAATTTGCGGCGGCTGGGATCACTAGGGCTATGGCACGAGTACGGCTTCTACGACGCGATCGACTTCACGCGCCCGGCGTCCCGCGACGGAAAGCGCGGCGTGATCGTGCGGACGTACATGTCGCATCACCACGGCATGGCCTTCCTTGCGCTGAGTAACTACCTGCACGGGGGTGCCGCGCGAGATCACTTCCACAGCGACCCACGCGTCCGCGCGTTCGAGTCTCTTCTTCACGAGAGCATCCCCACGCTCTCTCCCCGGTACCTGGCCGCGCGCGGACGAACGCCCGCCCTAGAAAGCTTCGGCGAGATCGTGCCGTCGGTCAGCAGCTTTGACACCCCGCATACCGCCACGCCGAAGACGCAGCTGCTCGGAAACGGGCGGTTTTCGCTCATGGTAACCAACTCAGGCGGAGGTTACAGTCGGTGGGCCGAGTTCGAACTCACGCGGTGGAGAGCCGACACCACGCGCGACACCGGAGGTTTCCACTGTTACATCCACGAACCCGACGGCGCCCGTCTCTGGTCGAACAGCTACCATCCAACCGACACAAAAGTGGAGACGTACGGTGCCGAGTTTGCGCTCGACCGCGCGGTGATCGGGCGGGTCGATAACGGCATCGAGGTCAAGACCGAGATAGTCGTGTCGCCCGAGGACGACGTCGAGGTTCGCCGCATCACGCTTATCAACCGTTCCCTTCGCAGTCGCTACCTCGAGTTGACGAGTTACATAGAGCTCTCGCTTGCACCGCATCGTGCCGATCTCCAGCACCCCGCCTTCAACAAGCTGTTCATCGAGACCGAAGCGCTGCCCGATCAGCGGGCGCTCCTGGCGTACCGTCGGATGCGGCGGTCCGATGACAAACCGGTCTTTGTCGGGCATCGAATCACCTCCAACGTCGTCACGGACGACCGAATCGGGGAGTTGCGGTTCGAGACGGATCGTTCTGCGTTCATCGGACGCGGCCGTACACTCGAGAATCCCACCGGAGCGACCGCGGAACCCGGCGGAAGCCACGGTTACGTTCTCGATCCGATCCTGAGTCTGCGCCGGAGTCTCACGTTGGCGCCCGGTGAGCGCAGGCAGATCTCGTTGATTCTTGCGGCCGGGGAGTCGAGAGAGACGGTCCTGAACTTGATCGAGAAGTACGGTGATCCTCACGCGGTCGACCGATCGATGGACCTCGCGTGGGCGTCCGCTCAGATCGAGTTGCGCGCGCTCCGGATTCATCCCGACGAGGCTCGACGTTTCCAGCAAGTAGCGAGTCATTTGTTGTTTCCGAACGCGCGCCTGCGCCCCTCGTCTCACCGCATCCAGGAGAACACAAAGGGACAGACCGGCCTATGGGCCTACGGTATCTCCGGGGATTCTCCGATCATCCTTGTCACGGTCGCCGACAGCCGTGATATCGCTCTGATTCGCCAGATGCTCCGTGCCCAGGCGTACTGGCGCATCCACGGACTTGCCGTCGATCTGGTTGTTCTGAATGAAGAGACGAGCGGATACGAGCACCCGCTGCGGAGCCAACTCGAAGGATTAATCAGGACCCACGCGACCGGGGCGTTCCTTCTGAGCGCGGATCAACTTCCCGCGGAAGACCTGTCGCTCTTCATGGCGGCGGCTCGCGTCGTTCTTGTCGCCGCGCGTGGTGCGCTGCCGCAGCAGTTGAGCCTGCTCGCCGAACCGCTCACACCGTCAGAACTCACCGTGAGGAGACGTGCGGTCGCCGACTCGTCGGCTCCGCTCCCGTTCCGGGAGCTTCACTACTTCAACGGTCTCGGCGGGTTCACCGACGAAGGGCGCGAGTACGCGATCTATCTCGGTCCCGACACCAGTACCCCGGCACCGTGGGTGAACGTGATGGCCAACCCGGGTTTCGGAACCTTGATCGGAGAGACCGGGGCAGGGTTCACCTGGTCCGGCAACAGTCAGCGCAATCGTCTGACCGACTGGTCCAACGATCCGGTCATCGACCCAAATCCGGAGGTCCTTTACATCCGGGATGAAGAGAGCGGCGTCTACTGGACGCCCACTGCTTCGCCGATCCGCGAGCAATCGGCGTACCGGGCCAGGCACGGCGCGGGGTACTCGGTTTTTGAACACAACAGCCACGCGATTGAGCAGGAACTGACCGTGTTCGTCCCGGTCGACGACGCCGGCGGTAAGCCGGTCAAGCTTCAGCGGCTGCGCCTGAAGAACGCCGGCGCACGAACTCGAAGGCTCTCGGTCACACATTATTTGGAGTGGACTCTCGGAGAGAACCGGGAAAGCTCGCAGATGCACGTCGCGACGACGTGGGATGCCGACGCGGACGCGATTCTCGCGCGTAACCGCTTCCATCCGGAGTACGGCGACCGCGTCGCGTTTGCGACGATGACGCCGGTTGCCGAGTCGCACTCGGCCGACCGTACGATGTTCATCGGCAGAAACCGGTCGCTTGCCCGCCCGGCCGCGTTGCACCGCACGACTCTCGCGTCGCGCGTCGGCGCAGCGCTTGATCCGTGTTCGGCGCTGCAGACCGGCGTGGAGATCGATCCCGGCGTGACGGTTGAGATTATCGTCATGGTCGGACAGACCGACTCGGTCGAAGCGGCCAGGGAACTGATCGGACTGTATCGAAGCTCGGCGGCGTTTGAGTCCTTGCTTGAGAGCACCGTGGTCTGGTGGGATCGGCTGCTCGGAACGATCGAAGTACAAACTCCCGAGTGGTCGGCCAACTTCCTGATCAACAGATGGCTGCTCTACCAGAGCCTCAGCTGTCGGATATGGGGACGATCCGCGACGTACCAATCCGGCGGCGCGTTTGGGTTCCGCGACCAACTGCAGGATGCGATGGCCTTTGTCGGCGCGCGTCCCGAGATCGCGCGCGAACAGATCTTGCTCGCCGCGAGCCGCCAATTCGCCGAAGGCGACGTCCAGCATTGGTGGCATCCACCGACCGGCGCGGGAATCCGGTCGCGCATTTCCGACGATCTGCTTTGGCTTCCGTACGTCGTCGCGCATTATGTGCGAACCACCGGCGACCGTGAGATACTTGAGAGCAGAGTTCCGTTTCTCGACGCGCCGCCTCTCGAATACGACCAGCACGAGTACTTCGCGACTCCGAACGTCGGTGCCGAGTCGGGCTCGCTGTTCGAACACTGCCGCCGAGCGCTCGAGCGTGGCTTGACCGAGGGCCCAAACGGGCTTCCGCTGATCGGGACCGGAGACTGGAACGACGGGATGGACCTTGTCGGAGCGGAAGGGCGAGGAGAAAGCGTGTGGCTCGCGTGGTTTCTGATCGAAGTGTTGAACCGGATGAGCGAGCTTTCGGACTTGACGGGCGAGACTGCGCTGAGCCGAACGTTCGCGAAACGGTCGTCCGCGCTTCGTACCCGTGTCGAAGAGTCCGCGTGGGACGGAGAGTGGTACTTGCGCGCGTTCTTTGACGACGGGACGCCGATTGGATCGTCGGCGAACGCCGAAGCCCAGATCGACTCGCTGCCGCAGTCCTGGGCCCAGTTGAGCGGTGCGGGTGATGAGGATCGTACGACGACGGCGCTTGAATCGGCGTGGAACCGCCTCGTACTTCAGGACGACGGGCTGGTGCTTCTGTTTGAACCGCCGTTCGACACGAGCGAACCATCACCGGGGTACATCAAAGGCTATCCGCCGGGTGTCCGAGAGAACGGCGGACAGTACACTCACGCGGCGCTCTGGTTTGCGATGGCGCTCGCGCGGAGCGGCGACGGCGAGAAAGCAGCCGGGATGCTGCGGATGCTCAATCCGATCGAAAGAACCGGCGACCCGGACGCGGTGCGACGGTACGGCGTCGAGCCGTACGTGATCGCGGCGGACGTGTACCGTCTGCCGGGGCGAGTCGGTCGAGGCGGCTGGTCGTGGTACACGGGTTCGGCCGCGTGGATGTATCGCGCGTGGGTCGAGGAGGTGTTGGGGTTGCAGATACGCGGTGAACAGATGAGTGTCTCCCCGGTGATCCCCCGCTGGTGGGGCGGATTTTTCATCCGGTATCGTCACCACGATGCGGTGTACGAGATCCGGGTCGAGAATCCCGACAAAATGGAGCGCGGCGTCGCGTGGATCGAGCTCGACGGCCGGCGGCTCGCCGACGGGCCGATCGCGCTGCAGCGTGGCGATGGAGTACATTCCGTCACTGTCCGTATAGGTCTGTCTTGACTTTCCGACTCCCGTTTTTTACCTTTAGATTAAGGGGAGTTTATGCCTGCACCGCGTCGGAAATCGAGACCCGACCCCCGTGAGAACCGTCTTCTCGCCGTTCTGAAGAAAGTGGACTACGAAAGAATAGCCGAGCATCTGCAACTGGTCCCGATGCCGCTCGGTGACGTTCTGTACGAGTCGGGAGGGACGCTCGACTGGGTTTACTTCCCCACCGACTCGATCGTATCGCTTCTGTACGTGATGGAGGACGGAGCGTCCGCGGAGATCGCGGTTGTCGGTAAGGAAGGGATCGTCGGTATCGCGTTGTTTATGGGTGGGCAGACGATGCCGAATCGAGCGGTCGTGCAGAGTGAAGGCAAAGCGTACCGCTTGAAAGGAACGTTACTGACGCAGGAGTTCGACCGTTCGGGGGCCGTGCAGCACCTCCTGTTGCGGTACACGTTGGCGCTGCTCACGCAGATGGCGCAGACCGCGGTCTGTAACCGGCACCACAGCGTCGATCAGCAACTCTGCCGGTGGCTGCTTCTCAGCCTGGACCGGTTACCGTCCAACAAGTTGAGCATGACGCAAGAGTTGATAGCCAACATGCTCGGGGTCCGAAGGGAAGGAGTGACCGACGCCGCCGGAAAGCTTCAGAAAGCCGGGTTGATCGACTACCATCGTGGCCACATCACGGTGCTCGACCGTCCGGGACTCGAGGCTCGCGTGTGCGAGTGTTACGAGGTTGTCAGAACCGAGTTTCGGCGCCTGCTCCCGGACACGATCGAGCAGTGACCCGGCCCCCGCGCTTGGAAGCGCTTACGGACCGGACAGCGCGTTTACCAATTGCGTATTCGGATCGTCGACGATGAGCCCAAGATTCCGAAGGCGTTCAGAATATACAGAATCACCACGACCACGACGACGACGTTCAGGATCTTTTTGATGTTCGCCTGCATCGGAATGTAGTTATTGATCGCCCAAAGAACGACACCGACGACAACCAGAATGATTATTAGCTGTAGTAATGGCATTTTCCCCTCTCCTCATCACGAAGTATCTCACGTTAAAGACAACGCCCATAGAACGGCGGGCGATCAGATAATAGCCAGGACGACGATCACCAGGATCACGACTACCAAAGCAGTGATTAATGACATACTTTTCCTCCCTGTCCGCATCCGGAAATGTTTACCCGGGTATCCGGGTTACGTGAAAGGTAGTCACAATCGGCTCCGGTGGTCTGTGCGGCACCGCACATAGGTGGACTCCAACGCGATCGCGTCTTACGCCGGGAAGGATTGACAGAGAGTGGTGTTACCAAGTATTACGGTCACCGATGGTACAGAATGAATCACCGGCAAAATTCGTTTTTACAGCGGTCGTCGCCGCGTTAGCCGTCATCGCGGCCAACGTCACGCAACTCCGGCTCATCGGTTCGACCGCCGACGCGATCTGGTCGGGCAGTCGGCTTGGGCCCACGATCGCGGTGCTTGCGTTTATCGCGGTCGTGCGAGCGGTGCTTCTCTTCACGGTCCGGGTCGTCGGCCGGCGCGCGGCTTCGGTACCCCGGCTATCGTTACGTCGCCGGATCATCGAACACCTCTGCCGCCTTGGCCCGGCGTATCTCGACAAGGGAACAGTCGGTGAGGTCTCGTACCTTGCGACCGACGGGATAGAAGCGCTCGAGCCGTTCTACGCGCTCTACCTTCCGCAGTTGTTTGTCGGCTTGATAGCGCCGATCGGCATC
>REEC01000106.1 GCA_007695285.1 Spirochaetaceae bacterium | reverse complement strand
CAGGAGTCATTCATGAGCACCAAAGAGCAAAACCTTCCGGCCTTCCCATTCGGCGCGGTGTACTACCGTGTTTCGAATCCGCCGAAGAAGGACTGGGAACGCGACTACGGCGTCGCCGCCGAGGACGCGAACAACATCTTCCGGCACTGGTTTTTGTGGTCGGCGATCGAGAGGTCACCCGGAAACTACACGTGGGACGACTACGACCGGCAGCTCGATCTCGCGGCGAAGAACGGGATCCGGACGATCATCGCCGAGATGATGGTCGTCGCACCCGAGTGGACGACGCGGCTGTTTCCTCACGCGCGGATCGAACGCGCCGACGGTTCGCTCTCGCAGCAGGGCATGCACGGCAGCTGCGCGACCGGTGGAATCGACATGTGCCTCGACAACCCCGACATCCGCGAGAAAGCGACCGAGTTTCTCACGCGGCTCGTCGAGCGCTACAAGGATCATCCGGGCCTCGGTGGGTACGACATCTGGAACGAGTGTAACATCGGCGAGAACACGTGTTACTGCGAAGGAACGTTGAACCGGTTCCGCGACTGGCTGAAGAAGAAGTACGGCACGATCGAGACGCTGCACGAAGCGTGGTGGCGTCCGGGACTCGCCGAGTGGGCCGACGTCGTGCCGCCGCGGCATCTGCAGCCGTACAACGACTCGCTCGACTGGCTCGAGTTCCGGATCGAGAACGCGCACGCGAACATGCAGTGGCGGCGCGACATAATCGCCGCGATCGATCCGAACCACCGCATTACCGCGCACGGGCTCGCGATGACGCTGAAGCGCCTCGCGCCCGCGGTGTGCGACGACTGGCGCGCGGCGTCGCTCGTCGACAGCTTCGGCCTCACGTGGGGCTCGTCGCGGCACGGAGACGAGCCGTGGAAACAACCGCAGGCGATGGACCTGGTCCGGAATTCCTCTCGCGGGAAGCCGTGGTGGCACGCAGAGGCGTACGGCGGTCCTCTCTGGCTTCAGAAGAACGTGCTCGGGAAACCCCGCGACGAAGGGCGGATCTGTTACCCCGAGGATATCCGCTACTGGAACCTCACGAGCTACATGCACGGCGCGAGTGGCACTCTGTACCTGCGCTGGCGGCCGCTGCTCGACGGAATCCTGTTCGGCGCGTTTGGACCGTACGGCATGGACGGAAGCCGGACCGAACGCTCGGAGATGTCGACCTCGATCGCTCGATGGGCGCAGGCGGACGAGCAGAAGCAGCTCTGGAAGAGCCGCCCGGTCAAAGGCGAAGTTGGAATCCTTTTTGTCCCGGAGTCGCAGCTCTTTGTGTACGCGCAGCAGCACGACACGAAGCTCTTTTCGGACTGTTACGAAGGCGCGTACCGCGGGTTCTCCGACATGAACGTGCAGGCGGATTTTGTACATCTCGACGATATCGATGACTGGAAGTTTCTGTACCTCCCGTTCCCGGTAATGCTCAAAGGCGAGACCGCGGCGAAGATCAAGGCGTGGGTCGCCGCGGGTGGAACGCTGATCAGCGAAGGCTGCCCGGCGTACTGGGGCGACCGCGCGCACGTCGGCGAAACGCAGCCGAACCAGGGCCTCGACGAGCTGTTCGGCGCGAAGGAGTCGTACGTCGAGTTCACGCCCGACATTCTCGACAACCTCGAGCTGACCGTTCTCGGCGCGTTCACGTGGGGCGGAGCGTATCTCCAGGCGTACGAACCGACGACCGGCAAAGCGGTCGGTTGGTACCCCGACGGTCGTATCGCGGCGGTCGAGAACTCGTTCGGTAAGGGAAAGACGCTCTTGATCGGCACGATGCCCGGGCGCGGCTACACCGTTCACAACGGCGACCGCTGCCGGCGGTTCTTCGAGAAGCTCTTCGCATTCGGCGGGAAAACGCCGAGCGTCGAGCGAAGCGACGACCGAATCCGCGTCCGGATCCACGACGGCGACGGCGGCACGTACCTCTGGATCGCGAACCCGAAGCGCCAGGACATCCCGGTGCTCGTAACCGTGAACGGTGCGTGGAACTTCTCGTCGGCAAAGTCGCTCCGGGGAGCGAAGGCCACGGTCGAAGGCCGGACGCTGAGGTTGACCGCGCCCGCGCGCGACGTGACTGTGGTGAAGCTTGTGAAGTAGAAGGCAGGGGAGCGGCGGCGGCCGCCGCGCGTCGTCGACGACGCGTGGTGGGCCGCTGCAATTGCTCGAAACACGTAATTTTGATTGGCCTCGCCGTCAGGGGAAGAACACCGCGACGAGGCAGCCTTTACTTCCAGCATATTCACTTCCAGCAAATTCGCTTGACGTGGCGTACGAGAATACGTACGCTATCGGGTGAGAGGTATGGAAAATGGCAATTCTCACCGCGAGCGATGCACGCGCTAATCTTTACAGGTTGATCGATCAAACGAATGAGTCGCACGAACCCGTGATCATTTCCGGGAAAAGGAGTAACGCTGTCCTCATATCCGAGGATGACTGGAACTCCATTCAAGAAACACTTTTTTTGATTTCAGTACCCGGGATGCGGGAATCAATCATTGAAGGTATGAAAGAGCCTCTCTCAGAAAGTTCCACCGAGCTTGAGTGGTAATGTGGCAGGTACTGTTCACGAAGCAGGCAGTAAAGGATTCTCGAAAGATACTCGAGGCCGGACTGAAGGAAAAGACGAAACCACTTCTGGCAGTTCTTGAGACCGATCCATTTCAAACCCCACCGCCATATGAGAAGCTTATCGGAGATCTGTCCGGGGCTTACTCACGCCGGATAAACATTCAACATCGGTTGGTGTATGAAGTATTTCCAGACAAAAAAACGGTAAGGGTCCTCCGGATGTGGACACATTACGAGTAACGACTGGAGGGAATAACATGACGAATGTATCGGTTTCCGGTTCACACGTCCTGATCAACGACGCCCCAAGCAAACTGCTCGGGTTCCGTGTCGCGAGTGCGGCGCATACCGACGACTGGACCGACGCGTTGATCCGTGAGTTTCCACTCTGGCGCGAGCACGGCGTAAACGCGATTTCGCTCTGGCTTACCGGGTCGAGCGGCGGCTTTGCGCGCGTGTTCACGGTCGACGGGGCGATCTCGACCGAAGACTCGCCGGTCGTCGCACGCGTCAGTTATGGATACCGTGAGCGGTTCGCCGAGGTCGCCCGGACGAGCGGCACCGCGGTCTTCGAGCGCACGATGCGGATCTGCGCCGCCGCGGCCGAACACGGGATCGTCGTCGTGATCGGTGTCGTGTACCGTCACGCGCTCGAGCCGACCGATACTCGCGAGCGACTCGCGGCGATGATGCGCTCGACGGCCGAGTACTTCGCCGAAACTCCAAACGTTATTCTCAACCCGTTCAACGAACCCGACGGCGTTACGCCGCTCGAGTCGGTCGCCGATCTCGATCTCTACGTTCGTACGCTCAAGTCAGAGGCACCGGAGCGACCCGCCGGTGCGGGCGGACGAGCCGCGGATCCAAACCCGGCGATCGCCGCACTCGGTTCGGTCGAGATCGTGCTCACCGACGCCGGGCGGGATCTCGAGTCGTCGATAGCCGCGTACGACGAGCTCGCCGACTGCGGAAAGCCGGTCATGAACGTCGAGAGTTTCGGCGGCAACGGTCGCGGCCACGCCGACGACCCGACGTTCTCGGTCGCGAGTCCTCCCGAGTACACGATCGAGTTTCCCGAGTGGCGCCGGGTCGTCGGAGCTTGGGAGATCGACGATTACCACGATGGCGGCGGAAAGCTGTGCCAGGGCCGACAGTCGTACGAGTCTTTGATCGAGTACGTCGGTGGCGACACGTCGCTCCGGAACCATCTCCTTGTTCACGCCGGCGCGTGGTTCCAGGGCGCAGGTGCGGTTCCGACCGTCGACAAGGTAGGCGCGTTCGGCCGGCCCGGAACGTGGACGAATGTTTTCCACCTCGGACACGGCACCGGAGACGGGACGGCCGAGAGTCCGGGGATCGGCTGGATCCTGCGGCAGTTCAAGGCGATCCGCGACGCGGAGTGAGCGATAGCGCGCTCGACTACTGCATCAGCCGCTGGTCATTCCTCCACCCCAAACCGTACGCCCGCCGCGTTGAGTCTTTCAACCAACACCCGCCCGAACGCGCTCGCGGGTGTCTGGAAGCCCGGCCGTACCTCTCCGGTGCGTGCGGCGTCGAGCAGGAGCAGAGCGCACTCGGCGATCATGATCGCGGTCGCACCGTAGCCGGGATCGCGGTCCGCGGAGACCGTGACCGTCAATCGTCGCGCCGCGGAAACCCCCGTGATATCAACGCGGAAATGCCCGCTTTTTTCGACCGCCGCGCGTGGCCCCTTGCCGGGTTTCGGCAGTACGAACGCGCCGAGAAGGCGCCGCGTGAGTCGGCCGGCGATCAGGACCGAGAACGCCGCGATTCCCGTCCAGACCGCCGCGGCAAGAACAGCACCGAGTGGCCCACGTCCAAACGCAATCACCTCACGGTAGTCCGGGTTCTTCCCGAGCGGATACCCGGCGAGCGCGTTCGAGCGCCGCACGACTTTCTCGTTGACCGCACCCATGAAAAACGGGATTGTCCACCGGCCGAGTACTCGGTCGAATCGCGGGCGTCCCGTGAGGCTCGCGGTGGCCGCGCGCGTGCCGCTTCCGAGCCGCTCCGGCGTCAGGCTATCGGGATCGCTGAGGATCTCGCGAACCGACCGGTCGCTCCGGGCCTCGTCGATCACGCCGGTCAGGCTTGCGATCGTTCCCCCGCTGAAACCTCCGCGCGTCGGGCCGAGCACAAACCTGATCGCGTCCGGCGTACCGCCGTAACGCCGGTGAAACTGCTCCCGCACCAGCAGAACGCCGAGGTCGCTCGGAACCGAGTCGAATCCACAACAGTGTACGATGCAAGCGCCGCTTTCTCGCGCCGTCGAGTCGTGCCGCTCGATCATGCGCGCTATCCACGGGACCTCGCCCGTGAGATCGGCGTACTGCGTGCCGTGCCGCGCGCACGCGGCGACGAGATTGCACCCGTACCGGCGGTACGGGCCCGCGGTCGTGAGAACGACGCGGCTCGCGCGCGCGATCGTATCGGTCGAGTCGGGATCGAGCAGATCCAGAACCACCAGCTCGGGCGACGGTGCGTCCGGGAGTGAGGCCACGAGCCGGTCGCGTAACTCTGCGAGCCGCTTTCGGTCTCTGCCGGCGAGCGCAAGTGTGATCGGCTCGCCCGCTGTTCGGCCGAGCAGATACTCGGCGACAATCGCGCCCGCAAATCCCGTCGCGCCGACGATCGTGATATCGAACTGTCGTTCTTCTTCGAAAGACATGACGGAAATATACAGCGCGGTCGAGACGGCGGGAAGCGTTTCACTCGGTGTGTTTCCGGCGCTGTACAGCGCGGCCGTGGTTTGGTATCATCGCACTCTCGTTTTGTCACCCGGAGGACGCCGTGTCGTTCGTCACCGTCGAGAATTTAAAAAAGCAGTACAGGATCACCGAACGCCGCGCCGGAACACTGGGAGCGTTGCGTGGACTTTTTCACCGCACGTACCGAACCGTCGACGCGCTCGCCGGTGTTTCGTTCACGATCGACCGCGCAGAGCTCGTCGGGTACATCGGCCCAAACGGCGCCGGGAAGAGTACGACGGTCAAGATCCTCTCGGGCATCCTAGTGCCCGATTCGGGCCGGTGCGAGGTCGGCGGGATCGTCCCGTGTGAACACCGCGAGAAACACGTCGCGCGGATCGGCGTGGTCTTTGGACAGAGAACGCAGCTCTGGTGGGACCTTCCGGTGATCGAGTCGTTCGATCTGCTGCGCGACATTTACCGGATCGACCGACGGGCGTACGCCTCGACGCGCGACGAACTCGTCGATCTACTTGAGATCGGCCCGATCCTCGATACGCCGGTTCGGCAACTGAGTCTCGGGCAGCGGATGCGGTGCGACATCGCCGCGTCGTTTCTGCACGAGCCCGAGATCCTTTTCCTCGATGAACCGACGATCGGTCTCGACGTCGTCGCAAAGAAAGCCGTGCGGTCGGTCATTCGGCGAATCAACCGCGACCGCGGCGTAACCGTGATTCTCACGACGCACGACATGGACGACATCGAGGCGATCTGCGACCGTGTGATCATCATCGGACACGGCGAGATTCTGTGGGACGGTCCGATCGCCGAGCTCAGACGTCGCGTCGACAACCGACGGCACCTCGTCGTCGATCTCGATTCCAGCGGCTCGACCGTAAGCACTGTCGATCTCGAGAGATGGGCCGCGGTCGCGAAATTCGAACTCGTCGAGAGCGACGGCGATCGGGTACGGTTCGCCTACGACCCCGATCGGCGCAGCTCTGCCGACGCGATCGCCGCGGTAACCGGGGCGTTCCCGGTCCGGGACCTGTTCGTCGAGGCTCCGCCGATCGAAGACATTATCGAGCGTATCTACGAGACCGCGTCGGACCGCAGGAGCGGAGCGTGAGCGCTCGCCGAGCCGGGAAGGCCGGGCCGATCGCGCCGTATCTCGCGGGGTTTCACGCGCGATTTCGGACCGGCCTCCAGTACCGCGCCGCCGCGTGGGCCGGGTTTGCGACGCAGGCCGCGTGGGGCGTGATCCGGATCGCCGTGATGGCCGCGTTCGTGCTCGGCAACGCGCACGTCGAGTCGCCGATGGAGATCGAGGCTCTCGTCGCGTACATCTGGCTGGGCCAGGCGATGTTTTTCCTGATCCCGTGGCGGATCGACGTCGAGCTCTCGGAGTTGATTCGAAGCGGCGCGCTCGCGTACGAACTCGCGCGACCGATTGACTTGTACTGGTTCTGGTTCACGCGCACCGCGGGGGCAAAACTCTCGGGTCTGGTGCTGCGCGCGATTCCACTCTTCGTCCTCGCGTTGGTCGTGCTTCCCGCTCTCGGCCTCGACGAATGGGCTCTGCCGTTACCGCCACGCTGGGACTCCGCACTCGCGTGGGTCGGCTTGACCGTGATTGCAGCGATAATGTCCGCGGCTGTCACGACCGCCGTCTCGACGACGATGTTCTGGACGATCTCGGGCGAGGGCGTCGCCGCGGTGATGCCGACGTTCGTGATCTTCTTCTCGGGGTTGATCGTCCCGATTCCGCTCTTCCCTCTCTGGGCTCAACCGTTCTTCAACGCGCTTCCGTTCCGCGCGATCGCCGACGTTCCGTTCCGGATGTACTCAGGCGACATCGCGCCGAACGCGTTTCTTCTCGAGGCCTTGTTCGCGCTCGCGTGGACCGCGGCGATCATCGGTATCGGCCGGCTTCTCGTCTGGCGCGGCACGCGGCGCGTCGTGATCCAGGGCGGATGACAATGAGGACCAACACCGATGCGCGGCGCGGACCGTTCGGTCTGTACGCGCGTTTCGTCGCGACGTCGTTTCGCGCGCAGCTTCAGTATCCAGTTTCGTTCGTGCTGCAGACGATCGGACATCTGCTCGGAACCGGCGTCGAGTTCATCGGGATCTGGGCGATGTTCGCGCGCTTCGGTTCGATCGCCGGATGGACGTTCGCCGAGGCCGCGGTCCTGTACGGCGTCGTGAACGTCGCTTTCGCGTTCACGGAGGCCACGATGCGCGGCTTCGACGTGTTCGGCCGGTTCGTCCGAAACGGCGCGTTCGACCGGATGCTGCTCCGGCCACGCGGGACGATTCTTCAGGTCCTCGGGCACGAGGTCACGTTGCGCCGTGCGGGACGGCTCGTCCAGGCCGGAGTCGCGATATCGGTCGGCCTCAGCACCGGAACAGTCGATCTCGGAGCAGCCGGCGTGGTCCTGCTCGTGCTCGCGGTGCCCGCGACGTCGTGTGTATTCGCGGGCCTGCTGATCCTGCAGGCGACGCTTTCGTTCAGGACGGTCGAGACGCTCGAGGTGATGAACATCGTGACGTACGGCGGCGTCGAGACCGCGCAGTACCCGCTCTCGATCTACCCGCGCGTGATGAGACGTTTCTTCACGTTCGTCGTGCCACTCGGGCTCTCGGTGTACGCGCCGGTAGTGACCGCGTTCGGCCGCGCGGATGCCACAACGGCGGCGTTCGCGTGGGTCGGCCTCGCGGCGGGCCCGGCGTTTCTCGCGTTCGCGGTACTGGTCTGGAACCGCGCGGTGAGGTCGTACACGTCGGTCGGGTCGTGAGACGGTTGTTATTTACGTTCTTCGATGGACTGGGTGAAATTCCATGTTTATATTTCTGCCATGGACATGATTCCAAACACCAACATGGTCTCCGCCGCGATCCTCGGCACTCTTGTCGCCGACGCCTCGGGGATGGGGCTGCATTGGATCTATTCGCAGGGCAAGATCGCTCAGATCGTGAAAAAAAACAGCGATATCCCTGAGTTTCTCGAACCCGATCGTGCGAATTACGAGGGGGCGCCGGCCTTTTTTGCGCATCCGCACCGGCACGCGGGAGACGCGTCCAACTACGGCGAGTACCTGTACGTGTTGCTGCGTGCGGTCGATGAAAACGGGTTCGACGCGTCTGCGTACATTCGCGTGTTCTCCGAGTACTTCGGCGTCGGCGGCGAGTACGTCGGGTACGCCGACGGCCCGATGCGCGAGACGGTTTTCAACATAACGCGTTTCGGCAAGGAGATCGAAAAAAACGTCTTGTCGATCGAGACGACTCTCGACGACGAGAAGAGAAAATCCGCGGCGCACTACATCTCGCGGTACTTTTTTGAGCACGATGCCGAAGGTTTGAAACAGACGGTTCGCACGCCGTTCAAGCTTCAGCAATGGAAAGCCGACGAGCTCGAGGAAGTCGATCGGATCATCGACGAAGTGAGCCGAAGCGCGGCAACCCTCGGTCCCGACGACGACCAGATGCCCGCGCTCAGCCGATCCGCGGTCCTGGCTCATTTCTACGCCGGTGACGAGCTCGACGCGATGACCGAACGCGCGGTTCGAATCACGAACGACAACGACGACGCGGTCGCGTACTCGCTTTTCTTCGCGCGTATCATGCGTGATCTCTACGAGGCCGGTCCACCCGCGAGTGGGACGGAGGCGGCGAGCCTGCGTTCGTTCGTCGAGCGACACGTGCCGTCTCTTCCCGGAAAAGCACGCGAGCTCGTCGAGCGTGTTCTCGCCGAGTCAGGGCTCGATTACCGCGGCGCGACAAAGACGTACGGCGCCGCGTGTCACGTACACATGGCGGTCCCGTTGAGCCTGCACATTCTCCTGAACACAACGAGTTTCGTCGAAGCGAACCGTGCAAACATTCTCGCGAGCGGCGACAACTGCGGCCGCGCCGTGATGCTCGGCGCGATCGCCGGCGCGTTGTACGGTGTCGGTGGCGATACCGGCGTACCGACCGACTGGATAGACCGCTGTTCGATTGTCGCTAAAGTGCGCGCAACACCGGGTGGGCGACTCCTGCTCGGCGAGACCGAGTAGGTGATTCCGCGGAGGCGTAGCCGATGATCCACCGAGTCGTGTTTTCTGAGTAAAAAGGTAGTATAATTACTCCGGGATTTCCCGGAGGGTGCCGATGTTTTTATTTCGTGGTCGTCGAGTCGTTTCGTCTTCCGGCGGCGTAATTATCCGTCGTTTCGCCCGCGTCGCGGGCATCGTTGTCACCGCGCTCGCGCTCTCGGCGTGTCCGACTCCGTTCGGGTACCGTGCCGGCGATCTGACACTGGACGACGAGGTATCCGAGTTCACCGACGCGGGCGCCTCTCCGGTTACTCGTCCGATCGTGCGCGCGGCGTCGGTCCTTACCGAGACTCCGCACGCCGAGTGGCAAGAAATCCCCGCCGAGTTCTCCGCGTCGAGCGATCAGCGAGTTTCGATCGAGACCGAAACACCCGACGCGACGATCCTCTTCACTCTTGACGGGTCTTCACCGTCACCGGCGAATCTCGACGCCGGCACTTTCGTGTACTCTTCGCCGTTCGTTATAGAAGGAGACGGGACCGCGCACACGATCCGCGCGGTTGGGTTGAAGCGGCTGATGTACCCGAGCGAGACGATCGGCACGACGATCCAGATCGATTACTCGACGGCGACCTCGCCGCAGTTCTCTCTTTCTTCGGGTGCGTATTCGTCGGACATAGCGGTCTCGATCACCGCGCAGGACGCCGGAGCGACGATCTACATCTCCTCGACCGTCGACGGGAGCGAACCGATAGACCCCGAACCCGGCTCCGCGTGGACCGCCGAGTATGCGGGTGACCCGATACACGTGACCGGGCCGTATACGCACCTGAGGATCAAGGCGATCGCGGTCGTAGAACAAATGGCGCGAAGTCCGGTCGCCTCTGCGTCCTTCATCGTCGGGTGGAGCACGACCGCGCCACCGGAGTTCTCGGTCGCGGGTGGCGAGTACTCGAGCCCATTCTCACTGAGCATCTCGTCTCCCACCGCGGGTTCGTCGATCCGGTACACGCTTGACGGCACCGACCCGACCGGCGGCGCGTACCTCGAGGCGCCGAGCCCGGTCGATATCGTAATCGAGTCCGTGACGACAGTCCGCGCCGTCGCGGTCAGCGACAGCCGACTCGACTCGGCGGAGGTCTCGGCCACGTACGAGTTCCGCGCCGCGATGCCGGAGATCCTCCCCGACGCGACCACGCTCTATGTGGGTCTCCCGGTATCGATCGCGACCGTGACTCCCGGAGCCGACGTATTTTACACCACTGACGGCTCGGACCCGAATCCGGGCGACCCGTCTCAGCTCTACTCCGGACCTTTCACGCTTGCCGCAGGTGAGACGACTGTGCGAGCGGTTGCGGTGCGATCCGGCTGGAGCGACTCAGTCGTTGCGAGTCGGACTTACTCGGTCGTCGAGAGTCAGTACTATGCACTGAACCGTTCGGTGATTGTCGATCTGGAGCCCTTCATGTCGAACGACACGATCGACAACAGCGACGGAAACCGGATACCGGTCGGCGCCGTCATCGTGTACCGGACCGGGAGCGGCATGTACGGAAAGCTCGTCGTGCTGGTCAGCGACGCGTCCAATAACAATGGAATGACGATCCGGCACGAGACGTACGAGAACGACGGTTCGATCTTGATCTCTGTCGAGCAATTCACTATTGAGGGAACGTTCTCGTATTCGTTAACGCTCGGTACCGATCAACTCGAGGCCGGTGAGGGCGATTTCTGGATGCGGAACTATACCGCTACGTTTCGCCTTTTTGTGCCGTTAAACGGCGCGAAATTCGCTCTGATCGGAGTCGACCCCGCGTTCGAGTGAGGTCGCTCTGCGGGCGTAAAGACGCGATCGACTGCGACTTTTCTCTGCTCGATGCTCCCCGCGGAGATCATCGGGTGGCGCGAGATGTGAGACGCCCGGTTCGCTATACTGCTTTCACTTCAAGTCGCAGACCGAGATCCTTCTCGATCGTGTGCAACAGAGTGGAGAGGTTCTGTGTCGTTGGATTACCTCGACTGCTGAGCATTCGATGGAGCGCCTTCTCGTCGAAGCCGGTCTGCTCAGATAGCGTCTTGAACGATATGTGAGCAT
>REEC01000159.1 GCA_007695285.1 Spirochaetaceae bacterium | reverse complement strand
GGCTTGGCAGGCCGGCCGATCACGACGAGAGCGAACGGCGTGACGTCGGCCGGTATCCCGCAGAGGCGCCGAAATCCTTCAACGCGCGTTTCATCCGGGTACACACCGCACCAGACGCCGCCGTAACCGAGAGCGTGCGCCGCCAACAGGATGTTCTCGGTCGCGGCCGAGCAGTCCTGATCCATGTACGGAGGGAGGTGCGCGGTGTGCCTTTCGCCACACACGAGAATCGCGATCGGCGCCTCCTTGGCGAACGCGGCGTGTGGGTGAATGTCGGGAATTCTGTCGAGTTTCGCCCTATCGTCGATCACGACGAAGCACCACGGTTGTTTATTGACCGCCGACGGCGCGAGCATTCCGGCTTCGAGGATCTTGTTGACGGTCTCGTCGTCGAGCTTCTCGTCGGTAAAGCTTCTCACGCTCCGTCGCGTCACTATCGCGTCGTATGCATCCATTTGGCCGCTCCTGGAAAATGGGGTTTGATTCTGCATTTTCGCATGTCGACTCAGACACGGCAATACGGCAAGCACATACGGTGAGCACGATAATGACTCGGCGACTCTCTTTTCGGGTTCTCTTCGATGTAGTAGTATCGCCGGTACTAGTACGAAACGTCGAAGGCGGTACCGACCGCGTGCACCACGTGCAAGTAAAAACGGAAATTCGAGAGAAAATGTTCACGACGAGTGATCGATGGAAAGGCACGTGACGACAAGGCTCGTGCGCCGCGTACGTCGGCTCCTGACCGCCCGACCGACCGAGATCGGAGTCGCGGCTCCAACTCGCCGATTCCTTCTCGTCCTCCACTATATCCTTGTCTTCAGCCTGGTCGGTCACGCGGCGTTCATCGTCCTGTTCGCGTGGCTCGGTGTCGTACCTCTCGCGGTTTACAACGTCGCGAGCTGTATGGTTTTTATCGTGGGGCTTCGGCTGAACCGCGCGCACCGGTACACCGTCGCGTTTTTCATCGCGACCGGCGAGGTAGTTCTTCACTCGGTTCTGTGCGCGTTTTTCGTCGGTTGGGGGGCCGGTTTCCACTACTTCATAGTCGGTATAGTTCCGTTCGTGGCGCTCATTCCGGCGTGGAAGACCGCGTCGCGCTTCTTTTTCGCCGGAGGAATTCTTGCTGTGTACGGTATCGCGTACTTCACAGCAGCGGCGACTGTCCCGGTTTTTGCCCTCTCGGACGCGGTCACGACCGCTCTCAACTACGCGAATCTCGTCGTTACGTTCGGCGCGTTCGCGGTGTTGGTGCATTACCTCGCGCGAACGTCGGATGTTGCCGAACAGAGGATTCTTCACCTTTCGCGCACCGACGCGCTGACGGGAGTCCTCAACCGGCGCGGGATGATCGAACAGCTCGAACAGGCGTACGCGGGGTTCCGGAGACACGGCCGGCCGTTTTCGGTTCTTCTCGGCGACCTTGACGACTTCAAGCAGATCAACGACCGGCACGGACACAACTGCGGCGATCTGGTGCTGATCGGAGCTGCGCGCACGCTCGTCGCGTCGGTCCGCGCGGACGACGTCGTGTCACGGTGGGGAGGAGAGGAGTTCCTCGTCCTGCTCCCGAACACACCCGCCGAAGGTTCCGAACGCGCCGCGAACAAGATCCTCGCGCGCATACGGAAAGACCGTGCCGAGTGCGAGGACGGTGCGATCCACGCGACGATGACGCTCGGATGCGCGACGTATCGCACAGGCGACACGATCGACCACCTCATCGCACGCGCCGATGCCGCCTTGTACTACGGGAAACAGACCGGGAAGGACACGATCGTGATGAGCGAGTCGTTCCCCGGCTCGATGTAATCCCGGAAAATCCCACGGACATCATCCAGACGACGATCTACCCACCGTTCAACACGCGGTCGGCTGCGAGCGCGAGAATCAGGAAGTCCGTCGTTCCCCCGCCGAGCACGTACTCGGTCTGCTGCCAGAGAAACGGCCACTCGAGCAACTCCGGAAAGTCCGGACGGATCAGCGCCGTCCCCGATGCACTTCCGCCGGGGATGTAAGACCAATCGGCGCGGTTGAAGCCGTACGCGACGGTCAGAGAACGCGATCCGACCCCCGAGACGAACGACGATGTGTTCCGCCCGGGATGGCAGCCCAGGACGAAGTTCAGCGCGTGCAGCATGAACTTCGCGGGGAAGAGCTCGGGAAACGCCGAGTGCAGGAAGTACTGCCTCATCCCGAACGACTGAATCCCCCACCCGGCGCCCCAGATATTCGGCTCGTACGGCAGCCCGTACGGCGTCTTCCGCTCGAGCCGGTCGATCTCGGCCCGGTGCTCGCGCGCCGCACGCGTTATCGCATTGGTGAAGTCGTCGTCTCCGATCGTCGCGACGACGCGGCCGACGACCCATCCGACTCGGGAGAAACCTTCGACGATAGCCTCGCGCGCGGCGAGCAGAGAATCGCGGTACCGGGCCTCGCCGGTCGCGAGCAGCAGCTCGACGTCGAGCCCGACACGATCGAGCGGGTCCTCGCTGGTGGTCACCGAGTGAAGCTCTTCGGCGACACAAAGACAGTCGCGCGCGAGCTCGGCGTTGTACTCGCGGAGCGCGCGCGAAGCGGTCGCGAGAGCCGCCGCGGCGGCGAGCTCGCGGCGCGGGTTGTCTTCGGTGAACACCCACCTGTCGTCGGGTGAACCCGGAAGGCCGACCGGCGGCGGATCGCCGGCCGCGGCATCCGGGTCGAACACGACTCCGTCGGTTTGATTCACCGGGTCGCCGAGAATCGTGTACTGACGGAGCGTCGGGCAGATGATTCCGCGATACAGGCGTCCGAGCGTGTTGTACGCGCCCACAATCGAAAGAACGCCGTGTTCGATCTGCTGGAGAATATCGGGTTTACCGTCGGGAAGATGGATCTCGACGATACGATTTTTCTGATCGACCGTCGTGTTGTCGTACTCGACCCCGAACTCTTCGTACGCGAGTGCGAGTCCGTACACCGTCGACGCTTGCGACTCGATCCTGAGGTCGTGGTCACCCGCGTCGTGCCATCCGCCGACGTTCAGCCCCGGAACGTGCTCCCCGGGCTGGAACGTGCAGAGCGTCGACGGACCCTGGATGTAGCCGTCGAAGTGGTTGAAATCGACCGGCGCCATCCGCGCGTCGTCGCGATGGCAGTCGCCGTGCCAGACGCGCGAGCGCTCGTTGATGCGCATGTGGCACATCTGGACCGGCAGGAAGTACTCGAGCGTCGGCTGCCAGACGTCGCGCGCAAATACCGAACGGTCGATTCGAAACGGATCGGATTGCGTCTCACCGTACGACACGATGTACGTGCCCGGCTCGTCGACGGCCGAGAACTCGAGTCTGAGGTAACGGAATCGGAGGAAATCGCCCCAGTCGGCCGGGGTCTCGCTCATGACGGTCGTTCGTGCTCCGGTCTCGGAGACGCGTTCCAGAACAACGGGGAGCCGGCGCGGATCGCTCCGGTCGAGTTCGACGACCGCGAATTTCTGCTGCGCGGGGTGATACCCGACCTGAGAGACCTGCACGACGGGATCGCAGATGAAACCCGGTATCGCGTTCGGCGCGACGCGCCACTCCAACGCGGACGTGGTCTTGCCGGCCGGCAGCACCGACCGGACGATGAACCATCCGTTATTGTGGCAACTCCTGCCGTCGAGAAGCTCGATCTCGCCGCCCGCGACGTCCTCGATCACCATACGGTGCTGCTCGCACTCGGGCGCGATCACGAGTTTCCGGCCGACCGCCATCGGCTCGATCTGGTACTCGCCGAACTCGTCGATCCGGCCGGGGCCGTTCACCTGGCGAGGAAAGAGACCCGTCGTCGTATCCATCACAAACGTCTTGCCGAAGAGGTACCCCGGGAAGAACTCGAGCAAAAAACCAACGCGGCCGACCCACTCCGCCGGGACGGGAGTCTCGAGATCGACGACGATCCGGAACGCGCGACCGTCGGGCACGACACGAATCGTGTACGAGAGCTCGACGTCGGGGTACTCGATCGGGTTGAACCCTTTCCGGTTCTTCTCTTCGTCGGGAAACGACATCGTGACCGAAATTTCTCCGGTCGTTCGATCGACGACACGCGGTCCGACGCGCGGAACCGGCGACCACTGGCCCGGGGCACGGTCGAGGCGAACGTCGCCGTTCGTCGCGACGCGCAGTCCGTTCTGGATGATCCCGACGCCACCCTGGTGGCTCTCGGGGTAGTAGTCGTGCGCGAGCATCACGTTGAGGCCCGGCATCTCGAGGTACTCGAGCTCGTTCAAACGTAGGGTTTCATCGGCGGTGTCAGGCATAAATTTCTCCGTGTTGGGATTGAGCCGCCACTCTACCATCCCATCCGAAGCGCGTCAAAGCTCCACAAAGAACGGGCGCGCCGGTGTACGGCAACGCGCGCCGCTACACGCGGCGCAGGAGAAATGCCCAGTCTTCGCGGTCGGGACAGCCGTCGAGAAGCGCGTTTGGACCGTCGACGCGGCCGAGCTTCGAGCGCTCACCGGTACGCGCGTTCCATCGCTCGACCTCGTACGTGCCGTCCGGCAGATGGAGTTCTGCGGTGCCTCCGGCCGGAAGATACACCGCGTATGTCTTGCCGGGCTCGGCGAAGCAGAACGCTTTCGTCGGCGCGGCCTGCAGGCCTTCCCTCGTGAAGTACGCGATCTTGTCCGGGCTCACGGGTGAGTACTTCGTCACGACGTGATTCGTGGGTTCGGCCTTCCACCACTCGAACGACGTGAAGAACGCGACGATCGGGCGGAACCCGGCGAACATCGTCATCGTCTCGTCGCCGCGACCGGAAACCCAGCCGCCGCCCGAGTCGGCTCGCTCCCCGACTCCACGTTCGGCGGTCTCGCCGTTCGTCTGGTATCCGCCCGCCATGTACACTTCCCACGCGCACCGGCGGCGCGTCTCGGCCGAGCGGTGCCCGGGAAACCGTTCCCAGAGGTCCTCGTACCCGTACTCCTCGATCACGTGCGGAACCATCGATCCGGTCGCGGCCTGCTCCTTGCGGCGTTCGGCAAGGTGTTCGTTGAGCCCGGCGTCCCAGATCTGCAACAGCTGCATGCCGACCCACGATCTGCGACCGGCACTGTAAAACTTGTTGTGCGCGGCAACGAGGTGCCCGTACGGGTCGCGTTTTGAGACGAACTCGCCGATCCCGTTCGCCCAGAACGGCACCGCGCGGTGGAAGTCATGTTCGTTTCCGATATCCCACGTGATGTTCGAGTACGCCGCGAGCCGCGCGACGGCGTAGCGATAGTAGCGATACTCGTCCTCGGACAGCTCGCCGAACGGAACCGGCAGGACCTGCGCGCCGATGAACATCACGACCGAGACGACGACGTCGCGCTCGCGCGCGTGAGCGAGCAGACGCTCGTACTTCCTCCAGTGATCGACGTTGAATCGACTCAACTCGAACTCGGGGTTCGTCGGGTCATCGGGAAACCGGGCGTGCCATGGGTTAAGAAGCATCGAGAACTCGTCGGTGTTGCGGACCGGCGTGCCCCACGGATTGTCGAACTGCCGACCGTACAGCAGAACCCGGACGCGGTTGACTCCATAATCGGCGAGGCGGTCGATCTCGCGGCGAATCACCGCGTCGTCCTTCCAGCCGAGGAGATAGTAACACGTCGTCCCGTTTACGAAGTGATGCTCGCCGGTGCCGTCCCAGAGGAAGTGCGTCGGGTAGTCAGGGTCGCGAACGACGACGCCTTTCCTCCCCGCTTCGAGGGCGACAAACGATACCTCGTCTTCAACGGCAACGCCGGAGTCTTCAAGATACGAGACGCGGACATCATGTTTCCCGGCGATTCGTGGCATAATCCGGACCTGGTACAGGCTTCCGTCGTCCGAGTCGCAAAAGCCGTCGACGATGAAGGTTTGCCCGTCGGGACACGCCACGGTCGCCGATACACGGACCGCGGTAAAAGGGTTTGTCGCCGGAGGTGAGTCCGGAACGAGCGAGATCTCGGCGAAGTCGTAACACTCGACTGAGTCGGCATTCGTGGTGATGGTTATTGTTTTCATTGGTCGATAGTAAAATGAATTTCGTTTTCGGTCAATAAATTAAAAAAACTAATGCCGCTTGCTCACAATCTATTCGGTCTATACCGTCTATACGATGATGCGGCAAGAAGCCGATTTGCTGTATAGTAGCAGCATGGAAGCTACAGATTTTTCGCACGTTTCGGATTACATCGAGTCGAACTGGGACAACACGGTCAGGGAGACCAGGGAGGACTCGGGTCCACGGCTCGCGCTGCCGTACCCGTACACGGTACCGTCGATCGACGACCGGTTCCGGGAACTGTACTACTGGGACACGTACTTCACGAATCTTGGGCTCCTGAAACACGGCAAGACCGAGCAGGCTCGATGGAACGTCGAGAACTTTGCGCACGAGATCGCGACGTACGGGTTCATCCTGAACAGCAACGCAACGTACCACCTGAACCGCTCGCAACCGCCGTACTACGCGCTCATGGTTGCAGGCGTATACGAACACACCGGCGACAGCGAGTGGCTCGCTTCGGTGTTTGACTCGGTCGTGACCGAGTACAATTTCTGGATGCGCGAGAGGAGCACTCCGACCGGACTGAACCGCCACTATCATCGCGCGACGCGCGAAGAGAAGATCACGTTCTACGACCACACTTTGGTCACGCGCCTCGGCTTTCCTGCCGTCGACGACGCGAAAAAAATAACCGTCGGTGACCACTACATCGCCGAAGCCGAAACCGGGATGGACTTCACGCCACGATTTGGCGGCCGGTGCGCCGATTTTTTACCGGTCGACCTGAACGCGAATTTGTTCCTTTACGAGAAGACTATCGCACAATTCTGCACGGCGCTCGGGCGCGCCGACGCGGGGACGTGGCTCGAGCGCGCCGCCGCCCGGGCAGAGTTGATGCGCTCGTTCATGGCTGACCCGAAGACATTGCTGTTCCACGATTACGACTACGTGCGCGACACGCGCGCCGACCTCGTCTCGATCGAAATGTTATACCCGATGTGGGCTCGCATCGCGAGCGACCGAGAAGCCGAAGCCGCGGTCGCGCATCTACCGCGGATCACGACCCCACACGGAGTCACGACGTGCGAAAAAACGCCCGAGTCGGTTCGATTTCAATGGGGGCACCCGAACGTCTGGCCGCCGATGCAGTACATCGCGTACACGGCGCTCTTGAACTACGGCTACACGAAAGAAGCGTCGGCGGTCGCCTCGACGTTCCGGAAGACTGTCGAGACGCAGTTCGCGCAGTCGGGTGCTCTCTGGGAGAAGTACGACGGCATAACGGGTGGTCCGACCGACGCAGAGTACAAAGCGAGCAAGATGCTCGGCTGGACCGCCGGAGTGTACCTCGCGTGCGACCCAACCGTGCAGGAAACGGTATCGGAGTAAAAGTCGCAGCGCGACCGGCTCAGCCCCGCTGCGCGAGCCTCTACAGAACGTGCTTCAGGGCGGTGATCAGCCGGTCGACGTTTTCGTGACGCGCGGTGTGGCCCATGAGACCGACGCGCCAGATCTTGCCGGCGAGTGGCCCGAGTCCCGCACCGATCTCGATTTTATGCTCGTCAAGCAACCGGGAGCGGATCTTTGCTTCATCGATACCTTCGGGACATCTCACCGCGTTCAACATCGGCAGCCGCGATTCGGGCGCGACGAGCAATGTGAGACCGATCTTCTCGAGTTCGGCGACGAGGTAGGCGTGAGCGTCGGCGTGACGGGCAAACGATTTCTCGAGGCCTTCGGCGAGAAGGTCGTACAGCGCCTGGTACAAAGCGTACACCATGTTGATCGGCGCGGTGTGATGATACGCTCGTTTTGAGCCTTCCCAGTAGTTCATGATCAGCGAAAGATCCAGGTACCAGTTCGGCACCTTCGTGGTGCGTGCCTTGAGCTTCTCGACCGCTCGGCTCGAGAACGAAATCGGAGCCAACCCGGGTGGGCACGAGAGGCACTTCTGCGTCCCGCTGTAGATCGCGTCGATGCTCCAGTCGTCCATCCGCACGTCTATGCCACCGAGACTCGTGACCGCGTCGACAAGGTAGAGCGCGCCGTGGTCCTTGACGATCCGGCCGATCTCTTCGACCGGGTTCCGTACGCCGGTGGACGTCTCAGCGTGCACGACCGCGACGATCGCGAACTTCTGCTTCGCGAGTTCCTCGCGCACCGCGTCGACGAGCACGGGAGTGCCCCACTCGAACTCGCGGACGGTCGCGTTCGCGCCGAGGCGCCCGGCGACGTCGGCCATCCGGGTCCCAAAAACTCCGTTCACGAGAATCAGGACCTTGTCGCCGGGGTTCACGAGGTTGACGAAGCACGTCTCCATCCCGGCCGACCCGGTTCCCGAGACCGGAAGAGTCAACTCGTTCCCGGTCCGGAAGATCGTTTTCAGGTTCTTTTTCTCGGTGTCCATGATCTCGATGAAAAACGGATCGAGATGACCGATCGTCGGCCGCGCGAGCGCGGCGTAAACCGAGTCCGAAACACACGACGGCCCCGGTCCCATCAGCAACGTATCTTCAAGCGAACTTAAATGGTTGATACCGAACTCCTTGTGTTTCTATTTCGTTAAGTGAAATCTGTATACCTAAAGTGAAATTATAACGCGAACATCGCGATCTGTCAAACCGGATTTCGGTGGCGTTTACCGCGCGTCGGCCGGACAGTCGGCCGGGTCGAGCGAATCGGTGTAGATCGACGATGCCCCTCGTGAAACGAGCCTCCGGTACGTCTCGCACGTGTTGACCGTGTGCGCGTAGACGGGGATTCCGACGGCGTGAAGGCGCTCGGCGTGCCCGGCCTCGACAAGCTCGATCGGCATCGCGACCGCAAAGAGGGCTCCGGGAAACTCCGCCTCAATCTCACGGATACGCGCGAGCACGTTCTCTACGTCGCGGTTTCCCGGGTATCGATAGAGAGTCCAGATGACGTCGGTGAACCCGAGCTCGGCGACGCGTTCGAACTCGTCGGGCGAGTAGATCTGAGGTATCACGCGGCGGGGAAAATCCGGGATCGAGTCGGCGATCTTCTCGAGCGCGTCGAGGTTCCTCGTCTTGACGTCGGTCACGATCCGGACCGACGGGTGATCGGCGAGAAAAGACCGGACGATCGGAAGATCGACCGGCGTGATATCGATCGTCGGCGCCGTGTCGCGGAACGCATCGTATGAAAGCGCCCCATCCGGCCGGAACCCGTACAGCCGCTCGAACACGACGTCCCAGTCGTGAAGCCCGACGAGACGCCCGTCGGCCGTCCACTCGAAGTCGAGTTCGAACACGTCGTAGCGATCGACATTGGCCCGCAACGCCTCGATCGAGTTCGTGTACGTCGTGCCGAGGTACCGGCCGGCCGCGTGGCCGACTACCGGGAGACCCGCCGGCTCGTAGATTGCGTACGCGACGCGCACGGCGTCCGTGCGATCCTCGTCCGCGGGTTGGGTCTCGATCGAAAACTCTTTCACCGTGACCGATACGGGCTCGTCCGCGCGGAGCGAAATCGCGCTCAGGTGCGCCCAGAACCGCGCGAGAACCTCGTCGGTCGAGAACGAGAACTCGACCGCAAACGACTCGCCCGGAGCGAGACGCGGGAACTCGGGAAGCGCGAGATCGAGCGGCTCGTACTCGGCGAGTAACTGCAGAGCGAACCGACACGCCGGAGTTCGGTCACCACCGGTGTCGGTTTCGTCAAGCTGCAACTCGAGCTTCACTGTGACGCGCGACTCGGCGGGCAGCTCGAGGTACTGCGCGGTAGAAAGCACCCCCGTCTCGTCCGGGTCGATCGTGAACGTGTCGCGTTCGAGCAACGTCCAGCGGTTCTCGGCGCTCGGCGCCTCGAACGGCCCGGTGAGGTCTCTCGCCCGCTCCACACCCGGGATGAGGCCGGCACGGTTGAATTTCTCGGTAAGTTCGCGCGACAGCTCACGCCCTTCGTCACCGGTGATACTCGTTTTCTCGTACGAGGGAGCGAACAGCGCACCGGTTGACGACGTGAAAACTTCGACGCGCGAACGGCTGATCGGTTGATAGATACGCCCGGACTCCAACGCGATGAACCGGCCGAAATGCATCGTGCGATCGGTATCGTATCGACGCAGAACACTCCGCCCCGGGAAACGTACTACCTCATCGTCGAACCGCAGATAGTCGAGGATCGTACGCGGCACGTCGACCAGCCCGAACACACCGTCGTGCATCCTACCGTGATCACTCTCGGGGGTCAGGACGACCGTGCTGCCCCAGTAACCGCCGAACGGATGTCCGCCGACACCGTGCGACTCGTCGCTCACGATCACGACGAGCGTGTCGTCGAGCACACCGAGCGCTTCGATCTCGTCGATGAACGCGCCGAGTGCATCGTCGAGATACGCGACCGCGGCGATTTTTGGACTCGAGTAGCGCTCGAGATACTCTTCCGGCGCGGCGTACGGGTGGTGCGTACCGACGGTCAGCAACTTCAGAAACCACGGTTCCGGTTGCTCGCGCAGACTCACGATGTACTCGGCCGCGTGCTCGAAGAACGCCCGGTCGTCGGGCCCCCACTCGAACTCGACGTACTGATACGTGAAAAACTCGCGCCCGATCACGGTCTCGAACCCGGCTGCGGGCATGAACCGGTCTTTCGACATGTACGAGAGATCGGCTCCCTGCAGGAACGTCGTTGTGAAGCCGTGTTCTCGGAGTACGGCCGGCAACGCAGCCGGACGCTCGGAGTCCGGAGCGTCGATGTACGGGTAGATCTTCGGAGTCGTGAGCTCGAGGCGCGGATAATCCCCGGTGAGCATCGAGTACAGCCCTCGAATCGTCTGCCGGTTGTGCGCGACCGAGTGCGCGACGACGAGGCCGCGGTCGGCGATCCGCGTGTACTCGGGCATCGTGACGGGATACTCGACGCCGGTGGCCTCCTGAACCTGGTCGAGGTACACCGCGGGGACTCCTTCGAGCACGACCAGCAAGACGTTACGCGTGCCGTCGGCGCGTGGGTACACGAGCGGCGAGGACTCACGCGGGTACACCGACGCCGGGCCGGCCGTTTCCGGTTCCGTCGAGGTCTGCCGCGGAACGTGCGTAACGAGCGACCGCACGGTCTTCCGAACCGTCCGCGCGACGAGCGCGTCGTGATGCCACGTACCTCCGGACGGAATCAAAACGCCAAACGAAAGAAGCACGAGAAGTGAGATACCGACCTTGAGCCGAAGAGCGAGTCGCGGCGCGCGCGCGGCGGCAAACGCCGAGGCCACGCAGAGTACGACGAGCGCGGCAGTGAAGACCGGGTACGTGAACTGGGCGGCGCTGCCGCGGATGAAGTCGCTGTGTAAAGCGAACTGAAGATGATGCGCGACGACGATCGTGTCGAGCGCGGTCGTCAACTCGAGGTTGCCGACGTAAAAACCCGCGTACACGATCGCGACGACGAAAGTCGCGACGGGATGAATGCGACGCGCTAAAAACGCGACCGCCACGGCGATCGCACCGGCGGCGGTCTCTTGCACCAACGCAGAGAAATACAGCTCTCCGCCGATCACGGTCGCGGCGTGCAACACACGGCCGAAAACGAAGAGCAACACGAGGCCGACCGCGGGTATGAGCACGATCGCGAGGCGCCGGACACCGGTACCGGTGTTCGAACCAGGAAGGTGTTTTCGTTCGGTTTTCATGACGGTCCGCCGATTCTACACGGAGTACCGCGAAAAATAAAGGTGCGCCCGGGGAGTCTACTCCGCGCGCGCGCCGATCTCGACGATCTCCGCGAGCCTCTCGATTATGTTCAGATGCTGCGTGCACGCGTCCTCGCAGCGCCCGCACTCGATGCACTTCGCGGCCTCGTCGAACGGCACGTGCCAGTGATACTTCAGCCGCCCGATCAACTCGTTCTCACCGCGAAGGATGAGTTGATTGTACGCGTCCATGAGCTGCGGAATCCGAATCTCTTCCGGGCAGCTTCCAAGACAGTACTGACACCCGGTGCAGATACCCTCGAACGACGTCGAACCGGCCGCCTTGATCTTCTCGAGCTCCGGCCCGCCGAGAGGCGCGAAATTCTCGACCGCTTCGACCGCTTCGTCGATGTGGCTCTTCTCGCCAAAACCGACGAGAGACACGGTTATTTCCTGGTGCGCGATCAGAAATCGAAGCGCCGCCTGAACGATCGTCTCGTTCTCGTCGGTTCTGATGAAGTTGAACATATCGGGGTTCTGCGGAATCAATCCGCCACCGAGCGGGTTCATCACGACGCACCCGAGGTTTTTCCGCTTGATCGCGTCGAACGCGGCGACGCGGGTCCGGTAGTTGTACGCGGAGTACCCGAACAACACACCTTCAAATACGTCCTCATCGAGAAGCTCTTTGATCTCGTCGCCGATCAAGTGGCTCGAGACGCAGACGTGCCGGATCAACCCTTCTTCCTTCAGTTTGAGAAACGCTTCGATCACGCCGTTTTTCTTCCGCTCGTGCCACCCGGCGAGATCGGTAATGCACCACATGTGGTAAAAATCGATCGCGTCGACGTCGAGCCGTTTCAGCTGCGCTTCGATTTCGCGGCGGATTCCCGACTCGGTCGACTCGAACGTCTTGCTCGAGAGGTAGTACGGCATCTCGCGCCGCCTGAGTTCGCGCAAGCCCTCGCCGATTCTTTCCTCGCTCCGCGTCCCGAAGTACTTCGGCGCGGTGTCGAAGTACGTGATGCCACGCTCGGCCGCGTGCACGACCATCTCTGTACACGCATCGACGTTGTCGACATCGCCGAAACGCATCGCGCCAAATCCAATCGTAGACACGTCTTTCCCGGTTCGCCCGTACGGTCGATAAATCATGAGTCACTCCCCGTTTGTGTTTAGGTTATCCGTAAGATATGCACAGAGTAGCACATATCGCGAATCGTGTCTCGCGCCGGCGTCGGTCACGAAATGACAACAGAGTCCCAAACGCGGCAATTTCTTACAATACGACTCCTGTTTTGTGTGGTACGATTTTTGTGATAGGAGGCCACATGAAATACTCTACGTTGGCGATCGATGATCCCAAAAAGCTGATCTTTGGGTACGCACCGTACCCGGTTACCGCACGCCACGGTCTTACGATCGGCGCGGGCACGGTGTACCCGGAACTGAACTTCACGCTCGCCGAGACGTCGGTAAACCGCGCAAACCTGCCGGGAATCGTGGAACAGTACCGATCGGTCGCGTCGGCGGTGCTCGAGAGGTCGGCCGCTCTCGGTCTCGACGGTGTCGTGATCGAGTTTGAGACGCTGCTCGAGATGACGCTCGAGCCCGAGATCGGCGTCGAGATCACGACCGTGCTCTCGGAGCTCTGTGAAGCCGCGTTTGCGAAAAACGGTCTCCGGGCCGAAGTCCGGCTGACGCCGAACGATACGCGTGACTACGAGACGCCTCCGCGGATGCGCACGAGTCCGTACATCGACACGATGATGCAGCTCTTTGAGCAGGGCGCGCGCGCCGGAGGAAACCTGCTCTCGATCGAGAGCACCGGCGGCAAAGAGATCCACGACGACGCGGTCCTCACGTGCGACGTGAAGGCCGCGGCGTTCGCGCTCCTGGTGCTCGGTGTGCGCGACATGAAGTTCCTGTGGTCTCGCATCGTCGATATCGCCGCGGCGACCGGCCGTGTCGCGGGCGGCGACACCGCGTGTGGATTTGCGAATACCTCGATGGTGCTCGCAGAGAAAAACTACATCCCGCGCGTGTTTGCTGCGGTCGACCGGGTGCTCTCGATCGTGCGGACGCTCGTCGCGTACGAGCAGGGCGCGGTCGGTCCGGACAAGGACTGCGGGTACGAAGGACCGTTCATCAAAGCGATCACCGGCATCCCGATCTCGATGGAAGGCAAGACCGCGGCGTGCGCGCACTTGAGCCAGGTCGGAAACATCTCCGCCGCCGCGTGCGACCTCTGGAGCAACGAGTCGGTGCAGAACGTGATGTTGCTCGGCGCGATCGCGCCGGTCGTGTCGCTCGAACAGCTCGCGTACGATACGCGGCTCATGAACGAAGCGACACGCGCGGGAACCGCCGGCGTTTTGCAGGACCTCTTCGTCGCGTCCGACGCGTCGCGCGACCCGCAGGCGTTCATTCTCGCGCCGGAGAACGTGACCGAGATCTCGCGCGCGATCGTCTCGGCCGAGACGCACCTTGACGCCGGGCTGCGCGGTGCGAAGAAGGCGCTCGAGCTCATGGAGCACGCGGTCGGGTCGGGCCGGCTCGCGATCGGCGACCGCGAGCGCGAATGGATCCCGCGTATCCGCGAGGAACTCGAGTCGATCCCGACGCGGGAAGACGAGTTCGTCGCGATGATGGAGCCCCTGCTCGAGCCGGGCAAGACGATCCTGGCCGAGTACGGGCTGTAAGAGACCGTCCTCGGTCTACAGCGTGTACGGGATCGTTCCGTTCGCGTCGAGCTCGTACCCAAACCGGTCGACGTACACGGTTCCCGGCAGGAACTCGTCGCCGCGAGCGGCGAGACGACGCGAGAGTAGATCATCGAGGTAGAGACGCGTCTCGGCGTACGCGGGGTGCTCGATCACGTTCGTGAGCTGATACGGGTCGACCGCGTTGTCGTACAACAACCATGGGCCGTCGAGCGTACGCACGTACGTGTACCGCTGCGTCCGGACCCCGCGGTACTCGCGGCCCGTGAGACCGAAGACGCCGCCTCGCGCGCCGCGCGGCCACTCGCCGAACGGATGGTAACACGCGAGCACGGCGCACGGCTCCTCGGGGCGCGTGTCGCGGACGATGTGGTCGGAGTAGTCCAGGCCTTCGACGGTTGGAGGTATCGGCACGTCGCTTAGGCCGAGTAATGTCGGCATGATGTCGGGTGAGTCGATAAAGAGGTCGCCGATCGCGCGGCCGGTGCGTCCAAACGCGCGCGGGTACCGGAGCAGAAACGGCACGCGCACCGATTCGTCCCACGGTTTTTGTTTCCTCTCGAGGCCGTGAGACCAGAGCATATCGCCATGATCCGACGTGAACACGAAAATCGTGTCGTCGGCGATCCCTTTGGTATCGAGTGCCGCGAGCAACCGACCCGCGCACGCGTCGAGCGCGCTGCAGTGCGCGTAGTATCCGGCGAGTTCCTCCCGCGCCTTCGTCTCGCATTCGCGCGGCACGTTCGGTCGGAGCGCGACTTCCGACGGCCGGTACATATCTCGGAAGCTCTCGGGCGCCGTCTCGTACGGATTGTGCGGAGGTCCCCACGAGAGCACGAGGAAAAACGGCCGGGTGTTGTCGTGCTCGCAGATGTACCGAATCGCGTCGTCGGTCTGGGCGTCGGCATCGTACCCGTCCCAGACGAGCTTCCGGTCGGATGTTCCGTCGTAGTACGCGGAGTCATTGTAGTCGTGCGTGCACTCAAGCACTTTCCAGTACTCAAACCCCTGGCGAAACTGCTTCCGAATCGGTGAGCTTCGTCCGCGTCCGTTGACGTGCCACTTCCCGATATACGCGGTGTCGTACCCGCCGCGCGCGAACGCGTCGCCGATACCGTTGCCGTTCGGTTCGAGATGCGCGTCGTTGAGGAACAACCCGTGCGTGTGCGGATACTGTCCGGTCAGGAAACACGCGCGGTACGGAGTGCATACGGGGAATCCCGACGTCGCGTTCGTGAAGTTCAGGCTCTCGGCGGCAAGCCGGTCGAGGTTCGGGGTCCGAACTGCGGGGTTTCCTCCGAAACCCGTCGCCTCGCCACGCCATTGGTCCGCGAACACAAAAACAACGTTCGGTTTCATCTCGTCTCCTCCTCGCCCATACTATCCGATTCCGACTTCCTGGCCATCCCCCCTGTCAGACTCTCGGTTCTTCCGGTATACTTCCCGGCGTGCAGTTATCACGTTTCGGAGAGAAGTTTACCGCGAAGAGCGGAATCCTCGAGTTGATGGACGATCTCGGGAAGGCGATGGCCGGGTCCGAGAAGAAGTACATGCTCGGCGGTGGGAACCCCGCGCATATCCCCGCGATGAACGCGGTGTGGCGACGGAGGATGGAGGAGATTCTCGCGAACGGCGACGAGTTCGAACGCATGGTCGCGAACTACGACACGCCGCAGGGAAAGGCGAGTTTCGTCGTCGCGCTCGCCTCTCTTTTCCGGGCCGAGTTCGGATGGGACGTCGGGCCGGAGAACATCGCGATCACGAACGGCAGCCAGACCGGCTTCTTTCTTCTGCTGAACCTTCTCGCGGGCGAGTCGGCGGTCGGTCGGCGGAAAATCCTGTTTCCGCTCCTGCCCGAGTACATCGGGTACGCCGACCAGGGACTCGATCCGCGCGATTTCGTGGCGCTCAAACCGCGTATCGAGCAGATCGACGCGCACACGCACAAGTATCATATCGCGTTCGATACCCTCGACGAGTTGCTCGCGACTGACCCCGAGATCGGCGCGATCTGCGTGTCACGGCCGACGAATCCGTCGGGAAACGTGCTGACCGACGCCGAACTCGCGCGCCTCGACATGACCGCACGCGCGGCGGGTATTCCGCTGATCGTCGACAACGCGTACGGAACGCCGTTCCCGGACATCATTTTCTCGGACGTCACGCCGATCTTCAACGACAACACGGTCGTGAGCATGAGCCTCTCGAAGATCGGCCTTCCGAGCACGCGCACGGGAATCATTATCGCTCCGGAGCCGATCGCTCGGGCGGTCTCGGCCGCGAACGCGATCGTGAGCCTCGCAAACGGGAGTATCGGCCAAGTCATGGTCGAACCGCTGCTCGGAAACGGCGAGCTCCTGCGCTTGAGCCGCGATGTTGTCAGGCCGTTCTACCTCGAGCGTTCGACGCGAGCGCAGGAAGTCGTTCGGACCTCGTTCGCCGACGACATCCCGTACTCGCTGCATCGGTGCGAGGGTTCGCTCTTCCTCTGGCTCTGGTTCAAAGAGTTCCCGATCACGACGAAACAGCTGTACGAAAGGCTCAAGGATCAGCACGTCATCGTTGTCCCGGGTGAGTACTTTTTCTTCGGAACCGAAGAGACGTGGGAGCACCGCGATCGGTGTATCCGTTTGAACTACGCGCACGATCCCGCCGACGTCAAACGCGGGATCGAAATTATCGCGCGCGAGGTGCAGACGGTTTACTCGGGGGAAAGCGGAGTCGATACAATGAAACACGGACGAATTCATCGGGGAGGTTCGAAGTGATGTGGGTAGCAATTACTGCGGTCGCACTTATTGGGTGGGCGACCACAGCCGTGATTCTCGGAATCCGTCTGCGGCGCGCGGCGTCGATCGACTCCGCGCTGGCTGTCGAACTGCGCGACCGTGTACTGCCCGAGTATACCGTCGTCAGGAATGCTGAAATCTCCGCCGAGGAACTGCGTGTCCTTTCGAGCGGTTGGAGCGCCGACACCGACGACGCGAGTTTGAAACAGTCTCTCTCGCGCATCCTCGAGCAGAATCTCGAGTACTTCGGCGTCTGGGTCGCTTTCGAGCCCGGCGCGCTCCGCGACTCAGCGACGTACTTTTCGCTCTACGTGTACCACGCCGAGACGGGAATCGCCGAGATGTCGATTCCCCGCGTCGAACGCGAGAAGTTCTACACGGAGCCGCTTCGAGCCGGAACAAAGGTCCTGCTTGATCCGTTCGAGTACCCGTTCGGCGACGAGACGGTCCTGATGACGACGATAGCGGTGCCCATCGTTCGCGCTACAGAGACCGTCGGAGTGTGCGGAATCGACGTCAGGCTCCGCCGCAGCAACAGTTTTCACCGCGACTTGATCGAAGCATCGAATCGTTCGCTCTCACACGGATCCGCTTCCACGCTTGTCGAAAACAAGCTTGCCCGCCACCATCGGCTCCTGCTTCAAGGAATTACCGCGGCCGCGGCCGAGGTCGAGGCTTTTCGGGAGTCGTTGAAAGAGCTCCGCGTCGTCGAACAGACGATCGACCGGCGAATGGCGACGACGCGTACGGCGGTTCGGTTCATCGGAACCGCGATCGACGAGATGCGCGACTCGGTCGACGCGCAGACGCGCGAGTCGCAGGAGAGCAGCTCGGTAATCGAGCAGATCAGCCGTGCGATCGAGTCACTCGACACGCTGATCCAGGATCAGTCGTCGATGGTCGAACAGGCGTCGGCCGCGATCGAAGAGATGGTCGCGAACATCAAGTCGTTGCGGCAAGTCCTCGAGTCGAACTCCGAACGCTTCACGACGCTCGACGAGCAGTCTCGCATCGGCAGCGCGCGCATGGGTGAGGTCGATACGCTTGTCCGCGAGATCGCGAGCGACTCAACCGGTTTGAACGAGGCAAACCGCGTTCTGCAGACGATCTCGGCCCAAACCAATCTACTCGCGATGAACGCGGCGATCGAAGCTGCGCACGCGGGCGACGCAGGCCGCGGCTTTGCCGTCGTCGCCGATGAAATCCGAAAACTCGCCGAGAACGCATCGACACAATCAAAGACAATCTCGACAAACCTGACCTCGATCGGAAATAAGATCGAAACGTGCGTCGCGGCGAGCACCGCGTCGCAACAGGCGGTTGAAAAACTCGGCGGCATCATAAGCGAGGTTCACGATCGCGAACGCGAGATCAACGCGGCGATGGCGGAGCAAGCCGAAGGGAGCGAACAGGTCACGGTCGCGCTGCACCGCATAGTCGGATTGACGGCGGAGGTCGCCGGTGCGTCGAGCGAGATGGAGCAAGGCCGTTCGCGAATGGTAAACTCGATGTTGCAGATCACCGACGCGAACAACCGGATGCTCGAGCGCGTGAACGGAGTCGCAGAACAGAGCGGCGAACTCGAGAAGACGGTGGAAGAGGTATTGGGCGCGGCGAACGAGATATCGCGCGTTTTGTACCGGGCGGGGATAGAAGCGATCGCTGACGCCGACGCTGCCGACCGCCCGGCGCGCACTTAACCGATTTTTTTCACGACGTCGGCGGTCTCGATCGCTGCCATCGCGGCGTCCCAGCCTTTGTTGCCGGCCTTCGTCCCCGCGCGCTCGAGCGCCTGCTCGATCGTGTCGCACGTGAGAACGCCGAATATAACGGGTTTTCCCGAGTTCAACGCCGCGTGAGCGATACCCTTCGCGGCCTCGTTCGCGACGTACTCGAAGTGCGGCGTCGATCCCCGAATAACGGCACCGAGGCAGATCACCGCGTCGTACTGTTCGTGCGCGGCGAGACGAGCCGCGACGAGCGGGATCTCGAATGCCCCGGGCACGCGGACCACGGTTATCGCGTCGGCGTCGGCACCATGGCGATCGAGACAGTCTATCGCCCCTTCGAGAAGCCGCTCACCGATCAGCGAGTTGAATCGCCCCAGCACTATCGCAAACCGGACCCCTCGTGCGTCGAGCACACCTTCAATCGTTTTCATTTTTTCTCCTGCTTCGTTGTTTATCGTCATCAGTCATTTGTCGTCACCGATCGCCGCGATGTCGTTCACCCTTATGATCATCACCCCGAGCCGCTCGGCGATCTCGTCGAGAGCGGCGCCACGCGCGGCTGCCCCGGTATCGTCGAGAATCTCGCAGATCGCCGCAGCGGCGGGCAGACCCGCGCGCCGCACGAGCTCAAGCGACGCCTCGGTGTGGCCCCGGCGCTCGGCGAGCCCTCCGTCGGCGCCGACGATCGGGAAGATATGCCCGGGCCGGCCGAGATCCGAGGGGACCGTTGCCGGATCGGCAAGAGCGCGAATCGTGATCGCGCGATCTCCGACCGAGATCCCTGTCGTCGTACCGCGAACCGCGTCAACCGAGACCGTGAACCGAGTCTCGTGTAGTGACGTGTTCACGTGGCTCTGCGCCGGGAGCTCGAGTCGCGCGGCGACACTCGAAGAGATAGGAGCGCAGAGCAGCCCACGCCCATGGGTCACCATGAGGTTGACTGCTTCCGGAGTAATCGTACCTCCCGCCGCGACAAAATCGCCTTCGTACTCGCGGTCATCGTCGTCAACGATTATCACGACCCCACCCTCACGAACGATCCTGACGGCTTCGGCAACTCGCTTCGACTGTGTGTCCGCCGCGGTGTCGCCTCTATGTATCGATGTATCTGTATGTGTCATGAAAACCCCCACTCTCTGACTTGACTCTCACTCAACTCCCGAGTCGCCCCCGGCTCTCGTGCCGTAAGACTCTCGACGTACCTGCCGAGGATATCGGTCTCGATGTTCACCTCGGCGCCGGGCGCGAGGGCCGAGAGCGTCGTGACGTCCGCGGTGTGCGGCACGACGCTGATCTCGACCGTGCTCCCGCGTACGGCAGCCACGGTCAGGCTGACGCCGTCGATCGCGATCGATCCTTCCGGAACGACGTAGCGTCGACACGACTCGGGTATCTCGACCGCCAGGGAAAAACTCTGCGCGCGACGTTTCACCTCGATAACACGACCTACCGCGCTTACGTGGCCCTGGACAAAATGCCCGTCGAGCCGGTCGCCGACGCACAACGACTTCTCGAGGTTCACCGAGTCGCCGACGCGCAGCCGTCCGAGCGTCGTCTTCCCGATCGTCGCACCGACCGAGTCGACCTCGAATACGTCACCCGAGACCGCGATAACGGTCTGGCACGCACCGTCGATCGCGATCGAGTCTCCGATTCGCACGCCGTCTACCGTTTGTGGCCCGTACACCGCGAGTCTCACGCCGTCGGCCGTGCGGTCGGATCGGCGTACGCGACCGACCTCGGTAATGATGCCCGTGAACATCACCTCACCTCCTGAGCAACCGCGCCACACTCACCCACACACGCGGCGTGCGGCGCGATGTCGTCCGACTCACCGGAAACGGACGCGGGATCGATCAGCCACGTCGCGACGCCGCACCCGTCGACCGATCGCCACTCCGCGTCGTACGCGGGCGCGTCGTCGAGGCTCGACCGCCCGAGGTCCCCAAACGCGCGTTTCCCACCGCCAAACAGTCGCGGAGCGATAAAAACGGTGACGCGGTCGACCGCGTCGGCGGCCAGGAAAGACGTCGCGACCCCGGGACCGCCTTCGACGAGGACCGAGGTCAGGCCGTTCGTCGCGAGCGCGCGGAGCACCTCGTTTGGATCGAGTTTCGCCGGCGAATCGGCACCCGACGTGGTTCGGCGCACCGCGATCACCGTCGCACCGACGTTCTCGAGCGCAGCGATCGCGTCCGGAGGGGTCGTTTCGCCGGTGAGTACGATCGTACGCGCGGCGTGATCGAAAACCGCGGCGTCGGCCGGGACGTCGCACGATGAGGTCAGAACGATTCGCACGGGGTTTCGTCCTTCCACGTCGCGCACCGTGAGAGCCGGGTTGTCCGCGCGTACCGTGCCGGCGCCGACGAGCACAGCGTCGTACCGCGCCCGAAGCGCGTGTACCTCACGCCGCGCCGCGGACGGCGTGATCCACTTCGACTCGCCTCCGCTCGTCGCGACGTACCCGTCAAGACTTTGTGCGGTCTTGAGGTGCACGAACGGGACACCGCTCCGAATGAACCGGAAAAACGGCTCGTTCATGCGGGTTGCCTCGGCGTGCCGGACGCCGACGATGACCTCGATTCCCGCAGCGCGCAGCACCGCGATACCGCGGCCGGAGACGTGCGGATTCGGGTCGGCCGTCGCGACGACGACCAGCCGGACTCCCGCGGCGACTATCGCGTCGGTGCACGGCGGCGTGCGTTTCTCGGGCGTTCGGTGGCAACACGGCTCCAGGGTGCAATACAAAACGGCTCCGCGCGCGGCAGAGCCCGCCTCCCGAGTCGCGACGGCTTCGGCGTGTGGTGCTCCGGCGCGTTCGTGGTATCCTGCGCCGACGACCTTCCCGTCCGCGACGAGTACGGCGCCGACGGCCGGATTCGGCGACGAAAAACCGAGGCCGTGCGCCGCGAGTTCGAGCGCTCGGTCCATGTAGAATTCGTGATTCATTGCTCACCCCCCTGCGTGAGACGGGGCTTGCGAGGGGAAGACCGCGTGTCCTGAGTCGTGTTGATCCGTTCGCTGTACGGTGCCGACTGCGCTGCCTGTAAACTCCGGTTTCCGCGTCCGACGGTAAACGGCGTGACAAGCGGTAAAAATTGGAACAGACGGCAAAAAAACCCAGGTCTTCTCCCATCCGGACTGTACCGTCGGCATCGGAATTTCACCGATTCAATCTCCTACCGCGTTGCACGGATCGGAGAATCGCGGGCTTTAACCGCCGGTCAGGATTTCCCGCGTAGACGCGGGTCACCTTGCCCCGAAGACTCTGTAAACATACCTTTTTCGGTACCGTCTGTCAAACCGATTCGGTTTCGTGTACGATGTCGCGAGAATGTTGCCGCGTGTACAAACAACCGGAAACGGCCGCCTCTTCTATGCGACGTACTTCGCCGCTGCCGCGTGTCTCCTGCCGTATCTCGGACTGTACCTCCGGCGCATCGGACTGCCCGGCGACCAGATCGGTCTGCTTCTCGGCATCAAGCCGATCGTGATGGTCGCCGGAGCGGCGATCTGGAGCGCGTTCGCCGATCGCACGGGGCGGCACCGAACAGTGCTTGTCACGGCGTGTTACCTCTCCGCTGCGCTCGGTGCGGTGCTCGTCATCCCGTCGCACGTCGTCGCGATCGGAGCAGTCCTGTTCCTGTTTGCGTTTTTCTACGCGCCGATAATCCCGGCGGCCGACAACGCGGTGATGACGGGAATCGCCGCAAACGGCGGTGAGTACGGGCGCGTGCGCCTGTTCGGAGCGATCGGCTGGGGTGTAACGTCGATCGTGATCGGGTTCATCGTCGAAAACACGGCGATCACGATCGTGTTCGCCGCGTACGCGGCGGCGATGGTCGTGTGCGGAACGACCGCGTTTGGGCTGCCTCGCCCGACCCGCGTCGCCGGAGTCAAAATTCTCAAGAATCTGCCGCTTTTCCTCCGAGACCGACGCTGGGGTTTGTTCCTGCTCGTTGCGTTCTTCGCGGGGCTGGCGAACAGCGTCGTGCATAACTTCCTGTTCATTTACCTCGATCAGCTTGGAGCGCCCGAGACGATGATGGGCGCCGCGCTCGCGGTCGCGACGGTCAGCGAGCTCTTCTTCTTTTTCTTCTCGGCGCGGTTGATCCGACGATTCGGCGCCGACACGGTTCTCGCGTTCGGACTCGGCGTGACCGCGTTGCGCCTTGCCGCGTACGCTCTGATTCGCAATCCGGCGTGGGCGCTCGCGGTGCAGCTCTGTCACGGGCCGGGTTTCGCCGCGATGTACGTCGCGGGGGTCTCGCGGGCGCGCGAGATCGCACCACGGGGACTCGGTGCGACGGCTCAGAGTTTCTTTTACATCGCGCTTTCCGGGCTTGGAGGGACGGTCGGCGTCACGCTCGGCGGAATTCTGTTCGAACGGTACGACGTATTTGTGATGTTCGCCGCGGCCGCGGCGGGCGCCGCGACCGCGGCGTCGGTCTTCATCGGCGCTGGACGCCGCCGACCCACCGTGCATGACACGCAGTGAGACCTCGTGCCGCGCATTGATTTGTGCTTCAAACGAGCTTCGCCTTGACGTCGCGGAGCCGTACGTCTATTTTTACCTTAGGGTCTGTATGAAATGAGAAAATATACGGTTCGAGTTGCCGTTCTATTCATTGTTTTCGCGCTCGTCGCGATGTCGCTATCGGCACAGGAGGCACGCGAAGGCGGGGCGGTTGCCGACTTCGAAGTCGTCTGGCAGGTCGTATCGGAGTGGTACGTCGACGGCAGTTTCGGCGGGGCGCCGTGGGCGTCGTTGCGCGATGAGTACCGCACAAAAATCCAACAGGCACCTGATAGTGAAACCGCGTACGAGCTGCTCGACGAGCTAATCTCAAAACTCGACGATCCGGCCACGTTCGTGGTTCCCCCGTGGCTCGTTCCGGAACCGCAGGAGCAACAAGCAGGAGAGCCCGAGACCGAGTACGCGGGCGTCGGGATCATGATCAACGAGATCCCGGGCACGGGCGTGATCGTCGTCGGCGTGTTCCGCGAGGCGCCGGCCGAAGGCGCCGGGGTGCTCATGGGCGACGTGATCGTCGCCGCCGACGGGCACCGATTCACCGAAGACGAGGGTTCGAGTGAGGTGACCGAACGCGTACGCGGCCCGGTCGGAACCGAGGTCACGTTGACGCTCCGCGATCCCGACGGCGAAGAGCGTGACGTTACTATCACACGAGGCCGTATCGATCTCCGGCCGAGCGTTGAAGCGCGCACGATCCAAAGGGGCGTCGGGTACATCCGGCTGCCCGCGCTTACGATCGATCTCGTCGAACAGGCTTCTCGCGCGCTCCCGAGTCTGCTCTCTACGAACGGCATCGTTCTGGACCTACGCGGTATCGGATCGGGAACCCCCGAGGCTATGGCCGTTCTTGCTCAATGGTTCCTCGGCCCCGCGCAGATCGGCGCGGTCGCGACGCGCGACGAGCAGCACCCGATTCCTCACCGCCCGGACGCGATCGCTGCATACCGGAACCACCTCGTCGTGATCACCGACAACCGCACCTCGGGCGTCGCCGAAGTGCTCGCGGCCGTGTTGAGGGACCATAATCGAGCCAAGATCGTCGGCGAGACGACCCAAGGTGGATCGCAGATCGGCAGGATGCTCGAGCTACCGAGCGGCGCGCTTTTTCATATCATCATAGCAACGTACGTCACGCCACGCGGCACCGTGCTCAGGGCCGACGGGATTAAACCCGACGTTGAGCTGCCGCTTCCGGACCTCTCGACGATCCGCGCCGGACGCGATCCGTTTCTCGATCGCGCGATCGAGGTCATCATGAGCGGCGGTCGCGTATGACCGAAAAACGACGGGAGAACTCAATGAAGCACCCCACAATATTGACGGCCGTGGCGATTCTCGTCGCGTTCGGTCTTATCGCTGCACAGCCCGCCTCCGCGGAGTACGACGGAATCGCGTTTGCGATGGGGTTGGGCGAGAGAATCGCGTCGAACGATGAACCGGCTGCCGATGCGCAGGATGACTCGCAGCCCAATGACGCAGCCGAAGACGAATCCGACGCTGAGGACCAAGCCGACGTCGAGGACGAAGCCGACGACGAGGTCGACGACGCGACGGATGTTATTTCGATCGACGAAATGGTAATCCAGATAGATCGCGCGCCGATCGCGATGGATACTCCCGACGCGGTTCGCAGCCTCATGGTCCGTGTGGAGTCCGATCGCCGACTTCTGGCCGAACTGCGAAAACAAGTCCCGCACGACCGGCTAGAAGCCGAGCTCTACCTGAAGAGAATCCGCGAGCTCTCGGCGATATCCGATCCGATTCGTCTGGTACCGATGGCCAACAACGTGATTCGCCAGGCACCCTCGTTGTTCGAGTGGCTCGAGACCGAATACGACGACCCCGACGAGCGCGCGCGAGACTACTACATCGGTGGGTCGTGGGCGTTCCACCGGCGCTTTGAGGCGTTCAAGAACGCGGTGATGCTCACAGTGATTAATCGACTTGATACCCTGGCGTACTACGTCCAGAACAACGACGAGACCAGGAACCGTTAAGGTCCGGTCAGAGAGGTAAACAAATGGCACGAAATACCGGTCGGCTCTTCCCGGCCCTCATCCTGTTCGTCCTACTTGCAGCGTTTGCGGCCGGCACAGCGTTCGCGGAGTCCGGATACATCGAACCGCGACAGCCGACCGACAGGAGCGTGCGACTGCTCATGACGATGGACCCGGTCAAGGAGTTTCTCTCGGGCCGCGCGTGGCTCACTCTCGAAGGCATCGATCCCGGGCTCTGGATTCGCCCGGGGCACAATCCACTTACAAAAATGGACTGGGACTCGATCGGGAGCCATCTTTACACTCCGCCGAACATCCCGGAAGGATTCTCGGCTGCGATCCAGTCGCCGGCTCTTCAGGCGGTCGGCGGGGGGCTACTCGTCCCGTTCCGCGATCCGGCGCCCGCGTTCAGCCGGGATCTCTTGATCACGCGCGACTTCAGTAACACACCGATTCAGACCGAACCGCACATCGCGGTCAACCCGAACGACTCCGATCACATCGTGATGGGGACTATCGACTACAACTTCCCCGCGGTGACCGCGTACGTGAGCCTCGACGGCGGATTGTCGTGGGAAGGTCCTTTCCAGGTTCCGTTCCTTCTCGACGACCGCGTCTCCGGCGGTGACCCGGTCATCCAGTTCGACCGCGACGGCAACGTGTACTACGCGATGATCTCGATCGGTATCGACGAGTTTGCCGTCGGGCCGCTACAGCTCGCAGATATCGTCTCGAGCATGGCGGTCGCGGTGTCGCGAGACGGCGGATTTTCGTGGGACGAGACGATCTCGGCCGCACGAAGCGAAGTGCGGCTCGAGGACCAGCAGATCGACGCCTCGGGCCGGCTCCGCGGCCGCATCGTCGCGGGCTTTCTCGACAAGCCGTGGACCGCCGTCGGCCCACACCGCCAGGATGCCGATCGCGACGTGATCTATCTCTCGTACACCGATTTCGAAATAACAAGCGAAATTCTCTGGATCGGCGAGCTGCCGACCTTGATCCCGCGCCAGATGGCGACGACGATCCGGGTCGTCCGCTCCGAAGACAGCGGACGCACGTGGAGCGACCCGGTCGCGGTGAGCCCGACCGTTCGGCGGTCTTTCGGCGAGGGAGGAGACGGCGTTACGCCCGGCGTCTTCGGCTCCGACCGCGTCGTACAGGGATCTCAACCGGTCGTCGGATCCGACGGCACCGTGTACGTCGTGTGGCTCGACAGCACCGACGACGGAAGCATGGAAGGCCTCGCCGAGATTCACGCTTCTAAGTCTACCGACGGCGGCCGGACGTTCTCGAGTCCCGTGATCGCGTCGGTCTTCAACGAGATCGGGTTCCGCCCGCGGAACGCGTTTTTCCGGTACTGGGGCGCCGCGTTTCCGCAGGTCACGATCGGGCCGAACGACGAGCTGTACGTCGTGTACACCGCCCGGCCATCCGACCGCCCGCAGGACGACGGCGATATTTACTTTATCCGCTCGTTCGACCGCGGCGCGACGTGGAGCCGCCCGCTTCGCGTCAACGGCGACGACACCGACCGTTTGCAGTTCTTCCCGGCTATCTCTGCGGCTCCGGACGGCTCGCTTCACGTGATGTGGGGCGACATGCGCGACGATCCCGCGCACATCCGGTATCACATCTACTACACCACGTCCGATGATCGTGGCAGCACGTGGGGATTCGAGTTACCGGATTTCGGTCACAGCGTGCCCGACACGCGGGTCACCGACTTCCCGTCGAATCCGAACAAAGGTTTTCCAAGTGGACTGTTCATCGGCGACTACTTCGCGATCGAGGCGACCGAAGACGACGTGTACATGGTGTGGGCCGATACACGGCTCGGAGAGTTTGGAGGCATCAACCAGAAGATCGGATTTGCGCGGCAACGACCGATCCGCTCGCCGGATATTTTCATCTCACCGCCGTCTGGGCCCGGTGGGCAGAACATCACGGTCCAAGGCTTCAACTTCCAGCCCGACATGACCGTGTTCGTCACGCTCGAAGACGCGACGATCGCATCGGCGCGAACGAACCTTGAAGGCCGGTTTACCACGAGTCTCTACGTCCCGATCACCGGTGAAGGCCCGCAACGTCTCGCGGTGTACGACCAGTCCGGCAACATGGCCTCGACGTCGTACTACACGGAGTTTGGATTTGGAAACATCGAGACGATGTATCTCGAGTTGCTCGACAGAATTCGCGATCTCGACGATATGATCCGCAGCCGCGAGTAGCGGCCGCGGATCGAACGATTACGGAGAAAAATATGCGCAATCGTACGATCATACGGTACCTTGTCGCGGCGGTGCTCGTCGCGTCCGTGTCTCTTCCGCTGTGGGCCGAGGTCCCACACTCGCGCCCGGGGCCTGCCGCCGACCGCATTCTTTTCCGCGCGTTCGACGTCGACCGCGCTCCACGCGATCTCGAAGCGAACCAGATGGACCTCTACATGTTCAGCCTCAAGACCGCCGCGGCGCAACGCCTGCGCGGGAATCCGGCGTTCAATCTCTACGAAGCTCCGGCGTCGACGGTCTCGCTCTTGTTGAACCCCGCCCCTGCCGCGGCGGGTGATCTCAATCCGTTCTCGATCAAGGAAGTCCGGCAGGCCGTTCAGTATCTTGTCGACCGTGAGTTCATAGCGCGCGAGATTTACCGCGGCATGGCTCGGCCGATGATCACGCACGTGAGTCCACACGACTTCGATTACCTCACCGTGTTTGAGACCGCGCGCGGATCGGGAATCACGTACGATCCCGAGTACGCGCGCGAGATGATCGCCTCGGCGATGCAAAACGCGGGAGCGACTCGATCGGGCGGTTTCTGGAGCATCGGTGGGCAGCCGATTCGGGTTCGGCTCGTCGCGCGAGTCGAGGACGAACGGCGCGACATCGGCGATCTGCTGCGGCGCGAGCTCGAGCGCGCCGGGTTTATGGTGAGCGTGTCGTACCGGCCGTTCGCAGCGGCGGTGATGTCGGTGTACTCGACCGATCCGAAGTCGTTCGAGTGGCACATCTACACCGAAGGTTGGGGTCGCTCGTCGCCGACGCGGTACGACTTCTCGAACGTGAATCAGATGAACGCGCCGTGGCTCGGGAACATGCCCGGCTGGAAAGAGATCGGGTTCTGGCAGTACGAGAACGATGAGCTCGATCTACTCGGCCAACGGCTTTTCCGCGGTGAGTTCAGCGACCGTAACGAGCGCGACGATATTTACCGTAGGATGACCGAGCTCGGGCTCGACGAGTCGGTTCGCGTCTGGCTCGCGACCGCGATGAACAGCTTCCCGGCGCAAAACACGCTCACGGGTATGACCGAGGACATCACCGCGGGGCCGCGCTCGCCGTGGACGCTGCGCGAAGCGCATATCCCGGGCACCGGCGACCTCAGGGTCGGTCACCTCTGGGTCTGGACCGAGCGCACGACGTGGAACCCGGTCGGTGGATTCGGCGACGTCTACAGCGTCGACATCTGGCGGTATATTACCGACCCCGCGGTCTGGAACCACCCGTTCACCGGAATGCCCGAACCCGTGCGCGCCGAATTCACGGTCGAAACCGCGGGCCCTGACGGCCGGATCGCGGTTCCGTCCGGTGCGGTCGTCTGGAACGCGCGGGCAAACCGCTGGGATCCGGCGGCCGGCGCACAGGCGACGAGCCGCGTCGTGTACGACTACTCAAAGTTCTTTCAGTCGAAGTGGCATCACGGCATTCAGATCTCGATGGCCGACGTGATGTACGCGCTCGCGCAGAGTTACGAGCTCGCGTACGACACCGACAAAGCGCGGATCGAAGTCGCGCTCGGGGTTACCGCGCGTCCGTATCTCGAGACTTTCAAAGGATTCCGGATTCTCGACGAGAACCGGATCGAAGTCTACGTCGATTTCTGGCACTTCGAGGAGGCGTACATCGCGTCGTACGCGACGCCTTCGGGGCTGGGAATGCCGTGGGAGATCCTCGCGGCGATGGACGACGTCGTTTTTTCGCAGCGGCGCGGCGCGTACAGCGACACCGCCGCGAGCCGGTTCAACGTCCCGTGGCTGAGCCTCGTAATGGACCGCGACGCACGGCTCGTACAGCGGACTCTTCAGACGTTCCGGCAGTCGCGTTTTGTCCCACAGGGTGTCTTCCAGGTCGGTGACCGAAACCTCATGACCGCCGATCGTGCGGTCGAACGGTATCAAGCCGCGCTCAAATGGTTCACCGACCACGGCAATCTCGTGATCAGCAACGGGCCGTTCTACCTCGCGGCGTACGACCCACCCGCGCAGTTCGCCGAACTGCGCGCGTTCCGCGATCCGAGTTATCCGTTCAAACCCGGAGATTGGCTGTTCGGGGCGGCACCGAGAATCGCGATTCGACCGCCGCAAACGCCCGACATCGAACCCGGAAGCGAGGTCACGTACACAATTACAGTCGACGGCGAAGGAGAACTCGACCTTCGGTACGTCATGATCGACCCGGTCGACGGTTCGGTCGTGACGTCGGGAACGGCAAGCCGGACGGCATCCAACACGTTCACCGTGCGCATCGGGGCGGACATCACAAACACGCTCTGGCCCGGGTTGTACCGGCTGCACCTCGCGGCGACGAGCGACCGAATCGCGCAGGTCGTGGAGTACACCGCCGACATCGACGTACTTCCGTAGCGGAGGGGGCCGTGCTGTTTCACCGACTGCTCGTCCGTGGCCTCACGATGCTCGGAGTCCTCGTCGCGGTGCAAGTCCTTGTCGTGATCAGCCTCGGCGCGACCGGGTACTCCGACCGGATGCTTCAAGCGGTGATCGGTGAACAGCTCCGCGGGATGCGCAGCGGCCTCGCCGAGACGATCCGCGACCCGGATCAACTCGAGGAAGCGATGGCCGCGCACCGTACCGAACTCGAAGAGTCCTACGGTCTTCACCGGCCGTGGTTCCTGCGGCTTCCGGGCATGGTCGTGCGTGTATTCTCGCTCGACCTCGGTGAGGCGCACACGCTTCGCAGTTTCACCGGAAGCAACCGCGTCGCCGATATCGTGCTCGAGCGAATCCCGAACACCGTGATACTGCTCACGACGTCGATGGTCGTGACCGCGATCATCGGGATCGGCATCGGTACGCGGCTCTCGCAGCGCGTCGGATCGACGATCGACCGGGTCATCTCGTACGGCTCGGCGATCTCGTACGCGTTGCCCGCGTGGTGGGTCGGGATTCTGCTGATCCTGATTCTCGCGTTCCAGTTTCCGATCTTCCCGTCCGGCGGGATGTACAGCGCACCTCCGCCCGAGGGTGGTTTTTTGCGCTTTCTGAATCTCGTGCATCACGCGGCGCTCCCGATCTTCACGCTCGTGCTCGCGAGTCTCGGTCCGTACGTCTACGTCGTGCGCACGATGACGATCAACGTCGCGCAGGGCGACCACGTAACTGCCGCGAAGGCAAAAGGGCTGCCCGAGAGGATCATCTCGCGACGTCACATCCTGCGTGCGGCCGCGCCGCCGATCGTCACGGGGCTGATCCTCGGGCTCGCGGGGACCCTCGGCGGGTCGATCCTCGTCGAAACCGTCTTCACGTGGCAAGGAATGGGACGGCTGTACTACGAAGCGATCGCGGGCACCCCCGATGAGATGGTGATCGTCGCGCTCACGTTCATGTTTACTCTGCTGTACGTCGTCGCGCGGATGATCCTCGAGGTGTTGTACGTCTTCCTCGACCCTCGCGTGAGGTACGACTGATGGCCGGCGAACGAGGCAACCGGCGCAACCTGCTGAAGGAACTCTTCTCGAACGGGCCGGGCCGGATCGGTTTGATCTTGCTCGCATTTCTCTCGATTACCGCGATCATCGTCGCCGTCACGTACCCGAGGGACTTCGGCTCCGCACGCTGGGGCAACCCCGCGTACTGGGCCGACAATCCGCGCTCGGTGCCGCCGAGTTGGATGAACGCGTTCACACGTACGCGGTTGTTTCGTCATCGTCGGTTTTCCGAAACCACCGCAACCACCGAGACAGCCGGAGCGCGCGCGTTCGTCCGAACGTACGACTTCCCGATCGAGTTCACAGCCGATGAGCCGCCGAACTTCATCTCGATCTCGATGCGCGAGTTCGTGTTCGGCGCGCGGCCGCCGATCATCCTCGGCCGGCTGATCCGCCCCGACGAGACCGACATTCTGCTGTTCCGCGACGTCGTCTCGGGCCCACGGCCGGGAGACTCCGCGCCTTACACCCGTCACGGCGAGGAACCTCTGCGCTTTGTCCTGAACGGCGACGGAACCGCGGGCGAATCGCTTGCCGCGGTGTACGAAACGACGTACGACACGGTGCTCACGTCGGAGCGACGGCGCGACATGTTCGAAGCGCTCCTGTTCGGCCGCGCCGAAGACGGTGTCGTCCGGGCGCTTCACGGCTCGTACATCCTTCGGATCGAAGTGACGACTGTAGCGGAAGACGATACGGTTGCCGAGATCACGTCGGTTTTTGGTGGTTCGGTGTTCGGCGCGATGGGGACCGACGCGCTCGGGAGAGACCTCGCGATCGGGCTTCTTTTTGGGCTCCCGGTCGCGCTCGTGATCGGGCTCTCGACCTCGACCGTGAGCACGTTCATCGGAACTTCGCTCGGACTCGTGAGCGGATACGTCGGCGGTCGCACCGACACGGTGATTCAACGCGCGGCGGACATCGTCGCGAACATCCCGGTGCTGCCGCTTTTAATCTTTCTCGTGTTCATCGGCGGCTCGCAACTCTGGATCATTCTGCTCGTTCTCGTCGCGTTCAGCTGGCCCGGACTCACGATCATGGTGCGCACGATGGTCCTCCAGCTCAAGAGTGGGCAGGAAGTCGAGGCGGCGGTGTCGCTCGGCGCGTCGAAGGCGCGCATCATCGTGCGCCACGTCTTCCCGCACACCGCGTCGTACATCTTTGCGCAGCTCGTGTTTTTTGCTCCGTCGGCGGTTCTCGCCGAGGCGGGTTTGAGTTTTCTCGGCCTCGGTGACCCGTCGATTCCGACGTGGGGGCAGATCCTCGAGCACGGCTTCCGCACCGGCGCGGTGTTCCTGGGGTACTGGTGGTGGGTGATCCCACCGGGACTCCTGATCGTGCTGACCGCGGTCACGTTCATGTTCATCGCGCTCGGGATGGAGCCGGTGATCGATCCGCGGCTCAAAGGAGCACGATCGTGGCGTTCCTGACGGTCTCGGACATCTTCCTCGAGTACGAGACGCCCCGCGGCGCGCTCCGGGCGGTTGACGACGTCTCGTTCACGATCGAAGAGCGCGGCGAGACGCTCGGCATCATCGGCGAGTCGGGAAGCGGAAAAACCAGCATGGTCTCGGTCATGACGCGCGTCTTCCCGCGGAACGTGCGCCGTTTCGGCGGGACCGTCACGTTTGACGGGACCGAGATCAGCGCGATGTCCGACGAACAGTACCGGCGCAAGATCCGCTGGAGCGAGATCGCGGTCGTGTTCCAGGGCGCGATGAATTCGTTCAACCCGGTGATCCGCGTCGGGTTCCAGGTCGCCGAGAGACTACTGCTCGATCGATTGATGAGCAAAGCGGACGCTTTCAAAGAGGTCGAGCGGTTGTTCGAGCTGGTCGGCCTTTCGCGCGACGTCGCGCGGCTCTTTCCGCACGAGCTCTCGGGCGGCATGAAGCAACGCGCGGCGATCGCATCCGCTCTCACGCTCAAACCGTCGCTGATCGTGCTCGATGAACCGACGTCGGCGCTCGACGTGAGCGTGCAGGCGCAGATCATGAACCTTCTGAAGAAACTTAAAACGGAACTCGGGTTCACGTACATCTTCATCACGCACGACATCGCGCTCGCGGCCGATATCGCCGACCGGGTCGCCGTCGTGCACGCCGGGGAACTCCGCGAGTTCGGTCCCGCCGACACGGTACTGACAACGCCGAACGACCCGTACACCGAGAGGCTTCTCGCGAGCATCCCGCGGTTGCACGGCGCCGAAAAGCCGGGCTTCCTGACCGGCGCCCCACCCGACCCGATGGCGCGCCCGACCGGCTGCCGTTTTGAACCACGCTGCCCGTACGCGTTTGACCGGTGCGCCGCCGAGCAGCCGCCGTTGTTCCATCCTGCGCCCGATCACTCGGCGCGGTGCTGGCGGCTCGCCGAGCAGTCGACGCAGCCGGTCCCGCCGGAGGTCCGGTCATGAACGCCCCGGTTCTCAAACTTACCGAGCTCAAGGTTCACTTCTCGGTGAGGAAGGGGCTTTTCCGGTCGTTCCCGGTGAAAGCCGTCGACGGCGTCTCGCTCGAGGTCGGCCGCGGCGAGACCGTCGCGGTCGTCGGTGAGTCCGGAAGCGGAAAGACCACCCTCGGCCGCGCGATTCTCCGCCTCGTCCCGATCACCGGCGGAAAGGTCGAGTTCGACGGCATCGACGTCGCGTCGCTCGATTCCGACGCACTCAAGGCGTACCGCCGTCGCGCGCAGGTCGTGTTCCAGGACCCGTACTCGAGCAACAGCCCGTTCATGACGGTGTTCGAGCAGCTCGAAGAGCCGCTCCTTGTGCACGGTATCGGAACACCGCCCGAACGCACCGAGATCGTTCATCGCGCGCTCGAGATGGTCCGCCTCACACCGGCCGCCGAGTTCACCGACAAGTACGCGCACACGATGTCCGGCGGCCAGCGCCAACGGGTGTGCATCGCGCGTTCGGTCGTGCTCGAGCCGGAGTTTATCGTCGCCGACGAGCCGGTCTCGATGATCGACGCCTCGAGCCGCGCGGAGATCCTCTCGATTCTGCGCGATCTTCAGACCTCGCACGGCATCGCGTTCCTGTACATCACGCACGACATCGCGAGCGCGCGTCACTTCTCCGACCGCACGGTCGTGATGTACGCGGGCACGATGGTCGAGATCGGCCGGTCGGGCGAGCTCATCGACGAGCCGCTTCATCCGTACACAAAAGGACTGATCGCGGCGGTCCCGGAGCCCGACCCCGCCAATCGAAAGCGCATCAGACCGGTCGTCGCCGGCGAGCCGCCGAGCGCGGCCGCGGTCCCGTCGGGTTGCCCGTTCCACCCTCGCTGCCCGGTCGCGATCGCCGGCCGCTGCGAGACAGTGCGCCCGGTGTTGCGCGAAGTACGCCCCGGCCGCTTCACCGCGTGCCATCTGTACGACGAGAATCGACCGAGTTCCACAATCTAGTACCGGTTATAGTCTCGCGCGAGTGTCGCGCGAGTAGTTGCACGCGAACGCGTTCACGGATAAGCTCAATTCCGATGCACCAGAATTACAGGATCCGACGGCACGTGACTTTCCCGCTCTGGAACGGCAAGCCTCCGCTCTGGAACGCCGAGGACACAAGCGACCATCCGACCATAGATGGTTTTCTCCCTGACGCGACCTCACCGACACCGGCGGTGTTGATTTTCCCCGGAGGTGGCTACGCGCGGCGCGCGGAGCACGAGGCGGAACCGGTCGCGCGTCGATTCATCCAGTTCGGAATCGCGGCGTTTGTCGTATCGTATAGAGTCGCGCCGTACAGGGACCCGGTGCCGCTGCTCGACGCGCTTCGGTCGCTTCGTGTAATCAGGCTTCGTTCGGGTGAACTGAATGTCAACCCAAAGAGCATCGGCGTGATGGGTTTCTCGGCCGGCGGCCATGTAGCCGGATGTGCCGCGACGATGTTCGATCGGGAGTTCGACCATACCTTCGACGACCTGAACCGGTTGTCCGCGCGACCGGCGTTCGCGATCTTGTGCTACCCGGTAGTATCGTTTCAGAAATTTCCGCATACCGGGTCGATGGTTAACCTATTGGGGGAGAACCCTGATCCCGACAAACGGAAAATGCTCTCGGTAGAAGCCGCGGTCGACGCCGACACTCCGCCGATCTTCATGTGGCACACCGCGGACGATCAATCCGTACACGTAGGAAACGTAATCGAGCTCTCCGACGCTCTCTCTCAAAACGATGTCCCGTTCGAGCTTCACGTCTTTGCGCGAGGTCGACACGGGCTCGGGCTCGGCGACGGCGAGGTCGGAGTCTGGCCGGATCTTGCCGCGCGGTGGCTCGAGTACATCAATGTGCTCGCGTGCGACCGATGATGTACGCGATCCACTGGTTCCGTCGCGACCTGCGAGTTGCAACCAACCCCGCTTTGGCGAAGAGCCGCGCGCGCACCGGCGGGAAGGTGCTGGGACTCTTCTGCGTCGATCCGCAAATCGTGTCGCGGCCGGACACCGGGATCGACCGTTTCGCGTTTGTGCTCGAGAGCGTCGCCGCGTTGCGTGAAGAACTGCGAACCGCCGGCGGCGACCTTCTGGTTCTTCCCGGTACGCCCGAAGAGGCGTTCGGCCGCATTTTTTCCGAGTGTGCCCGGCACGGCTCCGCACGGCCGGCGATCGTGTCGTTTAACCGCGACTACGAACCGTTCGCGCGGGACCGCGATACACGCCTCACGCGACTACTCGAACAGGAAAACGGCGTTGAAGTGGTGACCGACCGCGATCATCTTGTTTTTGAACCGGGGGAGATCACCCCGCAGTCCGGCGATGGTCACTACCGGGTTTTCTCGCCGTTCGAGAAACGCTGGCGCGCGGTGTTCGCCGAGCAGCGGCACCGCGTGCCGGACCGCGCGGATAACCCCGGCGGCCGAACTCCCGGCATCAGGTTTACGTGGTCCGACTTGCCGGGCACCGGACGAGAGTTACAGCGACACGACGTTATAGACACGACTCGTGACTCGGTTCAACCGCGCGTTCGGGTGACGCTACCACCCGCCGGCCGTGTCGCCGCACACCGGAGACTCTCGGAGTTCCTCGCCGGGCCGATTGCGAGCTACGACGAGGCGCGCGATATACCTGCCGTCGACGGAACGAGTCGACTCTCGATCTACCTCAAGGTCGGCTCGCTCACGACCGCCGAGATCATTGCCGCACTCGATTCGCCGGACCGTGAGACGGCGCGGCCTGGGCGTGCACCCGGCCCGCAAGCGCCGGGAATCGAACGTTTTCTCACCGAGTTGATCTGGCGCGAGTTCTACTACCATATTCTGTACCACCAACCGCGCGTCGAACACGAACCGTTCCTCACGCGGTACTGGCGTCTGCAGTGGGACGACGATGAGTCCCGGTTCGACGCGTGGAAAGCCGGGCTTACGGGATTCCCGATCGTCGATGCCGGAATGCGGCAGCTGAAGGCGACCGGCTGGATGCACAACCGCGTCCGGATGATCGTCGCGTCGTTTTTGACGAAGGATCTGCACATCGACTGGCGTCGCGGCGAGGCGTACTTCATGGACCGGCTGCTCGACGGGGATCTGGCCGCGAACAACGGCGGTTGGCAATGGGCCGCGTCGACCGGGTGCGATCCGCAACCGTACTTCCGGATCTTCAATCCCGAGCGCCAAAGCCGCCGGTTCGATCCCGACGGCGAGTACATCGCGCGCTGGGTTCCGGAGCTCGCGGCGCTCGACAAAAAGAGCCGGCACGCCCCGCCCGAGGACGCGCGCCCGAACGGTTACCCCGCGCCGATCGTCGACCACGCGCGCGAGCGGAAAGTGGCGCTTGAGCGCTACCGCGCGATCGTGTAGAGCCGACCGATTCGCCTATCCACCGAGCCGCGGGTACTCCCGCGGATAGCGGTACTCGCGTCCGTCTGGGCCCCGGAGGATATACGCGTCGGTCTCGGTCCGGATCAATGCGCTATCGACCGGAACTTTTCCGCCGCCGTCCGGAAGGTCGACCGCGTACGTCGGCAACGCGAGTCCCGAGAGCCGAAGGCGAAGCTCGCGCATGATCTCGATTCCGCGGTCTATCGACGTTCTGAAGTGAGCGGTGCCGGCCGCGAGGTCTCCCTGGAAGAGATAATACGGCCTGACCCCGTTTCGCACGAGAGCGCGGAACAAGACCTCGAGAGTCTCGGCGTCATCGTTGACACCACGCAGAAGCACCGCCTGGTTCGCGACCGAGATACCCTCACGATGCAAACGAGAGATCGCGAGCGAGAACTCACTCGTGATCTCTCGGGGATGGTTGACGTGGATCACGACCCACGCGGGCATCCGCCGGCCGAGCTCACGCGCGAAATTCTCGGTAATCCGGCTCGGCAAGACGACCGGCATACGCGTGCAGACGCGCATCAGGAAGTCGCGCACCTCGCGCAGCGCGTCGAAGACGCGGAAAAACTCGCGGTCGGCGAGCATCAGGGGATCACCGCCGGAAAGCAGGAGTTCCTGTACCTCGCTATGGTTCTCGAGATACGCCCGGATTACCGTGAGATCCGAATCCGTGATCCGGCCATCGCCGCTCCCGGTGAAGTGACGCCGGAAACAATGCCGGCAGTACACCGCGCACCGGTCGTTCACGAGCACGAGCGCGCGATCGTGATAGTGGTGAACGAGTCGCGGCGCAACGGTGTACATCCGGTCGCCGATCGGATCAATCGTGTCGTACGGCTCGGCGAAGTTCTCCTCGGCGCGCGGGATAAACTGCGCGGCGATCGGATCTTTCGACGGATCGTCGTCGCGCGCGAGCGACGCGTAGTAGCGAGTGACGCCGTACGGCAGCCGTGTCACCGGATCGAGCGCGGCGATCACGTCGTCGTCGATCGCCGCAGCCTGGTTAACCTCCGGACTCAAGCTCCAACCTCGGGTGCGAGTACACGCCGCTGCCCGGACTTCCTCTCGGGCGCGGGCAGTATTTTGGGCTCGGCCTCGCCGGCGGCGATCATACGACGAACCAAACGTTCGCGCAGCGTTCGGGTGACGTCGCGATGCGACTCGAGCCCGATCAGGTTCGTGAGTTCGTACGGGTCGCACTGCATGTCGTACAGCTCGACCTCGGTGTACGACTCGGAGTGACTATCCCGGCCGCCGTCTTTCTCGGGCGCGGTCACCGCGTACTTCCACCGGTGCGTCCGGATCGCGCGGCCGACCTGGGACTCGCTGATCTGCACGAATACGTCGTCCGGCCAGTCGCAATCCTCTCGCCGCACGAGAGGCAAAATCGAACGGCCCTCCATCGTCTCGGGAACGGGAAGCCCCGCGGCGTCGAGCAATGTCGGAGGCAAATCGATCAGGCTCACGAGCTCCGGCAATGCGCCGCCGCTCGCGAAGCCCGGGCCGGTGAGGACCGTCGGCACACGGATCGAACTGTCGTGGCACGATCGTTTGTACTCGGAGTTTCTCGTCTTGAAGTGACAGCCGTGGTCCGACGTGAAAAGCACGACGGTCTCGTCGCGCAACCCGAGGCTCTCGAGCGCGTCGAGCATCCGGCCGTACGCCTCGTCGATTCTTTTCACCATCCCGTAGTACCCACCGAGATGTTGGTGCGTCGATCCACCGAGTGCCGCGAGGTCCGGCGGCACCCACTTGCCGGTGTACCGTTCGCGATACCCGGTCGGAGGTGGATAGTCGTCGAGGTCGTTCTGATGGTGCGGCTCGAGCAGCGACATGAACACAAAAAACGGCTCATCGGAGTGTTCATCTATGTACTGGATCGCCGCGTCGGTGATCGCATCGACGCGGTACCCGGGCAACCTCACCTCGTTGCCGTCGTTGTCGTACACCATCGTGTCGTACGGCCGCGACGTGTGCTCGAGCGCGTTCGCCGCGAGCCAGAACTCGTAGCCGCCCTGTTCGGCCGGCGGTACGGGGTCCCCGGACGCGAGGTGCCACTTGCCGAAGTACCCGGTCCGGTATCCGGCGTCGCGGAAAAGGCGGCCGAGCGTCGGCAGTTCCGGATCGAGCGTGATTCCGTTCCGGAACACTCCGTGGTTGGTCGCGTACAACCCGGTCTGAAGACAGCCGCGCGCCGGAGCGCAGACCGGCTGGCACGTAAACGAGTTGAAGACGTGCGTCGCGTGCCGCGCCTCACGATCGAGGTTCGGCGTCAGTTCGAGTGGATTCCCATGCGCGCCCATCGTGTCCCAGCGCTGCTGATCGGTAAAAAAAACGACGACGTTCTTTCGAGCCATTTTATCCTCCGTTTCCGGTATTGTACCGGACAGCGCCGCATTCGGCAAACATCGCGTGGGGCGCTACGCCGCGCGCGGCGACCCGGGAGGGACGTCGGGGGACGTATCGGACGGAGGCCCGGTGATTTCCGCGTCGATTTGCAGGACGGTCGGGTACGCGACGATCAGCCCCGCCTCGTCGGCCGCGCAGAGAGTTGCGAGCCGAGGCACCATGGCCCTGTCGATCCGTCGCTCATCCGGCAGCAATCCGTACGGACGCAAATCGATCGCCGTAAAAACACGTCGCGGTGGGCCGTCACGATGATCTCCGAGAACCGATGTCCGCAGCGAGAACCTCCACTCGGTCTCCGAGACGACGAGCGATATTCCCGGGAAGCCCAACCGGAACTTCACCAAGTCGAGCTGCCGGATCGTCGCCGGACGCGCGGGCGGCATCAGGAGTTCACACTCGGTCGCGGTGCCCCCGGTTTCGCGCGTGCCGGATGGTTCTCCGAGCGGCACTGCCTGAAGCATCGTGAGGATATCTTCCCAGTCGGGAACTTTGCGAATCTCTCCTTTTTCGTCGCAGATCACGTGTCGATGCAGCTCGAGCAGTCGTTCGCGGTCGAACCGGATGAACCGCGGCGACGCGTCGTGCGCGAACGCATGGCGGTACCAGCACGTACGCGCGTCGTACCGCACGCACACGTCGGGCTGATCCGGTAACTCGTGCAGCCGGCATCCTCCGGTCTCATCGTCGAGAAACCGACACGACTGTTGGTAAAAGACGGTCCACGTCCCGTCGTCGCGCAGACCGATCTCGATCGCCTCGAGCCCCGCGAGCCACGCGGCGTCGAGCAGATCGGCCTCGGTATCGATCGAGATCTTCGTAATCGGAACATTCCGGCAACACGGCGAACCAATGCAACTCGCACACGGCGACTCACCCCAAGTGGGAGCATACGCCGCCACAGTGGGGCCCTCTGACAATATGATGTGCCCGGTGGTCCCGGGTCGGTTTGGTAGTATTTCCATCGCGACGCGATCATCCGGGAATTCGCGGTCTGCGTCAACGTGCCGCCGAAACTTTCCTCGGACCGGAACGACGCGCATTCTGTATTGTGCGCGTGGCCTCTCCCCGTGGACGGGCGGCTCCTCGATGAAGCTTCCCGAACACCGGTCGAACATCGAGCTTGTCCCCGTCCCCGAAGGTGACTGAGCCGCCTGAAGCACTATCCATGACCCCGAACTGCTGACGCCTTCTACCGTCGCGTTGACAATCAGGGGCCGCTGTGCAATAAATAACCACCGAAAAAAGGGCCCATAGCTCAGTTGGTTAGAGCTGCGGACTCATAATCCGTAGGTCGCAGGTTCAAGTCCTGCTGGGCCCATCGGGTGGTTGTTTTGGGCCGAGTGACGCCGTCAGGCGCTGCTCGGCTTTTTTGGTCCGGGAACCGGCAGGACTTGCACCACAGTGCCTTTTTTTTCGCTAATCGTCCGACTATACTGACGTAATGGGAGAATACGGGGATGAAAAAATTCGAGTGTCCGGACAAGGGATGCGACGCAAAAAACATCAACGGCGTCCATCGGCTTTTCACTCATTGGTACGGTGCTCATTACTGCACGATGCCGCGGGACGACCAGGTCAAAACCCGTCGTGAGATAAAAGAGAAAGCCATCACGGATAACACGAACGTCTTTGCTTTCATCTGGGAGAAACTGCAGGATAGTGATGACGGAATCGACGACGAAGACACACACGACATTTTTATCGCACAGCCGGATAAAGGACGAGCCGGTGAGGTTTCCGGAGACGAGAGACCGTTCGTTATTAACCGATTTCTCGATCCGGAAGAACCGGTCTGCCGCGAAGAACGTCATTACGCTCATTTGTTGGCATCCCGTCTGCACGAACACGACGGAAACGATGCTTTGAAACTCGCACTCGGACTCAACGGTACAGTCGTGGAGGTGATGTACGAGGCAACTCTCATGAGAGATTTTTGGGCCGATCGGAGCAAGAAAGGTCGCGATGAGTTCACACGATTGCTCAAAGACTATGTCAAAGCCTATCTAAACCAACACGAAGCGATATTAACCGAATCCGATGGATTCGATTGGGATGCTGAACCTTCGGTGCCCGGGAGATTTCCCACCACGGGAAACGCTCACCCGTTGGTGCGCTGGATGATGCGCGCGAAGCCCGACATAGGAGTGCTCTGGGTTCCGACCGAGCACACGCACGGCCCGACCCTGACGTTCTTTGAATGCAAGTACAAGTCGGGACTCTCCACGTACCGAGAAGACGGATTCTCGATGCGCCAGGACTGCGTGCAGAGCTGCATTCTCGAATTTCTGTGCAACAACTTGGGATTGAGATACAACGACGGCACTCGAGACGACCTCGCCGTCCGCGCAGGCGCGGTCGTACCGGTACAGTTTTTCGTTGGAGAGGCAGAAAAAAAACGGAAGAACGAAGTCGCGATTTCCATTGCTGATCTCACGCACGCGTTGATGCGTGCGTGAGGCTTCTCACCGCACGCCGTCCGGTTGACCTTCAAAACGTCGTCCGAATGCGGCCCGCCACAGGTACTTAATCTGATTCGACCATGCCTCGGTCCCCTTTCCCGCTCAGGGGGTGCTTGAGACGCGTGGCACAACGCAATAGAATCGAGACGTGCACGGACGGAACATCATCAAGATCCTTCGAGCGATCGATCTTCTTTCGCGACCCCAGGGGACGACCGTTACTCGGCTCGAGAGCGAACTTGGTGTCACGCGTCGTTCGGTCTACCGGCTCTTTGAAACGCTCGATGAACTGGGGTTCCCTCGTTTCGACGAAGAGGTCCCCGGAGAGAAAGAGAAACGATGGCGACTGCAGGAGGACTACCTGCACAAGCTCCCCAACCTTCGTATCCCCGACATGCGTCTCACCGGCCGAGAGCTCATGGTTCTCCACCTTCTGCTCGCATCGGATCGCGTTTTCGCCGGTACCGCAGTTGAACCGCTTCTCTGCTCGATCCGTGAGAAACTCGCTTCCATCATGCCAGGCGCTTATCTCTCAGTCGCACAGTCCGATCGTCTGGAAAGCCTTTTCGCCGCAGGGACGTTGCATCCGGCGCTGTACCACGGCAAAGACGAGATCATCGAGACTCTGCTCGACGCAGTCGCCGAACGAAAAGTCTGCACGGTTCGGTATGAGGCGCTCGGCACCGGAAACGAGAAGAGCTACCTGATCCACCCGTTACGGCTCTTTCAACACGACGGAGGGCTCTATCTTTTCGTGCAGATCCCGAAACACGACTCGACTCGAATTCTTTCGGTCGAGCGAATCTCCGAGATCTCGATCTCCGGTGAGACCTTCGTGGAACCGGAGCCCTTCGATCCGGATCACATCCTGAGCCACACGTTTGACCTCACGCTCGCGGATCCGGTAACGGTCACGATTCGCTTCACCGAGAACGCGGCCCGCAGAGTGCGAAACCGAAGGTGGTCCGCGACACAACAGTTCCACGAACACACGGATGGATCGCTCACCCTTGAGATGACGACATCCGGAAGCGATGATATCGTTCGCTGGGTTCTCGGTTTCGGAGGGGATGCGGAGATCATCAAGCCTGCCGCGCTCAGGGCTCGCATTCAGGAAGCAATTTCGCGGCTGAACGCGACCTATCCGCATACCCTCTTCTCAGTGTCTCCTGACAAACCCGCATCGAGCGGGTAGAGTATCCCTCAATGTCGGGTTCCACGCACGCCCTCAGCAAAAGCCGTTTCGTCTCCGCACTGCAGTGTACCAAACGGCTCTATCTCGAGACCCATCATCGTGAGCTCGCCACAGAACCCGGTATCGGCTTGCAACGCATCTTCGACTCAGGGCACGCGGTCGGGGAACTCGCACAGAAACAGTTCCCCGAAGGCAGGCTGATTGATGCGCCGTTCTACGATATTGCAAAAGCGCTCCGTGACACCGAAGCCGCAATCGA
>REEC01000186.1 GCA_007695285.1 Spirochaetaceae bacterium | reverse complement strand
CGATCCGCCGATGCTCGCCGGGGTCACGGTCGAAGACCGCACCCCCGACGATCACACGAACACTCGGCGCGTTTTTTTTGACGGTGCTGATCAGATTGCCGGCCGCTTCGAGATGCTCCGGCAACGTCACCGAAAGTGCGACGAGGCACGCGCCGCGCTCGCGAACAATCGAAACGATTTCACCGACGGGGACGTGTGTTCCGACCGGAAAGACGTCGAATCCGGCCTGCTCGAGCGCGTCGGACACCATCATCAGACCGATACTGTGGCGCTCGGCGCCGGGCGTGGCGAGAACGACGCTCCTGCCACGCGGCTCTGCGAGCGACAGGAAAGGCCGCAGCTGCGCGATCATCGCTTCGGCCGCGTACGACACGAAGTGTTCGGTCGCGACGCCGATCTCGCCGCTCTCCCAGAGGCGGCCGATCTCGTACAGCGCGGGTCTCAAGACATCGTTGTGGATATGAATTACGGGCACGCCGCCGTGCGCGAGAGCGAGCACGTAAGCAAAAGCGTCGGCACGACGGCCGGAGCGAAGCAAGGCAAGAAACTCGACGGCCTCGGCGGTGAGCTCGATCCCGGCCGGTCGAGTCGCCGCCGAAGATCCGATCCGCAGCGCTTCAGACCGCCCGAGCAGATAGTCGAGAGAAACGTCGAAACCGTCGGCGATCTTCTTGAGCGTACCCTCGTCGGGGAATCTAATCGCCTGCTCGTAGTTCGCGACAGTGGTCTGCGCGACACCGAGCCTCGTGGCGAGATCAACCTGTCGTAGACCGTTACTCCGGCGCAACTCGCGCAGCCGAGCCGCAAAACCCGACTTAGCGGTATTTTTTTCTCGTGATATCACGCCTTGGATAATACCACAAAACGTGTAGAAAGGAAAACACGAGCGGACGTCTAAATCGCGGCGAGAATTCCTCCGTCGACGTAGATAATCTGCCCGTTTACAAAACTCGACGCCTCGGACGCGAGAAACACGGCGGCGCCGATCAGCTCTTTCGGGTCTCCCCACCGCGCCGCGGGGGTACGGTTCTTGATCCAGCCGTCAAAATCCGGATCGTCGGCGAGAGCGCGCGTCATCTCGGTGATGAAGTAGCCGGGCCCAATCCCATTCACCTGGATGTTGTACTTTGCCCACTCGACCGCCATCGCGCGCGTGAGCATCTTCATCCCCCCTTTCGACGCCGCGTACGGAGCGATCGTCGGCCGACCGAGTTCACTCATCAGCGAACACATATTGATAATCTTCCCTGAATTGTGCGCGATCATTCCACGCGCTACGGCGCGCGTAACGATGAACGGACCGGTCAGATTCGTCGCGAGAACGGTGTTCCAGTCGTCGAGCGAGAACTCGTGGAGCGGTGCCCGTTTCTGGATACCCGCGTTGTTCACAAGAACATCGATTGCGCCGCGGTCGCTCTCGATGCGCGCGATACCGTCGGCTACCGCATCGGGGTCGAGAATGTCGAATGCACCCGTCGACGCCGACTTACCGGCCGCGCGCATCTCTTCGACGGTACTCTTGACGGTTTCTCCGTCGCGGCCGTTTATGACAACGTGAGCTCCCGCGTCGGCGAGTCCGTCGGCGATCACGCGGCCGAGTCCACGCGTCGATCCGGTTACGAGCGCCGTTTTTTCGGAAAGTTCGAACATCTCAGACATGTTTTCCTCCAGATTGACCATTACTGCACGCTTGTCGCCGGGCCGCCATACCGGTAGTATTTGCCCGATATGGGGGCTTTCTTTTTATGACACGACGACTGCAGACACCACGACACAGTTCACCGCGTTTTCCACTTTCGGCGCGTCGCTGTCGGCACCTGTATACCATAATCGCCGCGATTGTGGTATTCGTGGCTGTTTTTTCGGGGTGCGCCGAGCGTATCCGACTTCCCGACGGACGGTTTGTCGTCGCGTACGGAACGTACGCCGCCGAAGGCTGGGCGCCGGTTATGACGATCGAGATCGAGTCGTCGACCGTAAGGCGCGCTTCACTCGAGTACTACAGCCCGATCGGCGAACGATACACCGATCAGACCTTTATCGCGACTTTGTACGCGCGCGAGTACGGTTATCCGCCGAGCACCGCGTTTTCACGGCTCCAGGATGCGATCATCGCCGAAGGCGCCGTTCCCGAGGAAATCGACGGCGTTCCGCCCGATATCCACTCCGTCGCGTCGGTCCTGTGGGAGGCGTTCCTCGCCGGGCACGAGCAGCTCGAAGACGACGTGATAATCGTCGAGCGCGCCGGGCGCAGCGTCGTGACCGCCGAAGAGGTTCGCGCGTGGCTTGCACCGGACCCCAAGACCGCACAATGGATGGCCCGCCGGGCCGGGCTCGGCGATCGACTCCCGAACGTCGGGCCGCCCGCGGCGGTCTCGAATCATACGATCGCGACGCAGGCGGGCATGGAAATTCTGTCGCAAGGCGGAACGGCGGCCGACGCGGCGTTCACGATTGGAGCGGTGCTCTCGGTGGTCGAACCGTTCTTTTCGAGTGTTCTCGGCGGAGGTTCGTGGATTCTCTACTACGACGCCGAACGTGGCGTGGTCGATGCGGTCGACGCGGTCGGCCCCGCGCCCGCAGCCGCGACGACGGACCGGTTCCGCGACACCGCGTACCTCTCGCGCGACGGGATGCACCGCGCGAACGTACCCGGCGCGTGGGGCGGCTGGATGGCGCTTCTCGAACGACACGGCGTGATGCCGCTCGACGATCTGCTCGAACCGGCGATCTTCTACGCGAACAACGGCGTGCCGGCAACCGGAATGCTTCTGACGTCGCTCCGAAACAACGACAGCTTCGTGCGCTCGTTCGAACCCGCGCGCAGCCTTTATGTTCGCAACAATAACCTCGTCTCGCTCGGCGATACGATCCGGCACACCAACATGGGACGGACGTTCCAGAGACTCGCGAGCGCGTACGACCAAAACCGTCATCGCGGTGAGATCGCAGCCTTCCGCGCGGCGAACGACTTCTTTTACCGTGGCCCGATCGCGCATGACATCGTCGCATTTTCCGAGCAGAACGAGGGGCTTTTGACGCGTGAAGACTTCGCGGAATACGCGGGCGGTGAGATCGTCGAACCGATCAGCATCACCTACCGCGGACTCGACGTGTACCAGAACCCGCCGAACAGCCAGGGAATCGTGATGCTCCAGGCTTTGTCGATCCTGCACGGCTTTAATTTCTCAGGCATGACACCGACAAGCCCGAACGCGATCCACCTGATGACCGAGGCCTTGAAGCTCGCGTTCGCCGATCGCACGCGATACTTAGGCGATCCGGCCTTCGTCGACGTCCCGGTCGATACGATGCTCTCGACTCGATACGCCGAGTTCCTTCGCGACTCGATTTCACCCGACAGGGCGATGCGCTGGCCGATCGACGACCGGCTCGCGGCGTACGGCGATGGCGGGCACACGACGACGTTCCAGGTGATCGACCGGTACGGCAACGCGGCGTCGGTGACGACGTCGATCGGGATTAGTTTTGTCGTCGCGGGCGACACGGGAATCCACATGAACGAACGGCTCGCGTTTATGAGCAATAACCCCGACGATCCGAACGCGCTCGCGCCGGGCAAGAAAGTCCGTCACACGTCGAACCCGTACATCGCGCTCCGTAACGGCGTGCCGTACATCATCGGTGGGAACACCGGCGCGGACGTGCAACCACAGGCGCAGCTTCAACAGTTCATGAACATCGTCGATTTTGGCCTGTCGGCGCAAGAAGCGGTCGATCATCCACGTTTCCGAACGCGTGCGTTTCCCGACACGATCGTGCCGTACTCGGTGATCAACGATCTACTGCTCGAGGCCGGCTACCCCACGGCGACACGCAATGAACTCGCGAGCCGCGGACACACCGTGAACACCGGCACGTACTACGGGCACGGTCACGTCATTATCGTCGAGAATCACCCGGCCGGAGACATCTCGATCGGCGCCGAAACGCGCCAGGTCGAGAGCCTCGGAACCGTTTTGCGGTAGAGCCGCCGCCCGGCGCGGGGCGCCGGGTGTCTACGGTGTCTACTTCTTGACGATTCCGTGACTGTCGCTCATCCTTGGATCGGAGCCGGTCACGATCGTGCCGGACTCCGGGTTCACGACGATCATGTTCGCCGACCCGAATCCGCCGCCGACCGAGATCGTGTGCCCACGCGAGCTGAGGTCATCGATTAACTGCTCGGAGAACCCTTGTTCCATGACGAGGTTGTTCTGAACATCGTACGGGAACCGCCCGGCCGGAAAAGTCTGCACGACAAATCGGGGGTTGGAGACCGCTTCCTGCGGCGACTGCCCGAACTCGACAACCGAGATGAACTGCTGAACCTGGCCTTGCGGCTGAATGTCGGCGCCCGTGTTGCCACCAAGGATCACCGGCACGCCGTCGCGGAGCGCCATGTACGGGTTCGACGTATGGCGAACTTTTTTCCCGGGTTCGATCCGGTTCGGATCGTCGGCCTCGACGCCGGTCATGCGCATCCGGTTGTTGATGTGTATGCCGGTATCGCCGATCACGTGGAACTGCGCGCCGAGACTCGTCGTGACGGCCGCGGCGTTGCCGGCGGAGTCGACGACGTGATACGTGGTTGTGTGCGCGTCGTCCGGTAGTCGCCCGATAAGATCGGGGATCGGCCACGTCTGCGCGTAATCCATCCGAATCGCAGCGGCCGCCTCTTCGGCGTACGCCGCGGACAGTAGCTGCTGCACCGGCACGTCTATGTATGCAGGGTCGCCGACGTGGTAATGCCGCGCGGCGAACGCGAGCTTGATCGCCTCGATCTGGAGATGCGTCGCGTCGGCGTCTCCGAAGTCCTTGCCCGACAGGTCGAATTGATTGAGGATGTTGAGCGCGATCAGCATCGTAATTCCCTGGCTGTTCGGGGGATTCTGGTACACGTCCATGTCGCGATACCGGATCGAGAGCGGCTCGACAAAACCGTCGGAGTGGAACGACGTGAAGTCTTCGAGGGTAAGGTATCCGTCCTCCGCGTCCGACTGCGCGACGATAGCCTCGGCGAGAGGTCCGCGGTAGAAGTAGTCGTCGGCCGCGCGGAATCCCTCCGCGCGTCCGTTCGACGCGTTTTCGTCGTACGCGGCAGCGAGCGCGTCGAACGTCCGCGCGAGATCCTCGAGCTTCACGGTGTCACCGGCCTGCGCGAGCGAGCCGTTCGGCATGTACATCGCGCGCGACGCGGGATTAGCCGCTATCAGCTCTGAGTTCCGCGACATCCACGACGCCATCGTCGCACCGACTTGGTACCCCTCGCGCGCGTGCCTGATGGCCGGTTCGAGCAGATCAGGCAAATCCATAACCCCGTGCTTCTCGAGCCACGCCATCCAGCCGCCCCACGCGCCCGGGACAACCGCCTGATGCATCCCGGCGTCTCCTCCGCGCTGCGCGTAGTCCTCCGGCGTCGCGAGTGAGCCGATCGGCCCGACTCCGTCGAGGCTCTCGACCGATCCGGACGCCGCGTCGAAGTGAAGCGCCCACGTGCCGCCGCCCAACACACTCGAGAACCACGGCTCGACGACGGTCAAAACCGCCGCGACCGTGAACGCGGCGTCGGCCGCGGTTCCACCTGCTTCCAGGATATCGATGCCGGCTTGTGTCGCCAACTGGTGCGCCGACGTAACGGCGATCGCGCCCGCGGCCTCGTCGGACTCAGCGACGCCCGCTGCGCCGACCACGCCGACGCCGATAATTGAAAACGCGGCGATAACCGCCGCGAATTTGGTTAATTTCATGAATCCCCCTTCCGGTACGCCTGCGACCCGGACCAACCGCTATAGACGGGCCTATCGAGAACGTATCGTATCAAGGATACGCGGGAGCGACGTCCGCGTCAACAAACGTGAACACCGCGTCCGCGTCAGGCACGTCAGCCCTGCAGTTCCTGGACGACCTCGGAGAACTCTTCCCAGAGCTCCGGGTCGGACTGGATCGCAACCGCGATCGTGTTGAACTGCTCGACGGTCAGGCCATGGTCGAGAACGATTTCCGCCATGTGCGCCTGCGCGCCTTCTTCGATCTCGATCAGAAATTCGACGACAAGCTCGTACTCGCCGGCTTCACCTTCGGAAACTTCGACGTCCGGCGCGTTCGGGTCGACTCGCGACGCGTGGATCTCATTGAACCGCTCGGTTTCGAGATCGGATTGTGCGATCACGCCTTGCATCTCTTCCTGCGCATCGGTGCGGATCTGCTCCACAGCCTGCAGAGCTTCCGCGAACTGAACGAGCTCTTCGCGTTCGATCTCGACGTCGGCGGCGTCCGGCGCAAAGTCATCAAACGCGGGCACCGCGACGGCTGTCGCGACAAGAATCGCCACGACGAGCGCTACGGCACGTGCCCGATAACCGTGAATCTGTGTGTGAATCCGTGATTTTCTCATATAGACCTCCATAGTCATATGCCGAAACAAAGATTGATTACCCTGACAGTACGACCTTTGTATCGACATCGTTGCCGGAAAACGTCAAGATCGTGTCAAGGAAGCCGGTGCGCGGGTACGCGACGGCCTGGACGGGCTCGAATGTCGCTGATACTATCCGTGAATGGCAGAAAACCTGCTCATTCCATCCGGTTACCGCGAGATCCTCTCACCACGCGAGACCGAACGCGCTATTCTCAATATAAAGGATGCATTTCAGACGAGCATCGCGTACGAACTGAATCTCACGCGTGTGACGGCGCCTCTGTTCGTCGAGTCCGGCACGGGCGTCAACGACGATCTCAACGGCGTCGAAAAGCCGGTGTCGTTCGTGATGACCGGCGTCGAGGGTCGAACCGCCGAGATCGTACAGTCACTCGCCAAGTGGAAACGCATCGCGCTCGCCGAACTCGGTTTCTCACCCGGTGAGGGCTTGTACGCGGACATGAACGCGATCAGACCCGACGAAACGCCGGACAACATACACTCGCTGTACGTCGACCAATGGGACTGGGAGAGATCGATTGAGCCGTCCGACCGGACGATCGATTTCCTGGTTTCGATCGTTCGCAGAATCTACGATATCATTCGCCGGACCGAACGGTATATCTGCCACGAGTACCGGGAACTCACGCCGTACCTTCCCGAAACGATCACGATCGTTCACGCCGAGGAGCTGCGCGCGGCGTACCCGCGGCTCACACCCCGTGAGCGCGAACGCGAGGCGTGTCGTACTCACGGCGCGGTCTTCGTGGTCGGGATCGGAGCGGCTCTTTCAGACGGAAAACCGCACGACGGTCGTGCACCCGATTACGACGACTGGATTACCGAAACATCACCCGGACGGCTCGGCCTGAACGGCGACATCGTCGTGTACAACAAGGTCCTCGACGATGTGTTTGAACTCTCGTCGATGGGAATCCGCGTCGTACCGGATAGCCTCACGAGGCAGCTCGAGCTGAGCGGAACCTCCCACCGAAAGTCGCTGTCGTTTCACAAAAGACTGCTCGCGGGCGAGCTGCCGCCGTCGATCGGAGGCGGAATCGGACAGTCGCGCCTCTGTATGCTGTATCTGCAAAAAGCGCACATTGGAGAGATTCAAGCGAGCATCTGGCCCGAGCAGATGCGCCGAGAGTGCGCGGCAAACGGGGTTACCCTCTTGTGACGCGAATCTTTTAACGGCGCGTCCGCGGCGTCTTGCACAGTGACCGGCTCAACCGATACGATGGCCCAATGACAATTTCGTCTTCGCCTCCGCCTCCGCCTCGACTCCGGCTGTTACGATCGACGATCGGCAAGAGTTGGGTGATTTTCCCGGCCGCGTTCATGGTCTCGACCGGAATCGGTCTGACCGCGCTCGGAATGTTGTTCTACGTCCGCGACGTCTTTGGCGCTCCGCCCGCGGTCGTGTCGATCTTCGGATCGGTTTGGACCGCCGTGTACTCGATCGCGTGCATCGTCGGCCGTCCGTTATCGGTGCGGCTCCTGCCGCGATACTCGTTGATGATCGCGACAGGGGGGATGGCGTCGGCGCTCGTGATGATTCCGCTTCTGAACTCGCTCACCGCGGCGTTCATCTTCTACGGACTGTACGGCGCGTCGATCTCGTTCTTCTGGCCGCCTCTGATGGGCTGGGCATCGGCGGGTCTCGAGCAGGCAGATCTCTCGCGGACGATTTCACGGTTCAACCTGTCGTGGAGCACCGGCGCGATCATCGGACCGTTCCTCGGCGGCGCGCTGTTCGAGCTCTCTCCGCGCGCTCCGGCGATGACGGGGATCGGTTTGTTCGCTTCGACGTTTGTCATGATCGCCGCGGCTTCGATCGTCCTCCCGCGCGTGCGATCGGACGTTCACCGCGAGTCGCCGGGGCGACGGCGCGGTGAGCCTCGCCGCGTTGATGAGAGCTCGCCGCTCCGTTTTCCCGCGTGGGTCACGCTTTTTTCGACGTACTTCACGTTCGGCGTGATCGTGAACGTCGCGCCGCTGTATCTGCGCGAGACGCTCGGTCTGAGCGAAAGCCTGACGGGGTTGGTGCTTCTTTTCCGCGCGATCGCGTCGACCACTTTGTTCATCGTACTCGGAAGATCCAGTTTCTGGCACCACAAGAAGAGCTGGCTCGCGTCGGCGCACGTCCTGGTTATTCTTGCCGCGTTGGTCCTCGGGACGGCGTCGTCGGCCGTGTTGTACGCGACGATCGTCGGCGGCTTCGGCGTTATTCTCGCAATCTCGTATAACAACAGCGTCTTCCACGGCGCTTCGGGCACGATACACCGGGCCGCGCGCATGGCGGTACACGAGTCGACGCTCACCGGAGGCGTCGTCGCGGGCTCGATCACCGGCGGCATCCTGTATCAGACGTACTCGATCGTGCACGCGTTTCTCGCGTGCGCCGTCGTAGCGGGCGTACTCGGAATCGGCGCCGCCGTGATGATCGCGCGGAGCGCAAAGACACCGGCCACGCCATAACCGACCACGACAAAGCCGGCCGCGACGTAGGACGGCGCTCAACGGACTTTGATGAAGATCCCGAACAGCGTAACGATCAACAAAATCTGAATGATACTGAAGCGGATCAGCACCTGCGTATTCGACCACTTCGCGACGTTTCGGAAGTGGTCGTGCAGTGGGAAGCGTATATCGTGGAACACCCTGATCCGGAAAAACCGTAACAGCGAGACCTTCACGAGCCCGGTCCCGCCGTTCACGAGGATCACGCTGCTCACGATCAGGAGCAGGAACGGATTCCGGGCGACCACGATCACAACGCCGATGAAAAACCCGAGCGCGCGCGAGCCCGCGTCACCCATCAGGATCTGGCTCGGGTAGGCGTTGAACCACAGGTAGCCCGACAAACACCCGACGAGCACAAAGACCATCACGGCCCAGCGCGCGGAGTCCGGGTAGTGCGGCAGAAGCAGATACTCTGCAATCACGACGTGCCCAAGGATGAAGTACAGAAAAAGCCCGATGCTGATAAGGCCGAGCAAAACGAGGGTGCTCGAGAGCCCGTCGACACCGTCGGTGCAGTTGGTGCTGTTGATCGAGATCCAGATGATCCCCGCGGCGAGCGGAATAAAGATACCAACCGGAACCGTGAACTCACCGGTCACGAACGGCAGCCACGTCCGCGTACGGCTTTGAATCAACACGAGAGCGCCCGCGACCGCGATCAGAAGATCGAGCACGGCTTTGAGGTACTCGCTCCACGGTTTTGCGCTCTTGTCGTCGAGAAAACCCGTTACCATCGCGAGATACATCAGCCCGAGAATAACGGTGTGATCCATCGCGAGAGGCACGACGAGCAGGCTCACGAGCACAAACACGGTCACAAACACGATGCCCGAACCGGTCGGTTTGCCGGTCGAAACCTCGGCCTGCAATGCAAACTCGCGCCCCCGGTCTCTCGGTAAAAATCGCACCGCGCGCGGGATGAAAAACATCGTGAGCGCAAACGCGATCCCGGTGCCGAGCACGATCAGGAACATGTGCGACGACAACAAACGAAACGGTCCGTAGAACTCGGCTAGTATGAATCCTAGATGGTACAGCATGTTCAGCTCGCGGTCATCGTACACGCGAGGGGTAACCGTGTAAAGTGTTGACACCCGACGCAAGGCCGGAGAAAATGGAAACTCGTTTCACAGGGCGGCAAAAATCGTGTATCTCCCGTCGCCGCGTGGTTAAGAGACAAACCGACAAGCGAAAGAGGAATTTGCTCCATGGATATCCCGAAAAAGAGCGGCGTGTTCAGCGCAGAGAACGGAACGGCGCCGATCGTGCCACTCGAGACGATCGGCGACACGACGTCGATTATCCCGGCTCCGGTCGTGATCGCGGCGGTCCGCGTGTACCGGTACGACGGCGCGCAGGTCGTCGAGTTCGAGAGCACCGACGGCGTGATCGGGCGATCGATGGCGAACGATAAGCTCGCCGACGTGATGGATCTCGCGGTTGGACGGGTTTTTCCATACTTCGTGGGTCGCGACGCGCGCCACGTCGGACAATGCATCGATGAAATCGTCGTGTACGAGAAGAACTACAAGTTCCTCGGTCTGCCGTTCTGGAACGCGGTCGGCAACGCGGAGCTCGCGCTCTGGGATCTTCTCGGGCGGACCGCCGGAAAGCCGGTGTACGAGCTCGTCGGAAAGAAGATCCGGGACGCGATGGGGATCTACGTCTCGAGTCTCGAGCGCGACACGACGCCGGAAGAGGAAATCGGTTGGGTCGCCGAGCGTGTCGTCGCGCTCGGCGCGAAGGCGGTCAAGCTCAAGATCGGCGGCCGGATGAGCCGGAACGCCGACGCCTCACCGGGCAGGAGCGAAAAATTACTCGCGCTCGGCCGCAAAGAGTTTGGCCCCGACGTCGAGTTTTACGTCGACGCGAACGGATCGTACGACGCGAGAACCGCGATCGAGGTTGGCCGGATGCTCGCCGAGCACAACGTCGCGTTCTTCGAGGAGCCGTGCCCGTTCCTCGACTTTGTCTCGACAAAACGCGTCGCGGACGTACTCACGATCCCGGTCGCGGGAGGCGAACAGGACACGAACGAGTACCTCTTCAAGTGGTACCTCGACAATCATGGGCTCGATATCGTGCAACCCGACCTCTATTACAACGGCGGCCTGGTCCGGACCGTCGCGATCGCGCGAATGGCCGAGAGCGCCGGAGTCGAGGTGCGCCCACACAGCCCGAAGGCCGATCCACTCGCCGCGCCGCTCCTGCAGTTCGCCGCGTTCACGCCGAACCTCGGCGAGTACAACGAGTTCCGCGGCCGCCCGATGAAACACAAGCCGTGGTACTCACCGCAGTTCGTGGTCGAGAACGGCGAGATCGCGATCCCGACCGGCGCCGGGCTCGGCGTCGAGTACGACGACGTTATCCGGACGCGCGGAGAGCTCGTCGCGGAGGTTCGGGCGGAGCGGTGATCGGATGCGGCGGCAGGTCGAGTTAGAGGCTAAGGGCAGAACTCATATAGTCCGGCCATAAAGCCGGTAGACAAAAAAGTCGCTCTCGATCAGATGACCGCTCGGGTACCCCCGAGTGGATATATGCCGCGGAGACAATAAATTAGTTTTTAACGTTAAAGGAGGTTATTTGGATATAGAAGATGAATTGGGGGCGAATCATCGTCTTAAACACTGGCACCCCGTTATCGCCTAGCTCAGCCCGCA
>REEC01000230.1 GCA_007695285.1 Spirochaetaceae bacterium | reverse complement strand
CCATCGACGGTACTATCCGCTACACCAGCCCGTGTTCGACGCGCGATATGTGCAGCTTCTGTTGTTCCTCGTTCAGCGCGACAAAGTACGCCGACCAGCCGCCCATCCGCACGCGCAGATGGCGGTAGTTGTCGGGCTCGGCCATCGCGCGCTTCAGCTCTTCGACGTCGGTCACGGTGAGCGTGAGCATGTTGCCGCCGAGCTGCACGAACGCCGTGATGAGCCCGGCGAGCCGTTCGGTTCCCGCGTCGCCCGCGAGCCCGTTCGAGGAGAGCCTGAGATCGATCGGAGCGCCCGCCGCGAGGTGCGAGACGAACATCGAGAGGTACGATCCGATCGCTGCGGTCGGACCCGAGAGATCGGCTCCGGGGACCGGTGAGAAGTTCGCGGCGATCGGTTCGTGATCGCGCCGGCCGTCCGCCGACGCCGCGACTTCCTTCCCGATCATCGCGAACCACGAGAACGTGCCGACCGACGCGGGGAAGACGATCTCGGGGTACCGCGTCGCGTGGTGCCGCGTGCGCTCGAGAAAGTACCGCATCATCTCTTGCCCGATCTCATCGGCGTACGGATCGTTGTTCGCGAACTTCGGAACCCGGTGAACGATCAGGCGGCGCAGATTCTCGTGACCCTCCCAGTTCGCCTCGAGCGCCGCGAGCAACGCCGCCAACTCGACGGTCTTCTCGTCAAACACGAGCTTCTTGACCGCCGACATCGCGTCGATCGCGTTCGCGACCGCTTCTCCCATCACGTGCCAGATCGTGTACCGCGCTCCGCCGCGGATCACGTCTTTTTCGCGCTCGAGGCAGTCGAGCGTGAGCGCCGAGAGGAACGGATTGTACCGGTACTTGCCGTGCGAGCTGTGCTCGAGGCTGCCGTCCGCGACGCCGCGACCGATCAGATCGATCCCCAATCGCAGCTGCTCGTCGAGCTGAACCTTCCACGCGTTCATAACGTCGTCAAACGTCCGAAACCCCCCGGGATCTCCCGTGTCCGGGCCCATCGCCCCGAGCACCTTCGATTCGCCGCGGTTGAACACGAGTTCGAGGCACAGCAGGAAGTTCATGCCGCGGATCAACTCCTGATCCGACTTGCCCTCGATCATCGTCTCCCAGCAGTTCGAGTTTGCGTAGTCGCGCGCGTCCTCGACCGGCACGCCGAGCTCGACGTACGCCTTCACAAGTATGTCGTCGTTGTTGATGTACGGCATGCCGCCGCCGGTCTTGAGAACCTCGGCCGCGCGCTTGCGGAGCGCTTCCGGAGATCCCGAGTGAAGCCGGAGAGTCACGACCGGGCTCGTAAACGGGAACTTTTCGAGCGCGTTCAAAAAGAGATACGTGAGCGCGTTCGTACCGTCCGCACCGTCCGGCCGGATGCCCGCGAGCAGAATGTTCTGCCCAAAGTGGTTTATCGCGTCGGCGGCGTCCTCCGCGTATCCGAACCGCCTCCGGTGCCCCGCGAGGCCCGCATGCGGGCCTCGGTTGACGACGAAACCTCCGCGGCGGGTGTCGCCGGCTTTCGCGACCTCGTCTTCGGAGAGAAAGAAGTTCTCGCGGCGGATCTGCGCGCGGTCGTTGAACCGGATCCAGAGTGAATCGACGATCTCCTGCGCGCGCGCGGCAGTGATGTTTCCCGCCTCGAGGTCCGCGTGCAGAAACGGGTAGAGGTACTGATCGAGCCGTCCACACGACAGGCGCGTGTTCGTCGAGAACAAAGCGTAGTGGATGAACCAGAACGACTGAACCGCTTCGTGAAAATTACGCGCACCGTCGGCGGGTACGCGGCGGCAGACCGCGGCGATTTCCCGAAGCTCGTCGGCGCGCCCGGTCTCGCCGCGCTCGTCGGCCTCTCCCGCGCGCTCGATTGCGAGTTCGGCGTAACGGCCGGCCATCGCGATTACCGCGCGGCACTCGCGTTTGACCGCAAAGAGGTGCGCGAGCTTCTGAGTCCGCTCGTCGGACTCCGGGCGTGATTCGATCTCGGCGGTCTTCCGCTCGAGATCATCGATCACCGCGTTCAGTCCACGTCCGAGCACATCGTAGTAGTACGGCGTCTTGTGCGAGAGGCTCGCCGCGATCCCGGCTCCTTCGGCCGCTGCACGTTCGCGTTCTGCCGGGAAGGCAAACTCCGGCGTCTGCGTCCGCACGACGATGCCGTCGTGCAACGTATTTCCGACGATCAGATCGTCGTGTTCGATCTCGATCGGCATCTCGGTCACGATCTTCTCGAACGCCGCGGCCTGCCGGCCGACGAGCGGAAGCGCCGCGTCGGCTTTGTCCGTGAGCACGGTGAGATCGCCGCCCCACGCCATCTGCGGTCGCGTCATGCGCTCCTGCAGTCTCGCAAGCAGCCGCGCCGAGCGCGACTCGCATAGACGGAGCGAGCGGTCGATCCGCGCCGCCTCGGCGTAGACATCAACGCTATTCTGTACCGTTACATTCACTATATTGACTCCTCATCTAACGCGGCCGCTGCCGCACGTCACGCCGCTGTTCACGCGGCGCGGACCGTGAGTCCGCGCTCGCGAGCGATCTCTACCAGCCGTTTCATGTACTCTTCGGTCTGCGTCTCCCGGTCGGCAAACGCATACGAACGCCCGACCCAGTCGTACTTGGCTCCCGCGGCGGCGTTGTACGGCATGAGCTCGACCGCCGTTACCCCGATCTCGGTGAGAACGCGCGCGGCGTCGCCGATCTGTTCGGGAGAATCGTTCACGCCCGATATGCACGGTATCCGCACGAGCACATTGTCGTGCTCGGTGACAAGGCGTCGAAGGTTCTCGAGAATCTGCCGATTGGAGACGCGCGTGTAGTGGTGGTGCAAGGTATCGTCGATGAACTTGACGTCGTACATCACGAGGTCAGCGGCGCTCGAAAGTCGGGAAACGATCTCCCACCGCGCGTAGCCCGTCGTTTGCAGCGCCGTGTGCACGTTCCGTTCGCGGCACGCGGCGAGGAAGTTGTACGTGAACGTGGGCTGCGCCGCGGGTTCTCCGCCGCTCACCGTGATGCCGCCGCCTGAACTCTCGAAGAACGCACGGTCGCGTACGACGTCGTCGGCGAGCTCACCGACCGTGACGCGCCGACCGGCCATCGTGAGCGCCCCCGGGTAACAGACCTCGGTACACGCGCCGCACTCGGTACACGCCGTGCGGTCGAGCACCACGAACTCGCGGCCTTCGTGGAGTCCGCGCGATAGAGCGCCGGTCGGGCAGACATCGATACACGACCAGCACGCGGTGCAGCGCCGGCTCTGGTACACGAGCTCCGGGTCCGCGCGTTGCGACTCCGGGCTGTGACACCACGCGCACGCGAGAGGACAGCCTTTGAGAAAGACGGCGGTCCTGATCCCCGGTCCGTCGTGCGATGCAAACCGGTCGATATCGAGCACGAACCCCGTGACCGAGAGATCGGCCCGATCGGTCCGTGCATCGTATGTTTGAAACGGCATGTATACGCTCATCGTACGCGAATGAGACGCGACGCGCAAGCGAATGCCCGCGCGTGGGCGCGTGCGAAATCAGGTAAGCGGCGCTCCCGGTTGCCGCTGCCGGCTGACGCTCCGCTACAGCCGCGCGAGGTTTGCGCGGATATAGCCGGTCGCGAACGCGGTCGCGGCTCCGCGGCCGGCCCACTCGGTCATCTGTGGGCTGTGATCGAGGATCAGCGAGCCGTCGTAATCGACGTCGCGAAGAGCCTCGAGAAACGAGATCATGTCGCCGTATCCTTCGTCTATGAATGTCTCGGCGAAGCGCGGAAGCGGCGCGGTGATGTTCCTGAAGTGCACGATCAAGATGCGATCGCGAAACTCCCGAATTCCGTCGCAGATGTTGCCGAAGCCGTCCCCACCCTCGAGCCAGCAGCCCGTGCAGAACTCCATTCCGAGCGCGAGGCTGCCCGCGGTCTCGAACGCGCGGCGATAGTCGGCCGCCGAGCGGATCAGGCACGCGATGCCCGCGATCTCGTCGACCGGCGGGTCGTTCGGATGCAGAGCGAGGCGGACTCCCGTCTCTTCGGCGACCGGGATGATGCGCTCCATGAAGTACGCGAAGTTGTCCCAGAGCTCCTCGCGCTCGTATCGCCGGCCGTGCGTGAACTCGTCGGTCGGCAGCGCCGCGGCGTCGACCGCTCTCGCCGACGCACCGCCTCTGCCGTCTTCGCGGTGCGTCGTCCAGACCTTGTCGGGTTCCCAGGTGAACGTCGTTCGTTTGATCCCCGCGCGCGAGAGGTTGCGCAGAAATTCGGCGAAAGCGTCGATGTCGCGATCGCGATCGGCCAGTGCCAGGTGAATGTTCGCGGACTTGCCGAGTTCGTAGTTGCCGATGTTGAACGCGGTGATTCCGGCCTCCGAGACTGTATCGACGAACGCCTGAATCGTGTCGTAACTGGGATCCGGGAGCCACGAGTAGACGTAACCGACGCCGAGCTGTTTGACGAAATCGAGCTCGCCGGGTTCCGGCGTCGGTTGGACGAGCATCGAGTACTTGATTTTGTGGTTGTTCATCGTATTCACCTCTTCCGTGCTTCTTTTACGAGCGCTTCGCACTCGGCGATCTCATCTTTACTCAAGCGTTTGCCGCTGACTGCCAGGTTGTGCTCCACCTGGCTCGGGGTCGACGCGCCGACGATCGCGAACGTCACCGCGGGATGGCTCAGCACCCATGCGAGCGCGAGCTGCGTGACCGACCATCCGTGTCGGTCGGCGATCTTCTGTAACTCGCGGTGCAGGAAGACCATCCGCTCGAACTCGGGGCCTTGGTGGCTCTCGTGTCGGCGATCCCACGCCGGATACTCGGCGCCCGGCTTCAGACGCGGTGCGAGCCAGCCTTGGCCCAGTACGCTGAAGACGCCGACCGATACGTTGTTCTCGATGCAGAAATCGAGTCTTCCGTCGTCGCGCGCCTCGGTGTCGAGCAGGCTGAAACGAACCTGGTAGTTCTGGATCTGGGCGACCGCCTGAGCTCTCTTCAGGTGATCGAGCGAGTAGTTGCTCACGCCGATGTAGCGGACATCGCCGGCCGCCTGGTACTCGGCAAGCGTTCCGTACGCGGTCTCGATCGGCGTGACCTGATCATCGCGATGGAGTAGCACGATGTCGAGAGGGTCCTGTCCGAGACGAGCCTTTGAACCCTTGAGGAACTCGGCCTGCGCAGCCGGGCTGCAGTCCCTGATCTTCTCCTCGTCGCGCCCCATCCAGAGGTACCACTTCGTCATCACGAGAGCTTCCTCCCGCCGCGAGGCTCCATCGGCGTCGAGCGCGTAGCCGATCAGCCGTTCCGCGTGCCCCATGCCGTACCCAGTCGCGGTGTCGATGAGGTTCACGCCGCTGTCGATGCACGCCTTGATCGTCTCGACCGTCGCCAAGTCGTTTTGAGGTCCCCAGTCTGTGCCTCCGGCCTTCCACGTGCCGAGCACGATGTCGCTGACTCGGAAATCCGTGTTGCCGAACGGTTCTCGATGAATCATCTCTGTTCTGTCTCCTTGGTCACTGCGTTCTTCGTTTCGTGATCGTGGTGCTCACCGTACCATCGGTTGGGGCCGATGAACAAGGCGGTACGATCATGGTACAAATACCTCACTATGAAACAAAAACAACTCCGTTACCGGCAGATTCACCTCGACTTCCACACGTCCCCCGCGATCCCTGAGATCGGCGCGCGGTTCAAGAAGGCGCAGTTCCAGGAGGCGCTCAAAATCGGGCACGTCGACTCGATCACGTGCTTCTCGTCGTGCCATCACGGGTGGAGCTACCATCCGACGACCGTCGCGCGGACGCACCCGAATCTCTCGTTCAACCTGCTGCGCGAGCAGATCGACGCGTGCGCAGAGATCGGCGTAAAGGTTCCCGTGTACATGACCGCGGGTGTGGACAACATAACCGCGGAACAGCATCCGGAGTGGCGTGAGATCGGCGCCGACGGCAAGATCGTCGGCTGGACCGGCAGTCCGATCCATGCGGGTTTCAAAACGCTATGTTTCAACTCGCCGTACATGGATTTTCTCGTCGAGCGCATCAAAGAAACCGTGACGATGTTCCCCGAGGCCGACGGCATTTTCCTCGACATCATCCACCAGGCGCCGTGTTGCTGCGTCTGGTGCATGGAGCGCATGAAGAGCGACGGCCTTGACCCCGAGAACGAGGGCGACCGGATCGAGAACGCTCGACGCGTTCTGCTCGATTACTTCCGTCGCGCGACCGACGCGTGCAAGGCGGTCGATCCGGACATGCCGGTGTTCCACAACAGCGGGCACATCACGATCGGTCGTCGCGATATCCTGCCGTTCTTCAGCCACCTCGAGCTCGAGTCGCTCCCGACCGGCGGCTGGGGGTACGATCACTTTCCGGTCTCGGCGAAGTACGTCGCCGGGCTCGATATGCCGTTTCTCGGGATGACCGGCAAGTTCCACACGACGTGGGGCGAGTTCGGTGGGTACAAACACCCAAACGCGCTCCGGTACGAGTGCGCCGCGATGATCGCGTTCGGCTCGACGTGCAGCGTCGGCGATCAGCTCCACCCGTCGGGTGAGGCCGACCTCTCGACGTACCGCGTGATCGGCGAGGCGTACAAGGACGTCGCGATCAAGGAGCCGTGGTGTCGCGGCGTGCGGAACGTTGCGGATATCGGGCTGCTCGCGAGCGCGGCGAATCACCTCACCGACCTGGAGTACATGAAGTCCCGCGAAAACCCGGCCGATACCGGCGCGTCTCGAGTCCTGCTCGAGGCGCAGTACCTCTTCGACATCCTCGACGAAGAGATGGATTTCTCGCGCTACCGGCTGTTGATCCTGCCGGACGACATCGTCGTCGGTGAGGCGCTTCGTTCAAAGATCGACGCGTACCTCGCGGCGGGCGGCAGACTGCTCATGACAGGAGCGTCGGGCCTCGACGCCGATGGCAACCCGATCTTCGCGATCGGAGCGCGACTTGAAGGGGAGTCGCCGTTCTCGCCGGACTTCGTCGTACCGGTCGAAGGATTGCGGCCCGAGCTCGTCGACTCTCCGGTCGTGATGTACACGCGCAGCAAGCGTCTCGTCGTCGAGTCCGGAGAGAGCCTCGGCGATGTCCACGATCCGTACTTCAACCGCACGTACGCACATTTCTGTAGTCACCAGCATACCCCGTACACGGTCGAGCCGTCGGGGTTCTCGGCGGGCGTCGTGAACGGGCGTATCGCGTACCTCGCGCATCCGGTCTTCACGCAGTACTACATGTACGGTGCGGTCGCGTACAAGGCGTACATCACCGGTGTGATAGATCGGCTGCTCGGCGACGCCAAACGGATCGAGACGAACATGCCGTCGACCGCGCGTCTCTCGCTGATGCACCAGAGCGCGGAAAATCGGCACGTCCTGCACCTGCTGTACGCGAACACGATTACGCGCGGCGCGAACCACGCACCGACCGGCTCCGGCATAGCTTCGGGTGGTAACCATCCGCCGAAGACCGTCGAGGTGATCGAGGATCTGCTCCCGCTTCACGACGTCGAGCTCACCGTGAGACTCGATGACGTCACGGCGGTCCGACTCGAGCCGCAAGGTATCCCGCTCGAGTTCTCGCGAACGGCAGACGGCGTACGATTCACGGTCGAGTCGTTCACGTGTCATCAGATCGTCGTGCTCGAACAGTGAGACGTCCGGAGGCGACGTCATGAACACCGAACAGAGGCTCGCGCTCACGATCGAGACGCTCGGTATCGCGCGGCTGTTCGAGCGATGGGGCGCGAGTCCGATCGCGGCCGCGGCGACCGAACGCGTCGCGGTGATTCTTTTGATCGTCGCCGCGGCGGTGCTCGCGAACTGGATCGCACGGCGATTGATCGTCCGGGTCCTTCATGGACTGTTCCGGCGAACGCGCGTGACGTGGGACGACCGGATTGCCGAACGCGGCGTCCTGCTCAAGCTTTCCCGCGTCGCGCCGGCGCTCGTTTTGTACGCGGGTGCGGCGCTCGTCGCGCCCGAGGTACCGTGGGTCGTCGAGGCGGTCCGGCGCACGATGACCGCGTGGATCGTTCTCGTCGCGGCGTTTACGATCGGCGCGCTCATCGACGTCTTCCACGACCTGTACCGCGAGAGCCCGGTCGCGGCGCGGCGGTCGATCACGGTGTTCGTGCAACTCGCGAAGGTTCTGGTCTTGATCGTCGCCGGCGTGATCGTGCTCACGACGATCCTCGACCAATCGCCGTTTGGAATCCTGAGTGGTCTCGGCGCGATGAGCGCGGTCCTGCTTCTCGTATTCCGCGACTCGATCCTCGGGTTCGTGTCGGGAGTTCAGCTCTCGGCGAACAACATGGTGCAGATCGGCGACTGGATCGAGATGCCGAAGTACGACGCCGACGGCGATGTGATCGACATCACGCTGCAGACGATCAAAGTGCAGAACTGGGACAAGACGATCACGACGATCCCGATCTACGCGCTCGTCTCGGACAGCTTCCGCAACTGGCGAGGCATGACCGAGAGCGGCGGCCGCCGGATCAAACGCGCGGTGAACATCGATATGCGGTCGGTGAGGTTCGTCGACGCTGAAATGCTCGAGAGGTTCAAACGGTTCTCGCGGATCCGCGAGTATCTCGAGACGCGTCAGGCCGAGATCGACGCGTACAATACCGAGCACGGCATCGACCTCGCCGACGCGGTGAGCGGTCGCCGAATGACAAACCTCGGCGTCTTCCGCGCGTACGTGACCGCGTACCTCAAGGCGCATCCGCTGATCCGTCAGGACATGACGTTCCTCGTCCGGCACCTGCCTCCCGGCCCGACCGGCATCCCGATCGAGATCTTCGTGTTCAGCGCCGATCAACGCTGGCCGTTCTACGAGGGCATCCAGGCCGACATCTTCGACCACCTGCTCGCTGTGATCCCCGAGTTCGATCTGCACGTCTACCAGGAACCGAGCGGCTACGACCTCGCGGCGATCGCGGAGGCATTGCGCGGGAAGTCGGTCGAGAAGGCGACTGAGACGCGGGGATGAGGCGGTGCCGACGTGCTAATGACGGTTGACGATAATAACGCGGAGAGTTAATATTATCTTGTAATGATACAGTCCTTCGGTGACAACGAGACCGAGTTGGTCTGGCAGCGTAGGGTCTCACGCCGGTTGCCGAGGGACATCCAGCGCGTGGCGCTTAGAAAGATGTACCTGATTCACCGCTCGCGCAACCTGAATGACCTGAGAGTACCGCCGGCTAATCGACTGGAGAAGCTCAAGGGGTCGCGCGACGGGTGGTACAGTATCCGTATCAACGATCAGTGGCGAATCTGCTTCCGCTGGGTTGGTACCGACGCCTACGAAGTCGAAATCGTCGACTATCACTAGGAGCACAAATGACCGAAGAGAAACTTCCTAATATCACCCCTGGCGAGATTCTGCAAGAGGAGTTCCTGTTGCCGATGGGCATCACCGCATACCGGCTGTCCAAGGATACAGGGATGCCACCGACGCGCGTATCGCAGATCCTCAAAGGTCGGCGTCGGATAACCGCCGACACCGCGCTGCGGCTCAGCCGGTACTTCGGCAACTCCGCTGAGTTTTGGCTCGGGATACAGGACGAGTATGACTTGCGCGATCAGGAGGATGAACTTTTCGATGAGTTGGCCCGCATACCTCGTGCGCCTCAGGCCATCGGGACATAGCCGGGCCGGACGACGCGCTTATTGACAGCTTGATATTCAGTTTCTACCTTGACGCGGTTATAGCCGGGGTATAGAGTCAGCCGATGACGCTCGCACAGGCTCGTCGGCGTAAGGTGATCCGGGACCGACATCTATACCTCCTGCTGTTGCCGGTCTTCGCGTACTACATTATCTTCCACTTCGTCCCGATGTACGGCGCCGTGATGGCGTTCACCGAGTACAACATCTTTGCGGGCATTCGTGGGTCCGACTGGGTCGGGTTCAACAACTTCCGTATCATGTTCCGAAACGACGAGTTTTTTATCGTCCTTCGAAACACCGTGATGCTCAATGTCATCAGTCTGCTGGTCGCGTTCCCGGCTCCGTTGATCCTGGCGCTCCTGCTCAATGAAGTGCGAAACAGGAAATTCCGGCGGGCCGTCCAGGGGATCGTGTACCTTCCTCACTTTTTGTCGTGGGTTGTCGTGTCCGGTCTGATCATCACCGTGCTCTCCCCATCGTCGGGGCTGGTAAATAACATCATACGGATGTTCGGCGGAGAGAGCATCTACTTCATGACCGACTCGGTGTGGTGGGTCGCGATCTACCAGCTTTCCGGCGTCTGGAAAGAAGTCGGGTGGGGCACGATCATCTTCCTTGCGGCGCTCTCAGCGGTGGATCCGAATCTGTACGACGCCGCGATGATCGACGGGGCGTCGCGCTGGGATCGTCTGAAGCACGTCACGATTCCCGGCATCACGCCGATGATCCTGGTCGTATTTCTGCTCTCGGTCGGCAACGTGATGACGATAAGTTTCGATCGTCCGTTTCTTCTCGGCAACCCGATGGTGCTCGACGTCGCGGACGTCATCAGCACGTACGTCTACCGCGTGGGGCTGCTCAACGTCGACTACTCGTACGCCGCGGCGGTCGGGCTGTTCCAGTCGGTCGTGAACTTCCTGTTTCTATTGACGGCCAACTGGTTGAGCAACCGAATCAAGGGCGAGGGGCTTTTCTGATGGTTACGCGACGCGATCCGACTACCTGGTTCGATGCGGTCAACGTCGTTCTCCTGACGCTGGTCGCGGTCGCGTGTCTCGTTCCGATGCTTCACGTGACCGCGCTGTCGTTCTCCTCGGAGGGCGCGATCCTTTCCGGTCGCGTGGGGCTGGTCCCGGTCGGCCTTCAACTGCGCGGATACCAGACTGTGTTCGCGAGCGCGGCGATGATGCGCGCGCTCGCGTTCACTGTCTACCTGACGATTCTCGGCACGTCGGTGAACGTGATGGTCACCGCACTCGGTGCCTATCCGCTTTCAAAGCCCGATCTGGTGGGCCGGCGCGTGATCTGGCTGTTGATCCTCTTTACGATGTTTTTCAGCGGCGGGCTCATTCCCGTCTTCATGGTGGTTCGGGCGCTCGGGCTTCTGGACACCGTCTGGGCGCTCATCCTGCCCGGGACGATCGCGACGTTCAACCTTATTCTCATGAAGACGTACTTCTCCGGTATCCCGGCGAGCCTGGCGGAATCCGCTCGAATGGACGGCGCGAGCGAGCTCGGCATCCTGATGCGGATCATCGTTCCCCTGTCCACTCCGATCATCGCGACGCTCGCGCTCTTTTACGGGGTCGGCCACTGGAGCCAGTTCTTCCAGGCGTTGATCTACATCCAGGATCCGGACAAGTATACGCTGCAACTCCGTCTTCAACAGCTCATAACCGAAGGGATCGGTTACGGGCCGACGGTCGTGTTCGGCCGGGCCGACGATATCCCGGTCGAATCGGTGAAGGCAAGCGCCATCATGTTCGTGACGGCGCCGGTCCTCATCGCTTTTCCGTTCCTGCAGAAACACTTTGTGAAAGGGGCCCTGATCGGGTCGCTCAAGGAGTAGACGATGTCACGGATTATCGCAGTTATCGGCGTGTTTTTCGTGTTAACGCTTCCTGCGTTTGCAGGTGGTCGGTCCGAGGGGCAGAGCAGGCTCCGCGTGATGATCG
>REEC01000190.1 GCA_007695285.1 Spirochaetaceae bacterium | reverse complement strand
GCGGTATTTCGATCTCACGAATGACGTGTCGGATCTCTCGTTGGGGGTGCGCGCGATACAGAGCAGCGTTTCGGACGATTTCATCCGTTGGAGCGATCCGGTCCCGAACGGGTACTCCGCACGCGTACCGCGCGAACATCTCTACACAAATGCAACGACCCTCTGCCCCGGCGCGGAGCACATGTACTTTTCGTTCCCGATGCGCTTCATGCACGAACGGCATAAAGTCAAAGAACACCCGAAAGTCGGGGTTTCCGATAACGTGATGATGACGAGCCGCGACGGAGTCAACTGGGACCGCCCGTTCCTCCAGAGCTGGGTTCCGGCGGGCTTGAACTCACACTGCTGGACGCAGCGTTCGCTGATCACGTTGCGTGGAATACTCAGGACCGGCGATGAGTTCTCGATGTACGTAGCCGAGAACTACACGTGGGAGGACATGCGCATCCGACGCGTGACGGTACCGCTGTACCGATTCGCCGCCATCTCCGCTTCCCGGTCGGGAGGGGAGTTCACAACGCGACCGATTCGTTTCGATGGGACTCGGCTCACGATCAACTACTCGACCGGTGCGCCTGGCTCGGTCCGTGTCGGCATACAAGACGTCGACGGAACCGCGGTTCCGGGTTTCTCGATCGCGGATTGCGACACGATATTCGGCGACGAGATAGAGGCGACGGTTACGTGGAACGATAACCCGGATCTCGCGTTTTTGACCGATCGAGACGTCTGCCTGCGATTCGAGCTATCGGACGCGCAGGTCTACGCGCTGCAGGTTCGGTAAAAATGGGCGCGGAGCATGTGGTGCTCCAGGATGAGTGGACCGCGACCGAATTAACGGGAGGCGATTCCGGAATGGTAAAAACGGCAGTTATCGGTTTGGGGCGCATCGGATGGCAGTATCATGTTCCGGAAGTGTCCGCGCACGACGGCTTTGACCTGGCGGCCGTCGTAGACCTTGACCAGGAGCGCATCGATGAGGCGCGCCGCGATTACGGAGTCCGCGGTTACGCGGATTATCGAGAGATGCTAAGCCACGTGAATCCCGATTTGGTCGTCGTCGCATCGCCGACGCACCTGCATGCCGAACACGCGATTGCGGCGATGCGTTCGGGCGCCGATGTCTTTCTCGACAAACCGATGGCAGCCACGCTCGACGAGGCCCGGGAGATCGACGCGGTTCGACGCGAAACCGGACGGAAGCTCATGGTGTACCAACCGCACCGGGCTGTACCCGAGGTCGGCGTGATCAAGGAGATCCTCGAGCTCGGCATCCTCGGCCCGGTCTACATGGTTAAGCGCGCGACGTCCCGGTACACGCGCCGCTCTGACTGGCAGTCCCAGCTCAGGTACGGTGGAGGGATGCTCAACAACTACGGCGCACACTTCATCGACCAGATCATGTTTCTTTTCGGCGGCGCCGCGGACTCGGTCCGGTGCCACCGGTACAGGATCGCGAGCCTCGGCGACGCCGACGACGTCGTGAAGATCGTTATCAAGACCACGACCGGGGTCCTGCTCGACCTCGATATAAACCAGGCCTCCACGCACGAGATTTCGCCGTGGATGATTTTCGGGAAGTACGGAACGCTCACGTACCGCCGTAACTCCGACGGTGCCGCGGCGTTCGAAGCCGTATACGTGCTCCCGGAGGAGCTTCCACCGCTCACGTTGATCTCTGAGCTCAAAGCCCCCGGCCGGTTGTATGACCAGAGCGCACCGATTCCGTGGAAGACGCGGAGTTTTGCGGTAACGCCGCAGTACGCGGTGGAGTTTTACGACACGTGTTACGCGTACTTCGCCAGGAACGAACCTCCGTTTGTCCCGATCGAGAGCACGTTCGAGGTGATGGAGGTACTGGACCGATGCCGGAAGGATTCCGAGATCATCGCGATATGAGCGGTACGCGGGTTTGTTCAGGGAAAACCGGCCGGGGGCAATCAGAGCCGGTCAGACGAGAACCATAAATCTTTGGAGGATAGAAATGAAAACAGAACTCACAGTAGGGAACATCCGGATCGCGTACACCGACGCGAATCACAACGCATTTACCGACCTCTGCAGCTTTCGCGGACGGTACTACCTGACGTTCCGGACCTGCCCGGACGGACACATGTTGTTCACAACGTCCCGCGTAATAGTCCTCGCGAGCGACGACGGTTCTTCGTGGACCGAGGTGTTCTCGTTCAGCGTCGAGCAACGCGACGTCCGTGATCCGCACTTCCTCGTTTTCGGCGAGAAACTCTTCGTGTACTCCGGTACGTGGCTCGTCGACCCGACGGACTCACGGCGCACCGAGATGAACGACCAGCTCGGGTACGCGGTGTGGAGTTCCGACGGAATCCACTGGAACGGCCCGAAGGCCCTGGACGGAACGCACGGATATTACATCTGGCGGGCCGCCGCACTCGGCGAGACGGCGTACCTTGTCGGCCGAAGGATACGCGACTTCGCGACCGACGTATCGCCGGAGCTCGAGCGAGAGATCACCGAGGCGGTTCTGATGAAGAGCACCGACGGGCTTTCGTTCTCGGACGCGGGTTTCTTCTCACGCACATACGGCGACGAGACCGCGTTTTTGTTCGAACCCGACGGCTCAATCCTCGCTATCGCGCGAAACTACGCCGTGGGCGGAAACGCGCATATCCTACGGGCGGCGCCGCCGTACTCCGAATGGGAGCGTCATGAACTCCCGTGCCAGATCGGTGGACCGATGCTCGCGAAATGGGGGGACCGATACATCGTCGGCGGACGGAAGAAGATCGGGGACACGGCTCCGGTGACCGCCCTCTGGTGGCTCGAAGAGAATGACCTTCACGAGATCGCTGAGCTGCCGAGCGGAGGAGACACATCGTATCCGGGTTTCGTCGCGATCGACGACACGAACGCGCTTCTCTCGTACTATTCGAGTCACGAAGGAAGTGGGACGTCTCTTGCGCCGTCGTCGATCTACCTCGCGGAACTGCGACGTGACTGACCGCGTCCGGACGGGTTACTCGCACTCGGTCCGATAGATGTAATCGGCTATCGTCGGGAGGCGGTCGGGCGTGAGCCCGGCCGTCGCGTACCGGTCATACGTCTCCCGCGAGAGAACAACCGTAAAAACGCGCGTGTATCGGCCCCCGCGAAAGAGGCTCGGCGTACGGCACGAGAAAAAAACGTTCGCAAGCTCGGTCCGCTCGTCGGAGAACAAAACGTGGAATACGCTGATCGCGTCCGCGAGCATGTCGTGCTCGGGCTCGGACGCGATCGAGACGACGGGGTACGCTTCGTCGTTGCCGTCGAACGCGATCTGGCGCACGCGGGCGTACCCTTCGGGCGTGACCGCGCCTATCGCCTCTTCGATCTGCGCCCGGAGCCGGAACGGATAGCTTACGACGAGATCGGGCGGCAGTTCTGATGCCTCACCTACCGGGCCGCCGAGACGCCCGGTGTTGACCAGTACGAAACCAACGATGAAGAGCAGAACGATTCCCGCGCTCAACCTCCACTTCGCCCGACCCCGGCGTTGCTCTTCGTCGGCGTCGTACTCCTCCTCCTCGTTTTCCGGCCAGTGGCCGAACACGTATCGCGAAAGGAACCGGGTACGCTTACGTCTTGGAGGCGTCGTGTTGGATTGCATACGGCTCCCGCCGTTCACCCTCCGGGACCCCCGAGAGGGTGAGCTCCGACGCGAAGTGGCACGCCGCGAGGTGCTCGCTCTCGCCCTCGGCCGCCATGTTTACGAGTGGTGGTGCCTGTGCAGTGCAGATATCCTGCGCATACGCGCACCTTGGATGGAAGTAACACCCGCTCGGCGGGTTCGCGGGGTCCGCGACTTCGCCCTTAAGCAACTTCTCGCGTTTCTCGATGCGCGCTTTCGGGTTGAGTTTCGGGATTGCGGCCATCAAAGCTTCGGTGTAGGGGTGTCGGGGACGCGCGTAGACGTCCGCAGTGTTCCCCATCTCGACAATCTTGCCGACATACATCACCGCGATTCGGTCGCTCATGTACTCGATCACCGCCAAATTGTGCGCAACGAAAAGATACGTGAGATCAAACCGATCCCGGAGATCCTTGAGGAGTTGTAAGAGCTGGGCCTGTACCGAGACGTCGAGCGCCGATACGGCCTCGTCGGCGACGACGAGTTTCGGCCGAAGCGCAAGAGCCCGCGCAATCGCGATGCGCTGCCTCTGCCCTCCGCTGAACGCGTGCGGATACCGCATCATGTACGAGGGGTCAAGCCGGACCTCGCGCAGCAACTCGGCGACCCGGTCTTCCATCTCGCGACGGTTTGTCACGAGCCCGTGATCGTGGAACGGCTCGCCCACCGTCTCGAGAATGTTCATTCGCGGATTGAGCGACGAGTACGGATCCTGGAAAACCATTCCCATCGCCTTCCACGCCTCACGTAGCTCTCCGGTGGAGAGGTCCGTCATCTCGACCATTTCTTCATCGATCCGGAAGCGGATCGATCCGGAGGTCGGTTCCACGGCACGCATTACGCACCGACCCGTCGTTGTCTTGCCGCACCCGCTTTCGCCGACAAGCGCGAGAATCTCTCCGCGCTTCACCGAAAAACTCACGCCGTCGACCGCCTTCACGATCCCGACTGCGCGTTTAAAGACGCCCCGAGTCAGAACGTAGTGTTTGCAGAGATCCGTTACTTCGAGCAGTGTATCCTGGTGAGCCGTAGCCATTATTCCTCCTTCTCGCCGGTACCGTCTCCGTAGAGATGGCACATCACGTGGCGCCCAGGTGACACTTCAACTCTCGGCGGAGAGATGCGGTCGCACACGCCGTCGATAGCGTATTTGCACCTCGGGTGAAACGGACACCCGGCCGGAAGCTCGTACACGCTCGGCACAACGCCCCGAACGGCGTCGATTTTCTGGGTCGATCCCTCACCAAGTCGGGGGACGGAGTTGAGAAGCCCTTCGGTGTACGGATGAAGAGGTTTCTCAAAAACTTCCTCGACCGTCCCTCTTTCAACGTCGTGTCCCAGGTACATGATCACGACGCGCTCGCAGACTTCCGCGATCACCGCGAGGTCGTGCGTGATGATGATCATCGCCATCGTCATGCGCGTCTGAAGATCTTTGACCAGATCTAGAACTTGAGCTTGTATCGTGACGTCAACGGCCGTGGTCGGCTCATCGGCGATCAGGAGACTTGGATTACACGCAAGCGCCATCGCGATCATCGCGCGCTGCCTTTGTCCTCCGCTCAGCGCAAAGGAGTACGCATCGATCGTCTGTTCGGGCTTCGGCATACCGACCGCACGCAGCATCTCGACCGCACGGTTACGCCCCTCTTTCGCGTCGACGTTTTGGTGAAGCCGTATAACTTCGATTATCTGATTCCCGATACTATGCACCGGGCTGAAAGACGTCATCGGCTCCTGGAAGATCATCGAAATCTCCTTCCCACGGATCGAGCGTATTTCGGGTCCGGTCGGATCAAGAGTCGTAAGATCGAGATCGCCGTCCGCGCGATGGAGCGTGATCCGCCCGTTCACGATACGTCCGTTCCGCGGGACAATTCGCAGGATCGATTGTGCGGTAACGCTCTTTCCGCAGCCGCTCTCGCCGGCGATCCCGAGGCTTTCGCCGCGTCGCACGTCGAACGAGACGCCGTCGATCGCCTTGACGGTCCCTTCTTTCGAGAAGAAGTGAGTGCTCAAATTTTCAACGCTCACCAAGAGCGGAGCATCGTTCATGAAAAACCTCTCTAAATGCGCGCGTACGGATCGGCTGCGTCGCGCAGACCGTCCCCGGCGAAGTTGAACGCGAGTATCGAACCGATCACGAATAGAGCTGGAGTCACGAGCCACGGAGTGTGCGCGAGAACTTGCAGCTGTTGCGCGTCGCGAAGCAGGACGCCCCAGCTGATGGCGGGAGCCTGAAGACCAAGACCGATAAAGCTCAACGATGTCTCGCCGAGGATCATCGCCGGTATCGAAAGCGTGAGCGACGCGATGATGTAACTGTAGAACGAGGGCAGCATTTGCCGGAAAATGATGCGTCCTTGGCGCGCGCCGCATAGTCGCGCGGCGAGCACAAAGTCTTCCTCGCGCAACGACAGGAACTTCCCGCGCACAACGCGCGCGAGCCCGGTCCACGTCATCAGAGACAGTATCAAAACAATCCCAAAGTAAACCCGTACTACCGACCAGTGCGGCGGCAACGCGACGCTCAACCCCATCCAGAGAGGGAGCGTTGGAATTGACCGAACAAACTCGATGATACGCTGCACGATCAAGTCGAGTACGCCTCCGATGTACCCCGACAACCCGCCCATCACGATTCCGATCACGAAACTCATCGCGATCCCAACGAGGCCTACCGAGAGCGAAAGCCGCCCTCCGTGAAGCGTGCGCGTAAAAACGTCGCGCCCGCGCGGATCTGCGCCCATAAGAAAAAGCTTCCCTTCCTCGACGCCAAAAAGTCGAAGGTCACTTTCAAACACACCCCAAAGCTTGTACGGGTCCCCCCGGTGGAACAAACGAACTGGAACTGTCCGGGTCGTATCGGGTGTGTAGATTCTTCGCATCGAGATTTCATCGACACCCGGAACGAGCGGGTAGATGAATGGTCTTCTGATCCGGCCTTCATGAAACATACGAATCCGCGTCGGCGGTGCGAACAGGAAGGCTCGGTCGGTGTCCCTCGGATCGTACGGACCGAAGAACTCCGCGAAGACGCAGACGATGTACAGCACTAAAAGCAGCACGACCGATACAACCGCAACTTTATGCCGAAAAAACTTCCAGACAAACAGTTGCCACTGAGACGCTACGAATAGTTTCTCTCCTGCCTTTTTTTTTATCGCAACGCCGTCGGCACCGCCGAACGTGGCGGTCGTGTCATCACTCATTTTTTTCTCCCACGCATCAATACACGCCCCGAATTCTCGGGTCGACCCACGCCAACAACAAGTCGGACACAAAAGTCCCGATAATCGTCAACGCACTCAGAATCATCACGATACTCCCGGCGAGGTACATGTCCTGGTGGAGCAGCGCGGTCACGAGCAACGGCGCGATCGTCGGCAATCCGAGCACAAGCGAGACAAGCAGCTCACCACTCACGAGGTTCGGCAAAGTCCACCCAATCGTGCTGATAACCGGGTTCATCGCGATCCGGAACGGGTACTTGTACAAGAGCTTGCGTTCGGTCAGCCCCTTCGCTCGCGCGACCATGACGTACGGCCGCTGCAACTCGTCGAGGAGGTTCGCGCGCATCACGCGGATCAACCCGGCTGTACCTGCCGTTCCGGTTATCAGCGCGGGAACCCAAAGGTGTCGGAGCAAGTCCAAGAACTTACCGAAACTCCACGGGGCCACCGCGTACTGAGCCGAAAAAAGCCCGACAGCGGCGCGACCGGTCGCGTCGAAGTACAGCCAGAGAAAGATCAACGCCAGGAGAAAGTTGGGGACCGCAAGCCCGATAAACCCAACAAACGTGAAAAAGTAGTCCGAAATCGAGTACTGCTTTGTCGCGCATAACACTCCTATCGGCACACCGATCGCGAAAACGACAACGAGGCTCGCGAGCGAGATCGCAAAGCTGAACGGCAACCGATCTGCGATCAAGTTGCGTACCGGCTGTCTCCACTCGAGCGACCGTCCGAGATCACCGCGAAGAACTATCCCACCGACCCACCGAAAGTACCTGACGTAAGCCGGATCGTCGAGCCCGTAAAAAGACCGAAGCGACGCGATCTCCGACTCATCTATCGCTCTTCCGTCGGACATCAGCTGGCTCACGTAGGCGTCGAGAAAGCTCCCCGGCGGAAGCTCGATGATTATGAACGCGATCATCGAAACCACGATCAACGTTGCGACCATGAGCACCGCTCTTCGAGCCAGAAATCCCAGCATCTTCATCCTCCAAACGGTTCAACCTGAAGGCGGAGCAAACAAACTAAACCGGGCGCACAGCGACATTCTCACAAGGATGCCGGCCGAAACCACCGGAAACACCCTCAAGAAAAAGCCCTTACTTGTGGCGTGTGGGAAACCCGCCGGCGCGCGCGTACTATCACACGCGACCGGTGGCGGCAGGGACGTCCCGAGCCACCACGACCGCGTGTGTGGAGGCTCCGGAATCGCCCCGGAGCCCCCGCCTGTCACACGTTCTTACTGCTGAACTGTGACCTGAGCAAAATACCCCGAGTCGGGCTCACCGGCTTGTTCGGGCGCAACGTTCTTCACTCGGTTGTTCACGATTCTTTGCTGTCCAACCAACGGGTTATCCCGCACGATACCGATCGACCAGAGATTGTCCATATGAATCTGGTACGCCTCGTTGATCAGCTCGTTTTGTCGATCGAGGTCCGGCTCGCGCAGGATCATCGCGTGAAGCTCGCGCAGACGCTTGACGTCGTCCGGCGGCTCAAAGCCTTGTTGACCATTCGAGTCGAGCCATCGCGCCCACTCGGGTGCCCATTGCCAGCCGCCTAACGCGAACGCGTTTTGGTTCAGGGTCGGGTGGACTGGACCACCACCGAGGTGAGCGCCACGCGCGGACATGTCGTGCTCGTTGTTGTTATGCCGTGCCGCCCAGAGCGGACCTGCCTCGCCGCGAACGGCGACGCGAATTCCGACTCGATCCCAGTGCTCGCGCACGAGTTCCATGACCTCGACCGTCTCGACCGGCCATGCGAGAGTCGCGTAGATGATCGGACGTAGCGGCTGTCCGTCGAGACCGAGGCGGTAGCCTTCGCGGTCGCGCGCGGTCAGCCCGATCTCGTCGAGAAGACGGTTCGCGAGATCCGGATCGTGTTGCGTGTACACAAGGAACTTATCGGACTCACCGTAGAACGGAGGCCCCTGGAACGGAGCGACCTGGGACGGGACCATCTGGCCGTTGTAGATGATGTCGTTGATCTCCTCACGATCGATCGCGGTCGAGAGTGCCCGACGGAACCGTACGTCCCGGTACAGCTCCGAGACCGCAGGCTCATCGACGTGCGTGAAGTTAAACATGATGTTCGCGAACGAGTTCGGCATCCATTGACCGGTGTGGTCAAGATTGAACCCTCCCCGTTGCATATTTTCGCGGAGAAGCGGCATATTCGCCATACCGCCGGCAAATCCAAGACGCGCAAAATCGAGCTCGCCGGACATGAGCTTCAAAGCGACGGCTTCCGAGTCGGAGAGTCTGTGAGAGAGAATCTCGTCCACGTACGGGAGTTGGTTTCCGTTCACGTCGACACGAAAGTGGTACGGGTTGCGAACCCATCGCTGAACCGGCTCGGTGTCCCAGGCCGTCGGAATCCACGGCGACATCGACGGGAGCTCCGGGTTGTGTCGCTCAGATTTGTTGTCGAACAAATCGGTCCAGACCGAGTGCCCTTCCGCGCGCATGATCCTATCAAGCTCCGCGGAGTCCGCATAGTCTACGTGAAACTGCTTGAGGTAATGCTTCGGCCGGAGAACCGAGTTTCTCGGAAACCCCCAACTGCCGAGGTACATCGTGAAGATCGGGTACGGCTCGACGAACGTCATCGTAAAGGTGTACCGATCAACAACAGCCAACGTTCCGAGCTCCCCGCCCACGCTCAAAAGGCTATGCGGTGTCGGCGTTAAGTCAGAGTTCAGGACGACGTCTTCCCACCAGAACTGAACATCCTCGGTTGTAAACGGCTCACCGTCGCTCCATCGCAGTCCTTCTCTCAACCGGAACGTAACGGTCCGGTTGTCGTTGCTCCAGTCGAACGAGCGCACCACGCTCGGCACCGTCTCGCCCGAACCGTCAGGGTTAAACGCCGTGAAGCCTTCATGCGTCCAGAAAATCACTTCCGGAGCGGTTGTGACGGCGAAGTTGAGCGTCCCCCCGTACGGACCGATCTGATCCGTCGGGCTGACGACCATCGGCTCGGCTGGGAGACGCTCGGATACCTGAGGCAGATTCCCTTCCGCTACCTGCTGCGCGAGCATCGGAGCCTCGTTGAACTGCGTGACGGTCCTGCCGGTCGCAGCTTGGAACTCCGCAGGCGACGCCCAAATACCGAGGCCGAGGTCACTCGACTCTACCGCGACGGCGGCGGCTGCGGGAGCGACCGTCTCCTCCTGTTTCCCACCCGCGAAAACAAGGCCGACCGTTACGAGGCAGATCAGAAGAACAAGACCTGCTGTTTTCACAAATCGCATACTTATACCCTCCTATTGGAATTTGCGCGGCGTCGGAGACGTTGTCCGAACGACATGTCCAGACGCCTAACGTGCCTGAGTTTAGCAGCGGTGTTTTGCTTCTGTCAATAAAAAAAACGAAATTGGTAGCATTGTTATACCCAATTTCGTAATCGGAATCGCCGATGTACCACGAAAACCCGAGCAGACCACGTAGACGACCGGAATAACCACGACAGGGCGCTCCTTCGCTCGCAGCGATTCGGGTTGCACGGTTGCGCGATATCGTGTAAAGATTCGCCGACTGGACTCACGGGTCACTCAGAATGCTAATTCGGTCACGCAAAGAGGTGCGAACATGAAACCCGAGTTGAAATTAACGGATCTCGACGAGAAAATTTGGCGAAACGAGCTCGCGGATTTTGTCCCCGATACCGTTTTTGACGCGCACACGCACATCTGGAGCAACGCGCACGAAGGCAGAAACACGCAACACGACTCGCCTTTGAGATGGGAGATCTCTCTTCGGGATCTTGACGAATGGTCTCGCGCGATCTGGCCGGGCCGCAAGCTCGGATACGTTCCTCTTCCAACGCCTCTCCGCGATATCGATTTTGACGGCCATAACGACTGGGTCATCGATCAGATCAAGAATCACGCGGTGGGCATTCCGCTTCCGGTCGTGCCGACGATGCTCGTCACGCCCGCGATGTCGAAGGAGGAGGTCGAGACACGAGTGAAACGCGACGGAGTGCGGGTTCTCAAACCGTACCGCGTGTTCGCGAACGATCCACGCAACGGCGCGATCACGGATTTCTTCCCTGAGCGGTTCATGGAGGTCGCGAACGACCACAACTTGACCGTGATGATGCACCTCTCGAAGGAAACGGGCCCGGCCGACGAGGACAACCTACACGACCTAAAGCGATTCACAACTCTGTACCCGGGGATGACGTGGATCCTCGCGCATTGCGCGCGCGCGTTTAACTCCGCTCACCTCGAACACTCTGTGCACCGGCTCGCGACGATGGAGAACGTTTTTGTCGACACCTCGGCTGTAAACGACACGTACTCGCACTATCTACTTCTAAAGCACTTCGACCGAAAAAAGATCCTGTTCGGGTCCGACAATGTCGCCGCCGGACTCGCCCGAACGAAGTACATAACGTTTGGGTACGGTTGGGAAGCGTACACGCCGAAGGAAGCGCTTGAACACTGCGATAGCCGGTGCACGTTCGTCGTGTACGAGCAGCTCAGGTGTCAGAAACACGCGGCCGATATGGTCGGACTCACCTCGTCGGAGCTTGAAGATATTTTCTCGCGGAACGCGTTGCGGCTCTTCGGAAAACCGTAAGAGCGCCGCGCGCTCTTACCAGGACGTCCAGCCGCCGTCGACGAACAAGACCTGTCCGGTGATATAGCTCGACGCCTCGCTCGCCAGAAATACGACGGGACCGCGGAACTCGTCAGGAGTACCGACACGACCCAACGGCGTCCGCCGCGCGAGCCGGTCCACGAACTCCGTATATCCTGAATTCCCTGCGTACGCGGCCTTCTCTGCGTTCGGAACCGGCCC
>REEC01000131.1 GCA_007695285.1 Spirochaetaceae bacterium | reverse complement strand
ATGATGAAAACGATGTTCGGCCGCTCCATATACCCTACTTCTTCGGAGAAACCTTCACGACCCACGCGTGTTCGCCGTCCGCGTCGTCCGGGATCGTTACGCGGAGTCCGGATGCGCCGTGGCTCCACTTGACGTTGCCGGTGTATCCCAAAAGCTCGACTTTGCCGATCGAGTGTCGGTACAGCCTGAGGTCGGTGCCGAGGCTCTTGATCGTCACGACGCCGTTCTCGGGTTTCGCGAGAATCGTCGCGTACACGGTCTCGCCTTTCCGGGTGAAGCGGATATCGCGCGCGGTGAACGACTTCGCGCTCTTGTCGGTGAATCCTCCCGACGTGACGGCGGTCGGGCCTTCACCGTACACCGTCCACGGGCGCGTATCGTACACCGCCTCACCGTTTTGACCGAGCCACGAGCCGATCTCGAGCAACATCTTTTGTTCGGGTTCGGGAATCGTGCCGTCGGGTTTTGGCCCGATGTTCAACAGCAACGCACCGTTTTTGCTCACGATGTCGATCAGGTCGCGGACGATCTCACCGGTATCCTTGTACTTGTGATCGTTCACGTAACACCACGAGCTGCGCGAGACCGACGTGTCGGTCTGCCACAACATCGGCGGCACGTCGTCGAGCTGGCCGCGCTCGACGTCGAACACCGCGCTGCCTTTGCGGAACGACTCGTTCTTGTAGTTGATCGCGACGCCTTTTCCCCACTGCGCGCCGCGGTTGTAGTAGTACGCGGCGAACTTCCTGAGGTACGGTTCAAACGCGGGCTGCTCGATCCACCAGTCAAACCACACGACCTGCGGCTGGTACTTGTCGACGAGTTCACACGTACGCGCGAGCCAGTCGTCGAGGAACTCCTCGTTCGGTTGAGTATCGCGCGGCTGCGCAGGGCCGTACAGGCCGGCGAAGCGTGGATCGCGGACGTCGGACGGGAACTTCATGCCGCCGTCGAAGAACCACCAGTGTTCGGCTCGGTGACTCGAGAGGCCAAACACGAGCCACTGATCGCGAACCGCCTGAGCCAGCTCGCCGACGATGTCGCGTTTTGGGCCCATTTTTTTCGCGTTCCAGTCCGACAGTTCGGTGTCGTACATCGCAAAGCCGTCGTGGTGCTCGGCGACCGGCATCACGAACCGTGCGCCGGATCTGCGGAACAAGATCGCCCAGTCGACCGCGTTGAACTTCTCCGCGGTGAACCGGTCGATGAAGTCCTTGTACCCGAACTCGCGGTGATCGCCGTACGTCGCGCGGTGATGCTCAAAAACCGGCGACTCCTGGAGGTACATGTTTCGTGGATACCACTCATTGTTGAAAGCCGGTACGCAGTACGGGCCCCAGTGGATGAAGATTCCGAACTTACCGTCCTCGTACCAGCGTGGCGCCGAGTAGTTCTCGAGAGAGTCCCAGTCCGGCCGGAACGGTCCGTCAGGAATTTCTACGTTACGATTCATCGTTTCCCTCCGTGATCTTGATCTATTTTCATCGTTCTTTGCGGTTCACATATTCTTCGGAAGATACGGATACTCCTTCGCGATCAGACCGGCTTCCTTCATCGCGGCCCAGAACTCGCCCGGCGCCAAGCGCGAAACCGCGTCGACGTTGTCCTTCACACGCGCCGGCTTCGACGTGTTCAGCGATAACGCGGCGATACCGGGCGCCGAGAGCCCGAACTCGATACACGCGTCGTACGGTTTTACACCGTGTTCCGCGCAGAGACCGTGGAACGTCTCTCGCCACGAGTACAACGGGCGCTCGGCGGTCGGGTCCGGGACCCGATAATCGAAGTACTCGCCGCCGGTCAAGAAACCCGCGTTGAAGACGGCCGAGTTGATGATTCCGACGCCGGCGCTCCGGAGTTCACCGATGAACGCCAGTAACTCAGGCGGGTGCGTAAACACGGTAAACGAACACGCGAGCATCACCCAATCGAACGTCACCTCGGACCAGAGGCTCTCGATCACTTTCCAGTCTTTCGAGCCGATTCCGACGCCGCGGACCAATCCTTTCGCCTTCAGCTCAAAGAGCGCGTTGTACGCGCCGAGCACGTCGTCCACGCGTCTCCGCCGGTCGGACGGATCGCCGGCGCCCGCGAGGTACTCATCGGGATCGTGGACCGAGACGAGCTGCGGGACGTACGAGTGGCCGAGCAACTCACAGCCTTCGTCGAAACAACGGAGGATTCCGTCGTACGAGATATCCGCGACCGCGTCGTGTTCGAGCCCGAACCAAACACCGCGCTCGAAAGTCGGCTCCGGGCCGGTCAGCGGTGTGCGCCGCCAGCCGAGCTTGTTGCTGATTATGACGTCCGACGGCGGCACCCCGAGCTCGGCAAGGATCGCCCCAAGACTCTCGAGCGCCATGCCCGCGCCGTACTTCCCGGCGGAATCGAACACAACCGGAGCATCGACGTGGGCAAGACACTCCGAGACGATACTTCGCTTCCGTTCCGGTTCGATAATCGCGTACAGGTTTCCGAACGCGCTCGTGCCGAATACGATCGGTGGGATCTCGGGGCCATTCCGTCCCAGCTGGTTCCTGCGAATTGACACCATCTGCCTATTATCGCGGAAAACAGACGAACGGCAATACGCGAATACCGAATCTCGTGTGCGGTTTTGCGAACACGAGGGATTGACGGTGTGCATGAAGGGGGGGCGGCTACCGACTTATCCGACGATAAATCCTGTTTGACGCGGTGCAAAAACCGAAGTACGATAAAGGTATACCATCGGGATGCGTGATCCCGGGCAGGGTAGGGAAGTATGTTTGGACGATTGGGACGGGACGAGATATGACACGGAGAGGTTTTCTGCGCGCCGGCGCCGCGGTTGTCGCGGGGCTCGGCATTCGCCGCGTGACACCGCTATTCGGAGGAGACGTTTCACCCGATGCCGACACGGCACAGATGCCGACGCGGATGCTCGGTCGGACGGGGGAACGAATCGGCATTTTCAGCCTCGGGGGGGAGGCGACTGTCGAACAGAGACACAACCGCGAACGTGCGATCGCCATCATCGATCGCGCGATCGACCTCGGTGTCAACTACATCGATACATCGCCTCGCTATGGGGCCGGCTCGAGCGAGCGGAACATCGGCGAGGTAATGCGCCGGCGGCGCGCGGAGGTTTTTCTCGCGACAAAAACGCACGACAGGAGCTACGACGGCACGCTTCGGCTCTTCGAACAGAGCTTGTCGCGGCTTCAAACCGACCGGGTCGAGTTGTATCAGATTCACAATGTCCGAACGCGCGGTGACGTCGACGCCGCGCTCGCGCGGAACGGTGCTGTTCGCGCCGCCCGGCGGTTACAGGACGAGGGGGCTGTGCGGTTCGTCGGTATCTCCGGCCATCGGGACCCCACCGTTCTGCTCGACGCGATCAACCGTTACGAGTTCGACAGCGTGTTGATGTCTCTCAACGCCGCAGACGTCCATTATCAGCCGTTCCAGACCGAGCTGCTCAAAGCGGCAACCGAGAAACAGATGGGCGTGATCGCGATGAAAGTCACCGCGGTCGGGCGGATCTTCCGCGAGGGAGGTCTGACATCGATGGAGCACGCCTTGTCGTACGTCTTGAGCTTTCCGGTCACGACGGCGATCGTCGGGATATCGAGCATCAACGAGCTCGAAGAAAACGTCCGGATCGCGAAAGCGTTTTCGCCGTTATCGGCCTCGCAGTTGGAAGAGATCGAAAGCTTGACCGCGTCGTACGCAGACGCGGGGAACTTCTTTAAACACCACTGGTAACACGACGCGACCGATCCGACCGGGAATCGTATAGGACATCATGAGCCCGATTCCGGCGTGAACCACAGTCTTTCCCAGTGTTCGGGGCCGGTGTTCTTCTGCGGCGCTCCCGGCGTGCTTCGGCCGTTTCGAACGTAATCGACGAGCAGTGCCGTTAACCGCTCGACGACGTCGGGTCTTTCGGCGAAAAGGTTTCGGCGCTCGCGGATATCCGCCTCGAGGTCGTACAGCTGCGCGGGCGGCGCGTCGGCCGGCTCTTCGCCGGGTCTTGGATCGCTCCATCCGCCGGAACCCGGGCAGAGCTCAAGCTTCCATTTCCCGGTCCGGATCGAAAACGAACCGTCGATCGAATGGTGCACGACCGCGTCGCGAACCGGGCCGGAGCGGTCCGCTTCGCTCCAGATCGGCACGTGGCTCACGCTGTCTTCGGCCGCGTCGTCGGCGTACGTTTGACCGAGTATATCGGCGACGGTCGCGTAGAGGTCGGTCAGGCAGACCGTCTCGTCCGATATCGAGCCCGCGCGAATCAATTCGGGCCAGCGCACCAGGAGCGGCACACGGTGACCACCTTCGTAGATGTCGGCCTTTGTGCCGCGGAAGATGTAGCTCGGGTTGTGTCCGAACTTTGCGAGCGCTTCGTAGTCGGCGCGGGGTGAACACCCGTTGTCGCTCGTGTACACGACGATCGTGTTCTCGGCGATTCCGTTTTTTTCGAGCCGGCGGAGGATCTGCGCGATCACGTCGTCGCACATAAGGACAAAATCCCCGTACGCGTTGGTGCCGGACTTGCCGACAAACTCGCCGACCGGAAGAATCGGAGTGTGTGGAGCCGGAAGCGGAAAGTACAGGAAGAACGGGTCCTTTCCCGCGTCGTCGATGAACTCGAGCGCCTTTTTGGTCAGCGTCGGAAGGACTTCTTCATGACGGAAGTCAGGCGCGGTCGGGCCTTTCCTCCACATCCGCATCCCGGTGCCTTCGGTCTCGTGGTCCGGCAGCGCGGTGGCGCGGTCGTTCTCGATGTAGACGTACGGAGGCATGTCGAGCGACGCGGCGATCCCGAAGAAGTAATCAAAGCCGTACTCGGTCGGGCCTTTCTTGACCGGCCCCGCGTAATCGATGCCGTCGGTCGTCGCAAAATCCGGCGCCTCCGGCGCGTCGGTCGTCCGCGACCACTCGAGCCCGAGATGCCACTTTCCGATGCACGCGGTTCGGTATCCCGCGCGCTTCACGAGCGCCGCGACGGTGTCGCGTCCGTCTTCGATCAGAGGTGACGAGTACCCGCCGAGCACGCCGCTTTTCAGGCGCGATCGCCAGTTGTACCGCCCCGTGAGAATCCCGTACCGACTCGGCGTACACACGGCCGAAGACGCGTGCGCGTCGGTGAACGTCATGCCCTCGGCCGCGAGCCGGTCAAACGCGGGTGTCGGAAACGCGCAGTTCTCGTTCAGGCACGAGAGGTCGCCGTACCCCATGTCGTCGGCAAGCACGTAGATGATGTTTGGTTTGGTTTTTGGTTTTGAGTTCATATGCCGTGATTCTACAACGTTCGCTTTGCTCATAGAATTGACACGATCATCGCTCTGTGGTCAATTTTCAACATGGACAAAATCGCGCCGCTCGTGCCACTCGTGCCGCCGACCGTCGTCAACGCGGGTACGTCGCGGCACGGCTCACAGAGAGAACAACGTTACTTCGTCGGTCGGTTATGGAGCATCAATATGTCCGAATATCACGCCGAAGCGAAGTACGGTAGCCGGTCGGTTCAACTCATGCCCGGTACGATTGTCGTTATTCCTCCCGACACTCCGCGCACTTTTTACGGAACCGGGATTCGAGTCCACAGGTATATTCACTTCCGATGTGACGATCACCCACCTTTGCCGGATGTCGTTGTTTTCCAGTCTCTGTCCCGGTTCAACGCGTATGTCGAGTTATTTGAAGAGATCGTCTCGTGTTTCCGCGGCAATCCTGCGCGCGCGTCGGCTGCGACATGGTTGATGCTTCACAGGATCGCCGAAGACGTCGCCACGTCCGAGTCGGGCCGCGTGCACGACCTGGCGGCGGGGTCCCGGTCGCGCGAGATATTCCGGAAAGCCGTAACGTACGCCGAAGGTTCACTCGGGTGTTCGGTCCAGGAGCTCGCGCGCGCGTGCGACGTGAGCCACAACCACTTGATCCGGATCTTTCGGGAGGTTACCGCCCGAACGCCGATTGTGTTCCTGCGGAACCTGCGAATGGAAAAAGCCGCCCATCTTCTCGAGCACTCAAACCGCTCTGCGAAAGAGATCGCCGCGTTGTGTGGGGTTGGCAACGCGCAGCGTTTGAACAAGGTGTTTCGGATCGTTCACGGTGTTTCTCCGACCGAATACCGGCGGCGCTCCGGAAACAACACATGAATTGCGAAAACCACATGTTGCGTGTCGCCGAAAACGCCCCAATAATCGAGGCATGAGCAGGAAACGTGCGGAACAAATGGCGACATCGAAACGATCCGGTAAAAACACGGTGTCATCGGTACTGCGTCGCGACTATCAACTGTTGATTCTCTGTCTGCCGGGGTTACTCTATCTGGCGGTTTTTGAGTACGCGCCGATTTGGGGTGTTCAGATCGCGTTCAAGGATTTCACGTTCGGCAGTACGATCTGGAACGCGCGCTGGGTCGGGGCTGAGAACTTCATCCGTTTCGTGACGTATCCGTACTTCTGGCGCCTCATGAGCAATACGTTGATGATTGCCGTCGTTCTGTTGTTGATCCCGTTCCCGATCACGATCATTTTCGCTCTGGTAACCAACGCTACGCGACTCAAACGGTTCAAACGGTTTTATCAGACGGTCGTGTACGCGCCGCATTTCATCTCGGCGGTGGTTCTCGTCGGGATCATCACGGTGTTTACGTCGCCCCGTACCGGGATCATCAACATTCTTCTTGCGCGGTTTGGCATCGCTCCGATTTTTTTCCTCGGGACACCGGGATGGTTCCTTCCGATTTTGACGTCTTCGCACGTTTGGCAGCAGTGTGGATGGGCGTCGATTCTGTATCTCGCGACGCTCACGAGCGTACCTCCGGAGTTATACGAGTCGGCGATGATCGACGGTGCGTCGCGATGGCAGCGGGTCAAGTTCATCGACATCCCGGCAATCGTTCCGACGATGGTCATCATCCTCATTTTGCGTCTCGGGCAGCTTCTTTCGTTGAACTGGCAGACTATTTTGTTGATGCAGAACAATTTGAATATCCGTACCTCGGAAGTGGTTCAAACGTTCGTGTACAAAACAGGTATTCTTCGAGGCGATTTCTCATACGCCGCCGCGGCGGGATTGTTCGTCGCGGTGATCAACTTGATTCTGATCGTTGGCGCGAACTCCGCTGCCCGCGCGTTACGCCAGCAGGCTTTGTGGTGACCACGATGAAAAATCCATTGCTCGGCCTTCGCGACGATATAGGTCTCAAGCTCTTCATCGCGGTGTTTATGGTGATCACCGTGGCCGTCGTGATTGTTCCGTTGTGGTTCATCATCACTGCGAGTTTCAGCGACCCGGATGCGGTGATGCGTGGCGAGAATCTTTTTTGGTTCGTCGGTTTTCAGACCGACGGCTACCGGCAAATATTCTCAGATCCGACGATTTTCTCCGGATACTTTAACTCGGCCGTGTACTCGGGCTTCGGCTCATTGATGGGCGCGGCTCTGGTGATACCGTACGCCTTCGCGCTGTCGCGACGCACGTTTTTCGCGCGACGATTCCTTACGATCCTCGTTTTGATCCCGATGTACTTCACCGGAGGATTGGTCCCGCTGTATCTCGTCGTTCGTAATCTTGGGTTGTACAATACACGATTCGTGATTATCGCGTTGGGCTCGTTCGGTGCGTGGAACGTGATCATCGCGCGAACGTACTTTGCCACGACTCTACCGGACGAGTTGTGGGAGGCTCATTTGATCGATGGTGGAAACTACCTTCAGTTTTTCTTCCACATCGTTCTACCGCTCTCCTCCGCCATTATTGCCGTGATCATGTTATTCTCCGGCGTCGCGCAATGGAATGACTTCTTCAAGGGCCTGATCTTCCTGCGGGAGCAGAGTAAGTGGCCTTTGCAGTTGATTCTTCGTGACATCCTCACGCGGGTCGAGTCGAGTGAGATGGCGATGTTGATGGACGTTGAGTCGATGGACGAACGAATGCGGGTTGCCGGAATAATCCGGTACGGCCTGATCGTCGTTGCCACTGCGCCGGTTCTTCTGATTTTTCCGTTCCTCCAGAAGTATCTCGTCAAGGGCGTCATGTTGGGCGCGGTGAAAGGGTGAAGAGCTTGAAACTGCACGTATCCGCCTCGTTGAGGCGTGGGAGTTCCCGAACAGAGTTCGAGAGGAGAAAAGGAGACACGTTATGATGAGACGAGTTTTGGTGTTCATGGTGACTCTATCGGTGGTAGCGATGACAGCAACTGCCGGTGGTGCGAAAGAGAGCGCGGCAAAGGCCGCAGCCATTGAGGTAAATCGAGACGGGCTTCCGCTCGTCGCGAGTCCCGTTACGCTGACCGCGACCGCGATTCAGTTGCCGACGGGGCGCGCGCTAGGCGATATGCCGCTATTTCAGGATGTCGAACGCAAGACCGGTGTCCGGATCGAGTGGCAGATGATCCCTCAGTCCGGCCGCGTCGAGAGGATCAACCTGATTCTCGCAAGCCAGGACTACCCTGATTTCTTCTGGCACAGCATCGATAGTATCGACCTTCCGCAGACGCTCGCGGAGCGAGGGGCCGTCATCGCGCTCGATCCGTACATGGAGTACGCGCCGAACCTGCAAAAGCTACTCGATTACTCGCCCGAGTTCGTTCCGTACCTCCGGAACCCGGACGGCAATATCTACTCATTTCCGATGTATCGCCAACGGATCGATCTGGGTTCGGCCGGCGATCGACCGTACATCAATTACGAGTGGCTCGATCGGCTCGGCCTTGACGTTCCGGAGACACCGGACGAGTTCTACGAAGTGCTCAAAGCTTTCAAGACCGGTGATCCGAACCAGACGGGGCGTGACGACGTAATCCCGATGTCCTTATTGGCAGGGGCCGACAACGATATAAGCGGATGGATCGCGCTTTTTGGGCCATGGGGCGTCGTGTATCCTCAGATGGTCGTAGACGGAAAAGTCGTTCTTGGGCATATGCAACCGGGCTTCCGCGACGGTCTCAAGTTTTTCAACCGATTGTATGAGGAAGGCTTACTCGACCCGGAGTCTTTCACGCAGGGGCGCGAACAACTCAGGGCAAAGGCCACGGTTAACGGTGTTCATATGGTCGGTTTCTTCCGCGATTATGTGTCATGGCTTGTCGTCGACCGGATGGTGAGCATGTACTACATGGACTTCACGGACCCGACGCCGAATCCTGGCGTGGTTTACGATATTCTGCCGCCGTTGAGAGGACGGTCCGGCACGGCGATGTGGCCTCGCGCGACCGCAACGCCCAATTTCACGCCTGCCACGGGATTCGTCTCGACCAGGGCACGAAACCCGGAGCTCGCGGTGCGTTGGCTGGATCTCTGGATGGACGGAGAGCATTGGGGTTACTCTGCCGAAGAAGGGCTGGAAGGGTTGACCTGGCAGGTCAACAATGAAGGGTTCGTCGAGCCTCTTTCACCGCCGGACGGAGTGTCGCGAAACGATTGGCGGAACCAAAACGCGTACGACATCGGTTCGCATTGGTGGAGTAACGAGTTGCTCCCCCAGGTACCACAGTACGGCTGGATCACCCAGGCCGAGATGGTAGACAAACTCAGGCCGTACTTCGACGACAACAGGCGGTTCCCGAATGAGTACTTCTCTCTTCCGGACGAGGAGGCAATCATCAATCGGTACTGGCCGGGAATTCTCCTGTACATCAACGAAAATATGGCGCGTTTTATCACCGGAGATCTCGACATAGACCGTAACTGGGATCAGTACATCGCAGGGTTTCGGGCGCTGGGTGCGGAACAGGTGCTCGGTGCGTTCCAGGCGCGGTACGAGCGGTTTGTCGCTGCCGGCGGTCGATGACCGACCGGCGGAGGTGTCGGCCGCACTCACGGTTTGACGCTCAGCCGCGGGTCTCGTAAGATGAGGAATTCCGGCCGCCGGTGGGTACGCCCACCGACGGCCGTTTCCGAATACACTGCGGGTTCCGGGTACGATGATGAAGATTTTCCCAGCGTTCCGGTCGCTTTTCTATCGGTACGTCGCTTTTTACATTTCATTATTGGTGCTGCCACTCGTTTCGATGAGCGTGCTCGTGACGGGCCGATATTTCCACGCGTATCTTGACGAGACCAACGCGCAGTGGGCGTCCCGTCTCACGCAGATACGGTCATCCGTCGAGACGAACTTCTCACAAATCGCGAACATCGCGTTTCAGCTCTCGAACAACGAGTACGTTCAACGCGCGCAGCACGACATCAATCCGGTAGTCGGTCGGAAGATCATGTCCGAACTCCGTAAATTCAACGCCACAAACTCATTCATCCACGAGATTGTCGTGATCTTCCCTCCGCATCATATCTGGTACGCATCGTCGACTTCATATACCGCTCGCACATTTCTGAGTCACTTCTATCAGTACGACCCGATCGAGTTCGTTTCGTGGCTCGAGGGACTACGTGTGCCGTCGATTCTTCCCGAGCAATCGATCCAGCTCGGCAGCGGAGATTCCCGGACGATCCTGGCAAACGCTTTTCCGTTGCCGGTCGGTGGGATCGGCGAGCCGTTCGGATACGTGGTTTTTTTGATCGACTCCGCGGACGCTGCCGAACTGCTCACGACGAAGGTGGGGCTTGTTACCGACAATCTTGTTGTCGTCGACGCAGCCGGCACTCCGATACTCTCGTTCGGCCCGCGTTACGCCGCCGCCGGCGGCGAGATACGAACGATTCGCGTCGCATCGGACGATAACGGGTGGGACTATAGATCGTACATTCCGAGCGATATGATCGAAGGTCGGTTCAGGGAGATCCGAAAGACGTTCTTTTTTGCGCTTGGAGCGATAACGTTTTTCGGCGGTGCATTGATCTTTGTTTTCATGCGCTACAGCTGGGGTGCGATTAACCGAGTTTCGACTCAGATAAAAGGTTTTACTCGTGCGTCCGAGGTTCCGGTCGGAAACGAGCTCGACGTGATCCGGGAGTCGTTTCGGTCGATAATGGAAGAGATCACGTTTCTCAGCGAACGGGCTACAATAGACCATGAGGTAGTCAAGGATTACGTCGTATTCAACCTGCTCCAGGGACGATTTTCCGATCCGACCGAAGTGAATTTGCACGCTGCGGAGTCGGCCCTGAGACTTGATGCGCGCGAATATGCCGCCGTCGCCGTACAGGTCGACAAAGACCTTGGGTTCGATACGCTGGAACAGATGCTTCGCACCTACGAGAAGATCGACACCCCGGAATTCCAGCTCTATGGGCGCATGAGCGTGCAGAAGAGTCGGTTGGTGTTCGTTACGGGAGCGCGAACGCGGAACCACGCGTCGATTCTTCGTTACTTCCAGACTTTGTCGACCGAGCTTTCAGCTCGGTACTCTGCCGGCATAACCGTAGGGATCGGGTTGTTCCGCGAGTCGCTTCTCGAACTACCGGCATCGTATATCGAGGCGAGTTCGGCGCTCGATTACCGCTTTGTTATCGGTGGTGGTGACGTGATCGAGTTCTCGCGAATTCGGCCGTCAAAGAGCGTGGAGTATCGGCAACCGTTCGATGCGGTGCACGAACTCACTGCGGCGCTGTCGGAGCTTGACAGGGCAGAGTTTGACCGGACGATGGACGCGATCGCAAACGATATCGTCGCGCGCCGCCCCCCGTTGGTCCAGGTCAAGATGCACGTTGCGGAAGTTTTTCGTGCGGTCGCGCAGGAACTCCAGAACGGCGGCACAGTAATTGAACCGACACAAGAGTTGCAGGACGTGTTTTTGATCGCGCGTTTTGAGTCGGTCGATACGCTCCTGTCGTACT